>JACRHJ010000038.1 GCA_016212105.1 Nitrospirota bacterium
AAAACGGCGGTCAAGGTCGAAAAAGCTGGGCATTCTCATAAATGGTATCCTCCGGGATGAATGCGCCTATTTTATAACTTCAGACCGCCGCAAGCAAGTAAACTCGTGACTTGAACCGGAGATTTTTAGAGATACCCTTATATAAGTATAACCCGATTGGCGGCAAAAAAAAGGCCCCCGGTTGTTGCCGGGGGCAGGGTGTTGACAAACCGCTGTCTCAAGAGAACAGGGCAACGAAGACCGTCGTTCCGAGCGAAGTCGAGGAACCTACCTTTGACTTGGCTTTATTACAATCAAAGACTTACTGTGGGTCCCTCCACTTCGGTCGGGACGACGTCAGGCTTTCTGAAACGTCTTCCAAATGTTTCGGGACTTTGTCAGCAGTCTAAGGCCCCCGGTTATCGCCGGGGGCCGGATTTGCCGCGTGCCGCGCGGGCTACCTCGGGTGCTTCACGGAGCCGTCGTAAAACACCTCGCGCTTCTCCTCGACGAACAGGTTTTTCGTCTTCTCGAACAGTCCGAGGACGGAGCCCAGCACCGCCTTGAACGCGCTTATCTTCTCGACCTGAGGGCGCCTGAAGTCGCCCTGTATCCGCTGGGTGAACGTGGCGTGCCCCTCTTTGTCGAGCACGGCTACCCTGACGTTCTCGTAGCGTTCCTCGACGAGGTTCAGCCGTCCCTTCATGGCGACCCGGTTGCGTTTGGTCGAGAATGCCACGTCCGCCGCGTCCGCCGCGCCTCCGCCGACCTTCCAGTCCGAGACGAACACCCTTACGGTTGTCGCGCCGCCGAGCGACTCCTTGTATACGCCGCCGAAGTCGAAACCCTTGGTCAGGAGCGGGCCGAGAGGGCCGAGGATAACCGCGGAGCCGACGTCGTAGAGGCTGACGGACTGCGACTTCTCGTACTTGTCGAGGACCGCGTCCAGGTCCATGCCCTGTATGGCGAGGTCGCGGCCGCGCACGGAGAACTCCCCCCGTGCCGTCCGCTCGAAGTCCCTGGCGGTCTTTCCATTCAAGGCCAGGCGCGCCGTGAGGTCGAGCGGGCCCCGCATCGACTGCTTCTTGTCGAACGCGGCGAGCGTCTCCTCCACGCGCAGCCCGGCGAGCTTGAAGTCCACCGTGTATGCGGGCGTCTTCCCAGTCATGTCCGCCTTCACGCTTCCCGTCCCCGTACCGCCGAAAAGTTTGAGGTTTATGCCGTCCGCCTCGTACTTTCTCCCCGACGACTTTACCGACGCGCTGATGTCCGAGACCTTCACCTTGCCGTTCGTCACGTCCTTGACCGTTATGTCGCCGGCCAGGTCCCCTCCCTCTATCTTGAACGTGGTCTTTATCCCGGATACGGCAGTAGCTTTGGCGCTGACCTTGCCGCATGAGAGTTCGCCCTCGATGTCACCGGCCCTTGCCTTCAGGCTGGCGCTGATATCGGAAGCGGCCATGTCTTTCGTGCTGACCGCCCCGCAAGAAATATCGCCGTCGAACGAGACGGTCTTCGCCGCGTCACCAGAGACGAACGTCAGGCCGTCCATGCCGATGTCGCATTTCGATACCTCATATTTTCCGCCGGACTTGAGGTCGCGGTAAACTATATGGCCGTCCTTGACGCTGACGCTTGCGATTCTAAAGGGGGCCGGGGCGGCCTCCTTTTCCCCCTTATTCTTTTCAAGCGCCTCAAAGTTGTACCGCCCGTTTCTGTCCTTGACGACGTTGACGTCGGGCGAGACGGCCTCGATGCTTTTGACCCTGACCTCCTTGTGGAGCAGAGGCATCAGCTCGACGCCTATCGAGACCTCTTTCGCCGAGAAGACGTCGGCCCCCTTGTTCTTAACGCTCAGGCCTTCGAGCGACGCCCCGATGTCCGGGAAAACGGTCAGACGCATCTTCCCGCCTATCGACACCTGCAGGCCGGAGGACCTGGAAGCCGCCTCCTCTATCCGGGGCTTGTACGAGTTTATGTCGAGCGTCAGGACGAATATGGCCGCGGCAAGGATGGCAGCCCCGGCGATGCCGCCGGCGATGTACAGGGTTTTCTTCATGAAATGGCCCTCGAATGGAATTCGCACAATGGTTGTCGGGATTCGCTCATATTTTAAATCCTATATTATCACAAATCTGTGCTATATTTTATATGAATATCAACCCGCGAGAGAGGTTGCAAGATGGGACCTTTGAACGTCCTGCTGGTGGACGACGACGCCGACATCGGCGTGATGATGAAGATGAAGCTTTCGAGGGAGGCGCCGGAGTTCTCGTTCCGGTACGTTGACGGCGGACGGAAGTGCCTCGACTACCTGAATGACAACCAGGTTGACTGTATCCTGTCCGACTACCAGATGCCGGAGATGGACGGGATGCAGCTGCTCCAGGAGATAAGGGGGCGCGGAGCCGAGGTCCCGTTCATATTCCTTACAGGGCAGGGCAACGAACAGGTCGCGCGGGACGCCTTCAAGAACGGGGCCTACGACTACTTCACGAAGGACATCGGCTTCGCGCACTTCACGAGGATAATAAACTCGGTAGAGCAGGCGGTGAGGCAGCGGCAGGCGCTCGAGTCGAAGGTTTTGGCCGAGTCCGCCCTGCTGGAGGAGAAGAACAAGCTCGAGGGCATACTCGCCAACGTCGGGGACGGCATCAGCATCCAGGACAGGGAGTTCAGGGTGCTCTACCAGAACCCGGCGCATATGGCGATGGTCGGAAACCACAAGGGCGAGTTCTGCTACAAGGGTTACGAGGGCAGAGACACCGTATGCGAGGGCTGCCCGGTGGCGAAGACCTTCGAGGACGGCGGCCTGCACCAGGCCCAGAGGGTGCTCGACGGTGAGGCCGGCCCAGTCTGTTATGACATAAACGCCTCACCGCTACTTGACGCGGCCGGCAACGTCGTCGGAGGCATAGAGGCGGTCAGGGACGTCACGGAGCGTATAAGGCTGGAGGACGCGCGCCACAGGAGCGAGGAGGCGCTGAAGGAGGCGCAGCGTATCGCGCAACTCGGCAACTGGACGCTCGATATTGCAAACAACGTCCTGACCTGGTCGGACGAGATATACCGGATGTTCGAGACCGACCCGGACTCCTTCGGGGCGACATACGAGTCGTTCCTCGGGTTCGTCCACCCGGACGACAGGGAGTTCGTGAACAGCTCGTACACGGGTTCCATCAAGGGCCGGAATAATTACGACATCGTCCACCGGATACTGATGAAGGACGGCCGGGTGAAGTTCGTCAACGACCGGTGCGAGACGTATTACGACGCGGACGGAAACCCCGTGCGCTCCATAGGCACGGTGCAGGACGTAACCGAACGCACGCTCGCCGAGGAGAGGCTGGCGAAGACCAACCGCGACCTGAAGATGCTGAGCGAGTGCAACCAGGCGCTGGTGCGCTCGAAGGATGAGGCCTCGCTGCTCGACGAGGTGTGCCGGAATATCGTCGGGATAGGCGGGTACCCTACCGCGTGCGTCCACCTCGCGGCGCCCGGCGCCCCGGGCGGGATGCGCCTGGCCGCGCATGCCGGCCAGGAAGACGTGCACTCGGACGTCGTCATACCGATATGTTCCGGGATAGACTCGGTGATGGACCCCGTGGGGCGCGTGCTCTGCACGGGTGAGATGTTCCTCGCGAACGACCTGTCCGTCAGGTACGGTCCCGGGCCGGCGGCCGGCGGCGGGGACGTGGACGGCTGCGGTTACGCCTCCTTTATAGGCCTGCCCCTGTTCATCGACTCCAGGCCGGAGGGCGTCCTGTGCATATACGGCAGCTGCGCGGGCAGTTTCGACGACGAGGAGGTGCGGCTGCTCCACGAGCTGGCTTCCGACATCTCCTTCGGCATCCAGACGCTGCGAATCCGGGAAGAGAAGGACAAGACGGCCGAGGCGCTCAAGTCGAGCCAGATATACCTCGAGACCATTATCGAAAACGAGCCGGAGTGCGTGAAGCTCATTCGCCCGGACGGCACGCTCCAGTTTATGAACCGCGCTGGCCTGACGATGATACAGGCGGAGACGTTCGAACAGGTCAAGGACAAGCCTGTCAACGAGCTGATAGCGCCGGAGCACCTCGACGCCTTCATGGCGGTCGGAGGCAAGGTGTTCGGCGGCGAGAACGCGTCGCTCGAGTTCGACATGATAGGCTTTAACGGCAGGAGGCTGACCCTCGAAACCCGCGCGGTGCCGCTCCGGGACCCGGACGGCAACATTATAGCCCTCCTTGGCGTAACCCGGGACGTCACGGAGCAGAGGCGGGTCGAACGGGAACTCGTCCGGACGAACGAGATGCTGAGCCAGATACTGAACAGCGTCAACTTCGGGATGATGGTGGTCGGACGGGACCGCAGGCTCAGGATGGCCAACCAGACGGCGGTACGAATGATGGGGTACCGCTCCGAGGCGGACGTGGTCGGCAAGGTATGCAGCAAGGTCATATGTCAGTCCGGAGGCGGCAGATGCCCTATACTGGACGAAGGCAAGTCCTTCGACTTCTCGGAGAGGGAACTGATGACGGCCGCGGGCGACCATATCGACATCCTGAAGTCGGTCAGCCAGGTCAGGCTCGGTGATGAAGACGTCCTGCTCGAAACATTCGTGGACATATCCGGCATGAGCTACGGATGCCGGTCCCTGTGCGCATAGGGCCATGTCGGAGCCTCGGAATACAATAACGACGGCCGCCCATCCGGGCGGCCGTTTCACTGCCGCTGCGTCAACCGCCGCCGTCCCGCGGGCCATGCGCCTCGACCCTGTTCCGCCCGCCCTGCTTTGCCCTGTAAAGCGCCTCGTCTGCCTCCCTGACGATGTCTTCTTTTGTGGCTACCTCGTCCCGGTAGGCCGAAACGCCCAGGCTTACCGTGACGCCCGACTCCGCCTCCACCTTCGCCCGTATCCTTTCCGCCACGACGAGCGCCTCCGGTACGGTAATGTCCGGCAGCAGGACCAAGAACTCCTCCCCGCCGTACCGCACGACGAGGTCTACCTCTCTCACCTCGCACTGGAGGATGCCCGCGAGTGACGCGAGCAGGGCGTCTCCGGCCGGGTGTCCGTATGTGTCGTTGTACTTCTTGAAGAAGTCTATGTCCATCATGATGACCGAAAACGGCGTACCGAACCTTCTGGCGCGGCCGAAGCTCTTGTCCAGCAGGATGTCCATCATCCGCCTGTTAGCGAGGCCCGTAAGCGCGTCCTTCAGGGACAGCGCCTTCGTCTCCTCGTAGAGCTTCGCGTTGCTTATAGCCGAGCCTATCTGGCCGCCGATGATGTGCAGCAGCCGTTTTTTGTCCTCGTCTATTTCCGTCCCGGGCCTCATGTACAGGCTCAGGACCCCGATGACCATGTCCGATGCCTTGAGCGGGACGGCGATATGCCCGTGCGGCGTCATGCCGGGATGTATGAATGTATGCCTGTCGTCGTCTGTGGAATCAGTGGATATGATTATCTCGCCGGTCTTCGCGGCGAGGCCGCAGAGGCAGTCGCCGACCCTGACGTCCGTGCCGCAGTGCGGGGAGCCGGCCGGATGGCCCGTAAGCGAGGCAAGCCTGAGCATGTCGCCCTCGACCATGAATATCGAGACCCTGGGCTCGACCTGGCTCACCATGAGGCCCATGACCGCCTCCATGACGTCGTCGAGCATCCTTTCGAGGGATAACGCGCTGCCCAGGATCACCGACAGGTCATACAGGTATGACATGTTCTGGTGCCGCCGGAGGAGCAACTTCTCGGCCTTCTCCAGGTCGTCGGTCATCTTGTTGAACGATGCCGCCATCTCCCCGACCTCGTCCCTCGTCCGGACCTCCAGCCGCTGCGTCCAGTCGCCCTGCGCGATACTCCGGCTGACCTCGCCGAGCCTGACTATCGGACGCACCATCCTTGACACGGCGGCATAGACAAAGGCCGCCATCAACAGGGATACGATGGCAAGGTAGACGAGGAGCGCCCTGGTGAACGCCACCGAATACTTCATTATCGGGTCGAGGGAGTTGTAGGCGGACTTGACCTGTACGTCCTCCCCGTCGACCAGTTCGGATACCGTGGAGTCCAGCACCTCCTCGTTGACATAGGCCCCCATGACCGTCGCGTATGCCTCTTTCCTGTCTCCGGACCTGTACACCCGCACGGCCCTGTCGAAGGCGGCGGTTATCTCGCCACTCGCCTCAATTATGAATTTCAGCCCGTCGGCTTCCTGGCCTGCCCCGCCCTCCAGCGCGGAAGATACGGCGCTCACGCGGTCGTCCAGCTCCCGTCCAAGCGCATGGAACTCCCTGGCATACCTTTCGTCTCCGGTCAGAAGAAACCTCCTGCTCGCTACCTTCCTCTGCATCGTCAGGTTCCTGATGTCCTGGTATTCCAGAAGCTCCCGCGTCCTCTCGCGTATATCGGAGCCGTCTTCGAACTCTGGCAAAAACGAGGTGAACAGGCCCCCGGCCTTCTCCCGCCAGCCCTCGCCTACGTCCTCCATGCCGCCGTCCGGCCTTCCGAGCGCAAGGACGTCTATGCCGTCCAGCATATCCTTTTCCACGCGCTCCGCCGAGCGCACCCTGGCGGCCACCGCCGTTTCGGTCTTTAATCCCCCGCCAGCCTCCGCCGTCCGCTTCAACTCGTCGTCGTGCAGGCCGTTCAGCTCGTCCAGCAGGCTGAAGAGCGCGTCCTTGTCTGTATTGCCGAGGGACCGCCTCCTGTCCATAAGGTCCCTGACGTCGGCGGCAAAGGCGTTGTCGGCATAGTTCAGCAGGCCGAGCCGGTTTTCGTCCGGGAATAGCAGGTAGTCGTCCATGGCCAGCATCTTGTGGAGCAGTTGGTGCTTAAGGTTGTTGGCGTCGCTATGGAGGACTGTACTGTCGTAGAGTTCCTTGATGTGGTGCAGCCTGTCGAGGGTCACGAAATAGACCGCCGCCTGGCACATGACTATCAGCGTCAGCATGACAAAAAATATGCCCAGCACTTTTGCCTTGATGGTTATCTTCATCTTCATTGTCCAGGTGGCGTGGTACTTATAATTTTAGCATAGATATAAAAAAACGCCATTTATGGAAGATGAGGCGGAGAGGCATGCCCGTTACGGGCTCTTGGGCCGGCCGGCCCGGCAACGATAAAATAAAGGCCGCCCCATTCGGAACGGCCCTTTAAGTCCGGCGAGTACGTGCCTTACTTCCCGGCCTTGACGAACACCATCGCGGCCGAGTTCATGCAGTAGCGGAGTCCCGTCGGCTTGGGCCCGTCGTCGAAGACGTGGCCCAGGTGTCCGCCGCACCTCGCGCAGAGGACCTCGGTCCGTGTCGAGAAGAAGAGCGTCTTGTCCGTCTTCGTGGTTATGTTGGAGGCTGCGACCGGCTGCCAGAAGCTCGGCCAGCCGGTGCCGGACTCGTACTTGGCCTCCGAGGAGAAGAGGTCGAGGCCGCAGCCCGCGCACCTGTAAACCCCCTTCTCGTGGTTGTCCCAGTATGCGTTCCTGTACGCGTGCTCCGTGCCGGCCTCCCTCAGGACGTCGTACTGCTCCGGCGTGAGCTGCCTCTTCCACTCCTCTTTAGTCTTCACTACCTTCTCGCTCATGACGTAGCCTTTCTTCGCTACAGAATACACTTTCAACTTCTGCGGCCCGGATGCCGCGTCCGCGGCTCCCGCTCCGGAGAAAACAAACGCGGCCACGGTTAATATTGCCGCAAGCATTGTCCATCTTTTCATCTCAACCTCCCAACTGCTCGTATAATACAATTATAACATGGTTAGACATAGCACGGCTTTGACAAACACGACGGCCCTGCTATCATTTAAGGATACAAACCGTGTATTCATGGAGGGTATATGGGCGATACGCGCATCGTGGAAAAGGTGATGAAGGGCAAACCGACGATAGAGGGGGCGGGCGTGCACCTGAAGCGCGCGTTCGGGTACTACCAGGTGCCGCGTCTCGACCCGTTCCTTCTTATGGACGACTTCCACTCGGACAACCCGGAGTTCTACATCAAGGGCTTCCCCTGGCACCCGCACAGAGGCATTGAGACGATCACCTACATGCTGGACGGGACGGTCGAGCACGGGGACAGCATGGGGAACAGGGGCGTGATAATGCCGGGCGACGTGCAGTGGATGACCGCGGGCAGCGGCATCATACACCAGGAGATGCCACGGGGCGATGCGTCCGGGCTTATGCACGGCTTCCAGCTCTGGGCAAACCTGCCCGCTAAGGACAAGATGATGGACCCGCGCTACCGGGAGGTGAAGGCGCGCGAGATCCCGGCCGTCGGGCTGGGGTCGGGCGTGACGGCGAAGGTCATATGCGGGAGCGCGGGCGGCGTGTCCGGCCCGGTCAGGGACATCGTCACCGACCCGGAGTACATGGACGTCACCGTGGAGGCGGGGACGACGTTCCGGCACGGGATAATGCGGGGCTACACCGCCTTCGCGTATGTCGTCGAGGGCGGGGCCTACTTCGACCGGAGGCGGGACTCGTTCGAGCTGGACGTGGTCGGAGAGAACTACTTCGACTTCAGGCGCGAATGCCTCATCGGCCCGGAGAACCTCGTCCTGTACGGGGACGGGGACGAGATAACCGTCGAGACGGCGGACGGGCCGTGCCGTTTTCTGCTCGCGTCCGGCAGGCCCATCGGCGAGCCGGTAGCCTGGTACGGCCCTATAGTCATGAACACCCGCGAGGAGCTGAAGGCTGCCTTCGACGAGTACAACAACGGGACGTTCATAAAGCACGGTTAGGACGCGGCCGATACTTCATAACGCCCCCCGCCCCCCTCTTATCTTAAGAGGGGGAGCAAGAGGTGGGGGCCAGGTTGTAATAAATACGGCGGGCGAAGCTCGCCATTATTTGGCTTCCATCCGAATAGAGTCGAAGGGATGCAAGGGGGAACGCTTCCCCCTTGCTCGGGGGTCCAAGGGGGCAAAGCCCCCTTGAGTGCGCGCAATATAGATAAGACCGTCCGGACATGCATCCGCCGTCTTAATATTAACCGGCCTCCACACGGGCAAGCCGCGCAGGCCCGGCGGAGGCCGTCTTACCCCTTGAACATTCCCCGTTTCCGCGCTATATTGTTAGTGTCCGGGCAGTCCCGCCGGCCGTTCCGCATGCACCCCACCCATCTTAAAAGGACAAGCCATGAAAATGCACGGAGCCGTAACCGCGGTATCGGTCCTGTTGTCCGTCTTCATCCTGTTCGCGTCCCACGCCGCGCACGCGTCCATCTTCGACATATTCGGCCCTCCCCCATCTGATACCAGGGCGGTGCAGCAGAAAAAGGCCGCGCCCGCAAAGCCCGCCGCGAAGAAGGCCTCCCCGGCCCCGGCGCCAGCCCCGACATTCACCGTCTCGAAGGTCGTCCCGACGGTAAAGGAGCGGAAGCTCACAATATACTTCACTGAGCCGGTCTCGACATCCGGCCTCGACGCATCGCTCAAGGTCTTCCCGCCGGTGGAGATGGAGTGGTACAACGCTTCCGCCGGGACGGACAACTCGCTATCTATTACCGGCAACTTCCGGCCCGGCCAGACGTACAGGCTGACCTTCTCCGAGGGCTTCAGGTCCGTGACCGGAAAAAAGTTCGTCAAGGGCGTGGACGAGGTATTGATGCCCAACCTGCCGTCCGAGATAACCGTCCCGGACAAGGGCTCGGTAATCGAGCGGGACGGCCGCCAGCTCCTCAACCTCAAGGTCACGAACGCGGACGAGCTGGTCTTCTCCGGCCTGAACCTGCCGCCCGTCCTTCTGCCCGCCGCGGCCGAGGCCGTCCGCGTAAAACCCGGCACGCAGGTTATGCCGTGGGACGAGATAAAGGCGGGTCTCATTGATAAGCACGGCCGGATGAAGAAGGCGGCGGGCGGGGACGCCGACTTCGCGCCGCTGCTCGCGGACATCACCGAGGACAGGGACGCCTTCTTCAGCAAGGGCGAGTACAACGAGCCGCGCATGTTCTCGATGCCGCTTACCTTCCGTCAGGCGGGGACAAATGGGACGATACTCCTCGCCAGGATTGACAGCAGGACGAAGGACCAGCCCGCCGAGGGCCTTGTAAAACTCCTGTGCGTCTCCGACACCTCCATAACCTACAAGCTCTCCGCGGGCTCCATCCTGATATGGACAAGCTCGATTTCCACCGGCCTGCCGGTCCCGGACGCGGCCGTGCTGCTGTTCACGAAGGACAACACCGCGTTTTACGCAGGCAGGACGGACAGGCACGGGCTGCTTACCGTGGAGGACGGGGCGGGGCGAAAGTCCATATCCATCAACGACCCGGCCAGGGGTATCGCCCAGAGGGCGCTCGCCGTGAACGACGTGGTCTTCGCGGCCGCGTCCACGGAAGACGACGCATCGTACGTCGAGGTCAGGCCGACGGGCAACATCCGCGTGACGGACGTAACACAGACAAAGGCCGCATCCCGGGACGAGGCGCTCAGGAACGCGGCAGTCTTCACGGAACGCGGCGTCTACAGGCCGGGCGAGACGGTATTCTTCAAGGGCGCGTCGAGGCAGTACGCGAAGGGCGAGATAACGTCCCCGGTGGGGCTCGAATGCAGGTTCACGATAACAGACCCGCGCAACCAGCAGGTCTACGACAGACGCCTGAAACTCTCGGAGTTCGGGACGGCGAACGGCAGTTTCGTCGCCGAGCGGTACATGCCTGTCGGCGAGTACACGCTGAAGATACATTACGGCCCGACGGACGCGGAGAGCGAGACGGCGACGTTCCGTGTGCACGAGTTCCAGCCGCCGAGGCATTTTACGCGCATCGGGTTCAAGAGGATGGAGCGTGAGCTGCCGGGGCTCGTCAACGTGAAGCGCACCGGTGACTACGTCGAATGCACCGTGGAGGGCGTGTACTACGCGGGCGGCCCGGTGAAGAACGGACGCGTCCGCTGGATTGCGAGGAAGACGAAGACCGGGTACGACCGGGCCGACTACCCGGACTACACCTTCGGGTACCCGGAAGGGGACGGGGGCGACGACGTCCTGGAGAGCGGCGAGTCCGTCCTGGACGCCTCGGGCAAGGTTGCGATAACCGTCCCCATCGGCGGGGACGTGGTTTCCGGGATGCAGGGGCTCGCGTTCGAGGCGACTGTGGTGGACTTCGACGGGCGCGCGGCCTCGGGCGTCTCGACCTATCAGGCAGAGTCCGAGGTCCTGGTAGGCATAAGCCGTCACCCGGACTATGTCAAGAGCGAGGACTCCCTGACGCTCAAGGGCGTCGTGATAGACAGGGCGGGGAACAGGGTAAAGTCCGGCACAGTCCGCGTCAAGGTGATGCAGAGGTCCGGGGCGTCGTTCCCCAAGCGGAACTCGGACGGCGAGGTCTACTGGGAGTACCAGCAGACATGGCGGGACAGGCTGACCGCGGACGTGCCTGTTAAAGACGGCGTCGCCGTCTTCGAGTTCGACTTCGCATGGGGCGGGTATTTCAACATCGTGTTTTCGTACAAGGACAGGGACGGCCGTCGGTACTCGTCCGGCACGACCTTCCGCGTGGACGACTACTACAGCTACTACGGCACGAATGAGGGCGAGTACATCAACGAGGCCGAGCGGCTGAACCTCATCCCGGACAGGGAGGCCTACGCGCCCGGCGATACGGCGAGGGTCTACTTCAACAGGCGCGTCCCGTTCCGGACCGCGCTGGTGACGGTCGAACGCGCGGGCGTCATGCGCACGGAGGTCCTGGAGCTTGAGCCTGAGCAGCGGTACATCGAGGTGCCGGTTACAAAGGACGACTACCCGAACGTATTCATATCCGTGCTCGGCACCGTGCCGCGCGGCGGCTTCCCGATATACAGGGAGGAGGTTGACGCCGCCATGCCAGGCTTCCTGTTCGGCCTGGTGAACGTGGACGTCCGGCGCGAGACAAGCGGCCTGACCGTCGCCATAAGCCCGGACAGGAAGAAGATAAAGGCGCTGCCCGGCGCGGAGGTGACGATCGAGCTGCGCACCTCGGACATCATGGGAGACGGCGTGGCGACAGAGATGGCGGTCTGCGTCGTGGACGAAAGCGTCCTCGCCATGACCGGCTTCAAGACCCCGAGCCTCGCAGGACTGAACAGGTTCGGCGGCCCGCTCTCGGTATTTACCGGCGACATGCGGAGGGAACTCCTCTCCCAGATGCTGTACGACATGCTGAAGGTCGCCCCTCTTACCGGCGGAGACGGCGGCGCGGCCGGCCGGCTTGCGAAGAAGCTGAGGGCCGACTTCTCGCCGGTCGCATACTTCAACCCGGCGGTCAGGACTGACGAGTCCGGCCGGGCGACGGTGACGTTCAGGTTCCCGGACACGATGACGGAGTACCGGATATACGCGGTCGCCTGCGACAGGGGCAGCCGGTTCGGGAGCGGCGAGCGGGAGGCGGTGGTCGTCAAGGACTTCTACATGGAGCCGGGCCTGCCGCGCTTCTTCACGAAGGGCGACAGGTTCCGGTTCGACGTCGCGGCGTTCAACAGGACGGAGACGGACGGCGAGGCGGGCTTCACCGCCGTAGCGGACGGCAGGCTGGACGTCAGGGCGGAGGAAGCCGTCCTCGCGCTCCCCGCTATGGACATGGTAAAGGCGGGCGTATCCGGGACGGCGGTGAGCCCTGGCCGCTCGACGCTCGATTTCTCCGGACGGCTCGGAAGCCTGGAGGACGCGGTGCGCCTGACGATACCGGTCAACTCCGGGTACATCATAGATAAGGACTCGGTGTTCGGCAGCCTCAAGGGAGGCGGCACGGTCGCATACGACCTGCCCAAAGGAGCGCGGGACATACCGGAGGGCGACATAAACCCGGACGAGGCGCAGGCCGTGCTTACCATAAGCGGCTCGCCGTTCACGAGGCTCGTGCCGGGGCTTCGTTACCTGCTGAACTACCCCTACGGCTGCATCGAGCAGACCAGCTCGGCGACGCTCGCGCTGTCCGGGCTCCGGGGCCTGATAGTGCAGGGGCTGATACCCGGCATAACGGTTGCGGAGACGGACAAGTATATCAAGTCCGGCGTGGAGCGGGTAATCTCGATGCAGGTGGACTCCGGCGGGTTCTCTTACTGGCCCGGAGAGACCAGGCCGCACCTATGGGGCAGCATCTACGCGACGTACGCCCTGACCCTCGGCAGGCAGGCCGGGCTGGACGTCCCGGCCGACCGGCTGGGCAAGGCGCTCGACTACCTCGAACAGGCGGCGGGCAGCGAGGGCGCGAACGACCTCCTGTTCCGCTCGTACGCGGCGTACATCCTCGCGCTGAACGGGCGTATGAACGCCGAGCTTGTCAGGGGCATCAACGCGAAGCTCGGAGAGAAACCCGCCACCGGCCACGAGAGGGAGGCCGCGGTCGTGACACTCATGGCAATCAAGGCGGGCGGTGGGATGACGCCTGAGCTGAAGTCGCTATCGCGCGGCGTGTTCGAGGGTAAGGACAGGCCGGACACCGCACGGGACCGCTGGCCCGGCTTCTACGCCCCGTTCCGGGCCCATGCGGTCGAGACGCTTGCCGCGTCCGAGATACTGCCGGGCGAGAAGGCCGCCGACGATGCGGCGAAGAGGCTGATGGCCGGGATGAAGGACGGCGTCTGGACGTCCACGAGCGACACCGGCTGGGCGCTGGTCGCGCTCGGGAGCTACTTCAAGGGCGCGCGCTTCGGCACGGAGCCGATTACCGGCAGGGTGATGCAGGGCGGGAAGACGGTCGCGGAGTTCCGGATGCGTCCGAACGAGAGCTTCACCACCGCGCTCGACTACGCGCGGTTCGCGGCCGACCCCAAGGCGGAGGTCGTGACCGACGCAAAGGGCACGCTGATATACATGCTCTCGCTCTCCTACCCGCGCAGGGACTATGCCGCGAAAGGGTTCTCCAACGGCTTCGCGGTCTCCAAGGTGATAAAGAACCTGGACGGCTCGGACAGGGTGCAGGTCGGTGACGTCGTCGAGGTGAAGATACGCGTCAGCACCGAGGGCACGGACAACAGGTACGTCGTGGTGGACGACCCGCTGCCCGCTGGCCTCGTCGCGATAAACAGCGCGCTCAAGACCGAGGAGCACATAGCGGGCACCGGCGGGCCGGACGGCGGAGACTACTACGACGGCTACGACGGCGAGTACTACTGGTGGAGCTACTGGGAGAAGGACGGGTACTACCGGCTGGTGCCGAACTTCATGGAGATGAAAGACGACCGGGTGCTGGTCTTCCGGGACAGCCTCTGGAAGGGCGCGTACCAGTACAGCTACTACGCGCGCGCGGTCTGTGAGGGCGAGTTCGTCATGCCCCCGACGAAGGTCCAGCTCATGTACCAGCCGGACCGGGTGGGCTACACGCCGGCGGGGGTGTTCAAAGTCGAAGGGAACCGGTAGGGGCCGTCCACACCACCGGGTGTGGGTTGGTATTTGATGTAGGGGCCGACCCGCGTGTCGGCCCTCAGAGTTGTCATTGCGAGCGAAGCGCGGCAATCTCCGTTCTTAAATGCTGAGATTGCCGCGTCGCTTGCGCTCCTCGCAATGACATGCAAACCAGGGCACCCACAGGGGGGTGTCCCTACAAAAAAGCGAACTTCCTGGATTCCCGCCGGAGTTTACCCCGGTATGACTAAAGCCGGGGCGGGAATGACGGTCGTGGGCAAATGATGAAACGCCTCCTCTGGCAGATAGCAAAGGCGACAGCCGCGGGCTCGGTCCTCGCCGCGCTGTTTTTCGGCGTGCCGTTCTTCATGGACGCGTACGGCAGGGCGGGGTTCGACCCGCGCATGCTCGACTACCCGGACAACACGGTGTTCTACGACAGGCAGGGGCTGCTCCTCAGGTTCCTCCCGAACTCGCGCGGCGTCCGGCGCATAAAGGCCGAATACGGGGAAATCCCGGACATGCTGAAGAAGGCGTTCATCGCGGCCGAGGACGAACGGTTTTACGCGCACGGGGGATACGACCCCAGGGCTATCGCGCGCGCGGCATACGACAACCTGCGCGCGGGCCGCGTCGTGTCCGGCGCGTCCACCATATCCCAGCAGCTCGTCAGGCTCGCGTACGGAGGCCGCAGCAGGTGTCTCGGCGACAAGCTTGTCGAGGCCATCCGCAGCGCGCGCATGGAGCGTCTTTTCACGAAGGACCAGATACTCGGGATGTACCTGGACCGTGTCCCGCTCGGGAACAACATCACCGGCGTGGAACTCGCCGCGCGGGTCTACTTCGGGAAGACCTGCCGCGACCTGACCACGCCGGAATGCGCCCTCCTTGCCGCCTTGCCAAAGGCCCCGACAACGCTCAACCCGCTCGGCGGCGGCGGGGACAGGCTTGACGCGCGCCGGGACTGGGTGCTCCGCCGCATGCATGAGACAGGCGCGCTCGGCGAGGCCGCGTACAAGACGGCTCTCGCGGACAGGCCGGCCATACTGGGCAATGTCTGCGACTTCCGTGCCCCGCACCTCGTGGACCTCCTGATAAGCCGGGGCGGTAAGGACATCGGCCCGTGCCGGACGACGCTCGACCTCGACATACAGGACGGTGTAGAGCGTATAATCGAGTCGCACAGGGCGAGGCTCGGCGGGAAAGGCGCGGGCCAGGCGGCGGTGCTCGTAGTCCACAACAAGACGATGGAGGCGCTCGCGCTCGCGGGCTCGATGGACTACGGGGACGGGGTCGAGGGCAACAACAACGGCGTGACCGCGCTCCGGTCGGCGGGCTCGACCCTCAAGCCGTTCCTGTACGCGCTCGCCCTGGAGCGCGGAAAGACGGCATCCGACACGATACAGGACATAGGCAGGCGGTACCGCTCGCCCAAGGGGACGTACACGCCCGCCAACTTCGACCGGCGCGAGTACGGGCCGGTGACGATGAGGCTCGCGCTCGGCAGCTCGCTCAACCTCGCCGCGGTGAGGACGCTCGACCAGGTGGGGTGCCAGCCTTTTTACGACACGCTCGACAGGCTCCACCTGATAAACGACAGGCGGAAAGGGCCGGGCTACTACGGACTCGGCCTCGCTGTCGGGAACCCGGAGGTGAGCGTCGAGGAGCTTGCCGCCGCGTACGCGTCGCTCGCGGGCGGCGGAGAATACCGCCCCATCAGGTATACGATGGACCGCAAGGCGGGCTCGCCCGGCGTCCGGGTCTTCGAGCCGCAGACCGCGTACATCATAACGGACATACTGTCCGACCCCTCCGCCCGGAGCGTCACGTTCGGGACGGGACTCGTCATGGACTTCCCGTTCCGGGTCGCGCTCAAGACAGGGACGAGCACGAACTTCCGCGACTGCTGGGCCGTGGGCTACACTCCGGAGTATACCGTGGCGGTCTGGACGGGCAACTTCGACGGCAGCCCCACGGGCAGCCTGACAGGCGCGTCCGGCGCGGTGCCGATATTCCAGGACGTCATAGGCTTCCTGTACCGGGGCGGCTCCCCGGCGGAGTTCCCGCGTCCGGACGGAGTCGTCGCGGCCAGGGTCTGCGGCTTCTCCGGCAGCAGGCCGACGGAGTCCTGCCCCGGCTCGACCGAGGAGCTTTTCATCGCCGGAACCGAGCCCGCAGGCCGGTGCGGTGTCCACAGGACCGCCGAACGCCACGAGCTGCCTGCCCAGTATGCGGACTGGGTATACGCCAAGTACAGGCGCGGCGCGGCCTCCGGATACAGGCTCGCGGGTGCGCCGGACGACCTCGACGCCGTGTTCGAAGACACCCATGAGGACGACGGGCCTTCGCCCGTCAGGATGCGCGGGGCTGGCGCGGATGCCGCCGCGTACGCCGCGCCCGGACCGCCGAAACACTTCTCCATCGGCCCCGGCCCGGACGGGCCGGACGATCCAGGCGGGGACGGCGGCCGTGCAGGCGCGGGTAACAGGCTCAAAATAACCTACCCGCTGGACGGCGACAGGTTCATCTCGGCGGGCCTACGCTCCAGGACGGTCCGCATGACGCTCATGTCAGACAGGCCGGTCGGGCACGTGGACTGGTTCGTGGACGGCTGGCAGCTCCGGCGGTCCGGCCCTCCCTACGAGGCATACTGGGACCTCGCGCGCGGCCGGCACGTCGTGTCCGCGCTCGACCCGTCCGGAAACGGCGATACGATCAGCATAGAGGTGGAGTAGGGTGCGGACGAGGCCAAGAATATTTTATTCAGGGGCAGGCCCCCGTGCCTGCATATTGTTGTCATTCTGAGCGGAGCGAAGAATCTGCCTGGAATATGATATTGTGGGGGCGCAGTTCACTGCGCCCCCACACCTTGGTGTTTTTATGCGGCTCAATGGAAAGCAAAATCCGGGAGCCATTATGCGCGCCCCTGTTTTTTCTTGCCCCTCTCCCTTCTATGGTGTAGGATTCTGCGATAGAAAGATAGTCTATAGTTATCCAATGTCGGCTGGTAAGTTTACAAACTTCCTGGACCCCGTGTCAAGCACGGGGCGACAGTTTATCCCTCACAAAAGTTTCTGGGCCGCCTCTTTACAAAGAGGCGGGGTTTTTCGCATTTGTGCATGGTATGGAGGTTTGCATGTCCCCCCGTCCATTGGACGAGATGAGGCCGGAAGAGATACTCGCCCTGATGGACAGGGCCGACGCCCGGGCGATGGATACGGTCTCGGGCGCGCGCGAGGTCATCGCTCGCGCGGCGGCACGCGCGGCGGAGGCGGTCCGCGGCGGAGGCCGGCTGATATACGTCGGCGCGGGCACGTCAGGCCGGCTCGGCATACTCGACGCCTCTGAATGCCCGCCGACGTTCTCGTCGAAGCCGGAGCAGGTGGTCGGCATTATCGCGGGCGGCAGGAAGGCCATACAGGACGCGGTCGAGGGGGCGGAGGACGACAGAGACGCGGGGCGGCTTGCGATGGCCCGGCTCAAGGTATCGGCAAACGACATGGTGATGGGCATCACCGCGTCCGGGACGACGCCTTATGTAATATCCGCGCTCGATGCCGCGCACGGACGCGGCGCGTCCGTCTGGCTCCTCGCATGCCAGAGGAAGCTCGCGCTGCCCATGCCCGCGCTTAAAGGGCAGACGATACTCCTCGACACCGGCAAGGAAGTCGTGCAGGGCTCGTCGCGCCTCGCCGCGGGTACTGCTACCAAGCTCGCGCTGAACCGCATAACCACCGCATGTTTCATAATGCTCGGCAAGGTGCACGGAGACCTGATGGTGGACGTCATGCCGACAAACGCCAAGCTCGTGAAGCGCGCATGCGGGATAATACAGAAGCTCACCGGATGCGGCGAGGACGAGGCGCTAAGGCTGCTCGACGCGTCCGGCGGAAGCGCGAAGGTCGCCGTGGTGATGAAGGCGAAGGGGATCGGCCGGAAAGACGCGCGGAAACTGCTTGAAGAGAAGGGCGGGTTTTTGAGGAAGGCGTTAAAGGCATAAGACAACGTCCCGCTTTCTTGTAAGAAAGCGGCCAAAGAACTTTCAAATGGCTCAACAAATTATGGGTGTCGTCCCGACCGGAGCGGAGGGACCTGCTTTAATGTAGGGGCCGACCCGCGTGTCGGCCCTCTTATCCCCCTCACCCCCAGCCCCTCTCCCGCGCGTGGAGAGGGGAGAGGCTGATATGCCTACGCTAAAAAACATAGTCCTCGTCGTCCTCAAGATAGGCGCCTTCGCCTTCGGCGGCGTCTACTCCATGCTCTCATTCTTCCAGCGCGAAATCGTCAACAGGCGCAAATGGCTCGGCCAGGAGGAGTTCACAGAGGGCGTCGCCATCGGCCAGATGACGCCCGGCCCGCCGATTATAAACACCGGCATATTCATAGGCTACAGGCTGAAAGGCCCACGTGGGGCCCTCGCCGCGACGGCGGGCCAGGTACTGCCGGGCTTCATAATCGTCATCGCGCTCGCTTACGTCTACGCAAGCCTCAAGGGACAGCCGCTGTTCACGTCCGTCCTGAAGGGCATCGGCGCGGCGGTGGTCGGACTCCTTCTCTCCGTCGTATTCAAGATGGGCAAACAGCTGATACACGGCCGCTCGGCCGCCATGTTCGCGGTCGCGGGCTTCTGCCTCCTCCACTTCCTGCGCGTAAACCCGATACTGCTCATCGGCCTCTCCGGCTTAGCAGGGTACGCCCTTTACGGGAGGCGCGTATGATGCTCCTCCAGCTCTTCGGCGTGATGTTCCTCGTCAACATGTTCACCATCGGCGGCGGGTACGTCATGCTGCCGCTCCTGCACGACTTCTTCGTCACGCAGTTCGGCTGGCTTACCGACCAGGAGTTCCTGGACGCGGTCGCAATGGGGCAGATAACCCCCGGCCCACTGACGATAATGAACGCGTTCATCGGCTTCAAGGTGCTGGGGCTCCCCGGCGCGGTCGTGGCAACAATCGGCAGCTACCTGCCGTCGCTGTTCATCGTCACATACGTTACGAAATACTACCTGAAGTTCCGGGACTCGCGGGTTGTGGCTGGCGTGTTCCGCGGCATAAAGCCGGCGGTCGTGGGCATGCTCGGCGCTGTGGCGGTTACGCTCGGGGACAAGTCTCTGGTAGACCCGGCCACGATGGGCATAGGCGCGGGCTGCTTCGCGCTGATGTCGTTCACGAGGGTGGACCCTACGCTGGTGATAATCGGGGCCGGTGTTGCGGGGGCTGTGTTTTTGTAGGGCGCGACGCCCTCGGCGCGCCGGGCATTGAAATGGTGCGGGCGCAATTA
This sequence comes from Nitrospirota bacterium, assembly GCA_016212105.1. Classification (GTDB taxonomy): domain Bacteria; phylum Nitrospirota; class JACRHJ01; order JACRHJ01; family JACRHJ01; genus JACRHJ01. The sequence goes on from JACRHJ010000038.1 coordinate 19,566, forward strand.
ATTTCGCCCGCACCATTGGTTGTCATTCCCGCGGAGGCGGGAATCCAGGGACTTGCAGTGCGCGTTTAGCCGGTCAAACCAAAGTCGCTGGACCCCCGCTTTCGCGGGGGTGACGTCAGACCCGGCACAGAGGCCCGCCCCTACATGAAGAAGCCGCAAGTGCGGCGTTATTTCAGCGTCTTCATGTACGAGATAATGTCCGTGATGTCCGCATCCGAGAGCGTCCCCTTGAACGTCGGCATGACGTTTGCGTAGCCCTTGACGACCTTCGCGCCGGGGTCGGTCATAGACTCCTTTAAGTAGTCCTCGTCCGCCGTTACGCTCGAACCGTCCGAGAGTTCGACCCGCCTGCCGAAAAGACCTTTGAGGCTCGGCCCGACCCTCGGGCTTCCGTCAGTCGTGTGGCAGCCGAGGCAGCCGGAGTTCTTCACCAGTTCCTCGCCGCGCCGGGCGGGCGGCATCGCCGCCTGGGACTCCCCGGCCTGCCTGCCAGACCACTCCGCGTATTCGTGCGCATCCATCACGATGAGCTTGCCAAGCATCAGAGAGTGGCCCTGCCCGCAGTACTCGGCGCAGAATATCTGGTACTCGCCGGGCCTGTCCGGCAGGAGGTACATCTTCGTGTACCTGCCGGGGAGTATGTCCTGCTTTATCCGGAAGTCCGGCAGGTACAGGCTGTGGATCACGTCCTCCGAGGTCATGCTCAGCCCGACCGGCTTGCCCGTCTGCACGTGCAGCTCGTTGACCGCCTTCCTGCCGTCCGGGTACGTGAACTCCCAGAGCCACTGCTTCGCCACGACGCCTATCTCCTGCGCGCCGGGCATCGGCGCCTGCATCTTCATGTAGACCGTGTACCCGTAATAGAAGATGGACAGTACGAGGATGGACGGTATGACTATCCATATGGTTTCGAGCGCGCGGTTGGACGTGATGTACGGCGTCTCACGCTCCGGCTCGCCCTTCTTCTTCCGGTACCTGAGCGCGAAGTATATCAGCGCGCCCTGCGTGACGACGAAGAAGAACAGCCCGACCAGGAGTATGTACAGGAATACGGAGTCCACCTCGCCGGATATCTTTGAGGCCGCGCCTGGTATGTCGAACAGCTGGTTCATGTGTTGAAATCCGTGGTCCGTGTCCTAATGTAGGGGCGGGTCCCTGTGCCCGCCCGTATTTTATGTTGTCGTCCCGACCGAAGTGGAGGGACCTGCTTTTTTAATGTCCAAGGGCAACAAGCAGATTCCTCGACTTCGCTCGGAATGACACCCTATCTTCCTGGATTCCCGCCTTCGCGGGAATGACGGTCCGCCTCTTTCCTCCGCATCGCAACCAGCAGCCCGCCCACGCATACCACAGTAACGACGCCGAGCGCGGTCATCACACGCGTCGCGGCGAGGGCGTACTTCCTGCCCGCCGGGTCGTAATCGAAGCAAAACAATAGCACGTTGTTGAGCGCGTGAGAAGGGCCGACCTTCCCGTCCGCCGCCTCGGTCAGGGCGAGCCTGAGGTCGAACGGCTCCTGCCTGATGCCGTAAAGGTAGCGCATAACCCTGCCGTCCGGCGAGAGTATTATCAGCGCGGACGGGTGCGCGAAGTTGCCGGGGCCAAGCTCCTTGAACCGGAAGCCGACCGCCTTTGTGATGGCCGACGTCTCCGCCGCCCCACCAAACAGGAACGGCCACGCGGCGCCTGGGTTGTCCACGCCTCTGAGCATGCTGTAAGTCGTGGCCGATTTGTCCTTCGCCATCTCGAGCGTCTCGGCCGGGTTGAAGCTGACCGTCACGACCCGGAAGTCGCCCCCCAGTTTCAGCCCGCCCATACCGTCGATAGTGTGCGACAGGCTGGAGAAGGTAAGCGGGCAGAGCATCGGGCATTCGTAGTAGTTGAGCGAGAGTACGACCGGCTGGCCCGTGAAGTACTCGCCGAGCCGGACACGCCTTCCGTCCTGGTCGGTCAGGACGGTGTCCAGCGGGACCTGTGCGCCGAGGCGCTCGTCCACGCCTATCTCCTTGAGGACTGCGTCCTCGGGGTCTTGGGTGATGCCGGCGGATGCGGGGAACGGCGCTACAAGGCCTGCAAGCAGCAATACAAGCACAAGGCAGAAAAGCTCATAACACCTCCATCCCCCGGATATCTTAAGAGGGGGCTTGAACACATACTCCCCCCGTTGGGGGGAAGCGCAGGGATAGGGCGTTCTTTGGGTAGGCGGTGAAGTGTTCATGTAGCCAAAGTATATCACACACAACAACTTCCCAATGCATATAAATTGACGCAGGGGCGCGGCCTGTCCCCGGCGGCGCCTGCCGTTCCAATATGCGGCTATTTGCCGGTTTCCCGCTTGCAAGCCGCTATTAGCGGCCGCTATATCATGAATATGGAAAAATATGCCGGTCGAGCGGATATTATTCGGTTGAAACGGCGTTCTACGCCCCGTCTGCTGTTTCAGTAGAAGCCTCTGATAACGCCATATACCGGAAAATATGGTGCCTGCTGTGTATCAGAGGCGGCTAATCGCGGATTTAGATGTAAAGATTGAGCTTATAATCCGAAAAATTTGACGTCTGCTTAATGTAGCGGCGATTGGTATTGACTTTTGCCCTTATTCGTTATAGAATATTGCCCGTGTCCAGCACTGGGCGCGGATTCAACTCAACCGAAGGAGAAAAACAACATGGCAACGCTCAACGCATCCCCCGGCTCGACCTGGAGGGCCATAATCGAGACCGCTCTTTACGCAAACTCGGTCAAGAAGACGAACATGGCTGAGCTGTACGACCTGGCCGTCAAGCAGCCGGAGGTCATCTGCACCGACCAGCCGATGTACAACCCCGGCCAGTTCGGCCTTCCGGCCGACGCGAAGGTCCTCGTCTCGAACGACGGCTCTGTCGTCGGCCGCACGGCCCGCGCGAGGCTTCTCTGCCGCAAGTTCGACAAGGAGCAGTCCGACAAGATTCAGGTCCTGCTCAGGGAGGCGGTCTACCAGTTCAACAAGAAGCCGGGCCTGCACCTCGAAGGCATCGTTGGGTTGCACCCCGACTTCATGGTCAAGGCGCACCTGGTCTCCCCGGTCTCGGACGCGAAGAACATGCTCGACTGGGGCATGAACTTCCTGCCGTTCATGAAGCCCTGGAGCGACACCTACGCGAAGTCCCGCGGCATAAACGAGCCGGACATCATCGCCTTCGCCGACCCGGACTGGTCGCACCCCGACTACCCGCACGGCTGCGTCATCATCGACGAGACTACCAACTCCATTGCCATCCTCGGCCTCCGTTACTTCGGCGAGAGGAAGAAGGGCACCCTCACGCTCGCCTGGACCGCCGGCGTCCGCCACAACATGGTCGCATGCCACGGCGGCATCAAGAAGATAGTCGGCAGCCGCCCCATCGCGGTATTCGGCCTGTCCGGCTCCGGCAAGTCCTCCATCACCAACAGCCTCGACCACAACGGCACGCTCAAGAAGGAGGAGAAGGTCACGGTCATACACGACGACGCCTTCCTCATCGACCTCGAAAACGACGTGTCCGTCGCGCTGGAGCCGTCGCTCTTCGACAAGACCGACGCGGTAAAGCCGGACGACCCGATCCTCAAGTACTTCTACTCGTCCCAGAACGTCGCCGTCACGCTGAAGAACAACGGCAAGAAGGCCGAGAAGGTCATGGTACACCAGGACGTAAGGAACAACAACGGACGCTGCATAAAGAGCCGCGACATGTTCCACCACGCCGACTCCTGCGAGAGGCCGGGCATGGTCATCTGGCTGCAGAAGGACACCAGCCTCCCGCCGATATGCAAGGTGAAGAGGAGCTCCCTCGCGGTCTCGATGGGCGCATCTCTCTCCACGCTCCGCGCGAAGGGCGTCGAGAACGTGGACGCGAAGGAGCTGGAGAAGCTGGTCATAGAGCCGTTCGCCAACCCCTTCCGGGTGCACCCGCTCCTCGAGGACTGCGAGCAGTTCAGGAAGCTCTTCAAGATGGGCTGCGAGTGTTATATAATGAACACGCATGCGTTCGGCCTGCCGGACAGCCTGATAGACATCCCCAAGGAGATATCGCTCGCAATCGTGACCGAGCTTATGCGCGGGAACATCACATGGCGCGAGTGGCGCACGTTCAACGGCCTCCAGGTCCCGCAGAACGGCTCGGAGCTGTTCGGCCTCGACTACGACAAGAAGTACAAGCCCAAGAGGTCCGTCGAGTACCTGAACTTCCTTCGTGACCGCATGCAGGACAGGATAACCTTCCTGTCCAACAAGCGCGACATCGAGCACGACATGGACAACACGTTCATCGCGCCGCTGGTCCTCGCAAGGACGACCATAGACAAGATACTGAACCCGGACCTGTACAGCTGAGAAAACCGGGCGACTTGACTATTATCGGATGATAATGTAAAATTGATACAATAGGTGTGCAGGCAGGACTGCCGGCCCTATCTGGGGGGATGGACCGGTAATACCCCGGCCGCATGTCTATGCATTAATCGAGGGCCGCCCGCAAGGGCGGCCCGCTTCTTGCTTACGGACGGCGGACGCCGCCGTCCTCACGTGCAACCCGCTGGTCCGGCCGTCGAGCCTGCCCAGCCATGAAGAGACCCCAGCCCGGTATTCATATCCGCCGGTCTGGTATGCAGGGGAATGCCGACCGGTCCCGCTGGGGGGTTGGGCCGCAGGTTTCCCTTGCATACCTATAAAACAGAACGGGCCGCCCGGTTGGGCGGCCCGATTTGTTTGTGATTATAAAATACCGGCGAGATGTGTCGTCGATCCTTGCCTTTGCTTTTGCAGCCGCTGTTCTCCGAACGGCCCGTCTGGAAGCCGGGCGCTACAGCGCTCCCCCGCCATCCCCGCCGAACTCCCGCGAGTAGTCGAGGTTGACCTCCGGTTTGACAGGCATGCCGCGCCGCACGTCGTACGGGGCCATGCCGAGCGCGAATGTGAACCTCTCCGTGCGTCCGGGCGCGAGCATGACCGGCCCCCACTGGAGCCCGACGAAGCGCTCTTCCCCGGCGAGCGGCGTTGTGTCGCCCGCCTTGGGGAACTGGCGCGGGCCGTTTGAGAAGAAGGCCAAAGGCTTCGGCCCTCCGAACCACTGTATGAAGTCCGCCGCCAACGAGTATCCGTGCCCCTCGCCTATCAGGCTGTTCCCGTAATGGAACATGCCGACGTAGTTGTGCCTGGCCGTGTCCACGCGGCCTACCGTCTCCACGACCTGCCCGTCCGTCCAGCCGACGTTGCCCGCGGCGGTGCCGTAGTCACCCACCCAGGGCTCGTCGCCGTAGGCGTATGAAAAGACCGCCGGATTGGGGCCGGAGTTCGTGACGTCTATATGCGTCACGAAGTAGCCGTCGCCGGCGCGGAAGCAGGCTGTCTTCTTTATGAGGAGCGGGACGCCGTCAACCATCGCCTCGTGCCTGCTGGAAATTATCAGACCCGTCGGGCTGACCTTCTCCACGGCGCTCCCGAGGAACCTCCATGTGTCCGGCGTCACGATGCGGCCCGTAAGGCTTTCCTGTACCGCCTCGTTTGCGCTGCACCAGATATGCCGCCAGGCACGGCCGTCGAAATACGACATGCCCGTGTGGTTGTACCCGTCCTGGGTGGGCGTCTTGATGCTCTCCGGCAGGGCACCGCCGAGGAACAGGCCGTGCGTGACCTTCCCGTCGTCGTCCACAAATCTACTGAATATGGTCGAGACCTCGGTGCCATCCGGCTTGACGTCCCTGACGTAGCCGTCCCCGCTTTCCTCGTCCCACTCGTAGTCGAGGTACGCCCTGCCGGGCAGGGGCGGGAAGTGCCTTCCCATAAGCCTGTAACGGGGGTCCTCGATGTCGATGCCCCACAGGAGCCGGTCGGCCTCGCCGAGGAACAGGTCGTTTTTCAGCTCGTAACGCTTCCCGCCGGTGCCGCTCAGAAGGTAAACCCCTCTGAAATGCTCGTTAATGCCGAAGCGGACGTATTGGGCAAGCAGTACGGCGCCGGAAACCATGACGGCGATGGAAAGAAGAAGGGCGGCAACACGATAACGTCTGCCGGCCAGGCTGGACTTGATGGTGCGGAAAAACGAAAGCGGCTGCATTGTCCTGCTCGACTTTTCTGTTACGGGTAGTGCGCTTACGCGAGATGGTTGTGTTAAATGCTCCGTCCGGCCTCCCCGCCGGACTCCCGCCCGTAGTCCAGGTCGACATCCGGCTTGACCGGCATCCCGCGCCGCTCGTCGTAAGACGCCATGCCGACGGCGTAGGTAAAGGACCTGGTCTCTCCGGGGTCGAGCCTTACCGGCCCCCACATAAGCCCCACGAACCGGGAGTTACCGCGAAGAGGGGCGTCGGCGTACTTGCCGGGGAACTCGTCCGGCTTGTTGGAGAAGAAGGCCTCCGGCCTGTCCGGGCCGAACCACTGTATGAAGTTCGCGGCCATCGTGAAGCCGTGTCCCTGTCCGAGCAGGTCGTTCCCGTAGTCGAACATGCCTGCGTAGCCGTACCTGCGTGTGTCCACCGCGCCGACTGTCTGTATTATCCGGCCCTCCACCCAGCCGACGTTGCCTCCGGAGCTGCCGAAGTTGCCGAGCCAGGGCTCGTCGCCGTACCCGTAAGCGAATATCGCGGGCCTGTCGCCCGTGTTCCGGAACTCTATGGTGGACAGGAAATAGGTGTCGCCCGCCCGGAAGCTCGCGGTCTTGCGCACACGCAGAGGGGCGCCCTCGACGGTCAGCGAGTGGGTGCTCGACAGGACGAGCACTGTGTCGCTCACGCGCTCGACCCGGCTGCCTATGTACCGCCAGCCGGACGGAGTTACGAATGTGTCCATGTGGCCGGTGGCGACGGTCTCGTTGGCGTTGCACCAGATGTGCAGCCACCTCGTGCCGTCGAAATACGACATGCCGGAGTTGTTGCGTGCGAGCGGGTCGCGCGACTCGACCGCACGGGACAGCGCCCCGCCGACGAACAGGCCGTGCGTCGTATTGCCGTCCTCGCCCTCGTACCTGCTGAAGACCGTCTGGAGAGTCCGCCCGCCGGGGTAGTGGTTGCTGACGAAGCCACTGCCGGTTGCGGGGTCCCATTCGTACTCTAAATACGCCTGGCCGGGCCGTCCGGGATCCTCGGCGCGCGCATGCACGATGCGCGGGTCCTCGAAGTCGTGGCCCCAGACGAGCCGGCCCTCCTCGCCGAGGAGCAGGCCGTTCTTCAGCTCGACAAGCCTTATGCCCTCGCCCCTCAGGACGTAGACCCCCTCGAAATGTTTATTGAAGTTGAAGCGGGTGAGCAGGACGGCGGCGAGCGTTAACGTCACGCAGACGGCAATTATAGCCGCGCGGGCCGGCCTCTTGGAAATTCCTGCAAGGGAACTGACGGGATTACGGAAAAACGATGACGGCTGCATTTACCTGCCTGTAGTGCGTAGTACTTATAATGATTATAGATAACTATGATATAATACCATCCCCGTCGTGAATGTCAATACAATTATTCAGGCCCGTTTTCTTTACATCCGGCACGTCCGGTGGTAAGCTTTATGTCATACGATACAACCCTGTCCGCCCCTGCGGGGGCGGTCTCCCGCCGCGGTCAGCTTGGCTGGCCATCGCGGCCCGTGGCCGCCCCCGCAGTCATATTAATCCTGTCGGATAAATAACCAGGAGGCAGCATATGATAGCCCAGTTCAGCGTCGTCCCGCTCGGCATCGGCGCGTCCGCCAGCGCCCATGTGGCGAAGGTGATAAGGCTCATAGACGAGTCCGGCTTGGACTACAGGATGAACCCGATGGGTACCGTGGTCGAGGGCGAGTGGGATGAGGTCATGGGCCTCATAGAGAAATGCCACAGGCTCGTCCTGGACGACGTAGAGCGCGTGCTGACGACGGTCACGATTGACGACCGGAAGGGCCGCACCGGCCGGATTACCGGGAAGGTCGAGTCCGTGGAGAAGATACTCGGGAAGACGGTGAAGAAGTAAGGGGATGAACTCATCACCGGCAAGGGCGCCCTCACCCCGGCCCCATACGCAAGCCGGGGAAATACAGGGCGTCCCCACGCGCAGGGCACCCTCACCCCCGGCCCCTCTCCCGGAAGGAGAGGGGAGTAATTAGGTATTTCCGCATCGCGGGAATGGGCTAATTGTAGGGTGGGCTACGCCCACCACAGACTGCTGACAAAGTTCCGAATCAATGGAAATACGTTTCGGAAAGCCTGACGTCGTCCCGACCGAAGTGGAGGGACCCACAGTAAGTCTTTAATTGTAATAGAGTCAATTCAAAGGTAGGTTCCTCGACTTCGCTCGGAACGACGGCCTTCGTTGCCCTGTTATTGTGAAACAGTGGTTTGTCAACACTCTGGGGTTGGCTACGCCCACCATGCCTTCATGGTGCCGGCCCTGATTTTGACTTAAATGGTGTCATTCTGAGCAATGCGAAGAATCCGACTGTATACGATCCCCTCTCCTCACGGGAGAGGGGTTGGGGTGAGGGCGTTACCGTCAATCCCGCACCCTGTGCGGGCTGATTGCCTGGTGATACTGCGCCCATACATATATACCCAACTCATCATTCAGAACGGTATGCCGCGTAACTCTTCATAATCACTCGCTTTAGCAAAATCACGCCATACGCAATTATTTCAATGGACAGTATTGACATTTACGAGTAAACTTGTTATATATAGCTCATCGGAGATTGCGGGCCGGGACGCGCCGGCTGATATATAATTGATATGGCCGAAAGGAGCCTTGTGATGGGCAGGATATACATGGACAACAACGCGACCACGCCGGTCCGGCCGGAGGTGGCCGAGGCGATGATGGAGATGCTGAAGGGCTGCTACGGCAACCCTTCGACGCTCTACTGCATCGGCCAGGAGGCGCACGTAGCCCTCGGCCACGCGCGGGACATCATCGCGGGCATCATCGGCGCGACACCGGACGAGGTCGTCTTCACGAGCGGCGGCACGGAGAGCGACAACCTCGCCATATTCGGCGTCGCCCGCGCCATGAAGAAGAAGGGCAACCATATTATAACGACGAAGATAGAGCACCACGCGGTGCTGAACACATGCAAGGCGCTGGAGAGGGAGGGCTGGTCGGTGACCTACCTGCCCGTGGACGACCAGGGCATCCTCGACCCGGCGTCGGTGGAGAGGGCTATTACAGACACCACCGTCCTTATATCCGTGATGCACGCGAACAACGAGATAGGCACCATCCAGCCGATAGCGGAGATTGGCAAAATAGCGAAGGCCAGAAAGATAATCTTCCACACGGACGCGGTCCAGTCTTTCGCTAAGCTCCCGACCAACGTGGACGAGCTGGGCGTGGATTTGATGTCAACCTCGTCGCACAAGATATACGGGCCAAAAGGGGTGGGTTTCCTGTACGTCAGGAAGGGCACGAAGATATTACCGATGCTGTTCGGGGGACACCAGGAGCGCTCGCTCAGGCCGGGCACCGAGAACGTGCCGGGCATAGTCGGCTTCGGGCGCGCGGCGGAGCTTATGCACGCGGAGGCGGAGGAGGAGGAGGCCCGTCTCAGGAAGATGCGCGACAGGCTGTGGGAGGGCATACACGCGACAGTCCCGCACATCCGTCTTCACGGGCATCCGGAGAAGAGGCTCGCGGGCACGATTAACGTCGGTTTCGAGTTCGTCGAGGGCGAGTCCCTCATCCTCAGGCTGGACGAGTACGGCATATGCGTCGCGTCCGGCTCGGCCTGCACGTCTGACGTCCTTGAGCCGTCCCATGTGCTCTCCGCAATCGGCATACCGCCGGAGGGCGCTCACGGCGCGCTGCGCATCTCGCTCGGACGCGAGAACACGGAGGATGACGTGGACAGACTCCTCGACGCGCTCCCCAAGGTGGTCGAGGACCTGAGGAGCTTCAGCCCGCTCTACAAGGAGTATATGCGGGAGAAGAAGGCGGCGGGATAGGTTTTGATGTAGGGGCCGACCCGCGTGTCGGCACATCCTGTCATTGCGAGGAGCCGAAGGCGACGCGGCAATCTCCTCCTTAAACATAATTATAAAGTGGAGGAGTTTGCTTCGCTTCGCTCGCAATGACAGATTAGATTAGAGGCGGATTCTTCGCTTCGCTCAGAATGACACCGTAATAACGAAGAAGGGCCGACACACGGGTCGGCCCCTGCATAAAACAAGGAGCGACAAGGTCATGGCATACTCGGCAAAGGTAATGGAGCACTTCAAGAGCCCGAGGAACGTCGGCGAGATGGCGGACCCGTCCGGCGTCGGCAAGGTCGGCAACCCGGTCTGCGGCGACATCATGGAGCTGTACATCAAGGTCGAGGGCGATACGATAGTAGACGCGAAGTTCCAGACGTTCGGATGCGGCGCGGCGATCGCGACAAGCTCGATGGTGACGGAGATGGTCAAGGGCAAGAAGATCGACGAGGCGCTGACCATCTCCAACGCGATGGTGGCCGAGGCGCTGGGCGGCCTGCCGCCGATCAAGATGCACTGCTCGGTCCTCGCGGAAGAGGCGCTGAAGTCCGCGATAACCGACTACTACACCAAGAAGTCCGCCTGATTAACGAACCTTCGAGGGGCGTCCCGCGATGCGACTGACCAGGAGAAGGGCCGTACTCGCGGCGGCGGCCCTGGCCGTCTTCGCGGCGCTTGCCGCCGGGACGCTGTACCTGCAGCTCAGGGCCGCGAGGCTGGCGGAAAACGCGCTGACGGACGTGCTCGGCATGCCCGTGTCGGTCGGCCTGGCGGACGTCGGCCTCGCCACCGGAATCAACCTCTACTCCATAAAGATTGCCAATCCGCCCGGCTGTGTTAAACCTTACCTGCTCGAAATAAAATCCATAAACGTATACCCCGACTACCGCGAGCTTCTGCGCGGGAACAAGGTCGTTGACTCGATATTCGTATACAGCCCGTCGCTTGACCTGGAGAGAGGCGCCGCCGGCGCCGCCGCCGGGGGCTGGAACTTCCAGCCGATGCTCGACCACCTGAAAGGCCGTCCCCCGAGCAGGTTCACCATCGGCAGGCTCACGATAAAATCAGGAAAGGTGTCGCTCCCCGGCCACGGTTACGAGTTTACCGTCCCGGAGATAAAGACCACCGCCATATCCAACATCGAGCCCGCCCCGACAGGCTTCAGCGTTTCGGTTGGCGACGGACGCGGGTTGTCGGTATCGGCCGACGGCAGGGCGGAGGTGTTCGGCGTGGCCAGGACGCTCAATGCGGACGTCAAGGTCGAGGGCGAGAATATCGGCGCGTATATAAAGACGCCCGGGGGCGTAAACCTCGAACACGCCACTGCCACGGCGCGGGTCGGCGCGGATGCTTCCGGGGAGTCGGTTACGGTCGCGCTCGATTTGAGCGTCACCGGGATAAAGTCGTCATACTACAAGGGCAGGGGCTGGCTCGACGCAAGGCTTTCCGGGCGCGCCCGGTACGATATGAAGACGGATGCGCTTGCCCTGACCGGGGTGACGCTCGACGTGCCGGGCGTGACGAGGCTTGCCGCGCGCGGGACGGTAAAGGACGTGAAGGGCAGGGCCGTCGCGGACTTCAGTGTCGTCCCCTCGCCGGTCGAGCTTGCGAGGCTCGGGCCGTACCTGCCCGCCGGGGTGGAACTCTCCGGCAGGTTGATACTGGAAAACATAAGGATAAGAGGTTCTCTGAGGCCCGTGCGGCTGTCGGCCGAGGGTGGTGCGAGGGTCTCGTCGGTCTCGGCTGCTTTTACGGCCCTGGGCGGAGCGGTGGTCAGGGGCATCGGCGGAGGCCTGTCGTTCAGGCTGACGCCGGACGGAGCCCTGAGCGCGGATGCGGACTTGGACGCGCTCGGCGGCGGGGTGGCCGGGGAGGTGAGGAACGCGGGCGGGGTCACGGACTTCCGGCTGGACGCGGACGGCCTCGACGTGTCCGGCCTCGGAGGGCGGCTATCCGGCCTGGCAGGCCGCGTTAAGGCAAAGGTGGAAGGCTCCATGAAGGGCCGGGGCGCGGGGAGTTCGATAACCGCGAAATACCGCATGGACGGCACCGGTCTGGCGTATAAGGATATTGGTAATATCGGCACGGTTGCGGTCGAGGGCGACGCCGCCCGTGAAGGAAATGCGCTCCGGGCCTCGGGCACGCTATTGGCGACCGGGGGCGCATACAAGGACTACAGGATAACCCGCGCGGGCGCGGGATACTCTTTCACGGACGGCGTCATTGGCATATCCGGGCTGTCCGCCTCCGGCGAAGACCTCTCGGCGGCCGCAAGGGACGCGTCGCTTGACCTTGCGAAGAAGACCGCATCCATAAACGGTCTTGCCGTATCGGCGAAGGGGCTGACCGCCTCCGCGGACAGGCTGGAACTCAGGTACACGGATGACGCAGCACGTATTACCGTGTCCAGCGGCCGGGCCGGCTACAAGGACGACTTGACCGCCAGCGGCCTCGCGGCCGAGGCGGATGCGGGTCTGGGAAAGGGCGGTGTGATAAATGGAGTAACCGGCCGGTTCTCCCTTGCGAGCCTGAACGGTTACGGCGTCGATGTCGCCAATACGGCCGGGAAATTCGAATATGACGGCGGAAAGGCCCAAGCGGAGGTAAACGCCAGTGTTTTCGGCGCCCCGTTCGAGGCCAGGGCGAAGGCGGATATGCCCGGTGGTAATAGCTTGAAAAACCCGTGGTTTTCTGCTAAAGTTGTAACCGCACAACTACCTGCCCTCGCGCCGCTCCTTGCGAAACACGGCCTGCCGGCCGTCATCGCGGGTGGGACCGCTACATTTGCGGCCAATGCGGAGGGTGCGGACCTCGACAGCCTGAAGGGCACGGCGGCGCTTGATATAGACGGCCTCGGCCTCGATAGAAACGGGAAGCCGCTGCTGCGCGGGCTGTCGTGCGGGCTGAGGCCGGAGTTCACTAAGGACGGCGTCACACTGCCGGAGAGCGAACTGGACCTGGGCGGCAGCTTTACGGTGACGGTATCCGCGAAGGCGTCGCTGGAAGGCTCGGGCTGGGACGCGTCGGGGACGGCCAGGCTCCCTGAGACGGATATGCTGTCGCTCCAGGAGGGCGTGCTGGAGGCGCTGCCACCGGCGCTCAAGTGGGCGGACGTCACGGGCACGGCGTCGGCGGACATGGCATTTTCCGCGTCGAAGGGCGGCAGGACGGGTATAACCGGCGGCGTGAGGCTTTCGGGCGTCACGCTCGACATGCCGGACAAGGGGATAAGGCTCGGGCCGGTGGACGGCAGTGTCCCGATAAAGCTTGCGTTCGGCGGCGAGCCGGCAGGGCAGAGGCCGCAGGCCTTCCGTCAGGAAGAGTTCGAGCGCGAGGGCTACCCCGCGCTCCTGATGAAATACTCGGCCCGGCCGCGGGATGCGGGTCTTACGATTAAGAAGGCCTCATACGGCTTCGTGGAAATTGACGACATCGTCTTGAAACTTGCGCCGGGCGACGGTTACTACGAGGTACCCTGGTTCGGGTTCTCGGCCTTCGGGGCGAAGGGCTACGGCCACGCGATGGCGGACTACGGAACCGGAAAGACAGGCCGGTACGCGGTCTCGCTTCTTGTAGACGGGTTCAGCCTCACGGGGCTTTGCGACGCCGTCCCGGGCATCAAGGGCTACATTTCGGGCCGCGCGGACGGCCTGACGCGCGTGCTTGTCACCGGCACTGGCGTCCGGGACGTATCCGGGGCGGGGATGTTCTGGGCGGTCGAGGACGACAAAGAAGACAGGGAGATAAGCAAGGAGTTCCTGAAGAAGCTCATCGGCCCGTCGATGAAGAAGTTCATGTATATCGGCGACAGGTCGTACGACACAGGCGAGCTGGACATCATTTTCTCGGACGGGGACCTGGTCTTCGACAACCTTCTGCTCTCGCACACGTACTTCTTCGGGTACCGTGACCTTCACGTAACGGTCGCGCCGGTCTCGAACAAGATCTCGATCGCGCACCTGCTGGAGGTGATAAAGGACGTGAAGGCGAGGGCGGGAAAGTAGGGCGGGCATCGCCCGCCGTCCGTTGTAGTTATTAAACCGGCAACAAAATAGGCAAACTTCCTGGACCCCGTGTCAAGCACGGGGCGACGAACAAGCGCACGTCATTCCCGCGAAAGCGGGAATCCATTGCAATACATTAAATCCGAAATGGACCCCCGTTTTCACGGGGGTGGCAACCAGGGCGGGCACGGCGACCCGCCCCTACATAAAAACAGATCAGGGCCGACACGCGCTTCGCTTGATACGGCTCCTACAGTTTGACGGCGCGACGAACGCGCCGCATTATCGTTATTCCACCGTGTCCTTGCAGTTTCCGAAAGGGGGAAGCATGAAAAGACCGCTCGGCGCGCTGCTGCTCTTCGCAGCAATATCGCTCGTTTCCTGTTTCAGCATCACCGTCAACGTCTACTTCCCGGAAAAGGACGTCAAGAGCGCGTTCAAGTCGCTCGAACAGCAGCTCATGAAGGGCGAGCCCGCGCCTGAAAAGCCCGCGACCCCTGAGGATCCCGCGAAAGACGCCGCGCCCGGCCCGCAGAGCTGGCTGGACATAAACTTCGGGCCGAAGGCCGCGTACGCCCAGGGCGTATCCGAGCAGTCGGCGGAGCTTGCGGACAAGCTCCGGAGCAACCCGGACGTCGTGGCCGCGTACAAGGAGATGGGCGACAGGCTGGGATATATAGACCGTCTCCGCGAACAGGGAACGGTAGGCGAGGGCAGCGACGGCCTCCTTGCGCCGCGTGGCGATATGGGCAAGAAGGAGTCCGCCGCGATGGCCGAGGAGAACAAAAACAGGACGGCCATCATACGTGCGATGGCGGTGGCGATAGTCGAGCTGAACGGCCAACCGGTGAGCGACGCGAACGTCGGCCAGGTCTTGAGCAAGGCCGCGGCCCAGTTCGCGGCTGTGCGCGCGGATGCGGCCAAGCCCGGCTGGTGGGTGCAGGGCGCGGACGGGGCGTGGGGGAAGAAGTAATGCGGAGACCCCTCACCCCAGCCCCTCTCCCGCGAGTAGAGGGGATTGATTAAAGGCGGAAAAACCCGCTTGTCGCCCCGTGCTTGACACGGGGTCCAGGAAGTTGCAGTTGCCCGATTCATCGGGCGGTCTTTGTAGGGGAGCGCCTCCGCGCGCTCCCGTGATGCGGGCGGGCACAGAGGCCCGCCCCTACACAAAATCGCTGGATTCCCGCCGGAGTTTACCCCGGTATGCTTAAAGCCGGGGCGGGAATGACGGTTATTATAGTACAGGTGTGGATTTTACCTTTCAGAAGTTTTTTGGCCGCCTTTTTCCAAAAAGGCGGGACGTTGAAGTTTAAGTATAGAAGGAGGCGTTTGTAATGTCGGACGGGATAATTTACGGGGTTGACCTGGGCTCTGTGAGCGTCAAGATGGTCACCATGGACGGGTCGGGTGCAATCCTTTCCTCGGCCTACAGGAGACACTACGGCCAGCCGCTGCACGCTGTCGCCGAAATGCTCGAATGCGTGCCGGCGGGGTGCCGGATGGTCGTGACGGGCACTGCCGGGAAGCTCCTCGCGGGCATACTCTGCGTGACGCACGTGAACGAGGTCATAGCCCTCGCCGCGTCCGTCGGGAAGTATTATCCCGGCGTAAAGACTGTCATAGAGATGGGCGGCGAGGACTCCAAGCTCCTCGTCCTCGACAAGGGCAGGTTGAAGGACTTCTCGATGAACGCGGCCTGCGCCGCCGGGACGGGTTCGTTCCTGGACCAGCAGGCGGACAGGCTCAACATTAACATAGAGGGTGAGTTCGGCGAGCTTGCGCTCAAGTCAGAGAACCCGCCGCGTATCGCGGGCAGGTGCTCGGTCTTCGCCAAGTCGGACATGATACACCTCCAGCAGCTCGCCACGCCGGACTACGACATAGTCGCGGGCCTCTGCTTCGCTGTCGCCAGGAACTTCAAGAGCACCATAGGGCGCGGCAAGAAGATGGACCCGCCGGTCCTGTTCGCGGGCGGCGTGGCGGCCAACTCCGGCATGGTCAGGGCGTTCAAGGAGGTCATGGAGGCGGACGGAGACGGGTTCATCCTGCCGGAGCACCATGCGACCCTCCCGGCGGCCGGCGCGGCTCTCATCGCGCTCGAGAAGGGGCTTGCCTCGGAGTACCCGGGCAACGAAAAACTTGCGACGCACCTCCAGATGACGAAGTACCAGGGCGAGGGGCTCGAGCCGCTTCTCGCGGACGATGCATTCCTTATACGCTGCTCGCCGCTCTCGGAGGTCAAGGCAGTCGCCGAGTCCGGCAGGGTGGACGCGTACCTGGGCATCGACATAGGCTCAATAAGCACGAACGTCGTCGTCATGGACGAGGAGGGGCTTGTCCTGTCGAAGAGGTACCTCATGACCGCGGGCCGTCCCATCGAGGCTGTCAGGCGCGGGCTCAGAGAGGTCGGGGCCGAGGTCGGCGACAGGGTCAACATCAAGAGCGTCGGGACTACCGGTTCCGGCAGGTACATGATAGCGGACTTCGTAGGCGCGGACATCGTCAAGAACGAGATAACCGCGCAGGCGACCGCCGCCGCGCAGATAGACCCGCTTGTGGACACGATATTCGAGATAGGCGGGCAGGACTCGAAGTTCATATCGCTCAAAAACGGCGTGGTCGTGGACTTCGAGATGAACAAGGTCTGCGCCGCCGGCACCGGCTCGTTCCTCGAGGAGCAGGCCGAGAAGCTCGACATAAGCATCAAGGGCCAGTTCGGCGATATGGCAATCGGCTCGCAGTGCCCCATCAGCCTCGGCGAGCGCTGCACCGTCTTCATGGAGTCCTCGCTCGTGTCCCACCAGCAGAAGGGTGCGCCCAAGGAGGACCTGGTCGCGGGGCTGGGCTACTCCATCGTCTACAACTACCTTAACAAGGTCGTCTGCGAACGCACAGTCGGGGACCGGATATTCTTCCAGGGCGGGGTCGCGTTCAACAAGGGCGTCGCGGCCGCGTTCGAGAAGGTCACCGGCAAGCCCATAACCGTACCGCCGCACCACGACGTTACCGGCGCGCTCGGCATGGCCATCATAGCCCAAAGGCATGCGAAGCAGACCGGCCTCGCGGCAAGCTCCTTCAAGGGCTTCGACCTCGGCAACCGGAACTACTCCATAAAGTCCTTCGACTGCAAGTCCTGTTCCAACCAGTGCGAGATCCGCCAGGTGACGATAGAGGGCGAGGACGGGAAACTGTATTACGGCTCGCGCTGCGAGAAGTTCGACGTCAAGAGGAAGGTCGCAAAGGAGAATAACCCGCTGCCGAGGCTGTTCGCGGAGCGGGAGGCGATGCTGCTTGAAGGCTACGACCCGGAGCGTGTCGCCGGGCCTAAGATAGGCATCCCGTTCACGCTGTTCATGCACGAGCAGTTCCCGTTCTGGCGGAAGTTCTTCGAGGAGCTGGGCTTTACAGTCGTGATGTCCGACAAGTCCAACAAGAGCACAGTCAGGCGCGGCCTCGAGGCCGTGGTCGCCGAGACCTGCTTCCCGATAAAGATGGCGCACGGCCACCTGCTCGACCTGGTTGACAAGGGCGTGGACATGATTTTCATGCCCAGCTTCATCAACCTGTCGCGGGAAGGCGACAAGATGGAGAACGGCGTCGCCTGCCCGTACGTCCAGACGATGCCGTACCTCGCCTCCGCCGCGATAGAGGGCCTGAAGCTCATTGCCCCGTCGGTGAACTTCCGGCTCGGCATGGACAACATCGCCAAGGAGATGAAGGAGGAGCTAAAATCCTACGGCACCAGCCTGGGCAAGATAAAGTCCGCGCTGAAGGCAGCCTCCGCCGAGCAGGACAAGTTCTACAAGAAGACGGCGGCCAGGGGCCGCGAGTTCCTTAACTCCCTCGGCAAGGACGGGCGCGCGGTAGCCATGATAAGCAGACCGTACAACGGCTGCGACGTCGGCCTCAACATGGACCTGCCGGACAAGCTCCGGGACATGGGCGTCGTCGCAATCCCGATGGACTTCCTGCCGCTCTCGGACGTGGACATAAGCTCCGACTGGCCGAACATGTACTGGCGGAGCGGCCAGAGGATACTCGCCGCGGCTGAGATAGTTCGTTCCGACCCGAGGCTTAACGCGCTGTACCTGACGAACTACGGCTGCGGGCCGGACTCGTTCCTTACCAAGTATTTCCGCGAGGTCATGGGCGAGAAGCCGTACCTCCAGCTTGAAGTCGACGAGCACTCCGCCGACGCGGGCGCGATAACCCGGTGCGAGGCATTCCTCGACTCCGTCGAGAACGTCGGCGCGATTACCGCGAAGCCCAGGAAGATACGCACCGTCTCGTTCCACAAGGCAGGCGGCAGCTCCCGCAAGGTGTACATCCCCAAGATGTGCGACCACGCGTACAGCCTCGCGGCCTCGTTCCGGAGCCAGGGCGTGGACGCCGAGGTGACGCAGCCGGCGGACTCGATAACGCTTTCTCTCGGCAGGAAGTACACCTCCGGCAAGGAGTGCTACCCCTGCACCATCACCACCGGCGACATGGTCAAGATAGCCACCGCGCCGGAGTTCGACCCGGCCCGGGCGGCCTTCTTCATGCCGTCCGGCACCGGCCCGTGCAGGTTCGGGCAGTACAACATGCTCCACCGCCTGGTGCTGGACGAACTCGGATTCACCGACGTGCCGATCTACGCGCCCAACCAGGACGAGGGTCTGTATGAGGACCTTGGCATCATGGGCAACTCGTTCGTCCGCTCGGCCTGGGAGGGCATTGTAGCGACCGACCTCCTCATCAAGTGCCTGCACGAGACCAGGCCCTACGAGAGGGAGTCCGGGACGACGGAGACACTTTACCGCGAGTTTCTCGGCCGCATATCCGAGACGATAGAGGCAGGCAAGCCTATGGAGCCGGCCCTCAAGGAGATGCGGGCCGCGTTCTCCGGCGTCAGGAGGACGGGCGAGAAACGTCCGCTCATCGGGATGGTCGGCGAGATATACGTGCGCGGGAACGAGTTCTCGAACGAGGACGTGATAAAGAAGGTCGAGGAGCTTGGCGGCGAGGTCTGGCTCGCGCCGTTCGGCGAATGGATATTCTACCAGAACTACACGAACCTCGAAAACGCGAAGCAGAAGGGGAGGATGATCGAGTACATGAGCTGCATGACGACCAACCTCTTCCAGGAAAAGATCGAGCACGACTACGCGAAGATATTCAAGGGATTCCTGAAAACCGCGCACGAACCGAGCATCAAGGAGACGCTGAACGCGGCGCTCCCGTACCTCAGGGATACCTTCCGCGGCGAGGCCATCCTCAGCATGGGCAAGAGCGTTGACTACGTCAAACAGGGGGCGAGCGGCATCATCAACGCCATGCCGTTCAACTGCATGCCCGGCACGATAGTCTCCGCGCTCCTCAAGCGTTTCTCGGAGGACCACGACGACTTCCCGTACCTGTCGCTGTCGTACGACGGGAACGAGCAGTCGAACGCGGCGACGAGGCTCGAGGCATTCGTCCACCAGGCGGCGCAGAGACGCGCGGACAGGGACATGGTCGGGGCGTAAGGGCGAATAATCCGTGTTAATGTAGGGGCGGGTCCCCGTGCCCGCCCTTCTTATAAAACCGCCCGATGAATCGGACAACTACAACTTCCTGGATTCCCGCCTTCGCGGGAATGACGAGCAAGAGGGCGGGCACGGAGGCCCGCCCCTACATAGAGACAACACAGGCGCGGGCGCGGTAATTCGCGCCCGCGCCGTTACATACCACGGAGGCCCATATGCCCGAAGATAAAATGGAAGCGCGCATCGCCGCGCTGGAGGCCGAGCTGTTCGACCTCAAGGTACAGGTGACCGCCATACGCCGGTTCATATCGCAGAACCACCCGGACATGGTGAAGGTACTGGACGGCATATGCGACGCCGTCGCGCGCGAGATGAAGGCAGGCAGGGGCGGGGCGTAGCGCCGTGGAGGGCGCGTTCCCCACTGGCAAGCTCCCGCCGGGCGTCCTTGGCAGGCTGCTGAAGGACTACGCGCGCCCCGGCCGGGGCGTGGTCGTCGGACCCGGTATCGGTATGGACGCCGCCGTCCTCGACATCGGAGCCTGGGGGGCACGGGGAAATGAGCCTGGTGGTGCGGCGGGCGCGGGCTGCCCTGCATCTGACTACCTCGTCGCCAAGACCGACCCCATCACATTTGTCTCGGAAGACATCGGCGCGTACGCGATAACGATAAACGCGAACGACGTCGCCTGCACGGGCGGGACGCCGCGCTGGTTCACGATGGCGGTGATACTCCCGGAGGGCGGCGCGGACGAGGCGCTTGTCGAGTCTATATTCCGCTCCGCCTCCGAGACGTGCGACAGCCTCGGCATATCGCTCGTCGGCGGGCATACGGAGATTACCCACGGCCTCGACCGGCCAATTGTCGTCGGACACATGCTCGGCACCGTCCCGCGTGACCGTGTAATCACCACATCCGGCGCGAGGCCGGGCGACACGATAATCCTCACCAAAGGGATCGCCATCGAGGCGGTCTCCATCATCGCCCGCGAGAAGGCGGGCGAACTCTCCGAACACTACCACGAAGACTTCATACAGCAGTGCCGCGACTACGTCACGAAACCCGGCATATCCGTGTCGAAGGACGCCCGCATCGCGCTTGCTGCCGGCGACGTACATTGCATGCACGACCCGACCGAGGGCGGGCTGTCATCGGGACTTTACGAGATAGCCGAGGCCGCGGGCGTGGGGTTGGAAGTCCGGGCGAAGGACATACGTGTCCTGCCGGAGGCATTCGAACTCCTGAGGCGGTACCGCCTCGATCCGCTCGGCTCCATCGCGTCCGGCGCGCTCGTCATCACCGCGCCGCCGTCCGACGCGGAGAGGATAATCGCCGCGCTCGATGCGGAGGACATCAACGCCTACGACATCGGCGTGGTGACGGACAAGGCGGACGGCGTAAAGCTCGTGAAGGCGTCCGGGACTGTGGACCTGCCGGTATTCGCTCGGGATGAGATAACGAGGCTGTTTTGTAGAGATTGAGCACTTTCCGGACAGTCGGCCCTTTTGTTCCGCGACGTAGGTGCCGGTCTCCGAACTCCCCCCCACCCCCAAAAAAATGGGAGGGCATTAAGCCCTCCCGGAAAACAAACAGTGGCAATCAGGATTGGTATTTCATACAGCTTGACTTGCGTATAGCTATGCTGTCAGACAGCATGCCTGGCCTTGCGCCAGCCTGCGTCGCTAAGACGCCTTGCGCGGCCCTGGCCCCAGTCCATGAGCTTCTTGACGTAGCCCCTGGGGTCGGCCTTCATCGTCTTGACGATCTCTTCCTTTTCGATGGCCGCCTGCTTCAGGTCGCCGGGGCAGTACCCTGCCCATGTGCAGTAGCCCTCGTCGAATATGTACTCCGGAGTGACCTTGCCCGCCGCCTTCATCCTCGCGGCGAAGAGTTCCGCGACCTCCATGTCATAATGTATCACCCAGCCGTTGTCGGCGAGCATGGTATGGGCGTCATGCCCGTCGGCGGAGGCGCAGGCGGGGCAGTTGACCTTCTTTATGACCTCCGGCGCGAGGACCTCGTCCCGCATCGTGAACTCCGCCGTCTCTTTCCCGCACTCGCATCTTATCTTGTGTGACATGCACATATCCGCCTCCACCACCAAATCTCACAAAAGTTTCTGGGCCGGACCGCCCCGCGCTAAGGTTCGGGTAAACCACCTCACCTAAGCGGTAGGGACCCCCTTTACAAAGAGGCGGGACTTTCTCTTGCTCTTAGAAGTACCTCTTCAGAAGCCCCTGGAGCATCTGCGCATGCCGGGCCTCGTCGCGGGATGACTCGTCGAAGAAGTCATGGCACGGGTCGATGTCGTTCTCCTTGGCCTTCCTGGCGCAGGCCTTCTTGCCGTTGTTCGCGCCTATCTCGCCCGCTATCATCTTCTCGATGTTCTCCTTCGTGCTGGCCGAGACCATGCCGTTCATCTCGGCGAACTGGCCGGCGTGCTCCGCCTCTTCCCAGGCGATTGTCTTGAGCGTCTCGGCGACCTCCGGGTAGCCTTCCCTCTGCGCCTGCCTCGCCATGGCGAGGTAGAGGCCGACCTCCGAGGTCTCGCCCTTGAAGTTCATCGCCACGTCTTCCTGTACGACAGTCCCGACCGCCACGCCCAGCTTGTGCTCGTTGATGATTTCCATTTCTGTATCTCCTTGTCTTGCTTGATTGCGGACTGCGAATGTCCTGTTTGTTGCCGTTAAAAAAGGGCCTCTGCCCCTGCCACCCCGTTCTGTCTTCCGAACACTCAACATCGAACCGTTACTATGTTAGAATTATTATCATATATTTTGCCAATTGTCAAGAAGAAAAATGCATGCCTCTTTAAATTTCCCGGTTATTGTGCGATAATTATCGGTATGACAACCATGAACAGGGAAAACCACAGGGCGGCCAACGCGCGGCAGCTCCTTGCCGAGCTAAGGGAGACGCTGTCCGGCGTGCACAGGGTGCGCGTGATGATCTATGCGAACCCGGACCCGGACGCGCTCGCGAGCGCGCTCGCCTTCAAGGTGATGTTCGAGACTGACAGGCGCGAGGTGCTGATAGGATATACCGGCGCGGTAGGCCGGCCGGAGAACGCCTCGATGATACGCCACCTCGACATACCTGCGAAGCCGGTCTCCGAGGAGGAGGCGGCGGACGCGGAAATCATAGTCGTTGTGGACGCCCAGCCGCAGTTCTTCAAGGACTTCGTCCTTCCGCGCTGCGACATAGTGATTGACCACCACCCGGTACACCTGGAGGACGACGTCCATTTCAGGGATATCCGTCCACAGTACATGGCTACCTCGTCCATCATGACCGAATACATGCGGGCCGCGGGCACAAGGCTGACCCGTAGGCTCGCCAGCGCGCTATTCTACGGCATAAAGACGGACAGCCGGCATTTCATGACTGACATGAGCCCCGGCGACGTCGAGGCGGTCAAGTGGCTTCGGACGAAGGCGGACAGGGACATCGTCAGCAGCATCGAGTTCTCACAGTTCTCGCGCGATTCTCTCGACTACTTCAGCATCGCGCTGGTCCGCAGACGGTTCGTGCGCGGCGTGATGTTCTCGCACCTGGGGCCTGTGCCCGCGTTCGACGTCTGCGTACAGGTGGCCGACTTCCTGATACGGGTCGAGCACGTCGAGTGGGCGCTGGTGACAGGCGTCGTCGCGGACACGCTCGTCGTGGTCTTCAGGAACGACGGGCTCAAGAAGGAGGCCGGGCACCTGGCGAGGACAGCGTTCGACCACGTCGGCAGCGCGGGCGGGCACAAGTCGATGGGGCGCGCGGAGATAAGGCAGTCCGGGCTACCGAAGGGGCTCCTGCTGACGGACAACACGGGCATCGAAGTCTTCGTCCTGGAGTCTCTCGCCAAGGTGGACCCGACGTTCCTGCCTATACTACGGCTGGTGAAGTCGGGACGGCATGTGTGAGCGGAGCCCTTCTCCAGCCCCTTCTCCCGCGTACGGGGTGGGGTGGGGTTGGTTTATTGTCTTCCCCCGCCCTTGATGGAAAGTAGCACAGAGACGGTGTTGTCCGCAGGGTTCGCGGTCACGATGTCCTTGAAGCCGTCCTTGTCTAAGTCCGCCGCAGTGATGGAAAACGCCCCGCCGCCCGTCACGAAGTCTACAGCCTCGGTGAATGTCATGTCCCCGTTGCCCGTGAGCACAGACACCGTCGAGCTGCCCGCGTTCGCTGTCGCCATGTCGAGCTTGCCGTCCCTGTTGAAGTCGGCCACGGTAACGCATGATGGGCCGCTCCCGGTGGAGTAGTCCCTGAGCGGGAAGAACGAGCCGACGAGCCCGCCCTGCAGGACGGAGACCGAGCCGGCCGCCTTGTCCGCGACCGCCAGGTCGCGGCTTCCGTCTTTATCGAAGTCGCCGGACGCGAGCGCGACAGGCGCGCCCCCTGCAAGAGTACCGGGAGCCGGGTCGAAGTTACCACCTCCGTCCCCAAGGAGCACCACCACCATGTTCCCGTCCCTGTCGGCGGCGGCAAGGTCGGTGCGCCCGTCCCCGTCGAAGTCGTCGGCTATGACGTCCGACGGGCTCCCTCCGATATTGAACACCCTCTTGGGCAGAAACGTCCCGTCGCCGCGGCCGAGCAATACCGTGACAGTACCGGCGCCCTCGTTAGCCACGGCTATATCCTTCTTCCTGTCTCCGTCGAAGTTGCCAGTAGCGATTGCCCTCGGCGCGGGCCCGCATCTGAAGTCCTCGCCCGGCAGAAACGAACCGATGCCGTCGCCCTTCATGACGGTAACAGAGCCGCCCTTGCGGTTCGCCACAGCCAGGTCTGGAGTCCCGTCCCAGTCGAAGTCGTCGACCGCTATGTCCCACGGGCCCGCGCCCGCATCATACTCCCTGTCCGGCTCGAACGTCCCGTCGCCCGCCCCCAGGAGCACGGACACCGAGTCGCCGGTCTCGTTGGCCGCGACTATGTCCATGTTGCCGTCCTTGTCCAGGTCGGCGACCGCGACCGCGCGGGGGCCGCCTCCCGTGAAGTAGTCTGCGGGCGGGGCGAAGCCGAGACGCGCCGCGCCTGCCTGGCCGTGAAGAGCCAGAATGCAGGATGCAGTCAAGCCTATAAGCGCAGGGGAAAACTGTTTCATGCTGTAACCCCAGTTATTATGGCATGGAAGTTTTTGGGCCGCCTTTTTTCAAAAAGGCGGGGTTTATCTGCATGCACGGGTTTAGTCCAGATGTTATCCATAACCGGCCCGCGCCCCGGCGGTTTTGTATGTTTCAAGTATACCAAATAATGCCCGGCGATGTCTTTCGTCTTGACTTGCGACCCGGATTGTCTGAAAATAGCAAAACGCTGAAACCAATAAACTTGGAGGTATACATGAAGAGGATATTCTTTGCGTTATTGTCTCTCGCATTGGCGATGTCCATGGTTTCCGGCTGCGGCAAGGGGCCGTCGAAGCCCGCCGACCAGTACTTCGACGAGGGCGCGGCCCTGATGAAGCAGGGCAAGCAGAAGGAGGCGCTCGCCGCCGTCGAGGACGGCCTCAAGGCGGCCCCGGACAGCCCGCGCGGCTGGTTCTACAAGGGGAACGTCCTGTTCTCGATGGGCAGGAAGGAAGAGGCGGTTGCGGCCTACGACAAGGTCATCGAGCTCGACCCGCACAACGCGCAGCCATACTACAACAAGGGCACCGCGCTCGCGGGGCTGGGACGCGACGAGGAGGCGGTAGACGCCTTCACGAGGGCGACCCAGATGGACCCGAAGCACGCCAAGGCTTACAACAACATGGCGCTGGTCCTGGGCAAGCTCGGACGCAACGACGAGGCCAGGACGGCCTTCGCCAGGGCGGAGGAGCTGGACCCGAGCCTCAAGGCCCCGGCCGTTGATGCCGCCGGCGCGAACGTCATCAAGGTCAAATAGCCGGACCAGTATTAAACCGGCAATAAAATAGGCATACTTCCTGGACCCCGTGTCAAGCACGGGGCGACGAACAAGCACACGTCATTCCCGCCCCGGCTTTAGGCATACCGGGGTAAACTCCAGCGGGAATCCAGAGACTTTTCTTACTTCGCATGGCTTGCATATAATGCTGCCGGATTAATATCGGGGACACGCATGAGCGCAAAAAGGAAGGTCTTGATAGCGGCCGGCGTGCTCGTATTTCTGGCCGGGCTCGGCGGGTTGTCATACTATGCCGGCGTGGGTCTTTTCCTCGGCCAGCAGGGCAAGGAGTACGACAGGCTGTGCGGCGACGGGAAGTACAAAGAGGCCGCGTCCGTCATGGACAAGGCCATCGAGATGGACCCCGACGACCCCGAACTCCATTACAACAAGGCATACGCCCTGTACATGCTCGACATGCACAAGGAGGCGCTTGCCGAGTACGACGCCTCGCTCAGGCTCGAACCGGATGACAAGGACTCCCACTCCGGCCGGGCGGACACGCTTTTCAGCCTCGGCCGGTACAAGGAGGCCCTTGCCGCGTACAGGAAGGCGGAGGAGCTTGGCTGTACATGCTACGACACTTTCCTGAATGCGGGCATCTGCCTGACACAGCTCGGCCGGGACAAGGAGGCGCTCGCCGCCTTCGACAAGGCCATCGACAACGACCCGTGCAGCGTGGCCGGCTATACCGAAAAGGCCCGCGCGCTCGGCAGGCTGGGCAGGCACGCGGAGGCCGTCCCGGTCATAGACAGGGCGATCGACGCGGACTCCGACGACGCGAGGCTGTACGAGCTGAAGGGCGACGCCCTTGCAAGGCTCGGGAGCCTTGAGGAGGCGGCCAAACAGTACGACAAGTCCATAGTCGTCGACGAGGAGGCGTCCTGGGTATACCTCAAGAAGGCGGGCGTCCTGACAAGGCTCGGCAGGGTGGACGAGGCCCTCACGGAATACGACGCCGCAATTAAGAAGTACCCGGCCAACTTCCAGCTCTACGGCGCGAAGGCCAGGGCGCTGCTGAGGCTCGGACGGGAGCGTGACGCGCTCAAGGTCTTCGACGACGCCCTGAAGGCGAACCCGGATAGCGCCTGGCCGCTTACAGCGAAGGCGGACATGCTGGCCAGGCTCGGCAGGCACAGGGAGGCGCTCGCCCTTTTAGACAAGGCGCTCGCGGTGGACCCGGAGAACTCATGGACGCTGAACGTCAAGGGGTACGCCCTCGTCGCCCTCAAACGCAACGACGACGCGCTCGCCTGCATAGAGAGCGCCCTCAAGCTCGAACCGGACTCTCGGAGCCTTATCACCAGCAAGGCCTACTTCCTGCTTGAACGCGGGAAAGACGGCGACGCGGAGTCCGCCCGCGTCATGCTCGAAAAACTGCTCGCGGAGGATAAAAAGGACGAGGAGGCCGTATATGCCTTCGCCATGCTCGGCAGGAAGGACGAGATGCTCGCCCTGATAAAGACCCTCGCCGGGGACGACCCTGACTTCAGGGAGTCGTGCCGCATAGACCCAGAGTTCGGACCATACAGGGGCGACCCCGCATTCATCGCGCTCGTAAAGGAATAAATGACGCTCACAATACTCGACTGGTCGATCATAGCCGCCTTCATGGCCGCGTCCATCGCAATCGGCGTGCTCTACACGAAGAAGGCGTCCTCGTCCACGGACGAGTTCTTCCTCTCCGGCCGCAACATGCCGTGGTGGCTCGCCGGTACGTCCATGGTAGCGACGACGTTCTCGTCGGACACCCCGCTCTACATCACGGCGCTGATACGCACAAAGGGCATATACGAGAACTGGCAGTGGTGGTGCTTCCTGCTGTCCGGGATGCTGTCCGTCTTCTTCTTCGCGCGGCTGTGGCGCAGGGCGGGTGTCGTGACGGACGTCGAGCTGACCGAGATGCGGTACTCCGGCCCGGAGGCGGCGGCGCTCCGGGGCTTCCGCGCGCTTTACTTCTCCGTCGCCATACACACCATCATCAAGGCCCAGGTCATACTCGCTATGGCCAAGATAATGGACGTCTTCTTCGGGATGGGTAAGTGGGAGGCGGTGCTCATATCGTCCTCGGTGACCATCTTCTACTCGATGCTGTCCGGCTTCTGGGGCGTTATACTGACGGACTTCATGCAGTTCATCGTCGCGATGGCCGGGGCTATCGTCCTCGCGTGGATCGCGGTAGATTCCGTCGGCGGGCTGGGCGGCATAGAGGGCAGGATCGCCGAGATGTACCCCGCGTCCAACTACACCGACTTCTTCCCGCCGATGGGCGGCGAGATGTTCGGCCCGGCCGCGCTGACGTTCATCGCGTACATGGGGATGTCGTGGTGGTCGAAGTACTCGTCCGACGGCGGCGGCGTTGTAGTGCAGAGGATGGCGTCCTGCAAGGACGAGAGAAACGCGCTCCTCGGCACGCTGTTCTTCAACATAGCGAACTACGCGGTGCGCTCCTGGCCGTGGATACTCACCGGCCTCGCGTCTCTGCTTCTGTACCCGGTGGTCGCGGGCGAGGACCCGGAGGTGGTCTACCCGAGGATGGTAGTGGACCTGATGTCGCCCGGCATGAAGGGGCTGATGGTCGCGTCCTTCTTCGCAGCGTTCATGTCCACCATCAGCACATACCTGAACCTCTCGTCCGCGTACTTCGTGAACGACTTCTACAGGCGGTTCGTGAAGAAGGACGAGACGGAGCGGCATTACGTCAACGCGGGCCGCTGGGCGACCCTCGTACTGTCGGCGGTAACCGCCTACGTCGCATACCAGGCGACCTCCATCGTCGGGATATTCAAGTTCCTGATAGCCTTCGGGAGCGGCACCGGGCTGGTCTACCTGGTCCGGTGGTACTGGTGGCGGGTGAATGCGTGGAGCGAGATCTCGGCGATGCTGGCCTCGACCGTGGTGTCGATCGTGCTGTACACGAACCCGGCGTTTACCGACATGCCGTTCTACGAGAGGCTGTACCTTATCATATCCATCTCGACGTGCATCTGGGTCGTGGTGACGCTCCTGACCAAGCCGACTGATGAGGCGAAGCTTATCGAGTTCTACAAGAGGGCCGCGCCGGGCGGGCCGGGCTGGAAGCACATCGAGTCCAAGATTACCGACCCGCACCAGAGGGGCAAGTCGATCGCGGGCGACGTGATACACTTCTTCCTCGGCACCGTGATGGTCTACGGGTACACCCTCGGCGTCGGGAAGCTGCTCCTCGGCCACGCGCCGGAGGGCGTGTTCTACCTGCTCGCGGCGATTGTCTCGACCGTCCTGCTGTATACCGGGCTGACCAAGAGGGGGTGGGGGAGGGTGTATGAATAGGAGCGCACTCCTGCTCACTCTTTACATAGTAGTTGCTATTGCCCTTACTTATGGCTTGTATGTAGAAGGAACATATACTCTGTACTGCTGGTGGTCATCAAGTTTCCCAGATAATATGTACGCTGAGCAAAATGAAAGCGTAGGTAACTTTTCATTCGCAATAACTGCCGCAATATGTATTGCCTTGTTGCTTGTTCTTTACAAAGCCATCGCACAGGCAAGGGGACTGTTCAGTAAAAAGAACTACAACTCATAGCCGTCATTCCCGCAAAGCCGGGAATCCGGCGAGTTTATACTTTCCATGTGTAGCGCAAGAGAAAGAACCGAATGATACTCTATTGACATTTTCGTGGCTATGGTGTATAAGTGTATGTGTAGCTTTGGATGTGTAGTGCTGGAGGTATAGCATGAAACGAGTGAACATACTGCTTGAAGAAGAAGACGTGCGCTACCTGAAGAAGAAGGCCGAGCGCGAAAAGAAGCGCGGCATCTCTGCCGTCATCAGGGAGTACATCGCAAGCGATAAGTCTCCGAAAAAGATGGAGAAGGACGACCCTATATTTGACATCATCGGCATCGGCAAGGGTGACGGAAAGGTTACGTCGGAGAACTACGAGGAGTTTCTCTACGGCAGGAAGGCGCTATGAAGCGTATCTTCGTGGATACGTCCGGCTGGTATGCGCTACTTGATGGGGATGACCCAAACCATTCAGCCGCGACCGCGTGGTTCAAGGAAAACAAGTATCCGCTTATTACCTGCAACCACGTCTTTTCCGAAACGTTGACCCTTGTCAAATACAGGCTTGGACATGAACAGGCCGAGACCTTCGGCGGCAAGCTTAGGGTAAGCCGGTCCGTATTGCTCTATCGGGTTGAAGCAGAGGAAGAAGAGGCCGCATGGGCACTCTTCACAAAATACTCGGACAAACAGTTCAGCTTCGTGGACTGCATAAGCTTTGCCGTCATGCACAGCCTGAAGGTCAAGGATGCCTTGGCATTCGACAAGCATTTCCGGCAGGCTGGCTTCAACATGGTGCCATAACCTACAAAACCTTCTTCAAAAAATCCCCCGTATAAGACCACTTGACCTTCGCTATGTCCTCCGGCGTGCCGGTGGCGATAACCTCGCCGCCAGCGTCGCCGCCCTCGGGGCCCAGGTCTATCACGTGGTCGGCCGTCTTTATCACGTCGAGGTTGTGCTCGATGACGATAACGGTGTTCCCGCCGTCCACCAGTCGGCCAAGCACGTCGAGGAGCTTCTGTATGTCCGCGAAGTGCAGCCCCGTCGTCGGCTCGTCGAGGATGTAAAGCGTCCTGCCGGTGCTGCGCTTGGACAGCTCCTTCGAAAGCTTCACCCGCTGCGCCTCGCCGCCGGAAAGCGTCGTCGCCGACTGCCCGAGCGTTATGTAGCCCAGCCCCACCTCGTTTATCGTTACAAGCTTGTTGTGTATGGCAGGTATGTTCTCGAAGAACTCCAGCGCCTCGGACACGGTCATCTCAAGGACCTCAGAGATGTTCTTGCCCTTGTACCGGATATCGAGAGTCTCGCGGTTGTAACGACGGCCCTTGCATACGTCGCAGGTGACGAAGACGTCCGGCAGGAAGTGCATCTCGATCTTTATCAGGCCGTCGCCCTGGCAGGCCTCGCACCGGCCGCCCTTGACGTTGAAGCTGTACCGCCCCGGCTTGTACCCCCGCATACGCGAGTCCGGCACCTGCGCGAACAGCTCGCGTATGTGCGTGAACAGCCCGGTATAGGTCGCGGGGTTCGAGCGCGGCGTCCGGCCTATGGGCGACTGGTCTATGTCGATTATCTTGTCCACCTTGTCGAGGCCGGTGATGTCGTCGCAGGCCCCGGCCTTCTCAAGCGAGCGGTAGAACCTCTGCGCGAGAGTCTTGTACAGGACCTCGAGCACGAGCGTGCTCTTGCCGGAGCCGGATACCCCGGTCACGCAAGTCAAGACGCCGAGCGGGAATTTCACGTCCACGTCCTTGAGGTTGTTCTCACGGGCCTTCTTTATGGTGATGAAGCCGTGGGGCTTCCTGCGTTTCAGGGGCACCGGTATCTTCATCCGGCCTGAGAGGTACTTGCCCGTGAGCGAGTTTTTGTCCGCCATTATCTGCTTGGGCGTACCCGCCGCGACGACGTACCCGCCGTGCACTCCCGCGCCCGGCCCCATGTCTATGACGTAGTCCGCGCGCATAATCGTCTCGTCGTCGTGCTCGACGACCAGCACGGTGTTGCCGACGTCGCGGAGCGACAGAAGCGTCCCGAGCAGCCGCTCGTTGTCCCGCTGGTGCAGCCCGATGCTCGGCTCGTCGAGGATGTACAGCACGCCCATGAGCGAGGAGCCTATCTGGGTGGCGAGCCTTATCCTCTCCGCCTCGCCTCCGGAGAGCGTGGACGCCCGCCGGTCGAGGGTCAGGTAGTCCAGCCCTACGTTTATAAGGAAGCCGAGACGCTCCCGGACCTCCTTGAGTATCTTCTGGGCTATGAACGCCTCTTTCTCGGTAAGCTCAAGCCCGTCGAAGAACGAACGCGCGGCCTTCACCGAAAGCCGGGAGGCCTCCGAGATGTTCCTGCCGCCGACCTTTATAGAGAGCGACTCCTTGCGCAGGCGGTCCCCGCCGCAGGACGGGCACGGGTGCGCTCCCATGTACTCCTCGATCTCCTCGCGGATGTACGCCGACTCTGTCTCCCTGTACCGCCTGCCGAGGTTGCCCACCACGCCCTCGAAGTCGCGCGTGTAGAACTGCTTCCTGCCGTCCCGGATGAACCAGAATTTTATGGGTTCCTCAGAACCATATAATACAGCGTCCTGCACCTTCTTCGGCAGTTTCTTCCACGGAGTGTTGAGCGAGAACTCGTAGTGCTCCGCCAGCGCTTCGAGTATCTGGTAGTAGAACACCGACGTCCGCTTCGACCAGGGCTTCACCGCGCCGTCCCGGATGGATATGTCCCTGTTCGGGACGACCAGGTCCGGGTCGATGTCCATCTTCACGCCGAGCCCGTCGCAGGCCGGGCAGGCCCCGTGCGGGTTGTTGAACGAGAACATCCTGGGCACCATCTCAGGGTAGGAGATGCCGCACTCGACGCAGGCGAGCTTCTCGGAGAACAGCACGTCCCCACCGTCCGCGAGGCTCGCGACCACTATCCCCTCGGACAGCTTCAGCGCGACCTCGACCGAGTCCGCGAGCCGCTTCTCTATGCCCTCCTTCATCACCAGCCTGTCGATTACGACCTCTATGGTGTGCTTCTTGTTCTTCTCAAGCGCGATGTCCTCGGCGAGGTCTATGAGCTTCCCGTCGACGCGCGCCCGGACGTAGCCCTGCTTGCGCATGTCGAGCAGCTCTTTCCTGTACTCGCCCTTCCTCCCCCGCACTATCGGCGCGAGGATGGACAGCTTCGTCCCGGCGGGCATAGCCATAACCTGGTCGACCATCTGGGACACCGTCTGCGACGTTATCTCCTTGCCGCAGCTGTAGCAGTAGGGGTGGCCGATGCGGGCGTACAAAAGGCGGAGGTAGTCGTATATCTCCGTGACCGTGCCGACGGTCGAGCGCGGGTTCTTGGACGTCGTCTTCTGCTCTATGGATATGGCCGGGGACAGCCCCTCAATGGAGTCCACGTCCGGCTTGTCCATCTGCTCCAGGAACTGACGCGCGTAGGCCGACAGAGACTCGACATAGCGGCGCTGCCCCTCGGCGTATATCGTGTCGAACGCGAGCGACGACTTCCCGCTGCCGGACAACCCGGTGATGACCACCAGCCTGTCGCGCGGTATCTCGACGTCGATGTTCTTGAGGTTGTGCTCGCGCGCGCCCTTGATTACAAGCTTGTCCTGCATTTAAAACACTCCAGACTAAGTCAACGCCAAGGCAAAGTCCCGCCTCTTTGTAAAGAGGCGGCCCAGAAACTTTTGTGAGTAGCAAACAGATCCGCTTGTCATTCTGAGCGAAGCGAAGAATCTGCCTGTATATTAATGGTCTGGCCTCGACCAAATTGTAGGGGCCGACCATCGTGTCGGCCCTGTTTTATGCCTTAGTGTAGGGGCGGGTCCCCGTGCCCGCCCTGCCTCGCGTTATTCAACCGTCTCCCCGTCGCCAATCGCGATGGGGCAGGGGGTGAGCGAGGTCTCCGCACACGTCTGCCGAACTGTTAATTTTATCACTTATGGGATGGGATATGCAAGATGAATAAGAAGGGGGTAATACGGGTGAAATGGGCGGCGGCTACAGGGCCGCCCTGCGGACGGGGAGAGACGCCGTCCAGCGCATGCACTGCCTTACTACCTCGTCGGCTATGTCGTCCAGCGGCATGACCCTGTCCACGCAGCCTCGCTTGACCGCCTCGGCCGGCATGCCGTACACCACGCAGGTCGCCTCGTCCTGCGCGATGTTGTACGCGCCGGCCTGCTTCATCTCCAGCATGCCGCGCGCGCCGTCGTCGCCCATCCCGGTCATGATGACGCCGACCGCGTTCCTGCCCGCGTACCGGGCGGCCGAGCGGAACAGGACGTCCACGGACGGCCTGTGGCGGCAGACGAACGGCCCGTCCTTGACCTGGACGAAATACGAGGCCCCGCTCCTCTTGAGGAGCGTGTGGCGGTTGCCGGGCGCGATCAGCGCGCGTCCGCGTATGACGGAGTCGCCGTCCTCCGCCTCCTTGACGTTGATGTTGCACAGCCCGTCGAGCCTCTTCGCCAGGGCCTCCGTGAACTTCTCCGGCATGTGCTGCACTATGACCATCCCAGGCGCGTCGTAGGGCAGGGTTTCGAGGAAGACACGGAGCGCCTCCGTCCCGCCGGTGGACGCGCCTACCACCACGACCTTCTCGGTGGTCTCCGCCATCGCGCCGGGCGCGGGACGGGGCAGCACCGCGTCCGCCGTCAGCTTGGGGACGTTCATCGGCCGCCTCGGGATGAGCTTGACGACCTTGGACATGGCGGCCGCCTTGACCGCGTCGCATATCCTTACCCTGGACTCTTCGAGGAAGCTCCTCGCGCCGAGCCTCGGCTTCGATATGATGTCCACCGCGCCGTACTCGAGCGCCCGAAGCGTCGTCTCGCATCCCTTCCCGGTGAGGCTCGAGCATATTATCACCGGGATGGGATGCTGCGTCATCAGTTTCTGGAGGAACGTTATGCCGTCCATGCGAGGCATCTCGACGTCGAGCATCATGACGTCCGGGACGGCGGCCTTGAGCGCCTCGGCCGCGTAAAACGGGTCGCGCGCCGCCGCTATTACCTCTATACAGGGGTCGCCCGCGAGCACGTCCGTGAGCGTCCTCCTGACCACGGCCGAGTCGTCCACGACCATGACGGTAATCTTCTTCGCCGCGCCCGCCATCACGCCACACTCTCCATCCCCGGCAGCAGCAGCTCGTCCATTATGGTGCGTGTGAGCTTGCGCACGAACACCACCCCGGTGCTGGTGTTGAAAACGAGCTTCATGCCGTTGTTGCCGCCGATGCACTCGGATACCACGCGGACGCCCTCTCGTTCCAGGAACGTGCGGGCGGCCACGGTGTTGCCGTCGCCTATCAGGCGCGCGAAACGCACCTGCTCGTCCGTCTTGTGGAACATCTCCGCCCCGCCGAAGAGCTTAGCCTCCAGGCCGGATGAGGGGATGCCAAGCAGGAGCATCTCGTCCAGCATCTCCTCGAGGGCGCATTCCACGTACCGGACGTCGTGGACCGGCGGCCGGTATCTCGGATAGGGCAGGACGGAGTGCGACATCGCGCCTACCTTCGCCTGCGGGCTGAACAGGCAGACGGACACGCACGAGCCGAGGAGCGTCCGTATCAGCGTCGGCCCGTCCGCGACGTGTATCTCGCCTGGCCTCAGTTCGACAACCTTGAACCTGTCGTCGGCATTCTGCATCAGGACCTCCGGTAGATGGTAGGAGCAACGCGCACGAAACTGTCCGAGATCCCGTCGAGCGTCTCGGAATGCCCAACGAACAGGTATCCTCCGGGTGAAAGGCTCTTGTGGAAGTTCCTGAACAGGTTCTCCTGTACCTTCCTCTCCAGGTAAATTATGACGTTACGGCAGAATATGACGTCGAACTTCTCAGAGAAACCGAACTCGCGCTCCGACAGGTTGTGGACCCGGAAACTTATAATCCGCCGGAGTTCCGGGGCTATCCTGTAGAAACCCGCCAGCCTGCCGGTGCCGCGCATCAGGTACTTCCTGCGCAGGTGGGCCGGGACCGGGCCGACCGTGTGCTCCGGATAAACGCCCCTTATGGCCGAGTCGAGGGCGTCTCCGGAGATGTCCGACGCCATGATGGAGAACCGGAAGCCGGGCCTGGTCTCCCTGTACTCCGAGAGCGTCATGGCGATCGTGTAGGCCTCCTCGCCGGTCGCGCAGCCAGCGCTCCAGACCCGCACCCCGTTGCTTCTCGGGCGGCCCTGCCCACCGTCGAGTAGCGGGAGCGCGACCCGGACGAGGTAGTTGAAGTGGTCGGCCTCCCTGTAGAAGTCGGTCTTGTTCGTGCTGACCGCGTCTATCATCCCGGCAAGCTCGCTCGCCCGGCCGTTCGGGCTCTCTACGTACTTCAGGTATTCGGCGAAAGTCGTCATCCCGAGCGCCTTGAGCCGCCTCGCGAGACGGACGGTCAGCATTACCTTCTTGACCGGGGACAGGTGTATCCCGAACTCGGCGCTGATGATGCCGGACAGCCGCTCGAACTCGCGGTCGGACATGGCGGCCTGTTGTGCCTGAAGCTGCGGTACCGCGCACGTATCCGTCATCTCTCGCCCCCGTCCCTAAAGGCGTTCGAACTCGTTGTCCGAGACGTCGCTCATGTCGATGGCCACCCCACCGACGACCTTCTTTCCGGCGGCCTGCCCGGCCGGGGCATGCGCCACCGGGGCCGGTTTCTTCCTTATGTCGGACAGGTGGCGTATCTTGGGGTGCGCGACGTTGACGTGGGCGTGGTGCTGGAAGGCCCCTGCCGGGGCCTGCGAAACCGCGGGCCTGCCCTCCGTCCCAGCCCCGGCGCGCTCCACCCTGAAATACCCTATGGACATGCTCAGCTGTTCCGCCTGGGACGCGAGTTCCTGGCTCGTGGACGCCATCTGCTCGGACGCGCTCGCGTTCTCCTGTATGACCTGGTCGAGCTGCTGGAGCGCCTGGTTCACGCCCTCTATGCCGCTCGCCTGCTCGGCGGAGGACGCGTTTATCTCCTGCAGCAGCTCCGCCGTCTTCTTTATCCCCGGCACTATCTCGTCCAGCAGGCGCCCTGCCCGCTCCGCGATGTCCACGCTCGATACGGACAGGCTCCCTATCTCCTTGGCCGCCGACTGGCTGCGCTCGGCAAGCTTCCTTACCTCGGACGCGACGACCGCGAAGCCCTTGCCGTGCTCTCCGGCCCGCGCCGCCTCGATGGCCGCGTTGAGCGCGAGCATGTTGGTCTGCCTTGCTATCTCCTCTATAATACCTATCTTCTCCGCGATGCTCTTCATCGCGTGCACCGTCTGGCCGACCGCCCGTCCGCCTTCCTCGGCGTCCGAGGCTACCTTCTCGGCGATAGCCGCCGTCTGCCTCGCGTTGTCCGAGTTCTGGGAGACCATGCCCGTCATCTCCTCCATCGACGCCGAGACCTCCTCGATGTTCGAGGCCTGCTCAGTTGCGCCCTGGGAGAACTGCTCGGACGCGGCGCTTATCTGCTGGGCGCCGGAGGAGACGTTCTGGGACGACGACTGCACGTCCGCGACAAGGGAACGCATCTTCTCCACCATCAGCCTGATCGACTCCGCAAGCTCGCCTACCTCGTCGCCCGACTTCACCTTCACGTTGGCCGTCAGGTCGCCGCCTGCTATCTCGCCCGCGACGTCCACCAGTTCCAGTATCGGTTTCGTGATGTTCCTGCTGAGCATCATGCCTATGCCGACCCCGAGCAGTATGGAGACCACCGAGATGAGGGCGAGCAGCCTTATCGCGTTGGACTCGGTGGCGTCCATGTCCTTCATGACGGCGGCCATCTCGCTCCTGTACGACTCGTGCATCTTCTCCATCATTGCCGACAGGCCCTCGCCCTTGGCGTCGAACCGGTGCATCGCGTCGACGATGCTGCCGCTGTTCGCCGCGACCGACGCGGCCAGTATCCCGTCGCCCTCGGCCTCGAGGTCGTCGAGCGCCTTTGTTGCCTCGCGGATGAGCGTCATCTGTTCCGTGTTGGCGTCCTTGCCGGCCTCGTCAAGCTTCACCCGCAGTTCGGAAATATGGTCATTGTACTCCACCGCGAGCTTCTTGTCGCCGGTAATAAGGTAGTCGTTGACCGGCATGAGCGCGTTGTTCGCCACGAGCTGTATGTCGGCCGCCTTCTCCAGCTCCTCGCTGTGTCCCGAAAGCTGGTCCGCCCCGTCGCCAAGCGTCACGAGGGAGTGGTAGGAGTAGATGCTGAGTATTACCAGGAGCGCTACTATGCCCATGAAGCCCATGAGTATCTTGGCCCGAAGCTTCAGTTTCATTGCAGTCCCTCCTTGCTGTGTTGCATAGTACCTTACGCGGCCATCTCCGCCTCGGCGTCCAACGACTCCATACCCGTATGCTGAAGCTCCGCTATCTCCCCGCCGGAGAGCACCCGGTCTATGTCGAGTATTATCAGGAACCGGTCGTCCCGCTTGCCCATGCCGCGTATGAACTCGGTGTTCAGCTTCGTGCCGAAGCGGGGAGGCGGCTGAACCTGTCCCTGGTCGAGGTCCAGGACCTCCTGCACCGAGTCGGTCAGCATACCCATCTGGACGGTCTCGCCGTCCAGGTCCACCTCGGTTATGACTATGCAGGTGCTGACCGTCCTCTCGGCGGCAGGCATGCCGAGCTTCATCCTGAGGTCCACGACCGGCACGACGTTCCCGCGCAGGTTTATCACCCCGCGCAGGAAGTCCGGCATCCGCGGCACCCTCGTAATAGTCGTGTAGTCGAGCACCTCGCGCACCTTCGCTATGTCGAGCGCGAACTCCTCCGCCCCGAGGGTGAACGTCAGGTACTGCGTGGTCCCCGTGGTTTCTTCTGCGCCCATGGCCTGTCCCTCCCTGTATTTAGAAGCGCTCGAACTCGTTGTCTGACACGTCGCCCATGTCGAGGTCCACGCCGCCCCCTGCCCTGGCCGCGCGCTTGACAGGCGGTGCCTTCAGCGCGGGCTTCTGGACCTGCCTTGCCCGGCCGCCGGGTATCGCCCTTATGTTGGCCGGCCTCTGCGGCGCCCTGCGTCCCTCCTGGGCCCCCTGCGCCTCAGCGAACTCGTGCCCCTCGACCTTGAAGAAGGCGGCCGTGGACTTGAGCTGCTCCGCCTGGCTGGTCAGCTCCTCGCTGACGGACGCCATCTGCTCGGCCCCGCTCGCGTTCTGCTGTATGACCTGGTCGAGCTGCTGTATCGCCTGGGTCACGCCCTCTATGCCGGAGGCCTGCTCGGCCGACGACGCGTTTATCTCCTGCACCAGCTCCGCCGTCTTCTTTATGCCCGGCACGATCTCGTCCAGGAGCTTGCCGGCCTTGACCGCTATCTCGACGCTGGACGTGGACAGGCCGCCTATCTCCTTGGCCGCGGTCTGGCTCCGTTCCGCGAGCTTCCTGACCTCCGCCGCGACGACCGCGAACCCCTTGCCGTGCTCGCCGGCGCGCGCCGCCTCTATCGCCGCGTTCAGCGCGAGCATGTTGGTCTGGCGTGCTATCTCCTCTATTATGCCGATCTTCTCGGCGATGCTCTTCATCGCGTGCACTGTCTCGGCGACGGCCCTGCCGCCGGTCTCGGCGTCCACCGCGGCCTTCTCCGCTATGGCGGCCGTCTGGCGCGCGTTGTCCGAGTTCTGGGAGACCATCCCGTTCATCTCCTCCATCGAGGACGAGACCTCCTCGACGTTGGTCGCCTGCTCGGTCGAGCCCTGCGACAGCTCTTCCGCCGACGAGCTTACCTCCTGGCTCCCTGCCGCGACCTGCATGGCGGCAATCTGGACGTCGACCGCGAACTTGGTCAGGTTCTCTATGCATGCGTTCAGGCTCATCTTCAGCTCGTTGAAGTCGCCCTTGTACTCAGCGGTTATCTTCTCCGGTATGTCGCCGTTGGAGATGCGCTTCACGTACTCCGCGTTCATCCTGATGGGGCCGACGAAGGCGTCTATCATCCCGTTTACGCCGTCCACTATCTCCCTGTAGTTGCCCTGGTACTTACCGGCGTCAAGCCGCACGTCCAGCCTGCCGTCGAGCGTCGTGGCTACCTGTTCCTTGAGCCCGTTCGTTATACCGACCTCCTTGGAGATGTCGAGGACGTATTCGAGCGCTCCGAATATCCTGCCGTTTTCGTCCTTGAGCGGCGCGCCGGTGTACCGTATCGGCAGCTCGCCGCCGGGCAGCCGCGCGGCCGTGTCGCCGGTGAAGACCCCGTCCATGTTCATCGCCTTGACGACCACGCAGTCCGGCGTGTTGCAGTGGTACGTGTTGAAGAGGTTGAAGCACTTCTGGCCGAGGCAAGACTCCGGGCTCCTGCCGAGCGCGTTCGCCCCGGCCTTGTTCATGAACAGGACACCCATCTCCCTGTTGACAGCCATTACCGGGGTCGGTATGTTGTTCAGGTAGTTTACCTTCTCGTCGGCCTCACGGACAGCCTTCTTTACCTTGGTCTGGTCCACGACTATCTCCATCGCACCGATGATGGCGCCCTGCCTGTTCCTTATCGGCACGCCGGTGTAGGAGATGTCGAGGTCCATCCCCTGCGGGTGGGCGTCCGTCTCGCTCGTCTGCCTGCTGCCGGTTTCCATAGCGCGGCCGAGTGCACACCGGGACGTCTTGCAGTCCGATGTCTTGAACTGGTCAAAGCACTTGAGTCCGACAAGCTGCTCCTGTGATTTGCCGACGACCTCCGCCCCTGCCTTGTTCATGAACCGGATGCTGAAGTCCGTGTCGGTTATCATCACCGGCGCGGGTATGTCGCTGAAGTGCGTCACAAGGGCGCCGACCGCGGCGTTCATCCCTTCCACTATGTCCTTGTAAATGCCCTTGCAGCAGGAGGTGTCGCCGCGCGTGTCGAGTTTGCCCTCGAGGAGCGCGGTGGACAGCATCCCGACCTCGCCGGATACCGCGTTGACCGCGTCTATCAGCTCGTTGACGTTGTCACGGAGCATGCCGAGGCTGCCCCGGTAGTCGTTCTTCAGCTTGTCCGGGATGACGCCCCTCGATATATCCTCTATGTACTGCGAGGCTATCCTCGTAGGCTCCATCACGCCGTCCAGCAGGACGTTGACCTTATCGAGGAGCGCCCTGTCCCCGCCCTTGAAGGACTCGGCGTCCGCCCGGGCGTCCAGCTCGCCTGACTCCACCGCCTTCATCAGGCGGTCCAGCTCCGCCACTGCCGCGGAGCGGACTGACTTCGCCCGGGTTCCGGCCGTCACGGCCCTGGTGGCAGTTTTCGCAGTCTTCTTTGCCGATGCCGCCGCGTCTTCCGTTTTCTTCGCCAGTCTGGCCATGCCCGCCTCCTTATGATTGTTATAAGCCACCCAGAGTCAACTGTGGGTCCCTCCACTTCGGTCGGGACGACGTCAATAAGCTTCATCGAGAATTAGAAGTTTTTGGGCGACCGCCCCGCGCTAAGGCTCGGAACAACCTCGCCTAAGCGGTGGGGACCCCCTTTTTCCAAAAAGGCGGGACTTATGCTGTGGAATTTATAGGTTTCACGCAGCCCTTAGCCAGTCCGCCTCTTCCTTCATCGCGCAGCTTATCAGCCCCGGCAGGTCGAGTATAAGCGCGAGCCGGCCGTCGCCGAGCACCGT
Organism: Nitrospirota bacterium; assembly: GCA_016212105.1. Taxonomy (GTDB): domain Bacteria; phylum Nitrospirota; class JACRHJ01; order JACRHJ01; family JACRHJ01; genus JACRHJ01. The sequence goes on from JACRHJ010000038.1 coordinate 59,984, forward strand.
CGCGCCGGATACGCCCTCGACGCCCCGGAAGGCGCGGCTGAGCGGCTTGATGACCGTCTGGTGCTCGCCCACGACGGTGTCTACCGCGACCGCCACCTTCTGCCCGCCCTCGTCAACGATGACGAGGTGCTCCAGTGCCGGGACGCCGCCCGGAATCCCGAATACGCTCCTTAGCGGTATCGCCGGCACAAGCTCGCCCCGGATGTCCACGAACTGCCGTTCGTTCGCGCCGGTACCGGCCCGTTCGACGCATTCCCGGACGGAGCCGAGAGGCAGGACGAAGAAGGAGTCGGACACCTGTACGAGCAGGCCGTCTATGATGGCGAGCGTCAGCGGGAGCTTCAGTGTTATCGTGGTGCCCGAGCCCTTCGCGCTAACTATGTCCACCCTGCCCCGGAGCGAGTCCATACGCCTCTTGACGACGTCGAGCCCGACGCCGCGTCCCGAGACGCTGGACACCGACTTCGCCGTGGAGAACCCCGGCGTCATCGCAAGCTCGAACAGAAAACCGTCCGCCGGACGCTCTTCCGGGCCTACCAGCCCCTTGTCGACGGCGACCTGTCTTATCAGCTCGGCGTCGAGGCCGCGCCCGTCGTCGCTGATGCTTATGTATACGTTGCCGCCGGAATGGGACGCGGAGAGCCGTACCACGCCCTGGCGCGGCTTTCCCGCCGCCCCGCGCTCCTCCGGGCCCTCTATGCCGTGGTCGATGCAGTTCCTTATGATGTGCAGTACCGGGTCGCTTAGCCGCTCTATGACAGTCTTGTCAAGCTCCGTCTCGCCGCCGGATGACTCCAGCGCCGCGTCTTTTCCGAGGTCGCGGGAGAGGTCGCGCACGAGCCGCTTGAACTTCGTGAACGTCGTGCCGAACGGGACCATGCGCATGCCGAGCGTGTTGTCCCTGAGCATCTCCGCGAGCTTCTCCACCTGCTCGGTTATGTTCTGCAGCTCCGGGTCGCCGAGTACGGCGGACAGCCTGGAGAGACGCGCCTGCGCCGTCACCAGCTCGCCGACCAGGTCCGCGAGGACGTCGAGCCTCTCGGACGCGACGCGTATGGAGGCCATGCCGGCCTGCTCGGCCGAGGCCCTCTCCCTTGTCCTCTGCTCCGCGAGCGCCTCGTCACGCTCCGCCGGCGTGAGCTTCCCCATGTCGACCAGTATCTCGCCGAGCCGCTTCTTACGCCTCAGGGCCTCCTCGACCACCTCTGGCGTGACGTCGCCCTTTTCGACAAGTATTTCTCCGAGGAGCGCGCGTCCGTCGTCCTGCCCGCCCTCGCCCAACCGGCAGACGGACAGTTCGCAGTCGCCCTCGACGAATATGAACACGTCCTTTATCTCATCGATGCCCCTTGCCGTGGTCAGGGTCATGTCCCACCAGGTGTAACAGGCCTCCGGGTCCATCTCGCCGAGGGGCGGAAGCTGCTCCGTGTGGGCCACGACGTTGCAGTCGCCCATCGCCCGAAGCTCGGATATGAGCGCCAGCGGGTTCGTGCCGTTCAGCATTATGCCAGGCTGGGGCCTGAACCGTATGTCGTAGGTCGCGGGCTCTCCCCCGCCCGGGTACGGGGCCGGGCGGCACGGGAGGCAGGCCGTACCGGCAGCCTTGCCGTCCGGGAGGGCTGCGTCTTCACTGCCGGAAGCGCCGGCGCATACGTCCCTGAACGCGGCCACCAGCCCCTGGGCCGTTTCGAGTGAGGCCTGGCCGGCGCCTTCCAGCATGAGGCGTACCTGGTCGAGCGAGCCGAGGGTCAGGTCTATGAGGCCCTTGGTGACACACAGGCGCCCGGAGCGCACCATGTCGAAGCAGGTCTCCACCTCGTGGGTAAAGGCGGCCACGTCGTCGAACCCGAACATGGCGCCCGAGCCCTTGAGCGTGTGCATGGCGCGGAAGACACGGCCCACCAGCTCCTTGTCGTCCGGGGCGTCCTCGAGGCCGAGGAGCGCCGTCTCGAGCTCGTCGACAAGCTCCCTCGCCTCGTCCAGAAATATAGCCCTGCCGCGTTCTAATTCGTCTGGCATCCCATCACCTTTTCCACAACCGCGAGAAGCTGCGCAGGCTTGAACGGCTTGACTATCCAGCCGGTCGCGCCCGCCTCCTTACACTGGGCCGACTTCTCGCCGATGGACTCCGTCGTCAGCATTATTATCGGTATGAACCTCAGGGACGGCATCTCCCTGACCCGCCTGACCAGGTCGAGGCCGTTCAGCCTCGGCATGTTCAGGTCCGTGATTATCATGTGTATCCGGTTCGCGGCAAGCATGGCCAGGGCATCCTCGCCGTCCGAGGCCTCGACGACCTCGTAGCCCGCGCCCCTCAGCGTGAAGCTGACCATCTGCCTGATGCTCGCGGAGTCGTCCACGGTCATTATCTTCTTGTTCACCGAGCACCTCCAGTATCCTCCGCGCTCAGGCGGCCGTTGTCAGGCCCGTGAGGCCCGCGTCGCGGACGGCGCGGCCCAGCCCTTCAGGCAGGCCTTTTATAGTCAACGTCCCACCGGCTGCGGAGCATGCCTTCCGTGCCGCAAGCAGGACCTGCATGCATGCGAGGTCCAGCTCCTCCGCGCCGGAGAGGTCGGCGGTGACGTCGGCGTCCCGGTCGAGCGCCGTGATGAGCGCGGCCCTGAGGCCTTCGGCCGCCTCGATGGTAAGCGGCCCGTCCGCCTGGACCGTCGCGCCGTGCCCGCCGCCCTGTGTATCCACGGTTATCATTTGTGTCTCCGTGTCAGAAAAGCTCCACGTTGTCGCCGAGGCCGCCAGACTGCCCGTGGCCGTGGCCGGCCCCGGCCGCGCGGCCGCCGTCGTGCGCCGCCGGTACGCTGGACGCGGCCCGCCGCATCTCCTCCGGGGCGAGCCTGCGGGCCTCGTCCGCGATGTTGTCGAGCCCGGCCGCCACCTCCTCGGCCGCCGCCGAGACGCGGTGGTGCAGCGATATGCCTCCGACCGAATCCGCGATGTCCGAGGAGAGCGTCTTGCCGGACTCCTCGATTATGGACAGGCGGTAAAGCACGTTCCCGTTCGTCTTGTGGAGGGTGTCCACCATGGAGCGAAGCTCCCCGACCATGTTCCCGAACTCGTCCGGCAGCTGCCCGGCTGGGTCGTCGTGCAGGTCGGTCAGGGAGTCGGTGAGCGCGCCCAGCCAGTTCCCTATGGCGGACAGGAACGACTTTCCCGAGCCGCCGTCGCCCCGCGTGACGGAGTGTATCTCGTCCGCCATCTCGGCCGCGTCCCTCGCTATGAGCGAAAGGCTGTCCTTTATCATCATGACCGCGCGGCACAGCTCGCCCTTTGTGGACAGAAGCTCGGAGGCCTGCAGCTCGGATGCGTGGCCCGCCTCCGCCGCCATCTCGCGGAAGCCGGGGGCCCCGCCCATGAGCGGTCCGAAGCCCGAGGCCGCGAGCCTGTCCGCGACGGACCTGAGCGTGTCCCTCGAGTGCTCCAACCGCTGGCGCGTTATGTCGTTGTACTGGAGCGACTCGACAACAGAGCCGATAGACCTGGTTATCTCATTCGACTTGTCGAGGAAGCCGCCGAGCATGTGCGCGGACATGCCGTGTTTTTTCTGGAGAGAGTCGAGGCAGTCGATGGTCTTGTCCACGACCGACCTGGCATTCATCAGCCGGGCGGGTGAACAGCTCCCCGGCGGGCACGTGGCCAGCCATTCCTTCATCCTGAAGAGTATCCTGTCGAGTTCTATTATGGTGCGGCCGATGTCCTTGTCCGTTATCAGGCGGACGACATGCTCGGATATGCCGGTGATCTTGATAGCCCTCTGCTGGAAGTCGGCCAGGCTGGCACCAATGGAGAGAAACTCCTTCTCGCTGTCTCGCGTGACCATGTCGAGCCCGGCCGAGAGATGCCGCAGGTGCTCCGGCCACAGCTCCGGGGCAAGGCTTGCGTGAGAGGCATCGTTTCTCGGGTGCGATGAATGTAGTTCGTGGTGTGCGTGCCCGGCAAGGGAACCGGGGCGGGCAACACCGTCCGGCCTTATGTGGACTGCCGGGGTGGAGGTTTCCGGGGTGCGGCCCTCCGTGGCATGGGCGGCCTCGCGGGCCTTGGCCGCGTGCTCGCTCACATGGCGGAGCCGCTCCCTTAGTTCAGCCATCATGTCGTCGAGCTTCGCCCTTGGTATCTCTCCGCCCATGCCGGCCTCCTTGCGCTGGACTCCTGATGGTGCATAGGAGCGGATTATATGGCCTGCCCGGTTTTCCGGCTAATTACTAGACATCGTTTTTTCCGTAGTTCAAACGCGAATGGCTTCATGAGGCTGGCGCTCTGCGTACCTCTTGTTAAAAACTGTAACAACTCATGCCGGTTCCGTCACCTGCCCTATGGTACAGGTGAGGGGCTTGTCATGTATGTTCCCTGAAGTGGCTGAGCGATATGGTAAGAATCGCAACTTGTAGCGGAATATAGGTAATAAAACCGGTCTGGTATTGCATGAAACCGCTGTTGACCGATGATGCGATTTGGCGAGACATCTCCAGGCGTAATAAAACGCCGTGAAATCAACCTGTTATGTGTATTGTCGAGGCCTATCGGGGTTTATGGCCGGGAAAGGAGGCCGGTTATCTTGCGATTCCGAGCTTTTTCAGCCTGCGGTAGAGGGTGGCGCGTGAGATGCCGAGCGCGGAGGCGGTCCTGACGACGTCGCCGCCCTGTCTCTCAAGCTCCGATTTAATGCGTTCCTCCTCCGGCATTCCGGACGGGGCTGCCGCGGGAAGAGCGGCTGCATCCGGGTGAGTGCTGCCCGCGAGGCCGGGGAAGCATTCCGGCGTGAGCGGGCCGCCCCGTGCGATGAGGACGCCCCTCTCCACGACGTTCCTGAGTTCGCGTATGTTGCCCGGCCAGCGGTACGACGCGAGCATGCGCATGACCTCGGGAGACGGAGCCTCCGAGGGGCGGCCCAGGCCCGCCATGATATGCCGGACGAGGCCCTGAAGCTCCGATACACGCTCCCTGAGCGGGGCTATCGGGATGGGGAAAACGAATATCCTGAAATAGAGGTCGAGCCGGAACCGGCCCTGCCTTGCCTCCTCCATCAGGTCCTTGTTTGTCGCGCATATCAGGCGGAACTCGCTCCGGCGCACCTTGACCTCTCCGAGCCGCCTGTACTGCTTCTCCTCGATGACCTTCAGGAACTGGGCCTGGACCTGGAGGTCCATGTCGCCTATCTCGTCGAGGAACAGCGTCCCGCCGTCCGCGACCTCTATCAACCCCTCCCTGTCCGCGACCGCGCTTGTGAACGAGCCCTTCGCATGGCCGAACAGCTCGCTCGCGAGGAGCTCGCCCCGAAGGCCCGAGCAGTTCACCTCCACCAGAGGCGCCCTGCCGCGCGCGCTCCGTCCGTGTATCCACCTTGCGAGGACGCCCTTGCCGGAGCCGGTCTCGCCCTGGAGCATGACCGGCGAGTCGTTCGCGGCCGCGACGGTCGCCAGCTCCAGCATCTTCGACGTCGCCTGGCTGTCGCCGAAGAAAGGGGACGCGGGCTTGGCGAGTCGCTCGCTCGCAGTCTGGCTCCGCCTCAGCGCGCTTATCTCAAGCGCCTTCCGGAGGTAGACGTCGAGCCCCGCCATGTTGACCGGCTTCGAAAGGAAGTTGTCCGCGCCCCGCCTCATCGCCTCCACCGCGAGCGGTATGTCGCCGTGGCCGGTGATGACCACGATGGCCATCTCCGGGTAGCCGGCGCGCAGCTCCGTCAGCAGGTCGAGGCCGTTCACGTCGGGGAGGTTTATGTCGAGGAGTACCGCGTCGAACCGCTCGCGGAGCAGGGCGTCGCCAGCCTCGTTCCTGTCGGCTGCGGCCTTGACCGAATGCCCGACCGCTTCGAGGTACTGCGAGAACGCGAAGCGTATGCCGGGCTCGTCGTCGATTATCAGTATGTTTGTCTTCATGTCTTCTCGCCGGGGGGTGGTCTTACAGGCCTATTCTACCAGTTTCGGCGGTCGTGTCAACTGTTGTGTATGCCGGAAACTTTCTTGAGTGCGGTCTACGATTATCCTTGACTTGGGTGGGGACCAGGGGTATGATGGTTCTTGTGGTGCCATGGCGCAGTGCCATGGCGATTTTTTTGCCTGCGGATTCATTCATGCTTTAAGGGTTGTAGAGCACTACTTTAAGGTTGAACGGTTTGACAGGTCTACAAGGCGGACGTGCAGGGTGCACGGCGCCAAATGAAAAGGGGTTTTGGATTGAAGGGTACTGTTAAGTGGTTCAATGAGAGCAAGGGTTATGGTTTTATCTCCCCGGAAGAAGGCAAGGACGTCTTCGTGCACTTCTCGGAGATAAAGATGGACGGCTTCAAGACCCTGGCCGAGGGCCAGAGGGTCGAGTTCGAAGTCACCAACGGGCCCAAGGGTCCGCAGGCCGTCAGCGTCACCGCTGGCTAAGCCAAAGCAACACGCATCCAAATGAAAGGCCCCGGAGCAATCCGGGGCCTTTTTTGTTTGCATGATTACCATTCCCTCAAAAACGGCAGCACCAGCGCCGCCCCGATTACGATAAACGGCAGCGCCGCCCACCAGAGCCTCCGGAATCCCCCGGACTCCACGGATGCCGGCCAGCCGTCCTCCAGAAAAGAAAACGTCGCGCCGCGCCCGTGCCGCCAGTCCAGGCTCCAGAGGAGCCCTGCGGAGCAGTAGAGCACCGATGACAGGAATATGTTCGGCAGCCAGGTGGGCGGGTACACCCCGTCCCGGTACAGCATGTACAGGTCGTACCCCCAGCTCGCCGAGAACATCCAGACGCAGGACGCGGCGTACGCATGACGGAGCGGCGCCCGCCCGCGAGAGGCGCGGTATAAAGTCCCGACGGACCACGGCGCGGTGGCGAACGTGAGCACGGACATGAACGTGCCGTCGAAGTAGTCCCACGTCCGGTCGCCGGAATAAGGCGCGATAAATATCACGAGCCCGCCCGCGACCGCGAACGTGGCGAGCTTCCACGGCACGGCGAGCGAGAGCCGGTACTCCCGCGAGAACAGCGCGCACGTCCGCCTGTCGCGCACGAGTACCGCAAGTGCGGCGAGGCACGCGGCGGAGTAGGCGGCTATGTAGATGTAGAAGACGGCGTCCAGTGACGTATCCCCTCCCCCGGCCCCTCCCGCGAGGGGAGGGGAGAATAAGGCAAGCCCTCACCCCCACCCCCCTCATGCAAAAAGAGGAAAAGGCTTAAAGGTAAGCCCTCACCCCCAACAACCCTTCGGCTTTGCTCAGGGCAGGCTCTCTCCCACAAGGGGAGAGGGGGACTATGAGTTAATATCAATCCGGCAATTAAATAGGCAAACTTCCTGGACCCGTGTCAAGCACGGGGAGACGAACAAGCACGCGTCATTCCCGCGAAAGCGGGAATCCAGTGACTTTTCTTGGTTCGCATGGTTTGCATATAATGTTGCCGGATTAATAACACCCCCAGCCCCCTCTTAAACTAATTGGGGGATTAAATGCACACCCTCTCCCTTCAATGGGAGAGGGTGGCGCAAAGCGCCGGGTGAGGGATGGTTTCAATGCAGGGGACCGCCCAGCAAAACTTCCTGGACTCCCGCTTTCGCGGGAGTGACACGCGCTGGTCCACCGCCTTCCCCCTACCCCTTCGCCTTCACGACTCCGGTGATGTTCGGGAGCACCTGGTACTCCTGCACGGCGCGGTTATGCTGCGAGAGGTTGCTCGAGAAGAAGTGGGTGCCGTCGTTCCTCGACACGAAGAACAGGTAGTCCACGTCCGCCGGGTACAGCGCGGCTATGATGGACGGCTTGCCGGGGTTGGATATGGGGCCCGGCGGGAGGCCCTTGACAGCATAGGTGTTGTAAGGGTCTTTGCGCCTCAGGTCGGCCTTCGTGATGTCGCCGTTCCAGCCGCCCTTGAACTGGAGGTAGTATATCACCGTAGAGTCGCACTGGAGCCTCATGCCGCGCTTCAGCCTGTTGTGGAACACGGCCGAGATCAGCATCCGCTCCGAGTCAATAGCGGCCTCCCTCTCGACCAGCGAGGCCAGTATAAGCGCCTGACGCTCCGTCATGCCCAGCTCGGCCGCGCGCGCCTTCAGCTCGTCGGTGAATACCTCCCTGTACTTCCCGACCATCTGCTTTATCATCCCGTCGAGCGATGTGCCCTTGGGGAAGAAATAGGTCGCCGGGAAGAGGTAGCCCTCCAGCGTGCCGCCCTCCAGGCCGAGGGACCGGACATAAGCAGGGTCTGCGGCCTTAGCCATGAACTCAGCCCTCGTGGCGAGCCCGGCCTTCTCGACCGCGTCGGCCGCCTTCATGATGTCGAAACCCTCCGGCAGGACTACCTGGTACTCTATTATCCTGCCCTTCTCGATAACGTCCAGCACCTCGAGAGGGCGCATGCCGGTGTCGAGCGAGTAGAAGCCCGCGCGGACCTTCCTGTCCACGCCCTTGAGCCTGGCGATGATGATGAACGTCTCCTTGTCCGTTATGATGCCCTCCCGCTTCAGTTCGGCTGCGACGCTCCTGAACGTCGCCCCCTCCGGGATAAGCACCTCCTTGAACTCCTTGGCGGTGGACGCGGGCCGGGATATGAACAGCGCAAGGTGCACCGCCATGACGAGCGCCGCGCCCGCAAGGACGAAGAGGACGAGCCTGAGGGATATGTGGTAGCGGGCCTTCATAGCTTGCCGAGGGCTTCGAAGCGGACCTCGATGGCGGTCCTCGCCTTTAACGCCTCCTGCCACTTCGCGAAGGCCTTCTCGCCTTCCTGCGCGGTCAGCCTCTTCACGACGTCGTCCTCGGCCTCCTCGAACGATGGCTTCTTCGCAGGACGCGCGTCCTCGACCTTGAAGACATGGTACCCGTAGTCCGTCTTGACCACTCCGCTTACCTGGCCGGGCTTAAGCCTGAAAACGACCTTGTCGAACTCCGGCGGCATCTCCCCTTTCGAGAAATAGCCCAGGTCGCCGCCCGACGCGCCGTCCGGGGAGAAGGAGCGCACCTTGGCTATCGCCGCGAAGTCGCCGCCGGCCTTTATCTCCTTCAGTATCGCCTCGGCATCCGCCTTGTTGTCCACAACTATCTGGCGGGCATGCACCTTGGCCGGGCTGCTGAACTCTTCCCTGTTCCTGACGAACCAGGCGCGGGCGCGGGCCCTGTCTATCTTTATGCCGGAGTATACCTGCGCAGCTATAAGCTTGTCCACGGTGAGCCTGCGCGCAAGCCCGTCCCGGAAGCGGTCCATGTCGAGCCCGGACTGCTTCAGCGTGCTCTCGAAGACTCCCTCGGGGTAGTCCGCCCTGGCCTTCTTCAGCGCGGCCTCGACCTCGGAGTCAGATGCCGAGATGCCCAGCTTCTTCGCCTCCTGCAGGTACATCTCCTCCTCGATCATCTGGCTGAGCATGTATATCCTGGCGTCGCTGTCGGTGGAATCGCTTGCGGAGAGGTTGGAAAAGCCAAAGTTCGAGAGCTGAACCTTGTCCTGGAACATGGCGACCGTGATGGTCTCGCCGTTGACAGTGGCAAGGACGGGTGAGTCCGGCGCCTTCTCCGTGCCGGACGTGCATCCGGCAAGGAGAAGGGCCGCTATTGCTATGGCATTTTTTAACTTCATGGAGGTCCAGGTGCGCGGCCGGACGCCTGCCGGTGCATTACCGCGCTTCCTGCTCTTTAGGCTGGGCGGCTTCGGCAAGTTCCTTGGCCGCGTCAGGGCTGATGGACCACTTGGCCTTGTCCTTGAGGCCCTTCACGATGGAGTCGAACATCTCCTCCTTCTTCTTTTCGAGGAGCAGTTCCTTGACCTGGTCTTTGACCTTGTCGAACTCGGAGTCTGGTGCGGGCTTCTTGTCGGTTATCTTGATTATGTGGTAGCCCGCCTGGCTCTGTACGACGTTCCCGATCTCGCCGACCTTCAGCTTGAACGCCGCGTCCTTGAGGGATGCGGAGCCGAAGTCGAGCCAGTTCACGTAGCCCAGGTCGCCCCCGCTGTTCTTTGTTTTGGGGTCGAGCGAATGCTCCCTGGAAAGCTTCGCGAAGTCCTCGCCGGCGGAGAGTTTCTTGAGCACTTCCTCCGCCTCCTGCTTCGACATCACGAGGATGTGGCTGAGCCTGATGGAACCCAGGTCGGACTTGTTCTTGTCAAAGTAGTCCTTGACATCCTTGTCGGCGACCTTGGCCTTGTCGAGGACCTCGAGCTTGATGTACTGGCGCCAGACGAGCTCGTCCTTGATCGGCTTGAGCCTCTTGATGACCTCCGGGTCCTTCTCGACGCCCTTCCTCTGGGCCTCCTGTATAACCACCTGCTTGTTGACCAGCGTCTCGAGGAACTTCTTCTGGTTCTCCGGGTCGGCGAGCGCCTGCTGCTCGCCCGGGGAGAGCCGCATGGCCTCGACAGCAAAGTCCTCGACGGTGATGTTATTGCCGTTCACGGTGGCGAGCACCGCGGCCCCCTTGCCGGCCTCGGCCTTTTTCTCTTCGCCGGTCTTCCCTTTTTCACATGCGGCCAGCAGCAGTGTCACTGCCGCTATGGACGCAACATACCTGAACAACCGCTTATATGATGTCATCTCTCTCCAGTTACTCGCTTTCAGACGGGATGGCCGCGTCCGGGGTATCGGTTTCACCCTCGCCAGAGTCGGCCATGGCGGAGGCTGGCGCCGCATACGCGGCATCCTTTATATCAATTTTCGCGGCCGACCTGAGGCCGGCAAGCATGTCGTCGTACGCCTTTTTATGCTTGTCCTGGATCATCCTCTGCTCTATCTGCTCCTTGACCTCGTCGAGAGGCCTCGTGCCAGCCTCCTTGCGGGCGGTAACCTTTATGATGTGCCAGCCGAACTGAGTCTGGACCGGGCCTGAAATTTCGCCGACCTTCAGCGCGAAGGCGGCCTTCTCGAACTCGGGCACCATCCTGCCCTTGCCGAACGAGCCCAGGTCGCCGCCCCTCTGGGCGCTCGGACACTTGGACTTGTCTTTGGCCACGGCCGCGAAGTCCTCACCCTTGTCCAGGCGCTCCTTGGCCCCCTTCGCCTCGTCCTCAGTGTCGACAAGGACGTGGCTCGCGGTTAACTCCTCACCCATCTGGAACTCGTCCGGGTGCTTGTCATAGTAGTCCTTGATCTCCTCGGGAGACATCTTGACAACGTCAAATATGTCGTGCTTGATCAAGGCCAGGTAGAGCTGCTGCTTGCGCGCCATCTCCGACTCGAGATGAAAGTCGCTTGTCTTGTCGAGGCCCTCACCCTCCGCCTTCTGGGCGATCAACTCAAGCTCGACCAGCTTGTCCAGCACCTGCCTGCGCATCTCCGGGGTGTCCTGCTGGGCGTTCTGGCCGGAGGTCGCCTGCGCCATTATCTTGTCTATCAGGCCCCTGGTTATCACCTTGCCGTTGACGACAGCTATCGCGTCGTCCGGGTTCAACTTCGCCGGCTCCGCAGCCGGCGCCTCCGTCGCGGCCGGGGGCGCCTCGACGGCAGACGAGAATGTCGTGCTGCCAAACATCATCAGACCCGCCGCGATGGCGGCATATACCTTCGTCTTCATAATCAGATCGTCCTCTCTTCCTGCGTTGAAATCGTTTGCGCCGTGGATAACGACAAAGGGCAGGGGCCGTGGCGGCGCCTGCCTCTACCAGGGGGTCGAACTAATTGCCGGACGTATTCGCACGTCTTACTTTATACCACAATCAGGCGAGCCCTTTCAAGCAGTTTTTTATCTCGGAGCGGACGGGCTCCCACCCGCCGGAGGGCTTCTTCAGGTAGAGCGTGTACCGCGGGACGTAGCGGGCGGCGCCCCGGCGGCTCGTGAGATAGCCGAGGAACCGGTCCGGCGGTATGTCCACCTTGTCCGTGAAGGTTATCTTTATCTCCGTGGGCGTGGTGTGAATGCCCCCGACTTTCAGCGCGCGGGCAAGCACCTTCAGCTCCATCACCTCGACCAGCCTCTTCGCGGGCTCCGGGAGCGGGCCGAACCGGTCCGCCAGCTCCGCCTCGAACTCCCTCAGCCCGGCCTCGGACGCGGCCCCGGACAGCCGCTTGTATATCCCAAGCCTGTGGGCGGTATCTAAGACGTAACTGTCCGGAATATAAGCCGAAACCTTGAGGTCGAGCGCCGGGTCCGCAGACTCCTCGACCGCCTCACCCCTGAGCCCCTTGACCGCGTCCTCGAGGAGCCGGGTGTACATCTCGAACCCGACCGCCGAGATGTGGCCGGACTGGGAATGGCCCAGGATGTTGCCCGCGCCCCTTATCTCCAGGTCGTGCAGGGCGAGCTTGAACCCCGCCCCAAGCTCGGTCAGCTCGCTCAGGACCCGGAGCCTTTTCTGGGCGGTCGCGGAGAGCGTGTCCTCGCCCGGCACGAGGAGGTATGCGTACGCCCGCCTCCTGGAGCGGCCCACCCTGCCCCGGAGCTGGTAGAGGTCGGCCAGGCCGAACCGGTCCGCCCTGTTGATTATTATGGTGTTGGCCGAGGGGATGTCCAGGCCGGACTCTATTATGGACGTGGTAAGGAGCAGGTTGAACTCGCCGGATATGAAGCCGGACATGACCTTCTCCAGGGCGTCCTCGTGCATCCGGCCGTGCGCGACGCATATCCTCGCGTCCGGGACGATCCCCTTCAGCATGTCGCCGACCGCGAATATCGTCTCTATGCGGTTGTGTACGAAGAATACCTGCCCGCCGCGCTCCAGCTCGCGCGTCACCGCGTCCTTTATCACCCCCCTGTCGAACCGGGTGATTATGGTCTTTATCGGCTGCCTGTCCGGCGGCGGCGTCTCGATTACGGACAGGTCGCGTATGCCGGTGATGGACATGTGGAGCGTCCTCGGTATGGGGGTCGCGGTCAGGGTCAGGACGTCCACCTCCTTCCGGAACTGCTTGAGCCTCTCCTTGTGCGCGACGCCGAACCGGTGCTCCTCGTCTATGACTATGAGGCCCAGGTCCCGGAAGACCACGTCCTTGGAAAGTATCCGGTGCGTGCCGATGACTATGTCCACCTCGCCCGAGCCTATGCCCTTGATTATCTCCTTCACCCGCTCCTTAGGCGTGAAACGGGAAAGCGCCTCGACCCGGACCGGGAAGCCGGCGAGACGCGAGGAAAACGTCTCGAAGTGCTGGCTCGCCAGGAGCGTGGTCGGGACGAGGACCGCAGCCTGCTTGCCGTCCAGCGCGGCCTTGAATGCGGCCCGGACGGCGACCTCCGTCTTTCCGTAGCCGACGTCCCCGCAGACAAGCCTGTCCATCGGGTGCGGCCTCTCCATGTCGGCCTTCACGTCCACTATGGCCTTGTACTGGTCCGGCGTCTCCTCGTACTCGAACGAGCCCTCCATCTCACGGTAGAGGTGGTCGTCCTGGGAATATGCATAACCTGAAGCAACTGCGCGCTTGGCGTACAGCTCCAGCAACTCCTGAGCCATCTCTTCGACCGCCTTTTTGGCCTTGGACTTGGCCTTCTCCCAGGCGACACCGCCCAGCCGGTCGAGCTTTACCGCCGCGTCCTCCGCCCCGATGTACTTCTGTACCTTGCCCAGCTCGTCCACCGGGACGTAGAGGTGGTCGTCGCCCATGTACACGACGTCGAGGAAGTCGGCCTCGACGCCCATGAGGGCGAGCCGCTTGAGGCCGATGTACCGGCCTATGCCGTGGTCTATGTGGACGACGAAGTCGCCGGATGACAGCTCGGAGAGCGTCGTCAGGAAGTGCTCGACCTTCGCCCTCGGGGACGGTGCCCGCCTCGGCTTCTCGCCGAATATCTCGCCCGCCGTGACGAACGCAAGTCCTGGCGGGTCCATCAGGAAGCCTGAAGAAAGCTCGCCGACAGAGACGCGCAACGGGCTGCCGGGCGAGAAGGCCGGTGGCCCCGCCTCCGCCGGGAGTCCGTGCTCCGCGAATATCTCCCGGAGCCTCTCCGCCTGGCCCGCGGTCTGCGAGACGACGTTTACCGCCTGGCCGTCCATGAGACCCCTGAGGTTGAGGCAGAATACGGCTACGGGCGTCTTTGGAAGTTCCTCCGGCCAGTCCGCGGGTATAGCGTCCCGGAGGCGCAGACCCTCTATCGAGCGTGACTGGTACGCAAAGACCGGCCCGGGCCCGTCTCCGGGCGGCATCGGCATGGAGGACATGCGGACGGATGTCAGTCCGTCCGAGAGCGCGAGTACGTCCGCGCGGCCCCGGTACAGGGCCTCCGGCCTCTTTACCGAGCCAGCGTCAAGCACGTTATCGTCCCCGAACACAGGCGTCGAGGCCGCGCTTACGCACTCGAACGCGGCGAAGACCTTTTCCTCGAACTCGCCCGCGAGGGACGCCACGCGCTCCGGCTCGTCCATGACGAACACCGGCGGGGCCTGGAAGTATGACGTCAGGTCGGCCGTCCCGGCCTCGTCCACGACCTGGAAGAGGCGTCCGCCTCCTCTGCCGGCGCCCGCCGAAGACGGCCTTGGCTGCCTCTGCTGGCGCGGCCCGGACTCCCGCGCGGGAGGGGCCGTGACCTCTTCCAGCTCCCGTAGCGAGCGCTGCGTCTCCGGGTCGAACTCGCGTATGGACTCGACCGTGTCGCCGAAAAATTCCACCCTTACCGGGGCGTCCGCGCCGGGCGGGTAGAAGTCCACTATGCCGCCCCGGACGGTGTATTCCCCGGGCTCGTATACCATCGAGGAGCGGCCGTACCCGGCCTTCTCCAGTCGGTTGACGAGCTTCGACAGGCCGAACTCGTCGCCCCACTCGACCTTGAACACCGCATCCGGGCCGACCAGCGCGCCGGGCAGCGGGAGCCGTCCCATCAGGGCCTTCACGGTGGTGACGACGACGTCCGTCCGTCCGGCGTGGATGTCGCCAAGCGCCTTTATCCGGCGCGCGACGATCGCCGGGTCCGGCTCCATGACGTCGTATGGCAGTATGTCGAATGGGGGGAAGTATGCGTGGGCGAGCGGAACCCCCTCACCCCAGCCCCTCTCCCGCGAGGAGAGGGGATTCAATAGAGCTTGCGAAGGGGCGTTTCCAGCAGTATGCGTTGCGGCGAAGAAAGAGAAGTCCGAGTACAGCGCCTCCGCCTCCTTGGACGTAGGGCATACCACGAGCAGGGGGCGGCCGGCGGTTGCCGCCAGCTCCCAAAGAAAAAGGGCCTTGGATGAGCCCCAAAGCCCGGTCACGTATGTCTTCTTCGCGCCGCCTGCGACGGCGTCGATCGCGTCGCCGAAGACGGGCGGCAATACCTTCAGGTTTTCCACGGTTTGCTTCTATGGTTTTCTATCAAATCCCCTCTCCTCGCGGGAGAGGGGCTGGGGTGAGGGGGTTCCGCCAGGATTATTTCCTACATCCCCCGCGCACCCATCGCGCCCACGACACCCAGTATTGCCGCCGTGCCGACGAAGGCTATGGCAAGGACAAACAGGAAGGCGACGATCAGGAATGGTATCACGACGACCGCTACCGCCTTGCCGAAGCTCAAGTTATGCACCCGCTCGGTGACTATTACCGAGACCGGCAGGCTCCAGAGCGACACGAGCCAGCCGACAAACGGCACGAACTGCGCCCACTGCGGTATGCTGCCGATGCCGAGCGCGCTGTAATAACCCTTGAACCCGCCCGTGCCGCCGAGCATCTTCGCTATCAGGTAGAGTATGCCTACGGAGATGAACGAGCCGATGACCTGCATGATTGGACCGAAGATTATCAGGGCGACGCCCGCGCCCATGCTCACCGCCGTGCCCGCAAGCCCGGCGGCGAGTCCGCCGATGGCGAAGAACACCACCGCCATGCCGAACGCGCCCTCGTCAGCCGCGACCTCGGAGGCCGCGTCGCGGTTGAGCTTCACCAGCTCGACGCCCTTCATGAAGTATCCCTTGAAGTCCACGCGAACCTCCTTTCAGGGAAAGCTCCCCTCCCCTCGCGGGAGGGGCCGGGGGAGGGGGAGGCCTGCCCGCGACCTACACTTATACGCCCCCGCCCATCATCATGGGTATCATTATGGCGAACGCGATACCGAGCGCGAAGAATATCACGGCCGGCAATAGCACGACGGCGACGGCCTTGCCGATGCTCATATTGTGGACGCGCGAGGTGACGAAGACAATCACGGCAAGCTGCCACAGGCCGATAAACGGCACGAACCAGAGCCAGGACACCAGGCTCCCCACGCCGACGGCCTGGTAGAAATCGAGGAACCTGCCCTCTCCCTTGAGGACTTTTGCCACCAGGTGGATGAGCCCGACGCCAAGCAGCGAGCCCAGGAAGGCCGCCAGCAGCAGCCCGATAACGATGCCGAAGGAGGCCTTCTTCACGATGTCCGCGAGTATCGCCAGCTCCAGCGGGGCGCCAGCCCCGCCGTCTGCCGCCATGCCGGTAAACATGTGTATGCCCGCGACCAGGAGCAGGCCCAGCAGGAAATACGGGAACATGTAGATGAAGAGCGCGGGGCCGAACGCCCCCTCGTCCGCCGCGACCTCGTCCACGACGTCACCCTTGAACAGGGCCATCCGCACGCCCTTGCCGAAGTACCCGAAGAAGCTGGTCGAGCCAGTGGACTTCCGGGGCTCGTCCGAATAATCGAACCCGCCCGGTATGTCGTCCGCCCCCTCGGCCTGGAACCCGAAGTCGTCGTCCTGCTTCCCGGAGGACTTCCCGGCGTGCGCGCCTCCCTGGAAGTCGAAATCCCCGCCTGCAGCTTCCGGGCTGTCCAGAACGCCCTCTCCCGGCGCGTCGAACGAGAACTCCTCCGCGGGCTCCGGCTTGTCCTTGGACTTGCGCTTGAACAGGTTCTTTAGATCCATGCGGCCCTCCTGAATGATATTCGGGTATGATTATTTACCGCAGTACCGCTCCAGTATCCTTTCGACGATCCCGGTGGTGGACGCCCCTTCTATGTAGGGGACGGAGTAGACCTTGCCGCCGTTTTCCTCGACGACGTCCCTGCCGACGATATGGTCCACGTCCCAGTCCCCGCCCTTTACGAGGACGTCCGGGAGAAGCTCGGTGATGACCCTGTGCGGGTCGTCCTCCTCGAACACCGTGACGTAGTCCACGACGGACAGCGCGCCGAGCACCTCGGCCCGCTCCGCCTGGGACATGATGGGCCTCTTCTCGCCCTTTATCCTCCGCACCGACTCGTCCGAGTTTACCGCGACGATGAGGACGTCCGCGTAGCCCCGTGCGACCTTCAGGTAACGCACGTGGCCGGTGTGTATGATGTCGAAGCAGCCGTTCGTGAAGGCGACCTTCTTGCCCGCCGTGTGGAGGTCGGCTATTATCTCCTGAAGCTCTTCCTGGGTCTTGACTTTGGTTTTCATGTTGGCCTTATATTATAATGTAGGGGCGCAATTAATTGCGCCCGTCAACTTCAATAGATACAGGCAGATTCTTCACTTCGTTCAGAATGACAATCTACTTCCTGGATTCCCGCCTTCGCGGGAATGACGTATTTTCCTCCCCCTCCCCACCTGCGGGGGAGGGGGGCAGGGGGGCTGGGGGTGTACTCACGTCCCGAAAAAGAACGTCCCCAGCGGTATCTCGGGGCCCTTCAGGTAGTCCTCCCGGCACGGGCCGCAGAGGTAGAAGCGGTAGTCCTGGTGCACCTCGCGCTCCAGCTCCTCCTCGCTCCTGCCCTCGATGACCTTCAGGAGGTGGGCCAGCTCCTTCTCGACGTCCTCGATGGTCGCCTCGCCGCCGGTGTCCGCCGCGACGCGTATGTCCACGCGGTACCGGAGCGCGCCCTCATCGAACTTCACGCCGCACCGGAAACAGCTCCCCGGCCCGGACGCAGCAGCTCCGCACATTACAGCCCCGCCTTCCCTTCCAGCTCCTCAAGGACAGCCGCGGCGAGGAGCGGGAACATTATCTCGTGGTGGCCGGTGAGCGAGTAGCCCCGGCCTCCTTTCAGCGTCGGACGCCTCACGACGTTCGTGCTCGGCCTGTAGCCCTGTATGAAGTCCATGTTCACGGTCGTGAGCGACGCAAGCGGGCTGCCGAGGTTCCGGGCGAGAGTCACCGCCTTCAGGAACACCTCCGGCATGAGGACCGCCGAGCCGAGGTTGATATAAACGCCGCCTTCAAGGGAAGCCACGACCGACGAAAACAGTTTAAAATCGCGCATGCTGCCCTCTCCGATGGACGCGCCATCCGCCGCCGGGTGCATGTGCACGATGTCCGTGCCGATTGCGACGTGCACCGTCGCGGGCACGCCAAGACGGTAGGCCGCGGCGAACAGGCTCTTTTCCGCGAACGGGAATGCACCCTCGCTTATCGCACGGCCAATTGCCGCGCCGATGCCGAGGCCGTCCTTAACGCCCGCGTTAACCGCCTCGTTGATGAGGCGGCCGGTCTCCTCGGCCATGCCGAATGAGCCGTTGCCGATCTCCGCGTCCACGTCCTCGGACGTCCTGCCCTGGTACGCCATCTCGAAGTCGTGGACGACTACCGCGCCGTTGGTGGCGAGGGCGTTGACTATCCCGCGCTCCATTAAATCTATTATTACAGGCGACAGGCCTACCTTTACCGGGTGCGCGCCCATGCCGAGCGCGACCGTCCCGTCGGCCCGTTTGGCGTCGGCTACCGCGGACGCCACCTGGCGGAAGCTGTCCGCGGCGAGGATGCCCGGCAGGCCGCCCAGGAACGCGCGGAAGCTCGACCCCGGCACGAACGGCTTCGCGGCCCCCGCAGCCTCGACCTTGCTCTTCCTCCCGGCAAGGCTGTACGTCTTTATCCTCGACGTGTCTATCGGCGTGAACTTCACGGGTCAGCCCTTCTTCCCGCTGCCGAAGAGGTACTCGTCGACCATCTGGCATATGGCGTGGCCGAGCGTAATGTGCGTCTCCTGTATGCGCGGCGTCTCGGAGGACGGGACGACGAACGCGAACTCGGCAATCTCCGCGAGCTTGCCCCCCTTGTTCTTGTTGCCCGTGAGCACTACCGTGCGTATGCCCATCTCGCGCGCGGCGAGTATCGCCTTGACGACGTTCGGCGACGTGCCGGAGGTCGAGATGCCGATGGCGACGTCGCCCTTCTGGCCGAGCGCCTTCAGCTGCTTCACGAATATCTCGGAGAAGTCGTAGTCGTTGGATATGCTGGTCAGCACCGCGACGTCCGTGTTGAGCGCGATGGCCGGGAGCGGGGGCCGCTCCAGCAGGAAGCGGTTGACGAACTCGCCCGCTATGTGCGACGCGTCGGACGCGCTGCCTCCGTTGCCGAATATCAGGACCTTGTTGCCGCGCGTGAAGCACTGGGCGACAAGCTCGACGACCTCGACGATGAGGTCGGCGTTCTCCTTTGCGAAGCGCTGCTTGAGCTTCGCCGAGTCCTCGAAAACCTTTATTATACCTTCTTTCAAGGCAGACCTCCACTGTTGTCACATTAGCTAATACTACCCAATGCGCTCATGGTTTGTCAACCGATAAACTTCAATTAATTTCTTGCGTTATCGAGAGTGGTGGATTACACTTTTCATATGGATTGAACCCTGCCGGGCAATCCTGTCCATTATTACGGCGGATGTCTTTTCGGAATGGGAGCCGTATTATCATTTCTGGGGTTTAATATGCGCTATTTATCCGCGTTCATAGCGGCTATAGCCGTGTTCTCCTGTTCCAACTCCTATGCCGGGGAGGGCAGGCTGCCGGAAGTTACCAACACAGCTCACTATGTCCACAGGTTGGAGTTGTTCAGGATGATGCCAGCTTCAGAGAATCCGATAGTATTTCTTGGCGACAGCCTGATCGAGCGCTGCGACTGGGCTGAACTCTTCGGAGACCCATCCATTAAAAACAGGGGAATAAGCGGGGACACTACGTCCGGCATCCTGTACCGCCTGAACGACATTACCAAAATGAAGCCTCGCAGGATATTCTTGCTGGTTGGACTAAACGATATATTCATCGGCGACTCCGCCGGGAGCATATCGGACAACTACGGCAAAGTCATAGGCAGGCTCAGGGCGTCTCTGCCAGGGACGGAGATAATCGTCCTTAGTGTCCTGCCGACGGCGAAGGGCCGTAAGGTGAACGGCCAGGTGGAGGCGCTCAACAGGAGACTGGAAAGGCTTGCCAATACCAATGACGTCCAGTACGTTGACCTCTACAGCCTTCTCAACAAGTCGCCCGACGGGCTGGGCCCGTCGTTCTCCATGGATGGCGTCCACCTGACCGGAGAGGCATACGGCGTAATTAAAAAGGCCCTCTCGGGTTATGTCCGGTAACACTAACACAGGGGTGTTGACTTTGCGTCTCGACATGTTCCTCAAGGTAAGCAGGCTGATAAAGCGCCGTTCGGTGGCGAAGGACTCCTGCGACGGCGGCAAGATAAAGGTCGGCGGGTCGTCCGCGAAGGCGGCGCGCGAGGTGAAGCCCGGCGATATGATAGACTTGAAGATAGGGAAGCGGCGCGTGGTCGTCGAGGTGCTCGAAATCCCAAAGGGCAACGTGGCGAAGGAGCTTGCCGCGAACCTCTACCGCGTGGTCGAGGAGACCAAAATAGAGGAAGATTTATATTGATGTCCCGGAGGACTTTAAATGCATGAAAAGCCGGTAATTGCCATAACGATGGGAGACCCCGGCGGCGTCGGGCCGGAGATCGTCCTGAAGGCGATAAACTCGAACGTGGTGTCGAGCCACTGCCAGCCGCTGATAATCGGGGACATGGGCGTGATGTCCGAGGCGAGGCACTGCCTGCCCATCACGATGCACTACCCGCTCAAGGCGGTCGCCGACCCGGACGAGGACACAGGCCACGCGGCGAAGGTCCTCGACATGGCCAACGTCGCGCCTGGCGAACTGACCGTTGGCAGGGCGGGCGCGTACGCGGGCCGGGCGGCGGTGGGGTATATCACGAAGGCGGTCGAGCTTGCCAAGTCGGGCAGGGTCGCGGCTGTAGTTACCGCGCCCATAAACAAGGAGACGCTCAAGATGGCCGGGTATACCTTCCCCGGCCACACCGAGCTGCTTGCCGAGCTGACCAACACGTCCGGCTTCGGCATGATGCTGGTCGGCGGCGGGCTCCGGGTCATCCTCGTCACGATACACACCGCGCTCGCAAACGTCCCGGGCATGATAACAAGGGAGAAGGTGCTGGCCACGATAAGGCTCGCAAAGCGCGCCTGCGGCGAGCTGGGCATACGTGGCCCGAAGATAGCCGTCGCCGGGCTCAACCCGCACGCGGGCGAGGGCGGGCTGTTCGGGGACGAGGAGGGACTGCATATCATACCGGCATGCGAGGACGCGCGCGCCGAGGGCATGGACGTAACCGGCCCGGTCCCGCCGGACACGCTCTTTTTCAAGGCGAAGCGCGGCGACTACGACATCGTCGTCGCCATGTACCACGACCAGGGGCTAATCCCGCTCAAGATGCTCGCGTTCGGGAGCGCCGTGAACGTAACCGTGGGGCTCCCCATAATCAGGACGTCGGTCGACCACGGCACGGCATACGACATCGCGGGCAAGGGGATAGCGAACCCGGACAGCCTGATCCAGGCGGTAAAGCTCGCGGCCGAGATGGCGGGGAGGAGACACAGGGGATAGGGGCGAGGGGCTAGCAGGCAAGAAGGGCCGACACGACGGTCGGCCCCTACAATTTTGTGGAGGCCAAAATGACCGATAAATTAAACCTCTCCCCCGACAAGGGTTTCGTCGGCAGGGTGATAAACCTGGAGGACCTCGTGGCGTACAGCGACGACTCAGTCGTCAGCAAGACGGTCCTGAAGAAGACCGCGGGCACCGTGACCCTGTTCAGCTTCGACAAGGGACAGGGGCTGTCCGAGCACACCGCCCCGTTCGACGCGATGGTCCAGATACTGGACGGCGAGGCCGAGATAACCATATCCGGCAGGCCGCACAGGGTGGTAAAAGGTGAGATGCTGATACTCCCCGCGGGCGAGCCGCACTCGCTCCTCGCGGTGGAGAAGTTCAAGATGGCGTTGATAATGATCAGGTCGGAGTAGGCTCAGCGCCCCTTCTTGAGTTCGAAGAGCACCTGCTTGGCGAGGTTTTTGAGGGTGTCGAAGACGCCTATGCCGGTCGTGGCGACAGCCTCGAAGGACGGCAGGCCCTTGGGGTTCAGGAGCTTCTCCATCTCTGCGACCGGCGCGACGGACGGCAGGTCGCGCTTGTTGTACTGTATGACGTAGGGTATGGTGTCGAGGTTGTAGCCCTGCTCGGCCAGGTTGATGCGCAGGTTCTCGATGCTCTCGACGTTCGCCTCCATGCGTTCGAGCTGCGAGTCCGCCACGAATACCACGCCGTCCACGCCCTTCAGGATAAGCTTCCTTGACGCGTCGTAGAAGACCTGGCCAGGCACGGTGTAGAGGTGGAAACGGGTCTTGAAGCCGCGTATCTCGCCGAGTGCGAGCGGCAGGAAGTCGAAAAAGAGCGTGCGCTCCGTCTCGGTCGCGAGCGAGATCATCTTGCCCTTCGCGTCCGGGTTCGTCTTCTTGTAGATGTAGTGGAGGTTGGTCGTCTTCCCGCACAGGCCCGGCCCGTAATATACGAGCTTGACGTTTATCTCGCGGGATGAGTAGTTGATAAAAGACATCTATAAGGGGTCCCTGTACTGGCTGAAATTCGGCGGGGTGGCCTTGCCGTCCGTGGCGTCCGGAGCGGGTCTGCCTTGCCCCCTATCCGAACAGGTTGTCTATGTCCTCGTCGGTTATCTCGGCGAACGGAGAGGCCGACGTCTTGCCCTTGGCCTTGTCCTGTTCGGACTTCACCTGCATGGTCTCGAAGATGCCGGTCAGCACCTCGGACGACTTCTTGACGCGAAGCCTCACCAGGCCGAGCGAGCTCCTCTGGTCGAATATGACGACCAGTATCACGCGCTGCCCGATAATCGAGATGTGGATGTTGTCCTTCTCCCCTTCGTGGAAGAGGATGGAGAACTCCTTCTCGCCGAGAAGCTTGGCCATGCCGCCTGTCGCGGCGATGTTGCCCGCGGTGAGGGACGCGAGGGATGTGGTGTCTATCCCCTTGGTTTCGCCGACGCTGGCTATGAGCTGGCCGTTCTTGTCGACCAGAAATACTACCTTTGCATTCGCTTGGTTATGGAGGCGCTGGAGTTCCGCATCAATAAGATGGAACTCCTCCTCGTACATAACGAGATCGGTACCGGCCATTAGGTTTCCTCTTGGACGCTGTTTGCTTCCATATCCCTACATAGATAGCACAAAGGCCCGGTAATATCAAGAGAAAATTTAACGAAGCAGGCCTTGACCCGCCGGAAATAACCGGTTAAACTGTAGTATTCACGACTATTATGAGGAGGTTGACATGCAGGCTGTGGAGATAAAGAAACTTGCCGAGGGCTTCCACGACGACCCGAGGACCGGCTGGGCGGCCTGGCCGTTCCTTACCGGGTTCGGCGAGGGAGGGGCGGACATACGCGCGGTGCACGTGGTTGCGATAATGCCCGGCCAGGTGCGCGGGAACCACTACCACGAGAAGGCGAAAGAGCTTCTCTTCATGTTCTCCGGGACCGGGATGCTCTACTGGGAGGAGGACGGGCATGCGAAGGAGCGTCTTATCTCCGGCGAGCCGGTCATCGTCACGATACCGCCCGGAGTAAAGCACGCCTTCAGGAACACCGGTGAGGACACGGTCTACCTCATCGCCGTCCGGGACGGCGACTACGACCCTGCGCACCCGGACACGGTCAGAAGCGTGATACAGGAGGGATAGGTTTGTCTTTGCGGGCAAAGCGAAGCAACCTCCTCCTTTGCTCAGTTGTAAGGAAGAGATTGCCGCGTCGTCCCGCGAAACGCGGGACTCCTCGCAATGACAAACAAAGAAGGGCACCCACAGAGGGGTGCCCCTACATGACAATCAAAGTCGCTGGATTCCCGCTTTCGCGGGAATGACGGATAAATTAATAACGGTACCTGCGAAGTGGTACCCGTACACATGACAGAAAAAGGGCCGACACACGGGTCGGCCCCTACATAAAAGCACACGGAAACAACGCTACTTCTCCGGGACCGAGTCCAGGAGCCCTATCGCCCAGTTGTCGTTTATGAACGAGGGCGTCTTGTGCCGCTTGAATATGAACCCGTCGAAGACCTGCTTGTCCTTCTCGAATATCGTCGCGCGCACGGCCGGGTCTCCCTGGTCGTCGGCCGCCGATGTGACCGCGCCGCCGCGCATCGTCCAGTGCGGAAGGTAGGATATTACCTTGATGGTGTAGTCCGTGCCCGGGACGGCCGCCGTCTCGCCAAGCTTGACGGTGAACTTCTTAATCTCCTTAGTCTTGACGTTGCCGACACCCATGACGACAGCGGTGTATTTTGCCTTGACCGAGTCCGGGACGTTTATCACGAGGTTTTTGGGAAGAGGCTTGGGTTTGGGCGGCGCGGCGTTGCCCTCTTCGAACGTCGAGAGCGCGAACTGCTTGGCCTCCTCGAGCGCCTTCTTCTTCTCGGCTTCCTTGTCTCCGCAGCCGGCCATGAAGGCCGCCGCCATTGTCAGGCAAAGCGCGGTGCATAACAGTCTCTTCAGCAAGGTGCAACCTCCGTGGATGTTATCTGGGCGAGCCTTCCTTCAGCGTGATGGCAAACCTCGGATGGGAGAACGCGTGGGTGTCCGGGAAACGCGCGAACAGCCAGCCGGAGAATATCTCGCTCCCGCCCTCCATGACGACGACCTGCGCGGCGGGGTTTTCCGGTTCGTTCGACGTGGAGCTTATGATGTTCCCCTGCATTGTGAAGGCCGGGATGAAGGACTTCAGCTCCACGGTCAGGTCAGAACCCGGCACCCTGTAGACCTGTCCCAGCCTTACCCGGGTCTCCTTCTTCGTATTGCTGTCCTTGTCCTCTATGACGACGACGGCGCCCTTCCACCTGCCCTTGACGTCTTCGGGCAGCTCCACTACCGGCCTTACCTTTACCGTCTTCCCGGCCTTTGGCTTGACGTCCACCTTGACCTGGTCGTGCTTGGCGGTCTCCCCGCCTCCGCATCCAAGCAGGATGCAAAGGCCGATAGCCGAAAGCGCCAGAGCAGCGTATTTCCTCATCCCGTAATATCCCCCCGGTAGTCCGCGCGCATCGTGACGCGTCTTTATAACATAATATTTTATAAAGGCAAAAGCAACGAAAAAATTCGGGGGGATTATGCGTCCGGCGGACAAAAAAAGGACGCCGTCCGGCGGACGGCGTCCCTGTCATTCAATTCAGCCGGGCCGACCCCTGGGGTCAGGCCTTCTTGTACTGGTATGTCTCGCTCATGAAGGACACGGTGAGTATGCCGGTCGAGGGGTCGAGCTTGACCGTGACCTCCACCGGGCCCATCGGGACGATAAGCGTGTTCTCGTCCACCTTGTTCGCGGGGGCCTTGGGCTGGCTGCCCTCGTAGAAGTACTGCTCGCCTTCCTTGGAGATCGTTACCTTCTTGTCGGGGCTGTCGATCATCGCCCACGTGCCGACGAGCGCGTCGCCGCCCTTCGCCTTGCCCTTGTCGCAGGCGAGGACGGACATGAGCGAAACCAACAGGACAACCGAAACCATCAAACCGAGAACTTTTCTCACATCAACCTCCTGGTCAAAATATTAACGCCGGCCGGGCGTGGACACTTCCGCGCTGGACCGGCCAAACTCCCGAATTCTGAAAATTTTAAACGTTTACCTAATTATTGTCAACACATTTTTATGCGGACCACCGGGAGGGGGCAAGACGTCTATTCGAACAGCTTCACAAACTCCGGCTCCGTCCGCACGCCGTCGAAGTCCGGGTCGGCGGCGGCCTGGGCGACGACGCGCCTGTCGAGCTGGGCCGCGCGCTTCAGGGCCGCCGCCGCGCCCTTGCCGTCCTCAAGCCTCGCCAGCGCGCAGGCCTTGTTGTAGTGAGCGGTCACGTTCTTCTTGTCGGCGGCGATGATGGACTCGAAGCACTGGAGCGCCTCGCGGGACCGCCCGGAGGACAGCAGGACGTTGCCCTTGTTGTTCTGCGCGTCGAGGTTGTCCGGGTCGAGGTCCACCGCGCGGGAAAAGTCCGAGAGCGCCTCGACCTCGCGCCCCAGACGCGACAGAGATATGCCCCTGTTGTAGTAGACCATCGGGTCGGACGGGTTTCTGGCCGCCTCCCTGTCGTAGGCCGCGAGCGCCTCCTCGTCCCTGCCCAGGTCGCCGAGGATGTTCGCCTTCTCCATGCCCGCGCCGGGGAAGTCCGGCGCAATGTCGAGGGCGCGGTCCAGGAAGGTCAGCGCCTCCTCGTCCCTGCCGATCTCCTCCAGCGTCAGCGCCATGTTGTAGTATATGGACGGCGAGTTCGGCTGGAGTGACGCGGCCCTCTCGTACAACGCGACCGACTCCCTGTGCCTGCCCATGTGGCCCAGGCTGAAGGCCTTGCCCTCCATGATGGACGGGTCGTCCGGGTAGCGCTCCAGCAGACGGCCGAAGACCTCCGCAGCCTCCTGGTACCGCCCCGCCCTGTTCATCGTCACGGCCTTGTTGAAAAAGGCGTCGGGGTTGTCCGGCTCTATCCTGAGCGACTCGTCGTATGCGGCTATGGCGACGTCGGTCTGGCCGGTCTCGCCCAGCGCGTCGGCCAGGGAGAGGTATATCTCCGCCGAGTCCGGCGTGAGCGCGAGCGCCTCCCTGTATATCTTTATAGCGCCCTTGTAGTCGCCCATCTTCTCGTGGAGCAACCCGAGGTTGTAGTAGACCTCCGGCGTCTCGCCCTGTATGGTCAGCGCCTGCTCGTACAGCGCGACCGCCCTGTGGTACTCGCCCAGGTGGGTCGCGGCAATCGCGGCGGTATTGAGGGCGTCCATGTCATACTGGTCCCTCGCCAGCGCCTTCTGGGCGTACTCGAATGCCTTGCCGTACTCGCCTGCGTCGAGGGCCTGGACGGCCATGTCTCGGAATTTGCCCAAAATATGCTCCAGGTTAAAAGTCCCGCCTTTTTGAAAAAAGGCGGCCCAAAAACTTTTGTGAGGGACAAGGAGTCACTCCGCGGTCCTCGATTGTCATTCTGAGCGGAGCGAAGAATCTGCCTGTATAAAAATAGTATGGCTTCGACCAAACTGTAGGGGCCGACCGTCGTGTCGGCCCTGCCTGTCACCCCCGTGAAAACGGGGGTCCATTTTGACATTAAACATTACAATGGATTCCCGCCGGAGTTTACCCCGGTATGTTTAAAGCCGGGGCGAGAATGACAACCAGTGGACATGGCCCACTCACATTATACCACCGGAAACCCTATAGCCGCCATGAACCTCTCGTTGAAGCCGGGGTACAGCGACAGCTCGACGTACCGCGCACTCTTCGCAATACGGCCCGCCTCCTCCATCATCGCGCGCGAAAGTAGCGCGGCCTTCGCGCCTTCGCCCGCCGCGTTGCCGACCGGGTATACCCTGTCGGCCGGGCACGGCGGCAGCATCCCGATGGCCATTGCATTCCCCGCGTCGATGTAGTTCCCGAACGCACCGGCAAGCACGATGCGGTCGACGCGCGTGACGCCGAACTCGGCCATCAGCACCTCCGCCCCGGCAAGGAGCGCGGCCTTCGCGAGCTGGACCGCGCGCACGTCCCCGGCCGTTACAGTGACGTCCCGCCCGGAGGCGGTCTCGTCCGCCAAGGCAATGACATACTCCGGCCCGTCCGGGCCGTCGTATCGCACGCGCTGGTTGTCCAGCCCCCTGACGAACGCCCCGGATGGGTCGAGTATCCCCGCCATGTACATACGCGCGACCGCGTCCACGACTCCGGAGCCGCAGATGCCGCGCGCGCCAGTTTTGGCCCCCGCCCGGAACCAGCCCTGTTTCCCGATTACCCTGTACGACGCTTCGAGGCTTTCCGGGTCTATGACGACCCGCTCTATCGCGCCCGGAGCGGCCCTCATGCCGTGCCGGAGCTGCGCGCCCTCGAAGGCCGGGCCGGTAGCGCAGGACGCCGTAATCAGCCTGTGCCCGTCGCCGATGGCAAGCTCGCCGTTGGTGCCGACGTCCACGAGGAGCGTCACCCCTTCGCCCGGCCTCGGCCCGGCGGCAAGCAGGGCCGCCGTGTGGTCCGCGCCTACGAAGCCGCCTATCACCGGGAGCGTGACGAGATACCCGCCGGGGTAGATGCCGAGCCCCGTGTCCGGCGCGGGCACGGACATCCCGCCCTTTACCGCCGGCGTGAACGGGTACGCGCCCAGGGCGGCAACCGGCAGGCCCATGAGAAGGTGCTGCATGACGGTATTGCCCGCGACGACAGCCTCGACTATGTCCTGCGCGCCGATGCCGGCCGATGCGGCCATCTTCCCGAGCATCGCGTTCAGACAGCCGGTTATCGCATCGCGCAGCCGAACTGCTCCGTCCGCCGCCGATGCATGCGTTATCCTGCTCAGGACGTCGTCGCCGAAGGCCGACTGCGGGTTCGCGGCCGCGTCCGTCGCTGCGACCTCGCCTGTAGTCAGGTCGCAGAGATACCCGGCCACGGTCGTCGTGCCGACGTCGAACGCCGCGCCGTAAAGGCCCGGCGCGTAGCCGGGCAGCACCCTTATGACCTCGCCGCGCCGGACAGCCGCCGTGACCTTCCAGCCCCCTTCGCGGAGCGCGCCGGATATGCCCTTCAGCGCATGCAGCGTGACACCTGTCTTGGGCAGGCCGGTCAGTCCGTAGCCGGACTCGATGCCTTCGAGGAGCCGCCCGGCGTCGGACAGGTGCTCGTCATGCCCCGGCTCGGCGAGCTCCAGATAACAGTTGATGATTTCGGGTGCGACGTCGAAAGGCCTGGACTTGCCGCCTTCCACGACGTACTGGAGCGGGGGCCGCGACTGCTCGGGTATGTAGACTGATGCGTCCGACGCGGGCCGCGTGGCGCAGGCGAGGCGCGTGCCGTCCGCAAGCTCGGCCGGAGTCAGCAGTGCAAGCTCCTCGCGCGTGACGGGCGACATGGAGCCGTGCGCGGGCTGGATGCGGCAGTTCCCGCATACGCCGTGTCCGCCGCAGTTGGCGGACAGCCCCTCGCCGAGCCTGCGGGCGACGTCGAGGACGGTCTCGCCCCCCTTCGCCCGCCCCCGGACGCCGGAAGGCTGGAAGGTTATCAGGAAGCCCTCGCCCAAGACGCTACTCTCCCTGCGCGGGGGACGGGGCGGGGTCTGCCGGGCCCTTGAGCGAGCCCTCCTTGACCACGCGCTCCAGCCTGAGCCGCACCTCGTCCGAGAGGTCTCCGTCCGGCGAGTAGTACAGGAACCGGTCGTAGGCCCGGGCGGCCTCGGCGTACTTGCGCATGTTTGCGTAGGCGTTCCCCATGATGAAGTAGGACTCAATCAGGTGCGGGTCGATGGCGACCGCCTTCTTCGCCTCGGACACCGCCTCCTCGTAGAAGCTCTGGCGCAGGTATATCCCCGCGAGGTTGTTGTGGGCGAGCGCCATGTCCGGTTTCTGTTCGAGCGCTATCTTGAACTCCTCCACGGCGCGCGCTACCGAGCCCCTCTGGTAGAAGGCGACGCCCAGGTCCGCGTGCGCCTCCGGGAAATCCCTGCGTATCTGCACCGCCGTCCGGAAGGACTCGATGCTCTTGTCGAAGTAGTCGCGCCTTTTGGAGGAGTCGGACGCCTCGACGCCGAGGACGCCGTAGACCAGCCCCAGGTAGTAATGCGCGTCGGCGAGGGAGCCGTCCATCGCTATGGACTTCTTGAGCGAGGTTATGGCGGACTCGAACTCCGACTTCTTGTAGTAGACGTACCCGAGCATGGAGTACGCCTCGGCATACTCCGGGTACAGTTCTATGGCCTTGAACAGCTCCGTGCGCGCGCCCTCGTACATGTCCTGCTTCGCGTAGCACATCCCGAGGCCCAGGTGCGCGGCCTTGTCGTTCGGCTCGTCGTCGAGCGCCTTGAGGTACTGGTCTATCGCGTCGTTGTAGTTGCCCTGCCTGTAATACACGTCCCCGAGCCGGGTCCTGGCGCCGGGCCAGGCCGGGTCCAGCTCCAGCACGCGCCGGAACTCGTACTCCGCCTCGTCGTATTTCTTCGAGGCCGTATGCGCCGCGCCCAGCAGGAAGCGCACCCGGACGTCTTCCGCGTCCTGGGCGAGGAGTTGGCCGTAGAGGTTCACCGCCCCGGCTATGTCGCCGAGGTTCGTCAGCGCCTCCGCACGGTCCAGCACTCCCTGGTATGCCTTGAAGTCCGCGTCGGTCTTTTCAAGGTCGAGCTGCTCCCTGTCGAAGGCCAGCTCTCCGGACTTCATCTTGAGGTATACCTTGCCGCCCTCGACCCTGTGGCTTCGCACCTCCATCGTGGAGCCGCCCTTGAGGTAGACCTTGTACGCGTGCGCGGGGCTTGAGGATGCGGCGAGGATTACGGCCGCGATGAGGCAGTATATATACGGCAGGCTTCTAACGTGGCGTACTGACATGGACGCACCGCCTTTGTGATTATGGTGGGCGGCGCCCACCATGCCGCTGATGTCACCCCCGTGAAAACGGGGGTCCATTTTGACTTTGGGAATTACAATGGATTCCCGCCGGAGTTTACCCCGGTATGTTTAAAGCCGGGGCGGGAATGACAAACCGTGGACATTGCCCACCCGACAATAGCGCAACTTCGAGAGTGCCCAATGTCATTTAACCTTCGTACCAGGAAGGACGTCCGCGTCGAAGCCCGCGAGCATCAGCGTGTCCGGCTCGCCCGCCGCGAGGACCATGCCCTGGGACTCGATGCCCATCAGCTTCGCGGGCCTGAGGTTCGCCACGACCACGACCGTCCTGCCGACAAGCTCCTCCGGGCCGAACGACTTGCCGATGCCGCCGACTATCTGGCGGACCTCGGCGCCTATGTCAATCCGCATCTTGATAAGTTTATCGGATTTCGGGACGCGCTCGGCCTCCAGCACCCTGCCCACGCGCAAATCCACCTTCATGAAATCGTCGATCTTTATCCGGGCGTCAGAGTCAGGGGCTGGCGCGCTCGACGCCTTGGCTCCCTCCCCCCTGGCGGGGGAGGGCTGGGGAGAGGGGGATGCCTTTTTAACTTCCGGCGCGCCGGGGGCGTCGCGCCCTACAGAAACCTTAGAGACCGGGGCTGGCTTTCCTGATGCCGCCGCCTCCGCCGCCGCCTTCTTGGCGCGAATCTTGTCCGTCTCGATGCGCGGGAAGGGCGCGGGGCCGCGAACAATCCGCTGGCCCGGGTCGTACATGAAGTACCTGTTGGAGTTCGTAAGCGTGAACGCGTCCAGACTGTCCGCGTGTCCGAGCTGCCCGTATATCGCCTGTGTCTTCACCGGCATGAACGGGTGCAGCAGCACCGAAGATGCCTTCAGCACCTGGGCCGAGACGCCGAGCACCTCGACCAGCTTCCGCCTGTCCTCCGGCTTGTCGGATTTGGCGAGCGCCCAGGGCGCGGTATGGTCGATGAGACGGTTGGCCTCGCTTATGAGCCTCCACACCGCCTGCAAGGCCTCGCTGAAGGCCATCTCGTCCATGCGCGCGCGGAAGCTCTCGTACAGTCCGTGGAACTCCCAGCACGCGTCGTATGAACCGCCTTCCGCATTCCCGGCCAGGACGGTCGGCAGCTCCCTGCCTTCGAGCGCGGGTATCTCCCCGTCCAGATACTTCTCAATCATATTGATGGTGCGGAAGTGCAGGTTGCCCAAATCGTTCGCAAGGTCGGTATTGATGCGCGTAACCATCGCGTCTTTGGAAAAGTCGCCGTCCAGGCCGAACGGCACCTCCCTGAGCAGGAAATAACGGAAGGCGTCCGCGCCGAGCCCAAGCTCGTCAAGGTCGGCCACGACCGCGAACGGGTCCACGACGTTCCCGCGCGACTTGGACATCTTCTCACCGTCCTTCGTCCACCAGCCGTGCGAGAAAATCCGTTTGGGCAGAGGCAGGCCCGCCGCCATCAGGAACGCGGGCCAGTAGACCGCGTGGAACCTGAGTATGTCCTTGCCTATGACGTGCGTGTCCGCCGGCCAATACTTTGCATAATCGCCGGTCTCGTCCGGCCATCCCAGCGCGGACAGGTAGTTCGTCAGCGCGTCCAGCCAGACGTAAATGACGTGCCGCTCGTCGCCCGGCACGGGTATCCCCCACGTAAACGACGTGCGGGACACGGACAGGTCTCTGAGTCCTGACCTCACAAAACTGAGTATCTCGTTCTTGCGCGACTCCGGCATGATGACGAGTTCACCCGACTCTATCTTCTCTGCGAGCCTGTCTCCGTACTCGGAGAGTTTGAAGAAGTAGCTCTCCTCCTTGAGCTTGTCCACGTCGCGTCCGCAGTCCGGGCATTTGCCGCCGTTTAACTGAAGCTCGGTCCAGAAGCTCTCGCACGGGACGCAGTACCAGTCCTCGTACTCGCCCTTGTATATCGCGCCCTTTTCCTGGAGGAGGGTGAACATGCGCTGGACCGCCTCCTTGTGGCGCGGCTCGGTGGTGCGTATGAAGCCGTCGTTGGACGCGCCGAGCGCGCCGCACAGTTCCCGGAACCTCGGCGCGACGGAGTCCGCGAACTCCTGGCAGGTCACGCCCTTTGCCGCGGCGGTCTTCTCGACCTTCTGGCCGTGCTCGTCCGTCCCGGTGAGGAAATAGACGTCCCTGCCAAGCAGCCTCTGGTAGCGGGCCATGACGTCCGCCGCGACCGTGGTGTATGCGTGTCCTATGTGCGGCACGTCGTTGACGTAGTATATCGGGGTGGTTATGTAGAACTTTTCGGGCATGTGGCCTCTATGTAAATTACGTGTTCGTGATTCATGAAAAAATCCCCCCTTGCGTCCCCCCTTTTACAAAGTGGGGAAAAGCGGTATTAACCTCCCCCTTTGAAAAAGGGGGATTGAGGGGGATTTGCGGTTGCCTGTCATTCTGAGCAAAGCGAAGAATCTGTCTGTCGTCCCGACCGAAGCGGAGGGACCTGCTTTTGATGCTATAAACCCAACAGCAGATTCCTCGGCTTCGCTCGGAATGACACCGTAAATTCAAATGCAGGGCCGACACACGGGTCGGCCCCTACATCAATCAACGTCGCTGGATTCCCGCCGGAGTTTACCCCGGCATGCATGAAGCCGGGGCGGGAATGACAACTTTATGCTTGTCGCCCCGTGCTTGACACGGGGTCCAGGAAGTAAGAAATTCCTGGATTCCCGCCGGAGTTTACCCCGGCATGCATAAAGCCGGGGCGGGAATGACGTTTGCCCGATTCTTCCCCCTCCCACCTGCGGGGGAGGGGGGCTGGGGGCGTCTCTACCTTACTGCCCGCCCGACGGCTTGTCCGGTGGCGGTGTCTGTCCGCCTCCTCCACCTTCTCCGCCGCCCTCGCCCTTGCCGCGTCTGCGGTTTTTGCGCCAGGCGCTGCGTTTCCTTCTGGCCTTGTCGGACTTTTCGTCTCCGCCAGGGCCGCCCTGTCCGCCCGGCACGCCCGGCTCGGGCGGCGCGCCGGCTTGAGGCGGCGTTTCCTGCGGCCTGCCCTGCTGGCGTTCCGCCTGCGGCCTGTCACGTCTGTCCTGAGGCGGCCTGTCGCCCTGCCGCTCCGGCCTCTCGGGCCTTCCGCCCTGAGATCTCTGTCCGGGCTGACCCGGCTGGCCCTGCTGGCCGGACTGCCCGGGCTGGCCCTGACCGCCGCCGGGCCTGCCAGACTGCGGCTGTTTCGGGCCGCGCCGTCTGGGCCCCCTGCCGGTACCGGGCCTCTGTCCGGCCGGCGCAACGCCTTCGGCGGGAGCCGGGACTGCCGGGGCCTCGCCGCCCTCGGCGATCGCCGCCGCGGCTGCCTCCGCCTCCTGAGCCTTCTTGCGCTTGGCATCCTTCTTCGCCTCGTCGTAGAAGCTGTACTCGTAGCCCAGGCAGCACATCAGTCTGCCGCATATGCCGGAAATCTTGGCCGGGTTCAAGACCAGGTCCTGCTTCTTTGCCATCCTGATGGAGACCGGCTCGAAGTCCTTCAGGAAGGTCGAGCAGCAGAGCGGCCTGCCGCACGGGCCGTACCCGCCGAGCATCTTGGCCTCGTCTCGTACGCCTATCTGGCGCATCTCGATCCTTATCTTGAACCTGTACGCGAGGTCCTTCACGAGGTCGCGGAAGTCCACGCGTCCGTCCGCCGTGAAGTAGAACGTCGCCTTCGAGTTGTCGAAGGCCCACTCCACGCGGACGAGCTTCATTATCATCTCGCGTTCGAGGATCTTCTGCTGGCATACCCGGAAGGACTCGGACTCCAGTTCCGCGTTCCTGTCGAGACGCCTGAAGTCGTCTTCCCGCGCCTTCCGGAGCACCCTCTTTAGCGGCTTGCCCGAAGGCGGGCGCTCGGACTCGACCACATCGCAGGCGACGGTGGCCGCGCCTACCCCCTGCTCGGAGTCCACGATAACGGTGTCCCCGAGGACGAGGTCGATCTCACCCGCGTCGAAGTTGTATACCTTGCAGCCTTCCCTGTACCTTACTCCTACAATCCGTATCATCACAGAACGCCGGGCTTAAGCCAGCGCCTCCTCTTTTATCCTGAAAAATAAATCCTCCGCGAGGAGCCTGCGGTTCATCGTCCTCTCAAGCGACCTGCCCGCCTGACGGAGCAGACCCAGGGTCTCCTCGCACCGGTACCCGGTGGTCATTCCCGCCCAGCGCGAAAGCTCGGCCGCCATGTCCCTATTATACGCCAAACCCGTCCCGCCGCCTACCAAAATAACGAGCAGGTCCCTGAACCAGAGCGTCCCGAAGGACACGAAGTCCTCCAGCGCGCCGTCCTTCTTCGCGGCCGCCTCCGCGTCCTTGAGCAGCTCCGCGTGACCCTTGCCCGCTATCGCAGTCAGGAGCTTCAGGAACTCCGAACGCCGCCCCGCAAGCGCCTCCGCGTCCTCCGCGAGGGCAGCCCCTATCCTGCCGCCGGTCATCCGGGCGACCAGATGAGCGTCCGCCTCGGACATCCCCTGCCTGTCCATCAGGAAGCCCGCGACCAGTCCCTCCGGCAGCGGCTGGAAGGAGACCGAACGGCACCGGGAGAGTATCGTCGGCAGGAGCGCGTTGGGTTTCGAGGTCACGAGGATTACGTGGCTGTGTTCAGGCGGCTCCTCAAGGGTTTTCAGGAAGGCGTTCATAGTCGAAGTGTTCATAAGGTGTGCGTCTTCCACTATCAGAACTCTGGATCCGTCTCCAACTGAGGTAAGCGCAAGGAACTCTTGAGCTTCCCTGATCTGTTCAATCACAATCTCTTGACGCATCTTGTCTGTCTTCTCGTTAATCTCGACAGCAACTACCTGTACGTTCGGGTGGCAGCCCGCGGCGATGTTCTTGCAGTAATGGCATTTCCCGCAGGAGTCGCCCGGCTCATGCTCCCCGGTACAGTTGACCGCCTGGGCGAACGCCTGCGCGACCATCCTCTTGCCGAGGCCTTCCGCGCCGTGCAACAGGTATGCGGGCGGTATGCGTTTCGCCTCGATGCCGCGCTTGATTACGGCTATCTGGCGTTCGTGGCCTAATATATCGGAGAAAGACATGGTCTGCCTTTACTGTGTCATTCTGAGCAACGCGAAGAATCCGCCTGTATATAAACATTGTAGGGGCGCGGTTTATCCGCGCCCGCACCTATATGCCTGTCGTCCCGACCGAAGCGGAGGGACCTGCTTTTTGTTGTCGCTGCCCGATTCATCGGGCGTTATTAAAGCAGGGCGGGCACGGGGACCCGCCCCTACATAAAGTCAACGGCAGATTCTTCGCTTCGCTCAGAATGACACCATAAATTCGAATGCAAGGGCCGACACGCGCTTCGCTTGGTACGGCCCCTACATAAACCAACCCTCATCCCGCGTTTCGCGGGACGCCCGCACCTATTGTTTGTCGCCCCGTGCTTGACACGGGGTCCAGGAAGTACGAAATTCCTGGATTCCCGACTTCGCGGGAATGACGGACAAAAGAAGGAGGAGATTGCCGCGTCGCTTCGCTCCTCGCAATGACAACCAAGAGGGCCGACACGCGCTTCGCTTGGTACGGCCCCTACCTGCTATCCCCTGCCCTTCACCGCCGCTTCCACGACCTCGCGCAGGACGGCCCAGACCTCCTCTATCGTGCCGGAGGCGTCGATGACCTTTACGCGCTCCCGGTCGCAGGCCGCAATGGCGAGGTAGCCCTGCCGTACCTTCTCGTGGAAGGCGAGCGCCTCCTGCTCGAACCGGGACTCGTGAGCCGCGCCCGTACTGTCGTTCCTGCCTATCGCGCGTCCGAGCCCCTGCTCCACGGGCAGGTCGAAAAGTATCGTCAGGTCGGGCTTGCAGCCGCGTGTCGCTATGTCGGTAAGGGACGCGATGACGTCCGCGTCCAGCCCGCGCCCGTAACCCTGGTACGCGAGCGTCGCGTCGGCAAACCGGTCGCAGACCACGATGCCGCCCGCCGCGAGCGCGGGCTCGATTACCTCGGCCATGTGCTGGGCCCGGTCGGCGGAGTACAGCATCAGTTCCGTCGTCCCGGTGATGCCACGGCTCTCCGGGTCGAGGAGTATCGCCCGGATACGCCCGCCGACTGCGGTGCCGCCCGGCTCGCGCGTCTTCGTGACGTGGTAGCCCTCTGCCTCGAGGTACTCCACGAGCATGCTCGACTGCGTCGTCTTGCCGCATCCCTCGATGCCTTCGAGGGTTATGAAGAAGCCGCCGGTGATCTTCATATGTTCTCGCCCGTCACCCCCGCGAAGGCGGGGGTCCAGGAATTTCAATGTTGGGGGCACCTGCTGCCGGTGCGCGACGTTCGCATATAAAACCAGGGCGGGCACGGGGACCCGCCCCTACACAAGGTCATAACAAAATTCAACGGCAGGGCCGACACGCGCTTCGCTTGGTACGGCCCCTACCTAAATTCCATCTACTCACGTGACAGTTGCCAGGGTGA
Source organism: Nitrospirota bacterium (assembly GCA_016212105.1). GTDB lineage: Bacteria > Nitrospirota > JACRHJ01 > JACRHJ01 > JACRHJ01 > JACRHJ01. The sequence goes on from JACRHJ010000038.1 coordinate 96,670, forward strand.
TGGTTTCCCGCCTTTTCTTCCCCCTCCCCACTTGCGGGGGAGGGGGGCAGGGGGGCTGGGGGTGTCTCCACCTTATTGCCATTCCCACTTGTTCAGGGGACAATAGTAAAGGAGATATCCGGTCTCCTGTTATCTGCCTATCAGCCTCTTGAATATCCCGACCGCCTCCAGCGCGTCCCGGGACGAGCCCGCCGCGCCGACCTTTTCCGCGTACTCCTCGGTCACGACCGCGCCGCCGAGGACGATCGGCGTCTTCATGCCGCGCCTGTCCCGCTCGGCTATCACCTCCGCCATCTGGGTCATCGTGGTCGTCATCAGCGCGGACAGGCCTATCACGTCCGCCTTCTCGCGCTCGGCTGCGTCGAGAATCGCGTCCTTGGCCACGTTCTTTCCGAGGTCTATCACGCGGAGCCCGTGGTTCTCAAGGAGCGTCGAGAGTATGTTCTTTCCGATGTCGTGTACGTCGCCGAAGACCGTCGCAAGGACGACCGTGCCATGCTCGCCGCCCGCGCCGGGCTTCATGTCCTGCTTCAAGCGGGCGAACGCGGCCTTCATCGTCTCGGCCGACTGCATTACTTGTGGTAAAAAGAACTCCTTGGCCTCGTAGAGTTTCCCGACCTCGGTCAGGGCGGGTATGAGACAGCCGTTGCCTATGGCGAGCGGCTCCATCCCGGCTGCAAGGGCTTCCTCGACCAGCGGCACGACGTTCTCCTTGTCGCCGTCGATTATCGCCTGCCGGAGTTTTTCCTCCAGCGTAAGCGGCGGCTGGTCGGCGGCGGACTTCTTGGGCTCCGCGCCCTTGGCCTTGCCCTTGAACGCCTTTATATAACCCTCCGCGCGCGGGTCGCGGCCGGTAAGCACCGCCCCGGCCGACATCGCCTCGGTGATGCGCGTGTCATACGGGTTGACCATCGCCGCGTCCAGCCCGTGTCCGAGAGCCATCGTAAGGTAGGACGCGTTAACCAGCGGGCGGCTCGGCAGGCCAAAGGAAATATTGCTCACACCGAGCGATGTGTTAAGCCCAAGCTCACCCTTTATCATCGAGACCGCACGGAGCGTCTCGACCGCCTGCGACTGCTCGGCGGACGCCGTCAGCACCAGCGCGTCTATTATAAGGTCTTCTTTCGGTATACCGTGGGCGAGGCATGCATCGAGGATGCGCTTCGCTATTGCCACGCGCTTCTTTGCCGTGTCCGGCACGCCGGCCTCGTCTATCGTGAGGCCGACTACCGCCGCGCCATAGCGCTTTACCAGCGGGAGTATCGCGTCGAGCCTGTCCCTGTCCCCCGTGACGGAGTTTACCAGCGGCTTGCCGCCGGTCTCCCTGAGCGCGGCCTCGATTGCGGCAGGGTCGGTCGAGTCTATGACGACCGGCAGGTCGGTAGCCTCCTCCACCGCGCGCAGGACAAGCGGCATCAGCGCCACCTCGTCCCCCCCGGCGAGCCCGACGTTTATGTCCACGAGCGCGGCCCCGGCCTCGGCCTGGCCCTTCGCCTCTTTCTTTACCATCGCGGTGCGCCCGGCGGTAAGCTCGGCGGTCAGGTCCTTGCGGCCTGTCGGGTTTATGCGTTCGCCGATAATCACCGGCATCCGGCCCGTACCGAGTTCTACCGCCTTCGTCCTGCTTGCCAGCGTCGTGACGCCAGTGGTTGTCCGAACCGGTAGCTTCCTGCCGCCCCTCGCCTTCAACCGTTCGGCCACGGCGCGTGTGTGCTCCGGCCGGGAGCCGCAGCAGGAGCCTATCACGCCGACGCCCAGGTCGAAGAACTTCTCAGCGAAATCGGCAAGTTCCGCCGGGGTAGCTGGGTATACCGTCTTGCCGTCCACAAGCCTGGGCAGGCCGGCGTTCGGCTGGAATATGAGCGGGACGCGCGCGACCGCAGCCATCGCGCGGGCGACCTCGTACACGCCCTCCGGCCCGAGCGAGCAGTTCGCGCCTATCATATCCGCCCCGGCGGCCTCCAGAACCGCTATCGCCGCCTCGGGCGGGGTGCCGAGCAAGGTACGAAGGTCCTGCTGGAAGGTCATGGTTATCAAGACCGGCAGGCTGGAGTTCTCCTTCGCCGCGATTACGGCGGCCCGTGCCTCCTTTATGTCGGACATCGTCTCTATGAGTATGCAGTCCGGGCCCGCGTCGGCGATGGCCTTCACCTGCTCCGCGAAGACGTCGTAGCACTCGTCGAATGTCATGGAGCCGACCGGCTCAAGGAACTTTCCGGTCGGGCCGATGTCGGCGGCCACGAATATCTCGCGGCCCGCGGACTCGGCTGCCTTCCTGGCAAGGGCCACGGCGGCGGCGTTAAGCTCGGCGAGCCTGCCATCCAGCCCGTACTCGGCCAGCTTGATGCGGCTCCCGCCGAAGGAGTTGGTGGTTATGATGTCCGCGCCCGCGTCCACGTACTTCCTGTGTACGCCGACGACCATGTCCGGGTTGGCCGTATTGAGCCCCTCAGGGCAGTCGCCGGGGGCCATGCCCGCTTCCTGGAGCATCGTGCCCATCGCCCCGTCGAGGACCAGGGGCCGTGTCTTTATGAGTTCGAGTAGACGGCTCAAGGCAAAAACCTTTCTAATAAACGTGGCTCTTGG
>JACRHJ010000043.1 GCA_016212105.1 Nitrospirota bacterium
CATGTCGGAGGTTACGTTCAGCGCCTGCGGAAGCAGGTACTCCGGCAGGTAGACGTCGTTGGCCCTGTTCCTGACCATCCTGACCGCGAGGTCTTCCTCGTATACCCAGAGGGTCACGTCGTGGCCCTTGTCGGCGAGCAGCCCCGCGAGCGTCGTGCCCCAGCTCCCGCCGCCTATTACCGCGATTTTTTCGGACAAGTTCAACACCTCGGAAGAAAGTACAAAATCCCGCCTTCTTGTAAGAAGGCGGCCCAAGAACTTTTGTTATTAATCCGGCAGCATTATATGCAAACCATGCGAACCAAGAAAAGTCACTGGATTCCCGCTTTCGCGGGAATGACGTGTTCTTGTTCGTCGCCCCGTGCTTGACACGGGGTCCAGGAAGTTGAACTTCCTGCCTTCGAATGACGACATATGGCGCGGGCGTCCCGCATCAAATGCGGGACGCCCCTACAAGATTATATACAGGCGGATTCTTCGCTACGCTCAGAATGACACCGAAGAGGGCGGGCACGGGGACCCGCCCCTACATATAATCAGTGCCCCCTACGAATCTCCCTCCCCCTGCACAGGGGGAGGGCTGGGGTGGGGGTAGGTACTGCTACCCCTTGATCACGCCCATCGGCGTAACCCGCGCGACGCGCTTCGCAATCCCCGCATTATGCACCACATCGACCACCTGGTCAATATCTTTGTACGCCTCCGGCGCCTCTTCCTTCAGGGCGTCCCGGCCGGTGTACCGTGCTATGATGCCCCTGTCCTCAAGCTCGCGCTCGATTGCCCTGCCCTTGCACGCCTTCACCGCCGCCGCGCGCGACATCACACGACCCGCGCCGTGGCACGTGCTCCCGAACGTCTCCTCCATGCCCTTCTCGGTGCCGACAAGCAGGTACGAGTGAGTCCCCATGTCGCCGGGTATCAGCACCGGCTGGCCGACGTCCTTGTATGCGGCCGGGGTCTCCGGGTGGCCGGGCGGGAAGGCGCGGGTCGCGCCCTTCCTGTGCACCGCGAGCCTCATCTTCTTGCCTTCCACGACGTGGTCCTCGAACTTGACTATATTGTGCGCGACGTCGTATATCAGGGACATGCCAAGCTCCCTCGGCGAGATGCCGAGCGCGTGCATGAACGTCTCCTTCGCCCAGTGCATTATCATCTGCCTGTTGGTGAAACCGAAGTTGGCCGCCGCCCGCATCGCGGCTATGTAGTCCTGCCCCTCGTGTGAATTAATCGGCGCGCATGCAAGCTGCCTGTCCGGGAGGTCGAAGCCGTACTTCTTTACCGCCCGCTCCATCACCTGGAGGTAGTCGGTGCAGACCTGGTGTCCGAACCCGCGCGAGCCTGTATGCACCATAAGCATCACCTGCCCCTCGTGGACGCCGAGCGCATCGGCCGCCGCCGGGTCGAATATCCTGTCCACGAACTGTATCTCCGCGAAGTGGTTGCCGGAGCCGAGCGTGCCCAACTGGCCCCTGCCGCGCTCGTAGGCCTTCTCGCTGATTTTGTCCGGGTCGGCGCCTTCGAGCGCGCCGCCGCCCTCTATATGGTCGAGGTCATCGGCTCTCCCATAGCCGTGCTCGACAGCCCATTTCGCGCCCTTGACCAGCATCCGGTCGAACTCGTTCTTCCCGAGCTTCAGCCCGCCCTTGGCCCCGACGCCTGTGGGTATCGCGCCGTACATGCCGTCCACCAGCGCCCTGAGTTTTCCCTTCACGTCGGCGCGGTTCAGGTTCGTGCGCAGGACGCGGACGCCGCAGTTGATGTCGAACCCGACGCCGCCGGGCGTAATTACGCCGTCGTACATGTTCGTCGCGACAACGCCGCCTATCGGCAGGCCGTACCCGAAATGCATGTCCGGCATGGCGAGCGAGGCCTTGACGATGCCGGGCAGCGTCGCCGCGTTCGCCACCTGCTCGATGGACTTGTCCTTCTTTATGAGTTCCATCAGGGCGTCGTTCGCGTATATGATGCCGGGCACGCGCATGCCCGGCCGGTAGTCCATCGGGACCTGCCAGCGGTACTCGTCAAGGCGAATCAGTTTGGATGACATGGCTGCCTCCGGTTATATGTCGTACACCACCCTTGTCTTCACGCCGTCCGCCGTCTGCTCGACCAAGAGCATGTGGTACGTCACCGCCTTGACCTCGCTCTTGTTGACGTGCCGGGCCTCGTCCATCGCCTCACCGCATACGGCCGCCTTCAGCCGGAAGCCGTCCAACTGGTTAATTTCGAACCTGCAAAGTAGCACGTCCTTCGTGTCGCGCAGATACAGCAGCTCGTTCAACCAGGCGACCAGGAGCGACTCGTAGTCCCCGCCCTCCGCCTCGACATCGAAGCTCAAAATGGGACGCACCCCGCGCATCTCGGTCATGACCGAGAACATGCCAGCGGCCTGCCTCTCGAAGGCGTCCTTCATGTCCTTCCCGAATGAGACGACGCCCACGTCGGCGGTAGTCCCGAATTTCCTGTATCCCGGCTTCATGCCTCTCCGCGCGTTATGTCCATATGTTCATTGTAGAATATTGGGGGGATATGTGCAAGGGGGAACCCGGTAAACCAACCCTCACCCGGCCCTTCGGGCCACCCTCTCCCATTGAAGGGAGAGGGTACAATCTGATTTTTTCCCCTCTCCCCGCAGTGGGAGAGGGGCCGGGGGTGAGGGTTCCATTAGCGGATTGATAACGACAAAGGGCCGGCGCAGTGGCCGGCCCTCAATCATAAATCGCCCGAACCATGTCCCGCTCTCAGAACCCGGTCGCCGCCTGCCCCTTGGCGACCGCGTCAGCCGACTTGTCGAACGCGGCCTGCTCCTCCGCCGTCAGCTTTATCTCAAAGACCTTCTCCGCGCCGCCCGCGCCGAGCATAACCGGGACGCCCGCGTACACGCCTGAATGGCCGTATTCGCCGTTCAGGTAAACGGAGCACGGCAGCACCTTCTTCTGGTCCATCAGTATCGCCTCGGCCATCTGGGCGGTGGACGCGGCTGGCGCGTAGTACGCGCTCCCAGTCTTCAGCAGCCCGACTATCTCCGCGCCGCCGTTCTTGGTGCGGTCCACCAGCGCGGCTATCCGCTCAGGCGTCATAAGCTCCGTGATGGGTATGCCCGCGACTGTCGAGAAGCGCGGCAGCGGCACCATCGCGTCGCCGTGTCCGCCGAGGACGAAGGCGTGCGTGTTCTCGACCGAGACGCCAAGCTCGAACGAGATGAACGCGCGGAAGCGGGCCGAGTCCAGCACGCCGCCCATGCCGATGACGCGCTCCTTCGGGAAGCCGGAGACCTGCGCGACGACGTAGGCCATGACGTCCATCGGGTTCGTGACGACGATTATCACCGCGTCAGGCGATAGCGGGGCTGCGGACTTCGCCACCTCCGCGACTATCTTGACGTTCGCGGCCAGCAGGTCGTCCCTGGACATGCCCGGCTTACGGGCGAGGCCCGCCGTGATTATTATCAGGTCGGAGTTAGCCGTCGCCTCGTAGCCGTTCGTGCCGGATATGTACCCGTTCAGGCCGACGACCGGGGCGGACTCGGCGAGGTCCAGCCCCTTGCCCTGCGGCACGCCCTCGACCACGTCCACCAGGACCACGTCGCCCAGGTTAAGCTCCAGCACCTTCTGCGCGGTCGTCGCGCCGACGTTGCCCGCGCCGACTACTGCAATCTTGTTCCTTCTCCTCACAACTTCCTCCTTTGCACAACTGATGAAATGTTAGCGATTATATTGCAGGGGCGCAGTTTACTGCGTCCGCCACCTTGATGAATTACTTGTCTCCCCGTGCTTGACACGGGGCCCAGGAATTTGTAGGGCGCGACGCCCTCGGCGCGCCGTTCATAAATGCAGGGCCGACACGCGGGTCGGCCCCTACATCAGTTCACACTTGACAAGCAGCAATCATTCATATAGCACCCGGCGCAATTTGGGTTGTCTGGTTTACACCAGTTTCGCCCAATCTCGAAACTGGGATAGTCCATGAGTCCCGGAAACTCTGGATGTAAAGACCGCGCACGATATATTATCTGTTCATTACTCGCATCTTTGTCAACAAGTCCAAGTCGCTGGAATACCCGGCTTACGTGAACATCTACCGAAATGTCTATAGAATAGTAATCGCTCATTGGAACCTTGAAGTCTCTGACAAGAATATTAGCCGCCATAGTAGCTATTTTAGGGCCAACCCCATCAAACTGGAGAAATCGGTACACGACCTCCGCACTTGACGGATTGTCCGACCAAATTCTGGACGCGTCTCCTCCATACTCGGTTCTTATGCGTTTTATTGCCAAGAAGTACGATTTAGCAACAGCTGGCCATAGCCGATGCTTATCACGCATCAAATCTTCCATCTCGCTTAGTGTTATAGCTTCAAGGTGAGCCATCTCAAAAGAACCGATTTGTTCCTTTAAATAAAAGGGAACCATCCATGCACGCTCCGCCTTAATCTGACGATCAGCTATGCAGCCTAAGACAAACCCGTGAGGATAGTGTTCTAAATCACAAACGAGTTCATTAAGACTGTGGGCAAATTCAGCTTTAGCAATTTCGGGTTTCGTTTCAATTAAACTATTGCCTCTTTCAACTAGTCTGTTTTTGATAGTGTTTATCATATCCCCCGCTTCCTTGATAAGCATCTCTACCAGTGTACTGCGATAATCAAGTCAACTGCGGATTCTTCGCTCCGCTCAGAATGACACCAGTCGGCGCGCCGAGGGCGTCGCGCCCTACAAAGAACATACAGGGCCGACACGTTAGTCGGCCCCTACAACCTGATGCGGGCGCAGTAAACTGCGCCCCTACAACTTCGTAATCTTCAGCCGCCCTATCTTCCGCCCGTCCATCTCCAGCACCTCGAACTTCAGCTCCTTGTATTTGAGCGACTCGCCCGCGCGCGGCATCCTGCCGAACAGGCCGAACAGGAACCCGCCTATGGTGTTGAAGTCGTCGGACGAAATCGTGGTGCCTATCTCGCCGTTGACCTCGTCTATGTCCGCGGTGCCGGACACGACGAAGTTCTTCTCGTCCACTATCTGGACTTCCTTCTCTTCCCTGTCGTACTCGTCCTGTATGGAGCCTACGATTTCCTCCATCAGGTCCTCGAGAGTGACCATGCCCGCCGTCCCGCCGTACTCGTCTATCACTATGACCATCTGTATCTTCTGCGCCTGCATCTCGGACAGGAGTTCCTTGACGCGCTTGGTCTCCGGTACAAAGTACGCGGCCCGGACCAGCCTCGTTATCGGGCTCTCGTTGTCTATCTCGCCCTTGGACATCCCGATGAGCAGGTCCTTGACGTAGAGGACGCCCTGGACGTTGTCCACGTTGTCCTCGACTACCGGGTAGCGCGAATGTCCGTGCTCCGCGACAAGCGCGAGCGCCTCGGACACCCGCGCGTCCTTGTCCACGCTGATTATCTCTGTCCTCGGGCGCATCGCCTCTACCGCCTGCGTGTCACCGAACTCGAATACCTTGTGGAGCATGGCCTTCTCGCCGACGTCGAGAGTGCCCTCCTCCTCGCCGATGGTGATGATGGTCTTTATCTCCTCCTCGGTGACGAACGGCGAGACCTCCCTCTTCCCGGCTACGAGCGCGATGGCCCTGTTCGTCACGGACGTGAACAGCCAGACCAGCGGGTGCATCAGCGTGACGATGAACTCCATCGGCCTGCCGACGATAAGCGCCATGCGCGTGGAGTGCGACGCGGCGAAGGTCTTGGGGGCTATCTCGCCGAACATCACGATGAACACGGTCATCACTACGGACGCGATTACCGTGACCCACTCGTGGTCAGGGTCTATGGATATGGCGAGCGCGGTGCCGAGCGAGGACGCGAGTATTATGAAGAAGTTCTCGGTGAGCAGTATCGTGCCGAACAGCCGGTCGTGCTCCTCCCGGAGCCTCGACACCGCCTTGGCCTGCTTGTTGCCCTTCTCGACCAGGCCCCGTATCTTCAGGCGGCTGACCGAGATGAGCGCGGCCTCGGAGCTTGAGAAGAAGGCGACGCACAGGACGCACAGGACGATGACGACCACGCTGAGTACGGGGTCGGTTTGGGGAATGGGCAGGTTTTCCATCTACTCCTCTTAACGGGGTTGAAACAAAACGGGGGCGCATGGACTGACGGTCCACCTACGCCCCCGCGCCAATACAGACATATTATAACAGAAAAGCGACGCCAATCAATGTTTTTGTAGGGCACCGCGAATCAGTGCGTTGTCAGTTCTTCCCTAATCCTGTCCGAAAGAAACGTCTTCATAAGCGACTGGTACGGGACGTCCTTCTTGTGGGCAAGGAGCTTCAGCTCTTCGAGCATCGCCTCCGGGAGCCTCAGGGAGATGGTCTTCAGCGAAGGCTTCAGGTCCGGGAGCACGACACGCCTTGACCGCTTCCAGTCGATGTACTCGGTGGAGTCGTGGGTGGCCCAGAACTCCCTCTCCTCGTCCTCGTCCCTGAATTCGGGTATCTTCTTCTTATTCATGGTCCCCGAACACCTTCCTTTCCTTGCGGTTCACTATGCCCTTACAGTCTTTATCTTACCAGACTTGAACCATTTGATGCAAGTAGACAGGTCGTCCGTCCAGTCATCGTTTGGTTTAAAGGGCACAGGCTGCAAGGTCCGTATCCTGTCCGGGTTATCCTTGTCGGGAATCAGCCACTTGGAAACCGTATATGCAAACACGTCCCATCTGCCGGTTGACGGAAACATGCTCACGGCTAAAATGTCGAAGTCGCCGTATCTGTACGGCCTCGTCTTCTCGCTCGTCTTCTTGTCTATCCCGCCTCGTGTCTTCTGTGTCTCTACCACAAACATGTCGTTCTTGATCATGGGTGACTTCTTTTCAGAACGTTGCAGCTTAACCTGAATCTTGATTTGCAGTCCTTTATCGTCCACAAGAAAATCGTATCCGTTATCACCTGTAAATTCCAGTTCTTTAAGATGTCCAAGTTTTTCCAGAACATCGTACTTAAACGACGCCTCGGCGATAATGCCCTTCACGCCTCTTTTCGTCAGGTCGGATGACCTGTGGATAGCCTCCAGAATAACCTCGGCGCGGACGTTCCAAAGCCTTTCGAGTTCATGGATAGGGTGTTTTTCTCTCAGGCTATAGAAAATGAAACGTTCCTCATCTTCGTCCAAGCCATCCATAAACCCAATCATGGCATCCTTATCCATTTTCACCTTTCTTCGGGCGGCCGGATTTACCCGGCTTAAAATCAGCCACTTCTTTCCTGCTTAGAAAAGGCTGGCCTCCAATCTCGACCAGCTTCAACTTTTCATTCTTTACCAGTTTGCCAATAGCCTGACGGGTTACCCCCCTAAGACGTGCAGCTTCCGCGAGGGTAATCAGGTCGTCAATTTCGATATTGTCGGTTTTTTTGGTTGACATTGTAAACCTATTATTATAGACTTCCTTTTGCATGGTCAAAATGGTATCTTAACACTATCACGATTTGCTTTAGGAGTATACCTTTGGATATATTATCGCCCGATTACTTGATAGACGACATCGCTCCTTTTTACAAATCCAACCTCGGAGCGGCGTATCTCGACGACTCTCTAAAGCTGATGGGCATGCTCCCTGATAGCTGCATTGACCTTGTATTTACCTCTCCCCCATACGCACTTCATTTCAAGAAAGAATACGGAAACGTCGACAAGGGCGATTATATACCGTGGTTCCTGAATTTCGCCGCGCAAATCAAGAGGATACTCAAGGACGACGGCAGCTTTGTACTAAATATCGGAGGCAGTTTCAATAAAGGCACGCCGACCCGCTCGATTTATCATTTCAAGCTCCTGGTTGCGCTGGTGGAAGAACTTGGTTTTCACCTTGCCCAAGAGTGTTTCTGGTACAACCCCGCCAAGATGCCCGTACCCGCTGAATGGGTCACTGTTCAAAGGATTAGGGTCAAAGATTCCGTCGAACATCTATGGTGGCTTTCCAAATCGCCTTGGCCGAAGGCTAATAACCTCAAGGTATTAAAGCCATACAGCAAGGATATGCTTCGCCTGAACGAAAGAGGCTTAATAGCCACGGTCAGACCATCGGGCCATAACATAAACCCGAGTTTCAACAAGATTGCTCCCGGCGGCTCCATACCTCCTAACGTACTTGAATTTGAAAATAATGAAGAGGTCTACGACAACTTCCTGAAGCTCGGGAACAACTCGTCTAACGATTCTTATACACATAAATGCAAAGAGGCCGGAATCAAGATCCATCCGGCGCGATTCCCGGCAGCCTTGCCGGATTTCTTTATCAAACTGTTGACCGATAACAATGACATCGTTCTCGACCCGTTCGCCGGATCCAATACCACCGGTGCCGTCGCCGAAAACCTTAACCGCCGCTGGATTGCGATTGAAAGCGTCAAAGATTATCTGGAAGCCAGCAAGTTCCGTTTCGACGAGTCCAGGCTAAACCAGCTAAGCCTGAACCTAATGTAAAGGGGGGCTTGCGCCCCCCTTTATTCCAAACAATTACCCGTTCATCTTCCTGATTATCGCATCCGCCATCTGCGATGTCCCGACAGCGGTCGGGTCGTCGGCCTTGGGCTTGAGGTCGTAGGTCACGTCCTTGCCCTCGGCTATGACGGCGGATATCGCGGCTTCCATCTTCTTCGCGGCGTCCATCTCGCCTATGTGCGCGAGCATCATCACGCCGGAGAGCATCATCGCTATCGGGTTGACCTTGTTCAGGCCCTTGTACTTGGGCGCGGAGCCGTGGGTCGGCTCGAACAGCGAGCCGAGCTCGCCGATGTTCGCCCCGGGGGCGACGCCGAGGCCGCCTATGAGTCCCGCGCAGAGGTCAGACAGTATGTCGCCGTAGAGGTTCGGCAGGACTATGACGTCGTACAGTTCAGGCTTCTGGACGAGCTGCATGCACATGTTGTCCACTATCCTGTCCTCGAACTCGATGTCCGGGTAGCCCTTGGCGACCTCGCGGGAGACATCCAGCCAGAGGCCGTCCGAGTACTTCATGATGTTCGCCTTGTGTACGGAGGTGACCTTCCTCCTGCCGTTGGCGCGCGCGTACTCGAACGCGAACTTCACTATCCGCTCGGTGCCCATGACCGAAATCGGCTTTATGCTGATGCCGGAGTCCTGACGGATCTCCCTGCCGCCGTTCGCCTTCACAGCGTCGATTATCGCCTGCGCGCCGGCCGAGCCCTTTTCGTATTCGATGCCCGCGTACAGGTCCTCGGTGTTCTCGCGGACTATGACCAGGTCGATGTTGTCGTAACGTGAGCGGACGCCCTGGTAGGTCTTGCACGGGCGCAGGCAGCAGTAGAGGTCGAGCTTCTGCCTGAGCGTCACGTTGACGCTACGGAAGCCGGTGCCGACGGGGGTCGTGACCGGGCCCTTTATGCCGAGCTTCGTGCGCCTCAGAGATTCTATGACCCTGTCCGGGAGCGGCGTGCCCTCCGCCTCGTACACGTCCACGCCCGCGTCCTGCACGTCCCACTTGAACTGTACGCCGGTCGCTTCGAGTACCCTCCTCGTAGCATCCGCTATCTCAGGCCCGGTCCCGTCGCCGGGAATAAAAGTCACCTCGTATGCCATTGTCTTTTCTCCTTTGGTTCGTCTGTGATTTTGTTCAAAAGAACGTGCAAATATAGCGTATTACGCCTTTAATGTCAACGTGAAAGGAATGTTCTGCAATTAGTTGAAAAGATATCTTGACATTGTCTATGCAGTTATGGTAATCATAAACATAACGAATTAGAACTCTGTACGGTTTGCTCATATCAGGTCCGTCGTGGAGGCAGGGGGCATGAAGACAGGCGTAAGACTGACGGCCCTGTTCCTGACGGTTCTACTGCTCAATGCATTCGCCATGCACGGCGTCGCGGTAAACACGGCGCCCGCCATTTCGGGCGGCGACGGCAATAGCAAACTGGTAACGTTCGACGTCTGCGGACACGGCGCCCCGGTCTCGGCCGGGTCGTACATAGACGACTTCATGGACGACCTGGCGATAATGTCGCTGGCCTCGCCCGCACAAAGCCATCCGTCTTCAAAACGTGTTTCTCCCAAGCAGGAGCCGGCCATCGCCTTGGCCGACCCCAGAGAGATAGAGAAGCCACCGGAAGTGTATCCCTTGTCTTGAAACCAGGACCAGTAATATCGATAGACAGGGAGATACACATTGGACGTCAACGCATCCGCAATACAACGGGTAACATCCCTTGCGGACAACAGAGAGGACTAAGAGCATGTCGGAAAAAGATCTGTCAAGACGCGGGCTAATCTTTGGTGCGGGTAAACTTGCTGTCGGCGCGGCCGGCATCGCCGCCCTTTCGTCTGGCGGGTTCGGGTTGCTTTCGAACGCAAACGCCGGGGTAACCCCCGCGGCGGCCGGCACCTGGCCGTGGCCGTACGAGAAGCTCGACCCGGCCGAGACCGCCGAGATCGCGTACAACGAGTGGTACAGGCTGTTCTGCGGCGGCGCCGTCATCAGCAGCGTGTTCAGCCAGCTCAAGGAGAAGGTCGGCGGCCCGTACAAGGACTTCCCGACCGACGCCTTCATATTCCTCGAGGGCGGCGTCTCGGGCTGGGGCACCGTCTGCGGCTCCAACGCCGGCGCGAACATCGTCACCAACCTGATAATCGGCCCGCGCATTGGCGGCTCCGAGACCGGCATGCTCATGGGCAGCGAGATGCTGCAGTGGTACTCGGAAGCCAACATGCCGATATACATGCCCAAGGAGCCCAAGGTCAAGGAAGAGCTGCCCAAGACGACGAGCGGTTCCCCGCTCTGTCACGTCTCGGTCGGCACCTGGATGAAGGCCTCGGGCAAGGGCCTCAAGAGCCCCGAGCGCAAGGACCGTTGCGCCCGCGTTACCGCGAGCGTCGCGTACCACCTCGTCGAGCTCCTCAACCAGTGGAAGGACGGCAAGTACGTCACCGAGGGCGTCGTCCCGGCGACGATACACGGCATACCCGCGCAGGACAACTGCATGAGCTGCCACGACGAAGTCCCGTCCCCGCCGGTCTACACCCCGCCGCCGGCCCCCAAGGCCTAACGCGTCACCGTGCTTTTTACCAAAAGGCCGTCCCAACCGGGGCGGCCTTTTTTTGCGTATAAATAGCGGGGTAGAGGAAAACGTGAGAGGGAATTTGCATATTGATTTGGCAGGCACAATTAGGGTAAGATAAAATTGTATCCGGGACCCGGCGATACCTGGTTGTTTTGATGGAGGCACAATGAAGACAAAAGACCTTATAGCGGAAGCTACCTCGCTCCCTGTCGAGGAGAGGGCGCTGCTCGTCGATACCCTGCTCAAGAGCCTGAACCCCGTCGAGGAAGACATCGACCGGAAATGGGCGGCGGTCGCCAAGAGGCGGCTTGAGGAGCTTGAGTCCGGGAAGGTCAAGGCGGTGCCGGGAGATGAGGTATACAACAAGATGATGGGCAGGTTCTCCCGGTGAAGTTCTCTTTTCATCCGGAGGCCGAGGGAGAATTTGAACAAGCCGCGGACTATTACGAGGAACGGGAAGAAGGCCTCGGATACGATTTCGCGGTTGAGGTCTTTTCCGCGATTGAACTGGCGTCATCTTACCCTAGCGCATGGCCGCTTGTCGAGGACAAGATAAGGCGCGTCCTTGTGAACCGTTTCCCTTTTGGAATCATTTACGCTCAAAAGGAAGGGATGATTTTCGTCCTCGCAGTCATGCATATGCACAGGGAGCCCGATTATTGGAAACACCGCATATTGGAGGATTAATTTGCCCGAACTTGTAATCTTCGACCTCGACGGCACGCTCGTCGATTCAAAGCACGACATCGCCGAGGCAGTAAACCTTACGCTCGACGAGCTGGACATACCGAGGCGCGCGCCGGAGCTGGTACACACGTACATCGGCGGCGGAGTGCACAACCTCGTCAGGCGGTCGCTGACCGAGGAATTCGAGCACATGCTGGAGAAGGGGGTAGACCTCTTCTGGGCAAACTACAAGGCGCACATACTCGACCGTACCGAACCCTACCCCGGCGTGTACAAGATGCTGGAGGGCTTCTCCGGCACGAAGCTGGCGCTGGTCACGAACAAGCCCTACGACCACACGATGCTGATACTCAGGGGCCTCGACCTCGACCGGTACTTCGCAAGCGTCCAGGGCTGGAAGATGGGCCTGCCGCTCAAGCCGGAGCCGGAGCTGATTATACGCGCGATGCAGGAGGCGGAGTGCGCCGGAAAGGACGCGGTGATGGTGGGCGACGGGACCGCGGACGTCCTCGCGGCGAAGGCCGCGGGCATCAAGTCATGCGCTGTCGGGTACGGCTACGGAGATAAGGAGCGGCTGATGGCGGCCGGGCCGGACTTCTTCGCGGACACCGTGCCGGACATAGAGAGGTTGTTGGGATAATAAATAGGCACACTTCCTGGGCCCCGTGTCACGCACGGGGAGACACCCGGGTACTCGTCATTCCCGCCCCGGCTTTAGGCATACCGGGGTAAACTCCAGCGGGAATCCAGTGACTTGGATTGACCATAATGTTTCCGGGCTCTCAATCTGCCCGACTTGACAATCCGAACGGTTATAGTATATTTAAAATAACACTGTAATCGGTAAATCCCCGGGTGTCGTGGCCGGGGCCCCGAACGGCGAACAGACCCGCCCCCTCCCCAAGATTCGGCGGGCCTACGCTGTGGGACAGGCCACATGAGCAGCCGGGGATTTTTTTGCCTGTTTCGTCCGCATCGCATTACCCCGCATCATAATATTACCGCGTCCCGGCTAATCCACAATAATCTCTTGACTGCCGTGCCCCCAGACATTATACTAACTCCGTTTCATCTGCTATACTGACAATATAACTCATGATTAATGATAAGGGGAGACTGAAGATGGGCGCGACAGTGGAAGTATTCGTGACTGGGACAACGCTTGTATTGATAAAGCATCCGTCCAAGGGAAACGCCGAGAACGGCAGGGCCATCTGCGACGACATCCGGAGGCAGCTCGGCCGGGACTCCACGCCCATCTGCCTGTTCCACGATGCGACGGACATGCTGACCGCGAACTCGGAGTACGCGGGCGAGTTCAAGAAGCTGGACAAGGAGATCGAGGCAAGGCTCGCCGAGGTCGTCTGCGCGATACCCGGCTCCATCCCGCGCATGATGGCTCATACCGTCGCCATGCTCTCGGACAAGCCCTGGAATATCTTCAAGTCCAAACCGGAGGCCATGGCCTACCTGAACGACAGGGGCTTCAGGCTCGGCGACGGCTACATGACGCAGGTCGAGGCGGTGAAGCTGGTGGTGCTGAAGTAATTCCCAAAGGCAAATCCCCCTTGCATCCCCCTTTGTCAAAGGGGGAAATAAGGATACAGAAAAGGCCGGCAAATTGCCGGCCTTCATTATTTCAGTTTCCGTCATTCCCGCGAAGGCGGGAATCCAGGAAGTTCTAAATTCCTGGACCCCGTGTCAAGCACGGGGCGACAGACGTATTTTATCAGCTATTTTAGAACCTAGCCGCGATCTTCTTGTCGAGCTTCTTCTTCCGGAGCCTGACGGATACAGGGGTGACCTCGACCAGCTCGTCCTCGCGGACGAACTCGAGCGCCTGCTCAAGAGACATCTTCTTGGCGGGTATGATGCGGAGCGCCTCGTCCGCGCCGGAGGAGCGCATGTTGGACAGCTTCTTCTCCTTGATGACGTTCACGCCCATGTCCTCCTCGCGTGCGTTCTCGCCGATGACCATGCCCTCGTAGACCTCAAGGCCCGGGTCGATGAATATCTCGCCCCTCGGCTGGAGGTGGAATATCGCGTAGGCGGTGGACTTGCCGCGCCTGTCCGCGACCAGGGCGCCGGTCGTCCTGCCCTTTATCTCGCCGCAGTGCGGCCTGTACCCGAGGAACAGCGTGTTCATGAGGCCTGTGCCGCGCGTGTCCGTGAGGAACTCGGAGCGGAATCCGATGAGGCCGCGCGAGGGTATCTCGAACTCCATGCGCACGCGGCCGGTGCCGTTGTTCACCATCTTCATCATGCGGCCCTTCCTCACGCCGAGCTTCTGCGTGACGACGCCGATGTGGTCCTCCGGCGCGTCCACGTGGAGCTGCTCGAACGGCTCGGAGCGGACGCCGTCAATTATCTTCTCGATTATCTCCGGGCGCGAAACGGCAAGCTCGAAGCCCTCGCGGCGCATCGTCTCGATGAGTATCGCGAGCTGCAGCTCGCCCCTGCCCGACACCTTGAAAGTGTCCGCGTTCTCGGTCGGCTCAACCTTGATGCTGACGTTGAAGAGTATCTCCTTCTCGAGCCGCTCCTTGATGTTGCGGCTGGTGACGAGCTTGCCCTCCTTGCCCGCGAACGGGGAGGCGTTGACCGAGAAGTTCATGGATATGGTCGGTTCGTCGACGTGTATCGGCGGCAGCGCCTTGGGGTTGTCGATGTCTGCGACCGTCTCGCCGATGGTGAAGCCGTCGAGGCCGGCGAACGCGACTATGTCGCCTGCATAAGCCTCTTCAGTCTCGACCTTCGCAAGGCCTTCGTATGTATACAGCACGGCGATCTTGCCCTTCGTGACCGTGCCGTCCAGCTTGCAGAGCGACACCTGGGCGCCCTTCTTCATCGTGCCCGCGACGATGCGGCCTATGCCGAGGCGGCCGACGTAGTCGGAGTAGTCGAGCGAGTTGACCAGCATCTGGAGAGGCGCGTCCACGTCCGCCTTGGGCGCGGGGAGCGTCTTGAGTATCGCGTCGAACAGCAGGCGGAGGTCGGTGCCCTCGCCTTCGGGCGTCAACTTGGCGATGCCGAGCTTGGCATTCGTGTACAGCACCGGGAAGTCGAGCTGCTCCTCCGTCGCGTCCAGGTCTATGAAGAGGTCGTAGACCTCGTTCAAGACCTCGGCGATGCGGGAGTCCGGCCTGTCGATCTTGTTTATGACGAGTATCGGGAGGAGCTTCTCCTCCAGCGCCTTTTTCAGGACGAAGCGGGTCTGAGGCAATGGCCCTTCGGAGGCGTCCACGAGGAGCATGACCCCGTCCACCATCTTGAGCGTCCTCTCGACCTCGCCGCCGAAGTCCGTGTGGCCGGGCGTGTCGACGATGTTTATCTTCGCGCCCTCGTAGTGGATGGCCGTGTTCTTGGCCATGATCGTGATGCCCTTCTCGCGCTCAAGGTCCATGCTGTCCATGACGCGCTCGGCGACCGCCTGGTTGTCGCGGAAGGTGCCGCTCTGCCAGAGCATTGCGTCCACGAGCGTCGTCTTGCCGTGGTCGACGTGGGCAATGATTGCGATGTTCCTGATGTCTTCTCTTGTTTTCAATGCACAAAAAAAGCCTTCCCGCGACACTTCCGGGAAAGCCTCCCTCCAATTATTATTGAAAAAGTCGCCCCCTGCCGTAAACAGAACGATGATTATACTTGGGCAGTGGCGGGATGTCAAGATATTTGTTTGCCAGTCAACAGACATAGCCCGCACATCCCCGCCTTCTTGAGGCACCTGTCCTTGGCAAGCTTCACTATCAGCGCGTGGTACTCGTTGTAAAGCCGCACGTCGACCGGGAGGCGGTCCATGAAGAACTTCCGCACGTCGTGGTAGTCGGCAGTCTCCGGGAAGAAGCCGTGGCGGGAGAATATGCGCTTCGTGTACGCGTCCACGACGAAGGTCGGGCATCCGAGCGCGTACAGCAGTATCGAGTCGGCGGTCTCCGGGCCGACTCCGTTTACCGCGAGTACTTCCTCCCTGAGCGCCGCGCAGCCGGCCATCTTCATCCGGCCCACGTCTCCGCCGTACCGCTCCATGAAATATGATATGAACGCCTTCAGCCGCCGGGCCTTTATGTTGAAGTACCCGGACGGGCGGATCAGCTCCGCAAGCTCGGCATCCGGCATCGTGTGTATTGCCTCGGCCGAAAGCGCCCCCGCCGTCTTGAGGTTGGCAATTGCCTTCTCGACGTTCCCCCAGTTCGTGTTCTGCGTGAGTATAGCCCCGACCATCACCTCGAACGGCGTCTCCCCCGGCCACCAGTGCTGCGGCCCGTAATGCGCGTACAGGGCGTCGTATATAGACATCAGGCTGCCGGCTTTTCTTAATCCCCCTCTCCTCGCGGGAGAGGGGGTTGGGGGTGAGGGGGTTCCACCGGGGGTGTGCCCCTTGCCTTCTTCCATCTTCCTCACCCTGTTCACCAGCAAATGCGCCCGCCGCGTCGGCTCCGGCAACCTGAAACCTTTCGAGCATTCGAGGACGATCCCGGCTGCGGTCTCAAGGTCGAGCATGTGTCCTGCGGAGATGAAGACCGGCTTTACCCCGTCACGCGTTCGTAGTGCGCGTCCCACTACCTCGCCCTTGTACACAAGCGGCGTGTCCGAGCCGCGCGTGCTGCCCGGTTCGTCGTATTCCCCGACAAGCACCGACTTCGCGCAGCCCAACGACGGGATGCCAGTCAGAACGCCCATGTGCGAGGCGAGCCCGAAGCCGCGCGGGTGCGCGACTCCCTGACCATCGAACAGGAGCACGTCCGGTTTGTTCTTGAGTTTTGCGAGCGCGGCGAGGGTAACCGGGCCTTCACGGAAGGATAGGAGCCCCGGTATGTAGGGGAACACAGCCTTTCCCGAGGCCCAGGCCTCCTCCACCAGTTCCATGGACGGGTAGGACAGGAGGACGACACCGGCGTAGTATGTGTCGCTGCCCCTGGAATACGAGACGTCAGCACCGGCGACAAGACGCACATCGCCGGTCTCGTTATGCAGGACGAGCCGCTTCCTGAGCCGCTCCTGGAGCAGGACCGCGTCCTTGTAGTTGCCGGGCCAGGTGTGCTTTATGATGGGATGTATCGGCATATAAGATGGCTTCGACGAATCTCCCGCCCCCTTCACAGGGGGAGGGCCGGGGTGGGGGTTGGTTTGGCCGGGTTGAGGCGGATGTGTCTCTACCGCTACCCCCGCCGCGAATTCTCCCAAACCCAGTCGAGGTACTCGGTGGAGCCCTTCAGTATCGGCAGGGCGATTATCTCCGGCACCTCGTAGGAGTGCAGCTCCTTTACACGCGCTTCGAGCGCGTCGAAGTTCTCGGCCGAGGTCTTGACGACCATCAGGCATTCCGGCTCGTCGTGGATTTCTCCCTGCCACGAGTATATCGAGCGTATGCCCTCGACGATGTTCGCGCAGGCCGCGAGCTTTTCGGCGACCAGCGTGTAAGCGATGTTCGCTGCCTCTTCCTCGGACGGCGCGGTTATCAGGACTACTATCTTTTCCAAGCGGGCCTCTCGACATAATTACCCTCTCCCTTCAATGGGAGAGGGTGGTCCGAAGGACCGGGTGAGGGTTGGTTTGCCTCTACTCGCAGGTCAGGCCGTCGAAGCCGACCCCCGGCCCGAGGCCAGGCCCCTCGCGCAGGTACGGCCTAATGACCTCGCGCAGGGCAAGCGCAATGAACGGGGGGAAGTCGCTCCGCCTCCTGTAGTTGAGCGGCGGAGAGGGGCTGTACACCTTCTCGCGCACAGCCTCCTCGACCGCGACCATTGTCACCCAGTGGTCGAGTTCCTCCTTGACGCCGTAGAAAAAGCTGAACCCGTCCTTGTCAAGCCCCTTTTCAAGCGCCGGGAAGTACCTGCCTGATATGCAGTTCATCTTTGCCAGCCCCGCCGCCTCCATCATAGGCGGAACAAGCTCCGGGTGCATACCGAGGCCTTCCGAGAACTTCGCCCTGTTCTGCTTGACGAACCCGGACAGGGCGGCCCTGACCTCCGGCTCCGAGTCGAGCCTGCCCTGGACGAACCGCGCAAACTCGTACTCGAGTTTTCTCTGGTTTATCTCCTCGGCATGCGAGGGCCGGACGCCAAACGCGAACACCGCGCACAGCACGGCGGTTGCGCATACCGTCAACAGCACAGCCCTTTTTGTCCCGGCCCTGGTCACTGCTCCCTGACCTCCGCGCCGAGTTTGTCACGTAGCGCGGCGACGACGATGGCATGCACCGCGTTCACCTCCTCGTCAGTCAGCGTGCGGTTCGCGGCACGGTAGTCGATGGTATAGGCGAGCGATTTCTTGCCGTCCGGTATCGGGCGGCCCGCGTAATAGTCGAACAGGCGTATATCCTCGATTATGTCGAGCTTGAGCGACTCTATCGTCCTGACCACAGACGACGACGGGACGTCCTCGCCAAGAATCAGCGCGACGTCCCTGTCCACCGCAGGATACTTGGGGAGCGGGGCGTATTTCGGCTCCCGGCCGCAAAGCCCTATCAGCGACTGGAGGTCCAGCTCGAAGAGGTATACGTCCACCGGGAGGTCGTACGCGGACACGAGGTCAGGGTGCGCCTGTCCGAGGAAGCCCGCGTCCCTGCCCCCGACCATCAGCCAGGCGGACTTGCCGGGGTGCATGAACGGTATGTCAGCCGCGGGCTTGCAGGACGCCCCGTCCACGCCGAGCCTGTCGAGAAGCATCTCGACCGCGCCCTTCGTATCGAAGTAGTCTACGTCCTTCTCCTTCCCGTCGAGGACGCTGCCGAAGTCGCGCGCGCCGTACGCGATACCCGCGACTCGGAGCGGCTCGTCCGGCAGCCCCGGCCCTTCGGAGATGAACACCTTGGAAATCTCGAACAGCTTCAGGTCCCGCACGCCGCGCGAGTAGTTCCAGGCAAGGTTCCCCATAAGGGACGGCAGGAGCGTCGTCCGCATGACCGACTGCTCGGCCGTGAGCGGGTTCTGGAGCGTTATGAACCTCCGCCTGAAGTCGTCCTCCGGCAGCATGAACCTGTCGAGGTCGGCTGGGTTTATGAAGCTGTAGTTTATGGCCTCGTTGTAGCCGATTGAACGGAGCGCCTCCTTGACGGTGCGGGACGCTTCCCGCGTCCTGTCCGGCGTGCGCGGCGTCATCGCGTACTGGGGCAGCGCGGACTTTATCTTGCCGTATCCGTATATCCTCGCGACCTCCTCGACGACGTCCGCCTCGCGCGTGATGTCCGGACGGAACGTCGGGGCCTGTACCGTGAACGCGCCGTTGCCGGCATCGGTCACAACCATCTGGAGCCTCTCAAGGATGTCCGCCATCTCGGACTTGTCGAGTTCCGCGCCGAGGACGCCGTTTATTCTGTCGACGCGCACTTCGACCACGGGCATCATGACCGGATTCGGGTACTCGTCCACGCGGCCTGTCGCGACCTTGCCGCCCGCCAGCTCCTCTATGAGGTACGCCGCCCTGTCGAGCGCGGCGATGAGGCCCTCCGGGTCCGCGCCCCGCTCGAACCGGTGCGAGGCCTCGGTGTGGAGGCCGACCTTCTTGGACGTGCGCCTGACGCTGCCGGGGTCGAAGTACGCGGACTCGATGAATATGTCCTTCGTCCCGTCCGTGACCTCGGAGTTTTGCCCGCCCATCACGCCCGCGAGCGCGACCGGCCGGGCCCCGTCGCATATCAGCAGCATCCCGTCCGAAAGCCGCCTCTCGACCCCGTCGAGCGTCGTGAAGGCTTCGCCCTCCGCCGCCGACCGGACGATTATCTTCCTGTCTTCCAGCAGGTCGTAGTCGAACGCATGGAGCGGGTGTCCAAGCTCCATCAGGACGTAGTTGGTCACGTCCACGACGTTGTTAATCGAGCGGACGCCGGCCGCCTGCAGCCGCGTCCTCATCCACGACGGAGACGGCCCGACTTTTATGCCTTTTATCACGCGGCCGGCGTAGCGGGGGCAGAGTTCCGCGTCCTCTACCTCTACCGCGACAAGGTTCCTGACCGCCTCGCCGGTCTCCTTCACGGCCGTTTCCGGGAGCCTGAGCGGCTTCCTGATGAGCGTCGCCACCTCGCGCGCGATGCCGACGTGGCTCAGGCAGTCCGGCCGGTTGGCGGTGACGTTGACCTCCAGCGCCCAGTCGTCCAGCCCCAGCGCCTTCACTATGTCCTCGCCGACCTGCGCCTCTTCTGGCAGTATCAGGAGCCCGTTGGACTCCTTCGCAAGCCCAAGCTCACGCTCGGAGCAGAGCATCCCGAGCGAGGTCTGGCCCCGGAGCGCGGCCTTCTTTATCTTCGTGCCGTCCGGGAGCTTCGCCCCGACCAACGCAAGCGGGACGCGGTCACCCGGCTTCATGTTCTTCGCGCCGCAGACGATGGGCAGCACCTCGGAGCCGGTCTCGACGTCGCAGAGCGTGAGCTTGTCCGCGTCCGGGTGCGGACGCATCGACGCGATCCTGCCGACTATGACGCCCGACAACCCGCCGCCCAGGTATTCCAGGCCCTCGACCTCCAGCCCCGCGAGAGTAAGCCTGTCCGCGACCTGCTGGGGCGTGAGAGAAAACTCCACGTATTCTTTAAGCCAGTTGTAACTGATTCGCATTTGTTTTCCTTGAAAGAAACAGTCCCGCCTCTTTGAAAAGAGGCGGCCCAGAAACTTTTATGATTTTATGTAGGGGCCGACCCGTGTGTCGGCCCTTCTTTGCCTTGGTCTTTATCTAATCCCCTCTCCTCGCGGGAGAGGGGCTGGGGTGAGGGGTCTCCCTACACTTTCTTAATCCCCTTGTGCTTCAGGAAAGTGTCCATCTCCTGCCTGACGGCGTCCGGAAAACCCACCATGTCCATCGGGACGAGGCCGGTCTTGCTGACGCCATTAGGGCTGGTGTACACAACCATGAGGTATTCGCGCATACGGCCCTTCTTGTTCTCAATGGACTTGAAGCCCGCCGCATCGACCGACTTCCAGAGGCCGACGTCCCTCTTGAACGGGTTTAGCCCGAAGAACACGAAGCCGGTCTCGTCCCACGAGAATACCGGAAACTTCCAGAAGCGGTATACACCGACGAGCACCACGACGTTCATGAAGTAGAGCATAAGGAGCGGCGCGGATATCCGCGGCCCGCCGACCCGCTTGAGTATGTACGCGAGGACTATGTCCGCGAGTATGGTATAGAGCGCGGCCTCGTTTATCCGCATCTGCGCGACGAACATCTTCCCGTGTGTCATCAGAACTGCCTCAGGAATCTGTAGTCGTTCTCGTAGTACAGCCGTATGTCGTCTATGCCGTACTTGAGCATCGCTATCCTCTCGATGCCCATGCCGAACGCGAAGCCGGAGTACTCCTCAGGGTCGTATCCGACCGCCTTGAATACCTCCGGGTCCACCATCCCCGCGCCCATTATTTCGAGCCAGCCGGTGGTCTTGCATACCCGGCAGCCGGAGCCGCCGCATATGACGCACTGGATGTCCACCTCGGCGGACGGCTCGGTGAACGGGAAGAAGCTCGGGCGGAACCGTGTGGCAGTCCCGGCCCCGAACATCTGCGTCACGAAGACGTCGAGCACGCCCTTCAGGTGTCCGAAGTTGATGCCCTTGTCCACCATAAGCCCCTCGACCTGGTGGAACATCGGCGTGTGCGTCACGTCCGCGTCGCAGCGGTAAACCTTGCCGGGCGCGATAATCTGAATCGGCGGTTTTTTGTTCTTCATCACGCGGACCTGCACCGGCGAGGTGTGCGTACGGAGCAGTACCTCGTCAGAGACGTAGAAGGTGTCCTGCATGTCGCGCGCGGGGTGGTCCTTGGGCATGTTGAGGGTCTCGAAGTTGTAATAGTCGAGCTCTACCTCCGGCCCCTCGGCGACAGCGAAACCCATGCCCTGGAATATCGCAGCGACCTCGTCCGTGATGGTCGCGATCGGGTGCGCATGGCCTAGGCGCGGCCTTCTGCCCGGCATCGTCACATCGACCCGCTCGGCGGAGAGGCGCGCCCTCTTCTCCTCGGCGGTGAGCCTGTCGCTCACCTCCCTGAAGGCCGACTCGTATATGTTGGCCAGTTCGTTGAGCGCGCGTCCGACCTCCTTGCGCATCTCGGGGGCTGCCTTGGGGATGCCCTTCCTGATGAGCGAGATGAGGCCCTTCTTTCCGAACAGCTCTACCTCTATCGCCTTCAGGTAGTCGGTGGTCTTCGCGGTCTCTGCGATGAGCTTCTCGGCCCCGAGTTTTTCGCGTACCTCCGCGATGAAGCCGTCGAGGTTCGCGGAATCGTCCAGCCTGTCCTTGTACCGTTTAATATCGTCTATGAATTCCTGTAGTCCCATGACGTTTGGCCGCTGAAAAACGGCCGGACCTCCCTTAAATGTGGCTGTTATGGATTTGACAAGCGAGTAGTATATTACATGGCGGGGATTTTTTCAAATGTTATCTTTTTGTAGGGCGCGACGCCCTCGGCGCGCCGGACTAACAAGGGCCGACACACGGGTCGGCCCCTACATTTAATCCAACCCTCACCCGGCCCTGTGGGCCACCCTCTCCCATTGAAGGGAGAGGGTATATGTAATCCCCCTCTCCCCGTAGTGGGAGAGGGGGTTGGGGGTGAGGGCTTGCCTTTATACTCCTTGCGGGAACGGGGGGCCCCTAAAACATTATCTCCCCGACCGGCTTCCTCGGCCTCGGCTCCGGGTCCTCGTCCGCGTACCCGACCGGGAGCAGCGTGACCGGTATCAGCCAGGGCGGGAGGTTGAACAGTTTTGAGATTGCCGCCTTGTCGAATAGGTGCACCCAGCAGGTGCCGAGGCCGAGCGCGGCGGCCATGAGCGCCATGTGCTCGGTCGCTATCGCGGTATTGAATATCGCGCTCGGCGCGAACTTCTCAAGGTCGGCCGCCTCCTCGCTCGTGATGAGGTCGCCCAGGCCCATGCCGTTCAGGTCGTCCTGCGTGATTATCCCGTTGTCGAGGAGTTCCTTGAACCGTTCGCGGAGCCCCTTGTGGTAGGACATCGTGTCCGCGCAGATTATTATCACGGCAGGGGCCTGCCGGACGTGGTTCTGGTTCCTCGTGGCGAGGAAGACCTGCTCCTTGACTGCCGGGTCAGTCACGACCTTGAACTTCCAGGGCTGGGAGTTGACTCCGGACGGCGCGAGGCGCGCGGCCTCGATTATCTGGTCGAGCGCGTCCTGCGGGACGGCGTCAGTTTTAAACTTGCGGATGGCTCGGCGGGATTTAATGGCTTGCATGAGGTCCATGGGAGGCTCCTTAGTCTTCTAAGAATTCTTCTACGGTAAGTCCCGCCTGCCTGATAATACCACGCAAGGTTCCAACAGCCAGATCCTTGTGCAGCGGGACAGAGCAGCCGACTTCGCCTTCCGGCGTATCCTTTCTCATCACGACATGGCTGCCGCGCTGACGGACTTGCCTGAACCCGAGCTTTTCCAGCCTTCGGATTACCTCATCCCCGGATACCCTGATAAGCTTAGGCATTTACTGCTGCCTCGAACGTGGTCATCAGCGGCGCGGAGGTTTCTTCAAGCGGAAACTCTTCAAGGTACAGTTCGGTCGCCTCTTTGAGGTTCGCGATTGCTTCCTCAATCGTATACCCCTGGCTTACCGTGCCGACCTCGGGGCATTCAGCAACGTAGATGTCGTCTTCTTTGTGAAGGACGGCTGTGAAGGTTCTATTGGACATGTTTCACCTCATTTGCTCCTGCATCAAATCCCCAACTTAGCCATGATACGTATTGATCAATTAACATCGATGCTATATCCAATACTTCTTCTGCCTGCCTTATTGTCACCCGGTTTCCATGAACAGCAGCATTACACAATCCAATTACCGAGAGAAGCAATTCATGTTGGTGCGAGGTAATAGCACCTTGTTCTTTCAACTTTTGTGAGATAACGCTTGCGCTATCTCTATCATTGATGGACACTTTAAACCCTTTGGCTAAATTTTTTAACATAGCTTCTAATTCAATACGCAAACCTGCTAAAGCTAAGTTAGGGTCTTGCTCTGCTAATGCACGATAGTATGATATTTCGAGGCCACTTGGTGAAGGAGATAAACCCAGATTAAGCATCTTTGCATTTGCTTCCGTTATTGGTATTATTGGGTTTCTCTCTTTTTCGCGAGCTGGTTTCTCTCCTTTTACCTTTAACGATAAATCTTTTGCTTCTTCTAATTGCTCTGGAAATGTTTCAAAAGAAAACCCTCCTGGCAAATCAGCCTTCTTTACTCTTTTGAAGAGTTCCACTACCTGACTTCTGAACAGTAATAAAACCACAAGTACAGTCGCAGGCCAAATTAGCACCCTGAGGAATTCAAGGATTAGCTTTGCTATTTCAAAATTGTCAACCTCGCACATTCCCCTGCCTCCTTAGCAACTCTCTGCAAAATCAAACACAGGAACCTCGATGTACTTCTTCGGCTTGAATTTGTCTTTCGCAAACAACTGCAACTCATCCGTGACCTTCGGAGAGTAAGTCTTCTCGCCGCACTTCTCGCAAACCTCGGCAGGCACATGCTCCACGATTAGGTGCTTGTCTTCTTCTTCGTAACTGAAGGTCACGAGGCTTTCTTTCATTACACCACCACAGAAAGAACACTTCACTCCGGTTGTCCTTTCAATCCCCCTCGCCTCCCGGGAGAGGGGGCTGGGGGTGAGGGCGTACCTTATTCACCCCTCAATCACCGCCTTGCTCAAATCCCCCGCCTTCATGAACCGCTCCTTCTCGCTGTATATGCAGCCGCAGTGCTTCTGGCGGTACATGCCTATCTCCCTGGACTCGGCCTGGCCTTCCTGCCAGCCGTCCCTAAAGTCCCTGTACAGGAACTTAACGCCGACCTCGGCCGCAACGACGTTCGCTATCTGGACTATCAGCTCGTGCTTCTGGTACCTGCTGTAAAGGAGCGTGGACGTGAACGCGTCGAGCCCTGCGTCCTTGGCCGCCTGCGCGGTCTTCCGGAGGCGCATCTCGTAGCACATCGCGCACCTGTCGTCCTCGCTGCCGACGACCTTTCGCAGGAACTCCTCCATGTCGTACCCGACCTCGCTCGCCACCCGGAGCCCCTGCGTCACGGCGTATTCCTCCAGGCATTCACGCCGCTTCTTGAACTCGGTGTAGGGGTGTATGTTCGGGTTGTAGAAGAAGCCGTAAAGCTCGTGCCCCTCCGCCCTGAGGACCTTGAGCGGGTATATCACGCAAGGCGCGCAGCATATGTGAAGCAGTACCTTCATATCAGCCTCCCCTGTGAGCCCCCCGGCTTTCTGCCGTAATGCTCATACGCCGCGGGCGTGGCGAGCCTGCCGCGCGGGGTGCGTTCCAGCAGGCCTTCCTGTATCAGAAACGGCTCGTACACGTCCTCTATGGTGTCCCTCTCCTCCGCGGTCGCGGCCGCGAGGGTGTCGAGCCCGACCGGCCCGCCCCCGAACTTGTCGATGATGGTAAGCAGGAGCTTCCTGTCCATCGAGTCGAGGCCCTTGTGGTCTACCTCCAGCCTGTCAAGCGCGGCGTTGGCCACGTCCACGTCTATCACGTCCCTGCCGCCGACCTGTGCGAAGTCACGGACGCGCCTCAGCAGCCGGTTGGCTATCCTCGGCGTCCCGCGCGAGCGCCTCGCAATCTCAAGCGCGCCGCCCTCGTCCGCGCTTATGTTCAGGAGCCTCGCGGAGCGCTCGATTATCTTCTTCAGGTCGTGGGCCGGGTAGAACTCCAGCCGTGCCAGCACCCCGAACCGGTCCCGGAGCGGGGAGGTCAGAAGCCCCGCCCTGGTCGTCGCCCCGACAAGCGTGAACGGCGGCAGGTCGAGCTTTATCGACCGCGCCGACGGCCCCTGTCCTATTATTATGTCGAGCTGGTAATCCTCCATCGCCGGGTAGAGTATCTCCTCGATTACCCGGTTCAGCCTGTGTATCTCGTCCACGAACAGGACGTCGCCCTTCTGGAGGTTCGTCAGTATCGCGGCGAGGTCGCCCGCGCGCTCCAGCACCGGCCCGGACGTTGTCTTAATGTTGACGCCCATCTCGCGCGCGATGATATGCGCGAGCGTCGTCTTCCCCAGGCCCGGAGGCCCGGAAAACAGCACGTGGTCGAGCGCCTCTTCACGCTCGCGAGCGGCCTGTATGAAGACCTTGAGGTTGTCCTTTACCCGCTCCTGGCCGACGTACTCGTCGAACGAAGACGGCCTGAGTGCCAGGTCGAGGTTCAGGTCCTCGACGTTCTTGCCTGGTGCTATTATGCGTTCTTCCATTAATTCGTCATGCTCTGTTATATGCTTCCAGAAAATCGTCCCGTGAAACCCGCGCCTGCGTGCATATCATCCTCAGAGTCGAGGCCTTGAGCCTCTGATGGTTCGGCATCGTCAACGGCGTCCTGCTGCCGTCGTCATTGTCGCGCGCCATAGAAATGTGTTCCTTTTCTCGCAATACCCTGAACCCCAGGAGTTCAAAGGCGCGGATGACTTTGCTCTTGGGCGCGTCGACTGGGAACTTGTCCATCAGACTTCCACTGCGGTCTCGGCTATGAATGCCTCGATGACCGGGTCGTCCGTGTCTATGACCTCTGCCCCGAACGTCTCTATATGGAACCGTATGGCGGATTTAATATCCGCGAGGGCGTCCTCATACGTGTCACCTTGGCCGACGACAGCCCCCTTCAGGCCGATGGGATATGCCACGTAGCCATCGGGATGTTTTTCTACCACTATCTTGAACTGCCTCATGGCATTCCTCTCTGTTCGGCCAACCAAGGTGGGCTCTTATCATGGTAACATATATACGGTCAATAACCTCACAGGTACTCTATGTTACCAGAAAACCACACCTTTTACCATAACAAAAGCGCCCCGCCGGGCGGCGGGGCGCATGCGTCCGGTCATGGGAGGGCTTTAGATCTTGCCGACAAGGTCGAGGCCCGGCTTGAGAGTCTTCCTGCCCGGCTCCCACGAGGCGGGGCAGACGAGCCCGCCGGACTCGCGGACGAACTTCGCGGCCATAAGCTTTCGGAGCAGCTCCTTGGCACTCCTGCCTATGGAGTTGTCGTGTACCTCGTAGGCCTTCAGCACCCCGTCGGGGTCTATGATGAAGCTGCCACGGAGCGAAAGGCCGGCCTCCTCTATGTACGTCCCGAACGCACGGCAGACCCTGCCGGTCGGGTCGGCCGCCATCGGGAACCGCACCTTGCCTATCGCGGGCGAGTTGTCGTGCCAGGCCTTGTGGACGAACACGGTGTCGGTGCTGACGGACATCACCTCCGCCTCACGCGACCTGAACTCCTCGTAATATTCGGCCATCTCCTGAAGCTCTGTCGGGCATATGAACGTGAAGTCGGCCGGGTAGAACATCAGGACGAGCCAGCCGCCCCTGTAGTCCGACAGCCTGACCTTCTTCGTCTCGTCGTTCTGGTAGACATCGACCTCGAAATCCGGGACCTGCTGGCCTATCTTCAACATGTAAACACCTCCAGATTAAATACAAGAGCAAAGTCCCGCCTCTTTGTAAAGAGGCGGCCCAGAAACTTTCATAAGGGACGAGGAGCCACGCCGTGCCCTTCGCTTGTCATTCTGAGCCCCGGCTTTAGGCTTACCGGGGCAGGCTCCGCGAAGAATCTGCCTGTATAACAATGGCCTGGCTTCGACCCTACTGTAGGGGCCGTACCAAGCGAAGCGCGTGTCGGCCCTCAACCTGATTGCAGTACATTATTTAAATTTACCACCAAAGGGGGAAGTTGTCCATGAGGGCGGAAAGGAAAGCGGGCTAAACCAGGACGGTGTCCGAGAACTCCTGGTACTCCAGATACTCCACATACTGGGCTATCTTGCGCACGTCGTCCATCTGGCAGAAGTTGGCGGCAAGCATGCCGACTACCTCGGCGTCCACGGCGTGATCGGCCGCCATGTCCTTGAGGTGTTCGAGGGCCACCTCCGGGGTCATTCCGGCCCTGTACGGCCGGTCCTCGGTCAGGGCGGTGAAGACGTCCGCGACCGCGACGATGCGCGAGCCGAGCGGCAGGTTCTTCTCCTCGCGGCAGAACGGGTAGCCCGTGCCGTCGAGCCGCTCGTGGTGGAACGACGCCCAGGAATTTATCAGTTCGAGGCCGTCAATGGAGTCGAGCACCCGGTGGGTGTAATACGGGTGGCACTTGACGACGTGCAGTTCCTCCTCGGTAAGCCTGGCGGGCTTCTCGAGTATCTCCCTCGGGATGGCGAGCTTACCTATGTCGTGCATGTAGCCCGCAACACGGATCATCTTGCACTCCTCGTCCGAGAGGCCCATGGACTCGGCAAGCGTGTATGCGCAGGCCGCGACGCCGCCGGAATGGAGCGCGGTGAACCGGCTCCTGAAGTCGATTATCCTGGCGAACATCATGGCCATGTTCAGTATACCGTCCATGTCGAGGTCGAACGACTCCTTGCCCGCCCTCCTGAAAAGCACCCTGTTGATCGTCCTCGACGTCGCGTCCAGCCAGAACGCCTTCCTCTTCGACAGGCTCCTGAAAGCAGAGACGGCCTCCGGCATGTAGACCGTCCCGGACAGGGTCTCCAACTCGTCGCATATACCGGAGAGCTGGGCCGGCACGGGATCCCTCCTGTTAGTCAGCATGTCCACCCTGTCGGCCAGGTGGATTATGTGGCTGCCTGCCGGCACTTCACAGCCCTGAAATCTCTCGCCCGCGCCGTGCTCCCAGCGGACATGGTGGAAACGGACAAGGTCCGCCGCCGAGGCAAATGGCTTGAACGTCCTGATGTGGCGGAAGCCCATCTCGGCGTGGAGTTGAGGGTTGTCGGTGTCGAACCAAAGAGAGTCGAGGTTTTCCGTGAAGGATATGGCCCCGATGTCGTGCATGGCCCCGGCCATCAGCACGTCCATCTGCTCCGCGTCGGAAAGGCCCATCTCCTCGGCGATAGAGGTGGCGATAAAAGACGTGCGCTTGTGATGGTCGTCGAGTGTCGGGCTCACGAGGTCCACGGCGTTCGACAGGCACATTACCATGTGGAAGAGCGGTACCTGTATGTCTTTCATGGGGGGTTCGGTCTATTGATAACGAAATGCGATAACTGCCACATCGCATTATGATTTTACCGGGACTGACTGCTTATGTCAACCCTAATTATAGACTATTATTGTCTTATATGTATCTTTTGGTTATCTCCGCGTATAAAAAGCCACCCTATTAGGAATACCTTATTAATTAACAGTTTGTAGTCAGGAAAAAGTCCGCATAAGACGCTGTACCGCGTAGGCGAGGTTAGCCGAGGCAAGGCGCGAGCCGCGTCCGAGACGCATCAGTCCGGGTATTATCCAGGGGTGCGATATGACGTGCAGTGCGAAGCGCGGCCAGTCCATCCGGCCGCTTTTGGTATACACGTTGAAGTTCACCGGCAGGTCCTCGCCGAGGCCGTCCGAGACCGCCCTTATGGCGATGAACGGGACACCGGCATCTTTCGCGGCCCTCGCTGCACCGTAAGACTCCATGTCGAGCGCCACGCAGCCGGACGCGCCCGCAAGGCGCACCTTCTCAACCGACGTCACGGCCACCGTGTCCGACGCCAGGAGCGGGCCGAACCGCACACCGGCGGCGTATAGAGCGCGGTGCGCCGCCACCAGGAGGGCGGGTGACGACCCGATTATATCCTGGGGGGCATCGCCGCCCGGTCCAGCGAAGGCGACACTCTCCCCAACGACTACATCACCCGGAGCGAGGCCGGCGTCGAGCGCGGCGGAGAGCCCCAGGGATATGTAAGCCCGCGCAGGCAGCCCGGCGCATGCGGCCTTTGCCGTCTCATATGCGCGCGCGCCGCCCATGCCGGAGACGAAAATGGCGGCGTCCACGCCGTGGACGCCGCCAATCAAATAGTTCACATTACCAATACGCGCCTCGGCGAACCTGCCCGGCTTGAGTATCCCGGCCACCTCCATCGGGAGCGCGGCGGCGATAACCACGACGCCGCCCACTCAGCCTACCAGCCGCTTGTAGACGCCCTTCTGCCTGTTCGCAAGCCGCAGCTCTTCCGCGCGTGTTCTGCCCCTCTCCATGATGGAGCCGTACATCGACAGCGCCCACAGGGGGAAGTTCTTGCAGTACATGTGGTAGCGCAGGTAGAAGACCTTGGGGAAGCCGGTGCCGGTGTAGAGGTTCTCGTCCCAGTAGCCGTCCTCGTTCTGCGTGGAGAGCAGGAACTCGACGCCCTGCCTGACCTCCGGCGAATGGGCCTCGCCCGCGTGCATCAGGCCGATGAGCGCCCATGCTGTCTGCGAGGCGGTCGAGACCGTGTCCGGCGCGGCCGGGTCTGCGTACGTCCCGCAGGACTCGCCCCAGCCGCCGTCCTCGTGCTGGCGGGACTTCAGCCAGTTGACTGAACGGCGCACGAACTCCTCGTTCATGTCCACGCCGATCAAGTGCAGCCCCGCGAGCGCCGACCACGTGCCGTAGATGTAGTTCACGCCCCAGCGTCCATACCATGAGCCGTCCAGGCGCTGCGTCCTGAGCAGGTAGTCGTACGCGGCCTTTGCCGGAGGGTACGAGAGGTCGAGGCCCATCAGGCCCATTATCTCCAGGGCGCGTCCGGCCAGGTCCTCCGTGGACGGGTCGAGCAGCGCGCCGTGGTCCGCGAACGGGATGTGGTTCAGTATAAGCTTGTTGTTGTCCTTGTCGAAAGAGCCGAACCCGCCGTCGCTCCCCTGGAGCGCGACAAGCCAGTCGAAGCCCGCCTTTATACGGCGGAGTTTCTTCTCCTCGTCCGGGATGTCAGCCTTTAGGAGCGCGAGCAGCACCATCGACGTGTCGTCGGTGTCCGGGTAGAACTCGTTCTCGAACTGGAAGTACCAGCCGCCGGGTTCGGCCTCCGGCGCCTTCACCTTCCAGTCGCCCATCGTGCTGGTCTGCTTCTTGTAGAGCCAGTCCGCGCCCATGCGGAGGCTCCTGTGTCCGGCCGGTACGCCGGACTCCGCCAGGGCGTTCATCGCTATGGCCGTGTCCCATATGGGAGACACGCACGGCTGGAGGTACATCGCGTCTTCCTCGACGAGGTCGACCTCGAGGTCCTCGATGGACTTTATCGCCTGCTCGAGGAGCGGGTCGCCGTCCGGGTGGCCCATGAGCTTGAGCGCGACGACGGAGTTCGCCATCGCCGGGTATATAGCGCCCAGGCCGCCCTCGCCCTTCATCCGCTCGGCCATCCACCGGTAGCACTTCGATATCGCCATCGTCCTGAGCGCGACGTTCTTCCTGCCCTCGTAGAACCTGAAGACCGAGTCGAGGTGCAGGAAAAAGTTCTTCCAGGAGAGGAGTTTTTTCTCCTTCTTGAACCGGACGTCGTGCCGCTTCCGGTCGAGCGCGGCCATCGGTATCGTGGAGAGTTCGGAGACGCCCCGCTCCGGCGCGACATGGAACACCGGCTTCTTGTCGAATATGATGAGGAGCGGGACGATGACCGTCCTTGACCAGTACGAGACCTCGTTGAGGTTGAAGTACAGCCAGTCCGGGAAGAGCATGATCTCGGCAGGCATGCAGGGCACGCCGTCCCAGCGGTACTGGCCGAACATGGCGAGGGTTATCTTCGTGAAGACGTTGGCGTTGACGAGCCCGCCCTTGGCAAGCACGTTCTTTCGCGCCTTGACCATGAACGGCTCGTCCGGAGAGACGCCCGCGAGCTTGCACGCGTAGTACGCCTTTATCGTGGCGGAGAGGTCGCTGTCGCCGCCCTTGTAGATGTACCAGCCGCCGTCCTCCATCTGGATGGACCTGATATATCGCACGATCTTGCGCTCTTTTTCCTCGTCCACGCGCCCGAGGTAACGCCTCAGCATCAGGTAATCGGACGGTATAGTGACGTCGGCTTCGAGCTGGTCCACCCAGAACCCTTCAACCGGGTCCTGAACCCCAAGTACGTACCGGCGGATGTGGTCCGTCGCGCGCGTCAGTCCCGCCGGGGCCGCCTCGCGGCCCGCGTGTTTCGTAGTGCTCGGTGTAAAGGCGTCTACGAACTCGTCCATGCTGCCCTCTCTGTAAAACTTTTTCTCATGCATAGTGTCGCGTATCGGCAAATTCCAATAAATATACTCAAAACAGGCCCGCCCGTCAAGCATCCATTAAGACAGGTTCCACCTTATTATCTCGATGATGTCCTTCAGGCTCTTGCCGACCTCCTGCACCGCCGTCGGCTCGACGCCCGAATGGAGCATGCAGTCCTTGCAGCGCGGGTCCTCGCGTTTGATATATTTATCCCAGGCGACGTCGTCCATCATCTCCCTGAACGTCTTGTAGTGCCTGTCCGTGATGAGGTAGCACGGGGCCTTCCAGCCCTGCGGGTTGACCGTGACGTTCCCCCACGGGGTGCAGTCCAGGTGCCTCTCGCCCGACAGGAACTTCATGTAGAGCGGCGTGTTGAAGAACCTGTACCGGTCCGCGAGCTTGACGATGTACCTGAACTTTTCGAGCGAAGCCTCGCGGTCGAGGAATATGTCCTCCTCCACGGCGTCGTAGTTGAACCCGGGCGTCACGAGTATCCCGTCCACGCCGAGCTTGGTGAGCCTGTCGAACAGCTCCTCCACCTCATGCACGTCCGTCTCCTTGTACAGCGTCGTGTTGGTGATGACGCGGAAGCCCTTCGCCTTGGCGTCGGCTATCGCCTTCACCTGTATGTCGTAGATGCCCTTCCTGTTCCTGGTCTTCTCCTGCGTCTCCTCCAGTCCGTCTATCGAGACGTTCAGGTTGAGGTACGGAGAAGGTTTGAACAGCTTCAGAGACTCGGAGAGCTTGAGCGCGTTAGTGCAGAGGTATATGTGCCTCTTGAGTTTGAGCGTCTCCTCGACCAGCTCGCCTATCTTGGGGTACAGGAGCGGCTCTCCGCCGCAGATGGTTATGACCGGGGCGCCGCATTCCTTTATGGCGTGGACGCACTGCTCCAGGGTCATCATTTCCTGGAGCGTATCTTTATACTCCCTGATGCGTCCGCAGCCGGAGCAGGAGAGGTTGCAAAGGTGAAGCGGCTCGAGCATCAGGACGAGCGGAAACCGCTTGACCCCCTTCATCTTCATGG
Source organism: Nitrospirota bacterium (assembly GCA_016212105.1). GTDB lineage: Bacteria > Nitrospirota > JACRHJ01 > JACRHJ01 > JACRHJ01 > JACRHJ01. Next base: position 32,697 of record JACRHJ010000043.1, read on the forward strand.
ACATGAGATACTTCGTTAGCGATACGTTCAACTCGAGTGGGAACCGCATTTACTGCCTCCTGCTGGTGCTGCGAATACTTGATGCTCGGTAAGACGCATACATATTATGGCGTGGGCGCGGCATGCCGCGCCCTTCAATATTCCACAGGGCCGACCATATCCTGTCCTGAGCAAAGCCGAAGGATGTCGGCCCTTCATGTTTTTGCTTTAGTCTGTCATCCTGAGCGCAGCGAAGGATCCGCCGGTATACGATAAATTTGCAGGGGGCGCAGTTTTATGCGCCCGCTCCATCAACTTCCTGGATTCCCGCCTTCGCGGGAATGACGGGCATAAGGAGTAGACTTCCGCGCCGCGTCGCTTCGCTCCTCGCAATGACGGACTTGGGTACGCGCGGGCGTACCCGTGCCCCTTACTTCTCCGGCGTCGGACAGACGAGCGTGTCGCACTCGGACTTATTCTTCATCCTCTTAACCAGGTCGGCGTAGGACGAGTTCCTGATTATCTGGTTGAACTTGATGCGGTAGTTGTTGACCAGGCCGACGTTCTCTATGACCACGTCGTAGACCATCCACTTGCCGCCGTCGTCCAGGAGCTTGTACTCGACCGGTATCTCCTCGCGGCGCTTCGTCAGGAAGTGGGTCTTGACTGAGGCGTATCCGTCGTCCACCTTCTCCGAGTCATAAACTATCTTTTCGCCGGAATAGCCGTCTATGCGGTTGATATAAGAGCGTTCCAGGAGGTCCGTGAAAAGCACCACGAACTCCTTCTTCTCGGCCGGGGTGCGGTCCTTCCAGAACACCGCGAGAGAGCGCTTGGCCATCTCCTCGAAGTCGAAGGCTGTCGCCACCACCTTTTTTATCTGGGCGCGCCTCTCTTTCTCCTTGGAGTCCGGCTTGAGCGCGGGGTCCTGGAGGACGGAGATGACCTTGTCGGTCGTTGCCTTGACGGTTTCGGTCGGGACGCCCGCGCGGCAGGACGCGGGTACTGCGAGGGTCAGCGCGGCGATGACTACCGCCGCGCACAGGGACAACATTCTCATGACACTATACTCCTTGAATATTGATTGTTTCACCGGCATTACATGCCGTCTTCCATGCCGTCCGCGCCGGACGCGCCGTCAGCGTCGTAAAGGCGCGTGGTGGTCTCCTGGTAGTAGACCTCGTTCACGTCCTTGCCGGTCGCGTGTTCGAGGTTCGCTACCGCCATCCGCTGGTTGAATATCGCTGTGAAGTAGTCCGCCTTGAGCGTGGCGTATGAGTTCACGGACTCGGCAATGTCACGGGGCTCGCCCACGCCCATGTCGAAGTTAGAAAGCGACGCGACGACCCACTGTTTCGCCGTCCTGTACGCATCGCTTAACGCCTTTATCTCCTGCTCGCTCGCCTTGACCTTGAGGTACGCCTCCATGACCTGGTATGGCACGCCGCCCCTGGCGTACTCCTCCTTCGCCTTGAGCTTCATGTACTCGGCCCTGGCTTCGTTCACCTTGCCGGTCTTTATCCCGAAGTCGTAGTTCCATTTGAGGCCCAGCACCGCCCCGCCGTAGTTGTGGTTGAACTCGTCGGTTATGTACGGGTTGTTCAGGTGGTCGCGGTTGGTTGCCCCGGCAGCGGAGTAGAAGCCCGCAGCGAATATCTGCGGGTAATACTCGGCCTTTTCGGCCTTCACCAGCGCCTTTTTGGCGATCAACCCCTCCTTGAGCTGGGTGAACTCCAGCCTCGACTCCATCGCCGCTCCGACGTACTTGTCGAACTCGGCGAGTTCTATATCCGCCGGCGCGAGGAACTCGTCCGCGATTTCGAACTCTCCGTCCGGGTGGTTCGTGAGGAGCCTCAGGCCGAACGTCGCCTTCTCGATTCCCTCTTCCGCCATCGCCTTGTACTTCCTGATCTCGCACTGGTAGGTCTGGAGCTTGAAGAGGACAACCTGGTCCACGTTCGGCGAGCCCTCGTCTATCTGCCTCTGGACCTTGCTGGTGGCGGTGTCCACCTGCTCCCCTATGTCGTCGAGGAGCCCCTTCAGCTCGCGCCCGAGCAGCAGGCCGTAGTACGCCTCCTTGACCTGGAGCGCGACCTCCGTCGCCTTGAGCTTTGCGCCCGCCTCGTAGGCCTTGACGCCGTGCTCGGCGGCCTCACGATACGAGGATATCTTGCCGAACGTGTATATCGGCTGGACTACCTGGACGGCGGCCCTGCCGAACACGCCGTCGTACGACGGTTTGTTGATGTTGGTGGTCGAAACGGGCACCCTGTTGTTCGCGAGCCTCGCGCGCGGGGACAGGCTGCCATATGCGACGACCTCCACCTGCGGGTAGCGCGCCGAGTCCGCCTGCTCCTGCTTGCTCCGGTAGACGCCGGTCTCGAACTCGGCCCCCCTGACCTCGGCGTTGACCGCGACCGCCTGCTTTATGCACTCGTTGACGTCGAGCACGGCCTTGTCCGCGGCGGACGCGCCAGTCGGCGCGGCCAGAAGCGCGGCGGATACGGCCACGGCGGCGGAAAGCGTCAGAAAATTAAAGCGTATGCGTTCGAGCATGGCCTCCTCCTTGATGCATTACTCTTCCGAGTTGGACGAAACTGTGTCGGCCCGGCGTCAGGTTTACGCCAGGAATGTACCGGCCGGCAAAGCGGATGTATTCTATTATACCTTGCCGAAGACATAATTGGAAATAAGCTTCTCGAAGTCTATCGCTGACTCGGTCTCGCGGAGCTTCCCGCCGTCCTTGATAATATCCTCGGAGCCACCGGGGGTAATGGATATGAACTTCTCTCCGATAAGCCCCTTCGTGCGTATGGCGGCTATCGCGTCGTCCTGCAGCTCCACCCCGGCGTTCATCCGTATGGTGACCCTGGCCTGGTAGTTGTCGAGCGCTATGCCCGTCACGCGGCCGACCTCGACCCCGGCAATCTCGACGTTGGAGCCGGCCTTCAGCCCGCCGATGTCGTCGAACTCCGCGACGACGTTGTACCCGCCGCCGCCCAGGACCTCGAGCTTCCCGAGCTTTATCGACAGGTAGCCGAGCGCGATCGCCCCGACCAGGACGAATATGCCTACCGACACCTCCACGCTGTATCTGCTCATTGGTTTTCCTCCGTCAGAACTGGGCGGCCCCTTCCGACTCGCCCCGGACGAACCTCCTCACACGCGGGTTGTCCGACCCCTTTATCTCGCCGGGCGTGCCCACCTGGAGCATCACGCCGCCGTCCAGCATCCCCACCCTGTCCGAGATGTCGAATATCTCCGGAATCTCGTGGCTCACTACCACCGCAGTGTACCCGTAGTTTTCCCTGCCCCAGACTATGAGCCTGTGCACCGAGTCCACCAGCACCGGGTCGAGGCCCGTGGTCGGCTCGTCGAACAGGACTATCTCCGGGTTCATCACGAGCACGCGCGCGAACGCGGCCCTCTTCTTCATCCCGCCGGAGACCTCGGCCGGGAACTTGTGGCCCATCCCCGACAGGCCGACCTTGGCAAGCTCCGCCTCGGCCCTGTCCTTTATCTCCGCCGCCTTCATCTTCGTCTTCTCCTGAAGCGGGAAGGCGACGTTGTCGAATATCGTCATCGAGTCGAAGAGCGCGCCTCCCTGGAACAGGTACCCGAACCTGTCCCGCGCCTTGTAAAGTTCCTCGCCCGTCACGGCGGCTATGTCCGTCCCGTCCACGTATACGTGGCCTTTGTCCGGCTTTATCAGGCCGAGCAGGTGCTTCAGGAGCACGGACTTGCCCTGTCCGCTCCCGCCGATGACGGTGAATACCTCGCCCTTTTCGACCCTGAATCCGACGCCCTTGAGGACCTCCTGGCCGTTGAAGGACTTATGCAGGCCAACCACGTCTATCAAATCATCACCGAGTTCAGGAAGTAGTCCCAGACCAGTATTAGCGTCGATGCCATGACCACTGCCGTCGTGGTCGCGCGGCTGACGCCCTCGGCCCCGTGCCGGGTGTAATACCCCTGGTAGCAGCAGACCAGGAAGACGATTATGCCGAAGCAGGCGGACTTTATCAGGGAGTCGGTGACGTCTCCCATCTCGACGAAGTCCTGTATGCCCGAGAAGTACGTCCCGGAGGACAGGCCCAGGAGCCGCACGCCGACTATGTACCCGCCGTATATCCCGACGACGTTGAATATCGCGCCCAGGAGCGGGAACGAGAACAAGGACGCGATCAGGTTCGGCGTCATGAGGTACCTAAACGGCGACAGCGACATGGACTCCAGCGCGTCCACCTGCTCGGAGATGCGCATGATGCCAATCTCCGCCGCTATGGCCGAGCCCGCCCGGCCGGTAATCATGAGCGCGGAGAGCACCGGCCCGAGTTCCCGTATCAGCGACAGGGCGACCGCGGGCCCGAGGTAGGCCTCCGCCCCGAACTTCCTTAGCGTGTAGTATACCTGGAGCCCCAGTATCATGCCCGTGAACCCGCCGGTCAGGACGATGAGCGGGATGGACTTCGAGCCTATGAAGCTTATCTGCCTCAGCACCCGACCGAACTTGAGCGGGGGCTTCACGGTCCAGTAGAGCGACGTGGCGAAGAACGTCCCCATCCTGCCCATGCCGCGAAGGGCGTCGAGCACCGCCCTGCCCATCCTCTGAAAAATAGACAACATGCCCATTACCCTCAAGGTGTTAAACCTTATGATGATAATACCGACCCTCCGCAAGGTCAAGCTTTTTTTAACCATTGGGCCGCGAGCCGGGCATTATGTCCGGGCGATATGCGGCTTGCAGCATCCGGGCCGGGCATACGGGAGGACTCTGGTATCGTATCTGCTCATTTTTAAAGAAATATTTCATTCTGTGCCCCGTCGGAACTTTTATCCGTGATATTGTGCTATATTTGAAGAACAATATGGATAACGACGGAGGCAATATGGTCGCAAGGGAAATCATGGGCAAGGTGAAGGCCCCAAAGAAGAACGCCAACTGCCGGGACATTGCGATGAAGCTCCTGTCCCAGGAGTATTCGAGCCTGCCGGTGGTGGACGACGAGGGCTACGTGGTCGGCATAATCTCCGAGTTCGACATACTCAAGGCCCTGCGCGCTGGCAAGCAGCTCGAATCGCTCACAGCGGGCGACGTCATGACCAACAACCCGCTCTGCGTGGACGAGGAGGTCACTGTCGAGAAGCTTATCGACTTCATGACCGAGAAGCACCTGATGCGCGTGCCGGTAGTCCGGGACGGCAGGCTTGTCGGCTCCATATCCCGGAGCAACATCCTCGACAGCCTGGTCTCGGTCGAGTTCAAGGAGTCGTTCTGGATACTCAGGGGGTGAGCAACAGGGCATACAAACGCATGATTGCACTGATGACAGCATAAGAGGGTGTCGTTCCGAGCGAAGTCGAGGAACCCGCCTTTGACTTTAATCCATTTCCTGCATCAACGTCAACCGTGGGTCCCTCCACTCCGGTCGGGACGACAGACGTTGGCGGTTTCAGGTGTTGCATCCGTTCCATCCCTGTCGAGGCTTAATGGACAACCTTCTGATAATATTCGCAAAGGCGCCGGTCGCGGGACTCGTCAAGACGCGCATGTTCCCGTTCCTCAGCTTCGAGGAGGCGGCGGGCGTCCAGCGGGCGTTCCTGGAGGACACCGTGGACAAGGCCGTCTCGGCCGGCACGCACGAGGTCTGCATCGCCTACTCCCCGGAGGGCTCGCACGACCTGTTCAGGTCGCTCTTCGGCGACCGCGTGGCCCATTACCACGCGCAGGCCGGGGACGACCTCGGCGCGCGGATGGCCGCGGCCTTCGGCTGCGCCTTCGGGGCCGGCGCGAGGAAGGCGGTCATCGTCGGCTCGGACGTCCCTACCCTGCCCTCCGAGTTCATCTCGGACGCCTTCGGGATGCTCGACACGGCCGACGTCGTCCTCGGCCCGTCGCAGGACGGCGGATACTACCTGGTCGGCCTCACGAGGCCAGTCCCGGCGCTGTTCGCGCACATTCCGTGGTCGGCGCGCACGGTGTTCCGTGACACGCTTGCCCGCGCGGAGGGCCTCGGCCTGTCGGTCTCGACCCTCCCTACGCTCCGGGACGTGGACACCTTCGAGGACCTGCGCGCACTGGTCGGCGCGGCCCTGCCTCCGCATACGCACAGGATGGTCTATTCGTTCGAGGACAGGCTCAGGGGGGGGCATGACTGGCTGGTGTGAAGGGGTGGGGTGGTTTTGAACAACCTCACTGTGTTAGTAACCGATAAGACCTCGTTGTGCGCTGTTGCTACCGCACAGATACCACCATTCGGTATTGTTCTTTTCTATTTCTTGTAGTAATGTGTATCCCTTCTTGCTTTTCAACATACTCAATGTGAGCATAGCAACATCGCATGCCCTCCCGTCCGAATAATATTTCTCGGCTTTTTCCCCATCCGGTACACCGTCCTCAATACGAAAGCCATAGGCTTCAACAGTCTTCATCTTATTGAGTTCAATGAAACACAATACCAATCTCTCGCATGCCTCCTTTTCCAAGCCAAGCTTGGTCAAATAATATGCCGCGTATGACTTGACCTCGTCATTGGAGTAATTTAGTGCTTTCTTAAGTATCCCCTTGCATCGTTCGTCCAGTAAAAACATTTCACCGCGATGATTATCTTGTTCGGGCGCAAACATGTATCTCATAGGTGATGACCACCCGATTTTCATTAGTTCGTCCAAGACAGGCAACGATATATCACCTTCTCCTGCTCTTAGTAGACTGCTGGCGGCATATAAACGTACTTCTGGATCTTCGTGGTTTATGAGTTTTTGAAGTGCAGGGACAGCCTTTCTTTCGCCATACCAGATGCCATCATGAAATTCACCATATTTACCAACAGACTCGGCTGCACAGGCTAACGCTTTGGGATATTTCGTCTTGTGTTCAAGAATCTGAATCATCAGTTCATACCCTTTTGTGTCACGATCATTAGCCAATTCAGATACAAGCAAGCAAATCTGTTGTTCATATATTGACTCGATTCCTTCTGAAAATTTCTTTTCGTTCTCTTTGTACCAGCGGATTGTCTGCGGGCTTCCTTTTACCATTATTCGAAGATCTCTTATCATGGGTTTCTCTTTGAACAGAGAAAAACCGCCGGGTTTCATAAACTCATTCTGCTCCTCTTCCGTCAACACCCCCGCCCCGGCATCCCCCTGCCGCCCCTGCGCAACCGGCGCAGCCTGCCCGCCCGGCTCCTTCGCCTTCCCGCACCCGTACATCGCCACAACCAAAACCAGCGCGGCGGCAAACGCGGACACCAGATTGTTCTTCATGAATATCCCCCATTACACATGGCAAAGGACCGCATGAAACCAACGACATATTACTCTATTGCCGCATCATTGACAACATATTTTCCGCCACGCAGTATCTATTAATCCCCCTCTCCTCGCGGGAGATAGCCTGCCCTGAGCGAAGCCTAAGGGGGTTGGGGGCGAGGGGTCTCCACCAGTGGGCCATTCATAAACCTACCCCCACCCCAGCCCTCCCCCTGTGCAGGGGGCGGGAGATTCGTCGAAGCCGTTTATATAATTCTTACTCGAATCTTCCCCTCCCTGCACAGGGAGGGGATAAGAGGGAAGGGTTGGTTTTGCTTTTCCTCCCCCTTTGACAAAGGGGGACTGAGGGGGATTTGCCCTTGTCTTTACTCCCCCCACCTCACCCAAACCCGCCTCCAGTTCTCCCACTCCCCGGCCCAGCCGGACACCTCCTCAAACTCCGTATCCGCGTATGTATGAACCTCGACAGCCTTCCCGTCAGTGACGACCGATACCGCGCCGTCCAGGTCCGTCCTGTAGACCCGCGCACCGGCATCTTCGAGCGCGGCGAGAGTCTCCGGCGCGGGGTGGCCGAACCTGTTCCTGCGCCCGGCGGAGATTACCGCGACCTCCGGACGGACCGAGTCCACGAACGCACCGAGGCTCCCGGAGCGGCTGCCGTGGTGCGGGACCTTAAGGACGGTCGAACGGAGCGTCCCGGCGGGTATGGTCGCGAGCATCGCCTCCTGCGCGGCGGACTCCGCGTCCGAGCCGAGCAGGAACGAGACGTCGCCGTATACGATGCGCAGGACGAGCGAGCGGTTGTTCTCCCGGTCATATATATCATCGCGCCCGTCCTGTATCTCCGACTTCGACGTGCTCAGGACCTGGACGGCCGCCCCGCCCACCTCCATCTCGACAGGGCTTGAGAACACGCGCCGGGTCGTCCCCCGGGCCTCGGCGAGCCTGCGGATATACTTGTAGCCCTCGTGCCATGTAACCAGGCCGCCCTCCCACAGTTCGTCCACACCGAAGTTCTCGAAGATATAGAACAGCCCGTTCATGTGGTCCGGGTGCGGGTGGGTGAGGACGACACGCTCCAGGCTTCTTGCCCCGTGGTTCCAGAGGTACGGCGCGACCGCCGAGCGGCCGGGGTCTATGCCCATGGTCTTGCCGCCCCCGTCGACGAGCATCCGGCTCCCGTCCGGGAACTCGACGAGCGCCCCGTCCCCCTGCCCCACGTCGAGAAACGTCACACGGAGCCCTCGAGGGCTTCCAAACGACAACGAGCCCGTCAGAAGCATCACGCCCGCGCATACGGATACCACGGCGGCCTTGCGCATCCTGCTCCCGCCTCCGTATACCGACGCGGCGACAAGCAGGAGGAACACTGAGGTGAGCAAGAGGCCCGGCGCGCCGGGGTGTAGGTTCGCGTGCGGGATGGCGGCGAATGCCCTGACTACGGCGTAGAAGACGTCGTATATGGCGGTGTTCAGCCAGGCGAGCGGGAGCCCCCCGCCCGGCGAGACGGCGTACAGCAGGCAGGACAGTATCCCGACCGGCACCGCGCCAACACCGATGAGCGGTATGGCAAGGGCGTTCGCCGGGAGGGCGACCCAGGAGAACGCGTTGAACTGCCCCGCGACGAGCGGAGCGGTACCGGCTATGACGAATACCGAGACGACAGTGAAGTTGACGCAAACCTCCCGCCACCGTTCCCGCCACCCGGCAGGCCCGGTGTCCGGGTCTCGCGCTGGGCGGCCCGGCGCGAGCGCCATGAACAGCACCGCGCCGTATGAGAGCTGGAAGGATATGTCGAATACCGAGCCTGGGTCGAATACGAGCGCGGCGAGGGCGGCGGCGGAAAGTACGTTGAACGCGTCCGACTCCCGGTCGAGGAGTATCGCGCCGAGGAAGGCGGTTATCATTATGACCGAGCGGACGGTGGCTACCTCGGAGCCCGCGAGCATGCAGTAGAATATGGCGGCCGGTATGGACACGGCGGCCCCGAGCTTCCTTGTGTCCACCTTCATGCTCAACCGGAGCGCATAGCGGTGCGGCAGTACGAAGACCGACCACTTGGCAAGGAAGTAGACCAGCATTGCGAGCATGGCGACGTGCGAGCCGGATACGGAGAGTATGTGCGTCGTCCCGGACGCGGCGAACTCGTCCCTCATCTCGTCCGGTACGCTTCCCTGGTCGCCAAGTACCATCGCGCGGAACAGGGCCGAAGCCGGGCCGTCGAGCGACTCCCCGGAGACGTCGAGGAGCCTCTCCCTGTATGCGTACAGCCAGGCCATGAAGCGGCCCGCCCTGTTCCCGGAGACGGCTATGTCCCTGGGCTCGCAGTATGCGGCCGCGTCGACGCCGTTCAGGGCGGCATACGCCCCGTAGTCGAAGCAGCCGAAGTTCCGGTACCCCGCCGGGGGCAGCAGCTCCATCCGCCCTGTCAGGACGTCGCCGTAGGCAATACCCAGGCCGTTCCCCTGCACGGTCATGCGGACCAGTCCCGGCCTCGGCGGGATGCGTAGTCCCGGTGTATCATTGTCCGTCTCGTCTACCTTCAGGTGCACGAGCGTGTAGCCCACCCGCTCCTCGGGCGGACGCGCGACCTCGCCGGTCACGGCCACCACCCCCCCGTCCAGCATGCCGTCCACGGTCGTCGGCGCGCCAGGGCCGTAGAGGTGGAACGACAGCGCGCCGAAAAGGAAGCATGCCGCGACCGCGGCCATGCCTGCCCGGCCAGGCCTGAAAAGACGGTGGTGAACGATGACGGCTACGGCAGTGAGAAGTATGACGGTAAATGGGAAGAACGGAAACCAGCGGCCGGCGATGATGCCCGTGAGCATCGAGACTGCCGGAGGCAGGAGCGGGGCGAGACGAAGGCGGGATTTCCCGCCGCATGCGCTGCCCGGAGGTTGGCTGGTATGGGTCATCGCATCCTGGAGACTTCCCATGTCCGTGGATAAGCGTTAGTTGCCGGTAAGCGTCGTTCCGAGCGTAGTCGAGGAACCCACCTTTGACTTTGCTATGATAAAGGCAGGGCGGACACGATGGTCCTCCCTTCTTGATTTGGATATTAATCCGGCGGTTAAATATCCGGACATCCTCTTGGGTATAGCGGCCTCAAGGGGGCGCGGCCCCCTTGCACCCCCGGACAAGGGGGAAAAGTTCCCCTTGCATCCCCTCGATACTACATGGATGGATGCCAGACTATGGCGAGCTGCGCCCGCCGGATTTGTAACAATCCGGCCCCAACCTTTGACTCCCCCTCTTAAGATAAGAGGGGGACGGGGGGCGTTATGAAGTATCGGCGATGAATCCAAATCTTTAGCCGCCGGTTTAATAATGGCAGGCGGCCTACTTCAGCGGCACCTCGCGAAGCGACATGGCAAGCTCGGCGGCGGTGCCGAACCTGTTGTTCCGGTCCTTCTCCAGGCACTTCATGATTATCTGGTCAAGCCTGTCCGGTATGGCCGGGTTCAGCGTCTTTGGCGGCTTGGGCGGCGTGTGCACGTGCTGGTATGCCGCGTCGCCCTCTGCGAACGGGTGCCTGAGCGCGACCAGCTCGTAGAACACCAGGCCGAGCGCGTAGATGTCCGAGCGCCTGTCGAGCTTGTCGCCGACAAGCTGTTCCGGCGACATGTACATCACGGTGCCGCTTATCATGCCCGCGTCTGTAAGCGTCTCCTCGCCGCCCGCCTTGGCCAGGCCGAAGTCCATTATCTTTACGACGGACTGCTTGTTTATCATGATGTTGGACGGCTTGATGTCCCTGTGTATGATGCCCGCCTCGTGGGCGTAGTGCAGGCCCTGGCAGCACTGGTATATGATCTTGAGCTTGTTGACGAGCGGCATCTTGGCCGCGCTCGCCATCAGCTTCTTGAGCGTCACACCCTCGACCATCTCCATCGTGATGAAGCTCCTGCCGCCCGCCTGCTGGAAGTCGTAGAGCGTGACGATGTTCGGGTGGTTGAGCTGGGCGGCGGAGCGGGCCTCCTGCGCGAACCTCTTGAGCACCTGCGGGTTCTCACTGAAGCTCTTGGGCAGGAGCTTCAGGGCTATCACGCGGTTCAGGTTGTTGTCCTTCGCCTCGTACACCACGCCCATACCGCCGCGCCCGACCTCCTTGACGATGGCGTACCTCTTGGCCGGGTCGGACGCCCCGCCAGCCGCCGATGCGCCTGCCGCGGATGCTCCGGCCGGTGGCGCGGGCCTCGGGGCAGGCCCCGGCGCCTTTGGCCTTGCGCCTGCGGCGACAAGCCTGTCGCACTCCTTCTTCCTCGCGTCGGAGTCCTTGAACTGGAAGTCCACGAGCAGGACCTTGCCGTAGACGTCCGACGCATCGCCGTACTGGCCGGCCGCCTCGCAGGCGTTCGCGAGGCCGTAGTAGAGTTCCAGGTTCCCGTGGTCGGCGGGCGAGCCGCCTATGGCCTTGGCGTAGTACTCCGCCGCAAGCTTGGGGTTTCCCTGGGCCTTGAACATCTCGGCGAGCCTGATGACCGCGGAATGGTAGCGCGGGTCTTCCGGGTCCACCCTCTGGAGCGCGGCAAGTTCCTTGTCCGGGCGGTTCAGCTTCCTGTTCAGTTCCGCCGCGAGCATGTAGTCCCCGGACGACTCCACCAGCGCGGACGCCTTCTCGATGTCGCCGGTCTGAATGTAGAGCTGGGCTGCCTTGCCGCTTTCTCCCGCCCTGGAATACGCCTCGGCGGCCTTCTGCATGTCGCCGCCCTCGATATACATCAGGGCCGCGGTCGAGTAGTCGGCGGACACCATGTACGCGTCGGCCGCCATCGTGTAGTTGCCGGACGACTCGAACAGGTCGGCGGCCTTCACGTGGTCCCCGGCCTCGAGGTACATCCTGCCTGCCTCGGCGTCGTTACCCTCGGCCATGTACTTCTCGGCCATTATCTCGCAGGCGCGCCTGGCGTCGCCGCCCTCGCGCACTATCTCCGCCGCCCGCTCGTACTGCCTTGCGACACGGAAGTACTCGGCCGCGCGTGCCCGGTCACCGCTCTTGAGCGAGACCTCGCCCGCCTTGCCAAGCTCCTTGACCCGCGCGTAGGAGTCGGCGGCCTTGGCGTAGTTGCCGGTCTGCTCGAAGTACTTGGCGGCCATGAGGGACATCTCCTTCATCTTGGCCGCGACCTCCGGGGACGGGATCTCCTTCGAGGCTGTACCCTCGACGTAGCCCCTGTCGTACATCTCGGCGGCCTTCTTGAAGTCCTTCGCGTTCTCGTAGCACGTCGCCGCGGACTGGAGGCTGCCCGACTCGGCGTACAGCTCGGCGGCCTTGACATACTCGCCCGCCCTGTCGTAGGCCTCGGCCGCCATGAGCTTCTTGCCGAGCCTCATGAAAGTCTCGGCGGCCTTCCTGTGGTCGCCCTTCTTCTTGAGCAGGTCGGCGAGCTGCGTGAAGTCGCCGGCCTTCTGAAACATGTCCGCCGCGGTATCGAGCTTCCCCATCTTTTCATATATCTTGCCGGCCTTGGAGTACTCCTCGCCTTCCTCCAGGACCCTGGCCGCCTTCGCATTCTCCTTGATTATGAGGAACATGTCGGCAGCCCTGACGTACTCCTTGTTGGCGGCGAACCTCTTCGCCTGGGCAACAATGCGCCGCCTCTCCATGACCTCGCCGAGCTTGCCGCCCATTATCATCGAGAGCAGCCGGCCTTTGAGGCCGGAGAGGACCAGGTACGCTATGTACGGTGTGACGCAGACCACCACCAGGACGAGTATCCCGTAGACCCAGAGCGGGAGGGCCGCAAGGGTCTTGCCAAGGTAGGGCACCTCGTAGAATTTGTATACGAGCAGGCCCTTTATGTAGTCGACCACATGAAGGAAAAACTCGAGGGCGCGCTTCAGGTACGCGTTGTAGTCGAACTCCGCAAGGAAGGAACTGTGCATGGTTTAATCTCCGCCCAACTCTTTCTCGACCGCTGCGGCGAGGTCCCTTACGATCCTCTCTATGGCCGCGTGGTCCTTTCCTTCCGCCATGATCCTCAGCTTCGGCTCGGTTCCGGAGTATCTTATCAGCAGCCGGCCGTTGCCGTCAAGCATGCTTTCCGCCTCAGCTATCTTTCTCGTCAGGGCGGGGACCTCCGCAAGGTCCACCTTCTCGCGTACCCTTACGTTCACCAGGACCTGAGGGTAGGTGTTCATCACGCGGCCAAGCTCGGACAGCCTCTTGCCGGAACGCTTCATAATCGAGAGCACCTGGAGAGCCGTGACAACCCCGTCGCCGGTGGTGTTGTGGTCCAGGAATATGACGTGGCCGGACTGCTCGCCCCCGAGGTTGAAACCGCCGGAGCGCATCTCCTCCATGACGTACCTGTCGCCGACCGCCGCCCTGACGAGCCTGATGCCCGCCTCGCGCATGGCGATCTCCAGGCCTATGTTCGACATCACGGTGGCGACGAGCGTGTCGCCCGCGAGCGCGCCCCGCTCCTTCATGTCCACGGCGCAGAGCGCCATGACCTTGTCGCCGTCGAACTCGCGGCCCTTCTCGTCGCAGAATATCACCCGGTCCGCGTCTCCGTCGTGCGCGATGCCGATGTCCGCGCCCTGCTCGACCACCGCGTTCTGGATGACCTCAGGGTGGAGCGAGCCGCAGCCCGCGTTTATGTTCACTCCGTTAGGCTTGTCGTTTATGACGAAAACCTTCGCGCCAAGCTCCTTGAGGACCGTAGGCGCGACCTTGTAAGCCGCGCCGTTCGCGCAGTCGAGGACGATCTTCATCCCTTCGAGCATGAGGCCCTTGGGGAACGATGACTTGGTGAACTCGACGTAACGCCCCACCGCGTCGTCGATGCGGGAGGCCTTGCCAACAGCGTCAGCGGTAGGCCGGACGTGGTCTATCTTGCCGGACGTTATCAGGTCCTCTATCTCGTCCTCGACGTTGTCCGGGAGCTTCATCCCGTCCCGCGAGAAGAATTTTATGCCGTTGTCCTCGAACGGGTTGTGGGACGCGGACAGCACTACTCCCGCGTCCGCGCGCAGGCTCCTCGTTATGAACGCTATGCCCGGCGTCGGAAGCGGGCCGACAAGCAGCACGTCCACTCCCATCGAGCAGATGCCTGACGTCAATGCGGATTCGAGCATGTAGCCCGAAACGCGCGTGTCCTTGCCGATGACTATCCTGTGGCGCGCCCCGCCCTCCCTGAATATGTGCCCGGCCGCGCGGCCGAGCTTCATCGCCATCTCCACCGTCATGGGGTGGATGTTGGCCGTGCCGCGCACACCGTCCGTGCCGAAAAGTCTGCCCATCTAAAATCCTCCAAATCAAAAGCGAAAGTCCCGCCTCTTTGGTAAAGAGGCGGCCCAGAAACTTTTAACAGGTTATAAACTGGCGTCCGTGCTTCTCTCCAATCCCCTCTCCTCGCGGGAGAGGGGCTGGGGTGAGGGGTCACCTTGTGCCCTACCTGTCCACCTTTACGACCTCCGCCTCGACCAGGACCTCGTCCTGGGACAGCCTGACTCCCCTTATGGTGGGCGGCTCGAGCGGCACGACCTCGGAGACCTTGCCAGTAACACCCGTCATTTCGAGCGGCTGCGTATCCAGCCCCTTGAGCCTGCCGAGCACGCTCTTAGGCCCCTTGACTGACACCGTGCCGGGCGTGACCTCCACCTTGCCGAGCATGTAGCCGGGGGCCGGGTTGCCGGAGAGGACAGCGGTGACAGGGAGCGTCTTCTCGCCCGACTCGTCCAGCCTTATCCTGATCTCGACAGGGCTGACAGTCGTGACCGTGATGTTGCCCGGCGCCTTGACGTTCGACGGCCCGAGGTAGAACTGGGCCGCGCCCTCCCTGGCGTCAGCGATGCTGAGCGCGACGCTGACGTCTCCGGGCGCGAGGTTCCTTATTATCGCCTCCGGCCCCTGCATGCGCACATCCACGTAACCTGGCACGTCCCCGACGACAACCATCCCTGCGGGTATGTCACGGAGTTCCAGCGGGACGACGAAGTTGACCTCGGACTTGCCCCGCGCGACGACGTGGAACCACAGAAGCGCCGCGAAAAGAAGCGAGAACGCCTTTATGAGCAGGTTGCCGAAGAGTATGGTCTTTATCCTGTCTAACACGTCATCCCGCCTTTGCGGAAGCCTTGTCCTTGCCGGACGACTTCTTCTGTGTAACGAAAATTCGGGTCAGCATACGCCTCAGAGAGACCGCGTCGAGGTCGCGGGTAAGCGTACCCCCGGTAACGACGGAAATCGTCCCGGTCTCCTCGGATATGACGATGACGACCGCGTCCGTCTCCTCCGACAGCCCGATGGCCGCCCTGTGCCGGGTGCCGAGCGCCTTGTTGACCTGCGTGCTCGTTGTCAGGGGGAGGAAGCAGCCTGCGGCAGCCAGGCGGCCGCGCCTTATAATCACCGCCCCGTCGTGGAGCGGGGACGTCGGGTGGAATATGCTGAGCAGAAGCTCGCGGCTCACCCTGGACTCCAGCTCGGTGCCCATCTCGACGATGTTCCTGAGGTCGGTCTCCCTCTGGAGGACCATCAGTGCACCTACACGGCGGTTGGCAAGCGATACCGAGGCCTTGACCAGCTCGTCCAGGAACTTGGACGACTCTACCGGGGACATGGACGAAAACAGCGGGTTCTCACCCATGTGCGCGAGCGCGCGCCGGAGTTCCGGCTGGAACAGGACGAGTATGACGATGACGAGCTGGGACATGAAGCTCTGGACGAGCCAGTTGACGGTGTACAGCTCCATCCAGCGCGACAGGAACAGGGCGACCAGCAGGACGCCGAGCCCGGCGAGCATCTGGACCGCGCGTGTGCCCTTGATGAGCAGGAACAGGCGGTACAGTATGAAGGCCACCAGCAGGATGTCGACTACGTCCTGCGGGCGTATGGTCTTCACGAATTCGAGCAAAAGGTCTCCTGAGATATGTTTTTATGGTGTCATTCTGAGCAACGCGAAGAATCCGTCTCTATCAATTGTAGGGGCCGTACCAAGCGAAGCGCGTGTCGGCCCTGCATTGATTTGTTTGTCGCCCCGTGCTTGACACGGGGCCCAGGAATTTATGAACTTCCTGGATTCCCGCCGGAGTTCACCCCGGTATGCCTATAGCCGGGGCGGGAATGACGAGCTAAGAGCGGCCCGCCCTCATTATCGCGTCCGCGACGAGCGCGGCCCTCTTCGCCGACCTGACGTCGTGCGCGCGTATGATGTGCGCGCCGCGCGCGATGCCCATGACGGCGGCGGCGACACTCCCGTCGCCTCTGTCCATCGGGTCGTCCGCGCCGGTGAGCCTGCCGATGAAGGCCTTCCGGGACACCCCGAGAACAACCGGGTATCCGAGCCGGGAGAGTTCGTCCAGCCGGTTTATAAGTTCGAGGTTGTGGGCGAGCGTCTTCCCGAAACCGATGCCCGGGTCTACCAGTATCCTGTCCCTGGGGACGCCCGCCCGGAGCGCCTTGTCCGAACCGGCCATGAGGAAGCCCGTGACCTCGCCCATCAGGTCATCGTAGTTCGGGTCCTTCTGCATGTCCTCGGGCGTGCCCTTGATGTGCATCACGACCAGCGCGGCCCCGGAGTCAGCGGCGGCTTTCGGCATGTCCGGGTCGAAGGCCAGGCCGCTGATGTCGTTTATTATGTCCGCGCCCGCGCGGACCGCTGCAAGCGCGGTCGCCGCCTTGTAGGTGTCTATCGAGATGGGGATTCCGGAGCGCTTCCTGATGCCCTCAATGACCGGTACGACCCTGGCCTGCTCCTCGTCCGGGGAAACCCTGTCCGAGCCCGGCCTCGTGGACTCTCCGCCCACGTCTATGATGTCCGCGCCCGCCTCGGCCATCAGGAGGGCGGCCTCGACAGCGGCTGCGACGTCCACGCGCGAGAAGCCGTCAACGCGCCCGCCTCCGACCACGAACCGCCCCCCGTCCGAGAACGAGTCCGGCGTGACGTTTAGGATGCCCATGACGTGCGTCCGGGCGGACAGCTCCAGCACGACGTCCCGGAGGCGGAGCGTGTATGTCGTCCCGGGGGCCGTCACCTAAGCCGACGCGTCCGAGTCTGCCCGGCTCCCGGTATCCGTGGCGTCCGTGGCCTCGGCGGCATCGACGCTCGCGCCGCCATCCACGGGACCTACGGTTACTCCGCCTTCCGCGGGGGCAGGAGTCGCGACCTCTATGCCCGCGGCGGCGAGGATGGCGTCGACCTCCTTGCCGTCGATCGTTTCCCTGTCGAGGAGTGCGGCGGCGAGGGCATCGAGCCCGGCCATGTTCCCGGTCATGAGCGACTTGCCCCTCTCGTAGGCCTCCATCACCATACGCCTCACCTCGGCGTCTATCTCGACGGCGGTCTTCTCGCTGAAGTCCCTGTGCTGGGCTATCTCGCGCCCCAGGAATATCTGCTCCTCCTTCTTGCCGAAGGTGAGCGGGCCGAGCGCGTCGCTCATGCCCCACTCGCAGACCATCCTGCGGACGAGGTCGGTGGCGCGTTCGAGGTCGTTGCCAGCACCGGTCGTCATATGGTTGAGGGCCAGCTCCTCCGCGAGCCGGCCGCCGAGCAGCATGGCAACCTTGCCGAGCAGGTGGTCGCGGTCGTCGGTGTACCGCTCCTCGAGCGGGAGCGACCATGTCAGCCCCAGCGCGCGACCGCGCGGTATTATCGTGACCTTGTGTATCGGGTCCGCGCCGGGTATGAGCTTGGCCATGAGCGTATGCCCGGCCTCGTGGTAGGCGGTGTTCTTCTTTTCCTTGTCCGAAATGACGATGCTCCGCCTCTCGGCGCCCATCATGACCTTGTCCTTGGCCTGCTCGAAGGAGTCCATGCCAACCTTCTCGTGGCCCTTCCTCGCCGCGAGGAGCGCGGCCTCGTTGACGAGGTTGGCGAGGTCCGCGCCGGCGAAGCCGGGCGTGCCGCGCGCTATGACGGAAAGCTCCACGTTCTCGTCCATCGGGACCTTCCGCGTGTGCACCTTGAGTATCCCCTCCCTGCCCTTGATGTCAGGGCGGGGGACGACGACCTGCCTGTCGAAACGGCCGGGCCTGAGGAGCGCCGGGTCGAGGACGTCCGGGCGGTTGGTCGCGGATATGAGTATTACCCCCTCGTTGGACTCGAAGCCGTCCATCTCGACGAGGAGCTGGTTCAGCGTCTGCTCGCGCTCGTCGTGGCCGCCGCCGAGGCCCGCGCCACGGTGCCTGCCCACGGCGTCAAGCTCGTCTATGAATATTATGCAGGGCGCGTTCTTCTTGCCCTGCTCGAAGAGGTCCCTGACTCTGGACGCGCCCACGCCGACGAACATCTCTACGAAGTCGGAGCCGGATATGGAGAAGAACGGCACCTCGGCCTCGCCCGCGATTGCCTTGGCGAGGAGCGTCTTTCCGGTGCCCGGAGGCCCTACAAGGAGCACGCCCTTGGGTATGCGCCCGCCCAGCTTCTGGAACTTCTGCGGGTCTTTAAGATACTCGATTATCTCGTGAAGCTCCTCTTTCGGCTCCTCGATGCCAGCGACGTCCGCGAACGTCACCTTCTTCGTGCTCTCGGTCAGGAGCTTCGCCCGGCTCTTGCCGAAAGACATAGCCTTGTTCCCCCCGGCCTGCATCTGGCGCATGAAGAATATCCAGAACCCAATCATCAGTATGATTGGGGCCCAGAAGAACAGGACCTGCGAGTACCAGGGGTTGGCGTCCACCTTCTGCGCGGTGATCTTGACGCCCTTGTCCGATAGCGACTTGACGAGGCCGGTGTCCTTTGGCGCGAAGGAGCGGAAGTTCTCTCCACTTTTCAGCAACCCGATGACCTCGACGCCCTGCTCGTCCTCCTTCAGCAGAGCCTCGGAGACGTCGCCCAGCTCCACCTTCGCGATGAAGTCTGAGTAGATAAGCTCCTTCTCCGGCTTCTGCGGCGCGGAAAACAGGTGGTATATGAGGACCATGATAAGGACAAGGAGCAGTATCAGTGAAAAGTTCTTCAGGTTCGAGTTCATTAACCCTCCGTCTTGGCTACATGCGTGTTAATTCTATAAAATATAACACACAAACGCCGGCCAATACAACCCAAAAGATACTTCGCCCGCGGCTGTCCGGCCTCACCTCAACAATTTGCTTGACAAAAACACTGAACATTACATAATATAACAGTCTGGCGGCACGATTCCTTGACAAGACTTTCCTGATACCTTCCTTTTCCGTTAAGGGGCAGAATAACATGCCTGCAGGCGTTTTAAAAAGCGAAACTGTCAGGTTCGGCACCATCGGCGCACTCCTCGGGGCGAGCGCCCCGGTCCTGCACACCCTCCTCCAGATGGTCGTCTTCCATTCCGACATGTCGGTCTCGAATTACCTCCACTACGCCATACTCGACTCTCACGAAGGGCTTGCGTCCAACATATTCATAGGCGGAGCGGCATTCGTAATGGCGGGCGCGGGCGCGGTCGTGGGCCGGATGCGGGAGAACGACAAGCGGCAGCAGGCGCGCATCGAGTCCTCGAACAGGGAGCTTGCCGCGCTCAACTCCATCTCCGAGATAATATCGAGGACGAGGGAGCTGGACACGATACTCTACCTCGTCCTCAAGGAGACGCTGTCCCTGTCATTTCTGTGCATAGAGCGAAAGGGCGCGATATTCCTCCGCGACGAGTCCGACCCGGAAACGCTCGTCATGTCGGCGAGCGTGGACCTGGCGCAGTACCTCACCCACCACGAGAAGAAGATACCTGTCGGCTACTGCCTGTGCGGCAAGGCGGTGCGGACCGGCGAGGTCATCTTGTCCTCCGACTGCTTCGAAGACCCGGACCACGCAACCAGCTACCCCGGCATGACCAGCCACGGCCATATCGTAATCCCCATAACCGGCAGCGGCGGTGTTACCGGCGTCATGACGTACTACACGCCCGCACGGACGGTGCCGTCCCGGGACGACATCAGGATACTCACCGCGATCGCGTCCCAGCTCGCCGTGGCGATAGACAACGTCAGGCTCCAGAAGACGGTCAGCGAGGCCAAGGCGGACGCCCACCGGAAGGACACCGAGATATTCAAGAACGTCGAGGCGCTTAAAGGGCTAATCGAGGTTGACAGGATAATCCTGTCCACGATGGACAGGGACGAGATGCTCTTCAGGGTGGCCTCCCAGATAAGGCAGATAGTGCCCGCGGACGCGGGCGGCGTGGCCATAAAGGAGGAAGAGACCGGGTATTACAGGTACGTCGGCGGATGGGGGCTGGACGCCCGGAAGGGCGAGGTGCTGCTGACCAAGGCCGGCCCGCTGTACTCCGGGCTCAAGTCCGGAAAGCCGGTCTGCCGGCCGGAGGTCGCCGACGACGTCGCGGTCGAGCGGGTGGACAGGCTTCTGCTTGGCGCGGACGTCAGGGCCAACGTATTCGTCCCCATCATGCGCAAGGGTCTGTCCGCCGGGTTCCTTGTTCTGGGCTCCGTCAAGGCCGACGGGCTCTCCAGGGAGAGTGTCGCCACGGCCGTCAGCTTCGCGTCCCGCATGGGCATAGCGCTCGAGCACTCGCGCCTTATCCACAACCTCGAAGAGATGTCCGTGAACATCATACACGCACTCGCCACCGCGATAGACGCCAAGAGCCCCTGGACAAAGGGCCACTCCGAGCGCGTGGCGCATTACTCGATGTACATAGCGGAGAGGATGGGGCTGGACGCCCAGTTGGTAGAGCGGCTCAGGCTGGCCGGGCTGCTCCACGATATCGGCAAGATTGGTACCTACGACATGCTCCTCGACAAGACAGGAAAGCTGACCGACGATGAAGTCGAGCTGATCAAGCAGCACCCGGACCGCGGCTGCGAGATACTCGCGCCCATCAAGGAGTTCCGGGACATCCTGCCCGCCGTCCGCCACCACCACGAGCGCTGGGACGGACTCGGCTACCCGTCCGGCCTCAGGGCCGAGGAGATACCGCTAGACGCCCGGATACTCTGCGTCGCGGACTCCTTCGACACGATGACGGCAAACCGGCCGTACAGGCCCGCGATAGGGATTGAAAACGCAATCCAGGAGCTCCTGTACTGCTCGGGCACGCAGTTCTGCCCGGAGGTGGTCTCCGTGTTCCTCGATATACTGAAGGACGGCGGGCCGAGGCTGGCGAAGATAAACGCGGGCGCCGTCATACCGGTCGGCCATGCGTTCCCGGTGCAGCAGGACTACCAGTTGTAGGCAGGCGGCACCCACCTGCTCGATTTTGGCCGGCCTTTGTGCCGGCCTTTTCTTTCATCTGTCATTGCGAGGAGTCCCGCGTTTCGCGGGACGACGCGGCAATCTCCACCTTACTGATTTCAATTATGAGGAGATTGCTTCGCTTCGCTCGCAAAGACAAGGCCATTATATACAGGCGGATTCTTCGCGTTGCTCAGAATGACACCCTGAATACAAAACAAAAAGGGCCGACACGCGGGTCGGCCCCTACATAAATCCTTCACGAACACGAAACACGAACACGGACCACGTCTCTTCCCCTATTCCTCCCCCAGCACCGCGATATACGGCAGGTTCCTGTACTGGTCCTGGTAGTCCAGCCCGTATCCCACGACGTATCTGTTGGGTATGGTGAACCCGACATAGTCCGGCTGGAAGTTCGCGCGGCGCTTCTCGACCTTGTCGAGCAGGGTGCAGACCTTGAGCGACCTGGGCTCGCGCGAGAGCAGGTTCTTCTTGACGTAGTCCATCGTCAGGCCGCTGTTGACGATGTCCTCGACGACGAGGACGTGCTTGCCCTCGATGTTCTGGTTCAGGTCGGACGATATACGCACCGCGCCCTTCGCCTTCGCGCGGGAGCCGAACGAGGACACGCCTAAGTAGTCCACGACGACCGGGATGCGCACCACGCGGGTGAGGTCGGCGAAGAACATGTACGCGCCGGTCATGACGCAAACCATTATAAGGTCCTCGCCCTTGTAGTCCTTCGAAATCCTGTCGCCCAGCTCGCCGACGCGCTTGCTTATCTCCGCCTTCGTGAAGAGCGGCTTGCCGTAGTTGGCCTGCACCATATCTTTGGCACCTCCAGAGGGTTTTAATGAGCGATTATACGGATTAGGCGGAGAAAATCAATACATTTCTGTAGCGGACGGCGGTTCGTCTGTCATTGCGAGGAGTCCCGCGCCTCGCGGGACGACGCGGCAATCTCAGCTTTTGACGTTGACTTTGTAGGGCGCGACGCCCCCGGCGCGCCGGAATAAGAAGGGCCGACCCGCGCTTCGCTTGGTACGGCCCCTACATAAAATCTAATTCCTGGATTCCCGCCTTCGCGGGAATGACAACCTTCGGCGCGCCGGGGCGTCGCGCCCTACGCATTCCCCCTCCCTCGCTTGCGGGGGAGGGGGGCAGGGGGGCTAGGGGTGTCGCATCTACCTCCCCCAGAACCTCACCGCCACCATCTTCTTCGTCCCCTCGCCCGCAACAAACCGCCTGTCCAGACGCATCCCCATCACCCAGACAATATCATCGCCGCAAACGAGTATCGGAGTCCGCTCCCGGACAAGCCTCGGCAGCTTCATGTCGATAAAGAACTCCTTGAGCTTCTTCTTTCCCTCCATCCCCACGGGACAAAAGAAGTCGCCGGGAACCTTGTTCCGCACCACGAGTTCCCCGGATAGCTTATCCATATCGAATACAGAGGAATTCGCGTCATCCGGCGCGGCCTCGCCTTCGCCGAGGATACGCGCCTCGACCTCTATACCAGCGCCCTCGACAACCACCCTGCCCGGCACGGGCAGCGGCACTGAGTACCCGCCGCCCGTCTTCTCCGGCATGTACACCAGCAGGTGCCCGTAACTCCGCTCGACGCGCACGCCGCCGGGCATGTCCACCCCGCGCCCGGTTCCGCCGGTGGTTATGGACTCGACCGCCTCCGCGACGTGTCCGAAGGAAAGCCCGAGCAGGTCGCCCTTGACGCGGCGGACGGCGAGCCGTAACGCGCGCCTCTTTATGGCGAGCGGAAGGCCGGAGAAGGCGGCAAGCTCGATGCGGCAGACGCCGTCCGGGGCGAGGCTCATCACCGTCCGGAGCAGGTCCTCCGTGTAGGCGTCGAGAAACCTGTCTTCTTCACGGAGTATGTCCGCGGCCTGTCCAACAGCCTCCACGACGCGCGGGTTGATGTCCTTCAGTATAGGCATGACCTCCAGCCGGAGCCTGTTCCGCAGGTATACCGGCATGAGGTTCGACGGGTCGGTGACAAACGGTATATTGTGCTCCGCGATGTACGCCTCGATGTCCGCACGCGAAGCGCCTATCAGCGGCCTGACAACCCGCCCGCTTACAGGCGGTCTGGAGGCGAGGCCGGCCATGCCGGAGCCGCGCACCTCGCGCATCAGCCAGGTCTCGGCCTGGTCGTCCGCGGTATGGCCGACGGCTATCCTGTGCGCGCCGTGGTCGTCCGCGACACGGTACAGGAAGTCGTAACGCGCGCGCCTCGCCGCCGCCTGCTTGTTCTCCGGCGCGAGCCTCAGCCGTTCCTTGAGGTCGGACCTCTCGACGACGCACGGGATGCCGAGCCCCTTGGCGAGCCCGGCGACGAACTCAGCCTCCGAGGCCGATTCCGGCCGGAAGCCGTGGTCGAAGTGCGCCACGGTAAGCCGGATGCCAAGCTCCGGCGCGAGCCCCGCCAGGACGCGCAGCATCGCCACCGAGTCCGGCCCGCCGGACACGGCCACGACTACGCCCTGCCCCGGCTGGAACATCCGGTAGCGGGCTATCGTCTTTCTTGTGGTTTCAGCGAGGTTGGGCATGTGATGGAACTGCTTGATGTAGGGGCCGACCCGTGTGTCGGCCCTTCTTCGTTTTTTGTAGTTATGAAATTATGGTGTCATTCTGAGCGAAGCGAAGAATCTGCCTGTATGTTTTTGCGGGACTTCAGAAAATCAGCCCCCAGGCAAACAAAAACCCTCTCCACGTAGACCGCCGCTTTCTAAAGCAA
Source organism: Nitrospirota bacterium (assembly GCA_016212105.1). Taxonomy (GTDB): domain Bacteria; phylum Nitrospirota; class JACRHJ01; order JACRHJ01; family JACRHJ01; genus JACRHJ01. The sequence goes on from JACRHJ010000043.1 coordinate 56,814, forward strand.
ACAATCCCCGCAAAGAGGGTCCGGTTTTGTTGGTGGCGGTGCAGGGATTTGAACCCCGGACACTGCGGATATGAGCCGCATGCTCTGACCACCTGAGCTACACCGCCGTCATGGTGAAAACAGGCTGTTAATTTAGCCCAAGCGCTGCTGTTTTGTCAAGACATTTCTGCATGAGTCGCGGCTATCAGGCTATGTAAATAAACGGGCGCGTTAACCGCGCCCATCTCATTGTAGGGGCCGTACCAAGCGAAGCGCGTGTCGGCCCTGATTATACGAGGTCCCTTGCCGCCCCAGCCTCACGCAGCCTTGGCCTCCCCCTTGGCGCGCACGAACTCGCACGCCTTGAGGATTTCGGCCTTGAACTGGTCGTAGTCCACCTGCATCCCGTTCAGGTACGCGCTCCAGCCGGCAGTGGACTTGGCGTAGTGCACCGCCTCCTCGATCTCGGCCTCGGTCGCCCCGGCAAGCCTCGCCATCTCGGTGTGGAAGAGCGAGCAGTACCTGCACTTGGTCGCGGCGGATATTCCGACCCCGATAAGTTCGCGGTACTTCATCGGGATTGCCCCGTCCTCGAACTGAACCTTCTTCATCAGAGCCCATTCGAGTTCGAGCGTCCCGTCCGGGATGGTCTTTAGGAAGGACGGCACCAGGCCGAACATCCCCTCTATCTCCATGTATATCTCATCGCGTTTCATGTCGCGTCTCCGTTTCATTAAGGGCCTCGGCGGCAGCCGCCTGCCGGAACGGTTCCGGTCGGGTCTTGCGCGCCTTCATGGGCCCTTTTTATATATGTAATTGTATCAGGGAAAAAGCGGGAGGTCAAAATGCGGGATATGACAAAGAATCCCCCTCGCGCCGCGAGGGGGACATTCTCGTATCAACTTCCTGGACCCCGTGTCAAGCACGGGGCGACACATAATGGACCGTCATTCCCGCCCCGGCTTTAGGCGTACCGGGGTGAACTCCAGCGGGAATCCAGCGACTTTGTTATGGACGAAGCTATATGCTTATTTAGTCGCCAGATTAATAACTCCGTTACCTTTACGCTATTTCACGTTGATAAACGGTATCGCGCCGCTTGTCACGTCGGGCAGTTTCCCGTTCCATTTCTCGATGGCCACCCGCTCGTTCTCGATCTCCCTGAGCCTGAGGAGGTCGGCGGAGAGCACCTGCTTCTGGAGCCTCAGCGCCTCGGCCTCGGCGGTTGCCTGGGCTATCTTCTGCTTGGCCTCGACCTCTATCCTCTGGAGGTCGCGCTGGGCCTTCTGCACCTGCTGCTCGGCGACCTGCTTTGCCTCGATGGCGTCGTTGAACGAGCCGGAGAAGTCGAAGTTGGTGATGGATATGTCGTCCACCAGGATGTTGAACGGGGCGAGCCTTACAGTCAGGTTCTCCTTTATCAGGTCCTTGACCTCCGGCCTCTTCGTGATTAGCTCCTCGGCGGTGTACCTTGCCGAGACCCCCTTGACTACCTCCTGCACGGCGGGGTCGATGAGGCGCGAGCCGTATGAGAGGCCAATCTTCTGGTAAACCTTGTCAACCGTGGCCGGGTCCAGGTGGAAGTTGGTGGCGATGGTAGCTCTGACCATCTGGAGGTCCTTGGACGCGGCCGAGGCGTCGCTGTCCTTCTTGTCTATGCGGACGTCCATGATGACCACGGTGTCCGTCAGTGGTATCCTCGGGTGTATGCCCTCGTTGAGGACGCCCGGCTGGACCGCGCCGAGCCTGACCAGTACCCCCTTGTGGCCGGGCTCGACTATCGCCCAGGGGTGAAGTATCAGGACGAAAAGCAGTATCCCGAGCACCCAGAGGTTCTTGAACAGCGCCTTGACCTTGCTGAAGTCCGGCCTCGCTCCGCCGAACTGCGCGTTGAAGTTAAACGGCTCCTTCTCAGGCATGTCCCCTCCTTGTCACCGTAAATCGTTGTGGTCCTTCGACTTCCAGATGCCCCTTTGGTGTGTACGCGCGTCCTCCTCCAACAGCCTGAACTCTTCAAGATGGGCAAAACCGTACCTGTCCGAAACTGAGCCGTAGCCCTGCCTGATTATCTCCTCGTTCAGCATCACGCCGTTGTCGAGGAATACATAAGCAAGCGCCCGGCCGTCTTCGTCGAACTGTCCCTCGATGAACTCCGCGAGCAGGTCCCGCTCCTCGGCCATCCACTTCGTATAATAATAGCATTCCTCCGGCAGGCCGCCGCCCCCGGAGCAAGCAGGCGGCCTGACACCCACAAGCCGTACCCGCTCCGTCACGCCCCCGTAACAAAGCTCCATCGTGTCCAGGCCATTGACCTTCTCGCAGTACACCTGCACGGACGGCCCTTCACCGCTGAGGCTGCCGGGACGACTTGGGGCCTTCTCCATTATTTCCACACCCGCGACGCTGGCGGTCTCGCCAGGCTTCAGCGTTACGACAAAGTATCCCAGCAATGCCGCCGCCGCAAGGGCGAGAGCGCCGCCTGCCAGGAAGTACAGCCTGAGCGCCTTGTCGCTTGTAGCCTTCTCGATTACCGTCTCACGGGTAACGTCGTCTATGTCTGGCATGGTGTATCTCCCGTCCGGGAAGCCGGAAAACCGCATGCTGCGAGCCCCTCATGGAAATATAATCTCACGCACGCGTGATTACAAGAAAAAAGTTGCGTCCCGGCCGCATGTCCAATTTATTAATTACCTTGTCCTTCCGTTGTGTTATACTTGAATTCAGCAGACAACAAGGATGCGCCTCCGGGACACGGCCCTCGTGCATGGGCCGTGGCGCGGTTTCGTGTCCGGAACGGACTACCAAACATAAAGGAGCGGACACAGATGAAAGAGAGAGTCGAAAACGCGCTGGCGAAGATAAGGCCCTACCTTCAGGCGGACGGCGGAAGCGTCGAACTGGTTGCGATAGAAGGCACAGTGGTGAAGGTAAGGCTGCTCGGCGCCTGCGGCGCATGCCCGATGTCCCAGATGACGCTAAAGTCCGGCGTCGAGCGGGTCATAAAGCAGGAAGTCCCGGAGATCACCGAGGTCGTCGCGGTCTGACGCCCCCGTACAGATAAAGGAGGAACCCCCTATGCTGGTGATTGCAAACAACCTGAGCTTCCAGAACAGGGAGTTCATTAAGGCCGCGCGCTCGGGCGACAAGGCGGGCATGGCGGAGATGGCCGGACGTCTGAAAGAGTCCGGGGCGGACATGCTGAACGTCAGCCTGAGCCTGGACGGAGACGGCGACGAGACGTATATCGTCCCGGCGGTGGAGGCGGTCCAGCAGGCCGGCCTGCCGCTCTCGATAGACAGCAGGAACCCCAAGGCGGTGCTCGCCGCCATAAAGGCCGCGACGGTGCCGGTGATGGTGAACTACGTCTCGGCCGAGGAGGCGCGCGCGGCGGAGATGAAAGAGATAATGAGCATAGCCGCAGCCAACAATGCCGACCTCGTTCTGTACGCGATGAGGAAGGGCACCCCAGCGGACGCGGACGAGCGGCTCGCCATAGTCTCGGACCTTCTCGAGATGGCGGCGGTCGCGGGCATACCGGACGAGAAGCTCGTAATCGACCCGGTTATCCTGCACCTGGGCGGCGGCATCGGCCAGAAGCACGCAGTCGCGGTGCAGGAGACTCTTTACGGCCTGCACGAGCTTGCCGAGCCTCCGATACGGACGACATGCTGGCTGTCGAACGTCTCGGCCGGCGCGCCTGCGGAACTCAGGTACGCGATAAACGACACCTATCTCGCCATGCTCGCGGGCATGGGCCTGTGGTCCGCTTACCTCGACGTGACGAACAAAGAGACGATGCGCACGGTGCGTCTGATCCGCGCCCTGAAGGACGAGGCGGTCTACAGCACGTCCGATGCGACTCTATAAGGCAGGAGCAGGACAAGTCCCGCCTTTTTGGAAAAAGGCGGCCCAAAAACTCTTGACAGTTACATATCATCAACGTCGTCCCGACCGGAGCGGAGGGATCAACAGTATATAACAAAGGGAGGACACGGAGGTCCTCCCCTACAATTTTGTAGGGGCCGGCCTTCGTGTCGGCCCTGCCTTTATTTGTGGAGAAACGTTTGCCGGATATAGACATCATCGGCATTAAGGGGAAGACAGCCCTCGTCTCCGGCTCGACGCGCGGCGTCGGGTTCGCCGTGGCGGCCCTGCTCGCCCGGGCGGGCGCGCGCGTCGTCTTAAACTACCACAACGACTCCGCCCGCGCCGATGTGGCCCTGTATCACCTCAAGGAGGCCGGCGCGGAGGCAATCGCAGTCCGCGCGGACGTCTCCCGCGAGGAGGACGCTCTCCGGCTCGTCCAGGAGGCCGTAACCGCATTCGGCCCGATCGACATCCTCGTCAACAACGCGCACGGGCGCATCATCCGCGAAAAGTTCGGGCAGACGGACTGGGCCACCCATCAGTCGCACATCGACGGCATAGTCAAGGGCGCGTACCACCTGTCCTGCCTCGTGTTGGAGGGGATGAAGGAGCGCGGCTGGGGCCGGATAGTCAACATCGGCAACAACATGCTGACCCAGCCGATTACAGGCTACAGCGGCCTGACGGCCGCTATGGGCGCGCTGTTCGGCCTCACGCGAAACCTCGCGGCCGAGGTGGGCCCGTACGGCGTCACGGTGAACATAGTCTCGCCCGGCTTCGTCATGACCGAGGAGGCCCCGCACACGAACGAGGCCGTGCTTGCCGCCATAAAGGCCGCGACCCCGCTCGGGCGGCTTGCCGCGCCGGACGACATCGCGGGCGCGGTGCTCTTTTTCTGCTCGGACCTCGGCCGGTTCGTCACCGGCGCGAACCTCTCCGTGGACGGCGGCAAGATTATGGGGTAACAGACGCCGTTCGCGTCCTTTGTCTTAATGTAGGGGCGGGTCCCTGTGCCCGCCCTGGTTGCTTAGGAAGGGCACCCGCAGAGGGGTGCCCCTACACAAAACCGCGTTTCACGGGTGCCCGATGCGCGTAGCGATGCTCTGGGAGAAGACGGCTTCAGGCCGTGTGCACTGCTTCCTGTGCGGCCACCACTGCAAGATTGCCGACGGCAAGCGCGGCATCTGCGCGGTGCGCGAGAACCGGGGCGGCACGCTCTACACCCTCGTCTACGACAAGGTCATCTCCCGGAACATAGACCCGGTCGAGAAGAAGCCGCTTTTCCATTTCATGCCGGGGAGCAGCAGCTACTCCATAGCCACGCCCGGCTGCAACTTCAAATGCGCGTTCTGCCAGAATGCGGACATATCCCAGATGCCGAGGGACATACAGAGGATACTCGGCGAGCCCGTCCCCCCGGAGGACATTGTCGCGGGCGCGCTCCGGTACGGATGCAAGAGCATATCCTACACGTACACCGAGCCGACGATATACTTCGAGCTTGCCTGCGACACGGCGAGGCTCGCGCGCGAAGCAGGGCTCAGGAACGTCTTCGTCTCCAACGGTTATATCACAAAAGAGGCATTGACAGAAATCAGGCCGTACCTCGACGCGGCGAACATAGACCTGAAATCCTTCGACGAGAAGTTCTACCAGAAGGTCTGCGGCGCGAAGCTGGAAAAAGTGCTCGACTCGATAAGGCTTTACCACGAGTTCGGCATATGGGTTGAGATTACGACGCTTATAATACCCGGACTGAACGACGGCGAGGATGAGCTTAAAAAAATTGCGGGCTTCCTCGCGTCTATAGACGTCAACATACCCTGGCACGTGACCGCGTTCCACCCGACGTACAGGCTGATGGACAGGCCGAGGACGCCTGCCGCCACGCTCAGGAAGGCGCGCCGGATCGGCCTCGACGCAGGCCTCCGGTACGTCTACGAGGGCAACATACCCGGCGAGGGCGGGGAGAACACCTACTGCCACTCATGCGGCAAGACCATCGTGGGCCGCTTCGGCTTTTCGGTGGAGGATTACAATATCAAGGACGGGGCCTGCGGCTTCTGCGGCGCACATATCGCGGGCGTGGGGATGTAAATGTCCGACAGCCTCATAATGCTCCTCATCATCCTCGTCAAGCTGGCCCTCATCCTCGTGGTCACGCTGACGCTCGCGGCATACATGGTGCTGGCGGAGAGGAAGCTGCTCGGCCGGATGCAGAACAGGTACGGCCCGAACCGGGTCGGGCCGTTCGGGCTGCTCCAGCCGCTTGCGGACCTGATCAAGCTAATCACCAAGGAGGACATAATGCCGGACGACTCCGACCGTGCGATATACTACATCGCGCCAGGAATCGTCGCCGGCACCGTGCTCCTGACCTTCGCGGTCGTCCCGTTTGGCGCGCCGTTCACGGTAAAGGGACATACCGTCGGGACGCCGGTAATCGACCTCAACGTCGGCCTCCTGTACTTCCTCGCGCTGTCGTCGCTCGGCGTGTACGGCGTAGCGCTCGCGGGCTGGGCCTCTGGCTCGAAATACAGCCTCCTGGGCGGCATACGCGGCTCGGCACAGATGATATCTTATGAACTCTCGATGGGCCTCGCGCTCGCCCCGGTCGTGATGCTTGCCGGCTCGTTCTCGCTCGTGGACATAGTGGGCGCCCAGTCGGGCTGGTGGTTCATCGTGTACATGCCGCTCGGGTTTACCATCTTTCTGATAAGCGTCGCTGCGGAGTCGAAACGTATACCGTTCGACCTGCCCGAGGCAGAGAACGAGCTTGTCGCGGGCTACCACACGGAGTACAGCGGGATGCGGTTCGGCCTGTTCTTCGTCGGCGAGTACATTAACCTCATCGTCCTGTCCGCGCTCGCCACGACGTTCTTCCTCGGCGGCTGGCACGGGCCGGGGCCGCCCTGGCTTTCGTTCTTCTGGTTCTCGCTCAAGTCCGGCGTCATAGCGTTCTTCTTCATATGGATGCGCGCGACTCTGCCGAGGCTCAGGTACGACCGGCTGATGCATTTCGGCTGGCAGGTGCTTGTCCCGCTCTCGCTCCTGAACATAGTCCTGACCGGCGCGCTCGCCCTCCTGTTCGGATGGAGGCACGCATGAAAGACTTCCTGCTCGGCATGTACGAGGCCTTCGCGACCACGCTGGCTCGGATGTTCGAGAGGCCGGTCACGATACAGTATCCCGAGGAGAAGCGAAAGCTTGCGCCGCGCTACCGCGCCCGCATAGTCCTCACGCGCGATCCCGGAGGAGGGGAGCGGTGCGTCGCCTGCTACCTCTGCTCCGCGGTATGCCCGGTCTCCTGCATCTCGATGCAGTCGGCCGAGGCGAATGACGGCCGCCGGTACGCGACGTGGTTCCGGATAAATTTCTCCCGCTGCATATTCTGCGGGTTGTGCGAGGAGGCCTGCCCGACGCTCGCCATACAGCTCACGCCGGACTACGAGTTCGCCAAGTACAACGTACTCGACACCGTGTACGAAAAGGACGCGCTCCTTGTGGATAGCACGGGAAAGCACCCGGACTACAACTTCTACAGGCATGCGGGCATCGGCGTCGTCAACCCGAAGGGGAAGAACCCGGACGAGTGCGGGACGGTGGACGTGAAGGGGAACATGCCATGAACGCGGTTGTGTTCTACATACTCGGCTTTGCCGTGCTGACGGCTACGTTCATGGCGGTGACGCGCCGCGAGACGATGCACGCGGTCATATACCTCGTCATGTCGTTCTTCGCCCTGTCGCTGATATTCTACATGATGGGAGCGCCGCTTATCGCCGCGCTGGAGGTCATCATTTATGCGGGCGCGATCATGGTGCTTTTTCTTTTCGTCGTGATGATGCTCGACATGGGTATGCCGACCCGGCCTGAGGGGCCGTTCGTGAAGACCTGGCTGCCCGCGATCGTCCTCGCGGGCGTTATCCTCGTCTGCTCGTGGACGATGTTCACGGGCGCGCCGGAGGCGAAGGCCGCGTACATTTCCCCCCGGACGTTCGGGTACGCGCTCTACACGAAGTACATGCTCGCGGTCGAGATAGCCTCGCTGCTGCTCCTGTTCGCGCTCGTCGGCGCGCTGTATCTTGGGAGGCGGGAGTAGAGAGACGTGTTTCGTGTTCGTGTTTCGTGTTCGTGAAGGACTCTAATGCAGGGGCCGACCCGCGTGTCGGCCCTGACTTGGTGTTTAGGTTGTCATTCCCGCGAAAGCGGGAATCCAGTGACGTTCTTTACGCAATGCACAAAGTCGAAGTCACTGGGCCCCCGCTTTCGCGGGGGTGACGTCAAAAGCATCACCCCTAACCCCGGCCCTCTCCCCCAGGGGGAGAGTGAGATAATCAGATTTACCCTCTCCCTTCAATGGGAGAGGGTGGCGCGCAGCGCCGGGTGAGGGTTGGTTTTATTAACCCGGTGGATATTTAGTGCAATCCATCTCTATTTGTGATATAGTGTCGGTCATGGAAAAGACCGACGCACGCAAGTTAAACAAAGCATCAAAGTACGAGCTTCGCAAGCAGGTAATCCGCCTTCGCAATAAGG
>JACRHJ010000042.1 GCA_016212105.1 Nitrospirota bacterium
AAAACGGCGGTCAAGGTCGAAAAAGCTGGGCATTCTCATAAATGGTATCCTCCGGGATGAATGCGCCTATTTTATAACTTCAGACCGCCGCAAGCAAGTAAACTCGTGACTTGAACCGGAGATTTTTAGAGATACCCTGTAGTCCATGTGCGCCTCATAATCCGCGTCATCCCTTATCATATGCTCCCAGAACCGCCTCTGCCAAACAGCCCCTTCCCTGTGTTTGAGCCTTGAACTTGATTTACTTGTAGGGTGGGCTACGCCCACCAACGAGGGTTTAACCTTTTTGGTGTACCGAAGCTTTATCATCCCCCATCTTTTGGAATAATCGGTGTCATCCTCCGGCAAAGTCCATATGCAATGAAGGTGGTCAGGCATTAGCACCCAGGCGTCGATATCGAATGGAAACCTTTCACGTACTTCTTTGATTGCCTCCCTTAAAGCGAGCCTGCTTTCATCCGTGCATAGCAACGGCCGTCTTTCATGGGTTACAACAGTGAAGAAGAACGTGCGGCCTTCTTTTACTCTGCGGTAATTGGGCATAACAACCATTGAAAATCGTAGGGTGGGCTACGCCCACCAAAATTGAAAGGTGGGCGTAGCCCACCCTACATCTACCTGTCTTTCGCAGCCTTAATTGCATCTTCACCGTTGCCAAGATGAGCAGAAGCATACAAGGAGCGCGCACCTTCTACTTCCACATTTTCCATCTCAATAAAAGTGACTACTTCCTTCACCCTGTCAATGCGAATCTCGTTTGAGCCACGCACAGCAATAATTTCTTGAGGAGACCAGCTTTTTATATCATATAAATAAGCCTCTGTAAGGATCCTATTATCTACTTTCTTGTCGGTAAACGCACGAGCTTCTATGCAAATCCCTAACGATTCATAACATTCAATTGTTGTTGAATTTATCGGAATATCGGCAATTACCCCATGAGTTGTTTCTGGAATCCAACTTCCGTATGCACGTACATGGCCCTCGCTATTGAAGAAACTATAGGCAGGCAAACCGAAACTGCCGGTTATAGAACAATACGTGTTGTATATAACAAAACTCTCGATGAGAACAATGGAGCCAAGAAGAACTATTACTGCTTTCCAGGGGTTTCTTTTCGGGCTCTTATCTTCCATATCCGACCTCCAAGAATACACAACTTGTAGGGTGGGCTACGCCCACCAAATTGAATCGGTGGGCGTAGCCCACCCTACACTATACGCCCCCCCCTCGACCATCCTCCCCGCCTCGACATAACCACGCCATATCGCGCCGCGTACCTTCACGGCTCCATCAGCGTTATCCCGCCGACCCGCTTCATGTGCTTCTTGTCGAAGGAGTAGAGGCCCTTTATACCCTTGCCTTCCATGTACGCGGCTATGTATGCGTCCACGAAGTCTATGCCGTGCAGTGCATACAGCCGGACGGCATCCCGGACGGTGTCCTCGTCCTCGACGGATAGCCCTTCCGTGTCGAGCACCGCAGTCAGGAGCCCGGCGATTACCTCGTCCGTCTGAGAGTAATAGGACTTGAGCACCCAGGCGAGTTCTGCCATGACCATCACGTTTGTGACGAGCCGCACCTTGCCGTCCCGCGCCTTCATGAGGAGCTTGCGCACCGACTCGGCCCTGGCCTCGTCGTCGCAGGTGAGGTACCTGACGAAGACGTTCGTGTCCACGAAACGCGCCTCGGTCACTTACCGCCCATCACCTTTCCGGCGACGTACTCGCGCGCCTTGCCGCGAACTTCGTCCCAGCCCCCGGGCTTCTTTGCCGTCTTGACCGCGCCCATGCAGTCGAGCAGCGTCCTGGCGGGCTGTATTACGACCTTGTCGTCCTGCTGGACGAACGTAATGACGTCGCCGGGCCCGATATTCAGCTTGTCCCGCACCCGCTTTGGTATGGTCACCTGGCCCTTGACGGTAAGTTTTGCGTTCATTGCCATGATGTATTCCTTTCCCTGGAAGTATTACCTTTATGAAATAGTAATACTAAATGCGGGGGAAGTCAACCCGAAACGCTACCCCTGCTCCAGCATCCGCCCCGCCTCTATATGCAGCACCCGCTTGGGCATGCGCTTTATGATCTCGCGGTTGTGCGTCGCGACGATGACGGTCGTGCCCTGGGCGTGAATGTCCTTGATGAGAGCCATGATGTCCTGGGTCACGTCCCAGTCGAGGTTGCCGGTGGGCTCGTCCGCGACGAGTATGATGGGGTCCTTGACCAGCGCGCGGGCTATGGCGACCCTCTGCTGCTCGCCGCCGGATAACTGGAGGGGATAGCTGTCCTTCCGGGAGTAGACGCCGACCGACTTCAGGACGTGGCCGGTCTTTTTGCGGATGACCTCCTCGGAGTACCCGAGGATGCGCAGAGATAACGCAACATTTTCGTAAACGGTTTTACGCTCTATAAGTTTAAAATCCTGGAAGACGACGCCGATGCCGCGCCGGAGCTTGGGTATGTCGTGCTGCTTCAGGCGGGCGATGTTCCGGCCGGCGATGAGTATCTGGCCGTCGTCGGGCGTCTCGGCGCAAATCATGAGCCGCAGGATGGTGGACTTGCCGGCCCCGGAGGGGCCGGTAAGGTACACGAACTCGCCTTTTTTTACACGGAAGGATATATCGCTGACGGCCTGCTGCCGCCCGTCGTAAGATTTTGAGACGTGGTAGAACTGTATCATCTGGGGCAGTCCCCCGGTATGTAGGTACCCGCGATATACAAGAAGGGCGGGCACGGGGACCCGCCCCTACATTAAAGCCACTGGATTCCCGCTTTCGCGGGAATGACAATCGGTGGGCAGTGCCCACCCTACCATTACTCCCCCCTCCCCACCTGCGGGGGAGGGGGGCAGGGGGGCTGGGGGCGTCTCTCCCTTTACGTCTTCGCCGCTATCGCCTTCTTCGCCGCCTTCTTGAGGTCGTCGGATGTCAGGCCGTACTTCTTCATCAGGTCGGCCGGCTTCCCGGAGGAGCCGAAGACGTCCTTCATCCCGACCCTCTTTACCGGGACCGGGAACTCCTCGCCGAGCAGCTCGGATACCGCGCCTCCGAGCCCGCCGATTACCGAGTGCTCCTCGGCGGTGACTATCGCCCCGGACTCCTTCGCGGCGTCGATCACGGCGTCCGCGTCGAGCGGCTTTATCGTCGCCATGTTTATGACGCCCGCGGAAATTCCCTCCGCCGCAAGCTCCTCGGCGGCCTTGAGCGCGACCTCTACCATCACGCCGCAGGCGATGAACGTAACGTCCTTGCCCTTCGAGAATACGTGTGCCCTGCCGATGCGGAAGTTGTAGTCGTCGTCGAACAGCACGGCGACCTTCTCGCGGCCGACGCGTATATAGGCCGGGCCGACGTGCTTGTCCATCGCCATGACTGCCTTGTGCGTCTCGGTCGCGTCGGCCGGCACTATGACGGTCATGCCGGGCAGGACGCGCATGAGCGCGATGTCCTCGACCGACTGGTGCGAGCCGCCGTCCTCGCCGACGGTTATGCCGGCATGTGACGCCACTACTTTGACGTTCAAGTCAGGGTAGCAGACCGACTGGCGTATCTGCTCCCAGGCGCGGCCCGTGGCGAAGACCGCGAACGTGGACGCGAACGGGACCTTGCCGCCCAGGGCCAGGCCCGCGGCCGTGCCGATGAGGTTCTGCTCCGCGATGCCGACGTTGAAGAAGCGGTCAGGGAACTCCTTGCCGAAGACCTTGGTCTTCGTGGAGCCGGAGAGGTCGGCGTCGAGCGCTACCACCTTGTCGTTCTTTTTCCCGAGTTCGAGCAGCGCCTTGCCGTAGGCCTCGCGGGTTGCTATCTTGGTGCTCAAAATTTATAGCCTCCTAAAATTCCTGGATCCCCGCCTTCGCGGGGATGACGATCCGGATTTATATATTCCCCTCTCCTCGCGGGAGAGGGGCTGGGGTGAGGGGTCTCCGCTATACTTTCCCTATCTCTTCCAGCGCGACCTTCAGCTCCTCGTCGGACGGCGGGGTGCCGTGGTACTCGACCTTGCCCTCGAACAGCGAGCAGCCCTTGCCCTTGATGGTCTTGGCGACTATTGCGGTCTGCCTGCCGCGCCCGGTGTCCGCGCGGTCGAGCGCGTCCACTATCGCGGCTATGTCGTGCCCGTCTATGTCAATGACGTCCCAGCCGAACGCCCTGAACTTGTCGGATATGGGGTCGACGCACATGACCTCGGAGCACGCGCCGTCTATCTGGAGGCCGTTGTTGTCCACGATGGCGGTGAGGTTCTCCAGGCCGTAGTGCGCGGCGAGCATCACCGCCTCCCAGACCTGGCCCTCCTGCAACTCGCCGTCGCCGAGGAGCGCGTATACGCGGGTGTCCATCTTGTCGAGCCTGGCCGAAAGCGCCACGCCACACGCCATCGAGAGGCCCTGGCCCAGCGAGCCGGTCGAGACCTCCACTCCGGGCAGCTTCTTGGAGTCCGGGTGGCCCTGGAGCCGGCTGCCGACCTGCCGGAGCGTCTTCAGCTCGCCGACCGGGAAGTAACCAGACCTTGCAAGGGCGGCATACAGCACCGGGGCCGCATGCCCCTTGGAAAGTATGAAGCGGTCGCGCCCGGCCCAGTTCGGGTCGGCTGGGTTGTGCCTCAGCTTGTGGAAGTAGAGCGCCGTTATGATGTCGGCCGCGGAGAGCGACCCGCCGGTATGGCCGGAGCCGGCCTGGTTCAGCATCTCGACGATGTCGGTGCGGATGCGGCATGCCATCCGGTTGAGTTCGATGAACTTCTCTTCAGTCAAAGACAATTTGATGCCTCCTTGCGTAATGCTCATGCTATTAAAGGTGCTGCCTTATTTCCCTTCCTCCTTGGAAAGGTAATCGAGTATGACTTCGTCGAAGGACTTCCCGGACAGGATGTCGGCGCCGAATATTCCGTCGTCCGCAGGCTCGGCTTCCAGCACGTCCTCGGCGGCCTTTTCCGGCTGCTGCTCCGGCTTAGGCTGCTGGGGCTTCGCCGCCTCTCCGGCGGGCCCGTACTTGCCCGCTATCAGGTCCTTGATTATCTGCTTGTGCTGGGACTCCATCAGCTCCTTGACGACCTTATCGAGCTTTTCGAACTTCAGGATGTCCGCATAGCTGGTCTTGATTGAGCCGAGTATGGCCCCGCCCTGGTACAGAAGGGTGACGATCATCGGGTTGGCTATCCCGTTGTCCTCCGTCTGGACGTGGTAGACGACGCCCTTGTACTTGAAGTCTGTATTGAATCCGGTAATCATGCATCCACCATAGTGATTAAATCAGCATTTTATTATATATAAAGGGGATAGAGGACGCAAGGAAAATATAGCCGAGTTTTCTCTTGACGGGCGGACGGGTATGTAATATATTCGTAGCGCGCTTCCTTTCAGTACACACCTTACCTGATTTGCCCTATGCCGGCGTGGTGGAACTGGTAGACGCAGCGGACTCAAAATCCGCCATCCGCAAGGATATGCCGGTTCGATTCCGGCCGCCGGCACCAAACCCACCAGTTATGTTCGCCTGCAAGCGGGTTCGCTTAGTGTATGGTGCATGTGACGACGTCCGGCAACTACCCGTATTCAAAGGGTTTAAAGGGCCGCCTGCAACGCCGCAGGCGACCCTTTTCTTTATCATGCGGGCATGCCGGGCGTCCGGCTACACATCGTCTTTGTCCGCCGCCTCGAACTTCCGTTCGAGCCACCTGTATATCGTCGGCAGGACGAAGAGGGTCAGCGCGGTCGAGGTTATGAGCCCGCCTATGACGACCGTGGCGAGCGGCCTCTGCACCTCCGCGCCGGTCCCGTGCGACAGCGCCATCGGGATGAAGCCGAGAGATGCTACGAGCGCGGTCATCAGCACCGGCCGGAGCCTCACCTCCGCCCCCTTCATTATCGCATCGTCGAGGCCCATGCCGTCGTCCCGTAGCTTGTTGAAGTACGAGACCATGACGATGCCGTTAAGCACCGCGACGCCGAAGAGCGCGATGAACCCGATGGACGCGGACACCGAAAGCGGCAGCCCGAGCAGGAAGAGCGCGAGCACGCCGCCGATGAGCGCGAACGGGACGTTCAGTATGATGAGCGAGGCCTGCCGGAGCGAGCCGAAGGTCATGAACAGGAGTACGAATATGAGCGCGAGACATGCCGGGACGATGACGGCAAGCCGCGCCATCGCCCTCTGCTGGTTCTCGAACTGGCCGCCCCAGACGAGGTAGTAGCCCGCGGGCAGGTCAACCCGCCCCGCGATAGCGTCCTTCGCGTCAGAGACGAAGCTCCCGATGTCCCGCCCCGTCACGTTGCACTCGACCACTATCCTGCGCGAGCCGCTCTCGCGGGAGACCTGGGCCGGGCCCTCCTCCGTGTAAACGCGGGCGAGCTGGCCGAGCGGCACCCTCGCGCCGCCAGGGGCGGGTACGAGCAGGCCCGTTATAGCCGCCGGGTCCGCATCGGCCTCCCTCGGGAGCCTGAGCGCTATCCCGAACCGCTTCTGCCCCTCGAACATCTCGGACACGGCCTTTCCGCCGACGGCGATTTCGAGCACATCCTGCACGTCCGAGACGTTTATCCCGTACCGCGCGATGGCCGCCCTGTCGATGTCCACCTGTAAATATGCGAGGCCGGATACCTTCTCCGCCATGACGTCCGCCGAGCCTTCCACGTCCCGGAGCGCCGCCGCTATATCGTCGCCCTTTTCCTTCAGGACGTCCATGTCCTCGCCGAAGAGCTTCACCGCGACCTGGGACTTTACGCCGGATACAAGCTCGTCGACGCGCATGGCAATCGGCTGGGTGAACGAGTAGTTCATGCCGGGTATCTTCTCCAGGCTCTCGCGCATCTTGTCCACCAGCTCGTCCTTGCTGTGGGCGGTTGTCCACTCGTCCTTGGGCCTCAGGGAGACGAAAATGTCCGTGATGTCCACGCCCATCGGATCGTTGGCGATCTCGGCGCGCCCCGCCCTCGACACGACACGCTCGACCTCCGGGAATGCCTTGATTGCTTTCTCTATCTCGGTGCCCGCACTTATCGACTGTGTCAGTGATACCGACGGCAGGCGGAACGACTGTATGGTTATCCCGCCCTCATCGAGCGAAGGCATGAACTCGCTGCCGATGAACGGCACGAGGCATAGCGAAAGCGCGAGCGCGGCCACCGTCCCCACGAGCATACGTTTCGGATGCTCCATTATACCCTTCAGTGTTGGGAGGTAGCCCTCCCTAATCACGCGAAGGAGCCAGGGGTCCTTTTCCTCCACCTTTCCCTTCAGGAGGAGAGAGCAGAGCGTCGGGACGAGCGTCATCGTCACGACGAGCGAGCCTATGAGCGCGAGCCCTACTGTATACGCCATCGGCGTGAACATCTTGCCTTCCATGTCGGTCAGGGAGAGTATCGGCAGGTAGACTATGACGATGATCGCGACGCCGAAGAGTATCGGGCGCGCGACCTCGCCCGCGGCGAGCAGGACGGTGTGCCGTGTGCCGTGTCCTTCGCCGCCGTCCTTGTCCGAGAGCCGCCGGACGGTGTTCTCTACCATGACCACGCTGCCGTCCACTATCATGCCGAAGTCTATCGCGCCGAGCGTCATGATGTTCGCGGTCAGGCCCAGCCAGTGCATCCCCATGAACGAGAACAGCATGGAGAGCGGTATGACGAGCGCGACGATGAGCGCGCCCCGGATGTTCCCGAGGAAGTAGAACAGCACGACGACGACGAGGAGCCCGCCTTCGAGAAGGTTGGTCGTGATGGTCTTAATGACCTTCATGACCAGCTCCGTCCTGTCGTAGTACGGGACGACGCTCATGCCGTCCGGCAGCGCCTCCTTCACCGTCTCCATCTTTTCCTTGACGAGCTTCACGACCTCGTGGCTCTCCGCCCCCTTGAGCATCAGGACGATGCCCGCGACCGTCTCGCCCTTGCCGTCGTAAGTTGTCGCGCCCTGCCTGGGCTCGCTCCCGACCGTGACCTCCGCCACGTCCCGGAGGAGTATCGGCGTCCCGCCACGGGACGCGACCACTATGCCGCCCAGGTCCTCCATGTCTGACGCGAGACCGAGGCCGCGCACCATGAACTGCTCCGCCCTGTGCTCGATGTAACCCGCTCCGGTCGTCTGGTTGTTCTCCTCGATGGCCGACATCAGGTCGTGCGGCGCGAGGCCGAGTGACGCCAGCTTCGCCGGGTCCGCCACCACCTGGTACTGCTTCACTTGCCCGCCGAAAGAGTTTACGTCGGTCACGCCGGGCACCGTCCTGAGCATCGGCCTGACAATCCAGTCCTGCGCCGCGCGCAGCTCCCTTATGTCGTGCCCCTCTCCCACTATGAGGTACTGGTATATCTCGCCCAGGCCGGTCGTGACCGGCCCCATCTCGGGCTCCACGCCCTTGGGCAGCCTGCCTCTCGCCTGCTGGAGCCTCTCGAACACCTGCTGGCGCGCGAAGTATATGTCCGTCCCGTCCTCGAATACGACGGTTATGACCGAAAGTCCGATCTTGGAGACGGAGCGCACCTCGTGGAGGCCGGGCAGCCCGCTCATCGTCGTCTCTATGGGAAACGTCACGAGCTGCTCAACCTCGGTCGGGGCCATGCCGCCCGCCTGAGTGAGTATCATCACCTGCTCGTTCGTCACGTCCGGGAAGGCGTCCACCGGGAGGCGCTTTGCCGCCCAGAGGCCGCCGGCCGCGAAGATTACCGCCGCGATGATTATCAGCAGCCGCTGCCTCAGCGAAAATGCTATTATTTTCTCTATCATCAGTGTCCGTGCTCCCCGAGCTCGCCCTTGCCGAACTCCGACTTTATGATGAACACGCCGGACGAGGCGTACTTCTCGCCCTCGTCAAGGCCGGATACGACCTCGGCCATCCCGCCCGAACGACGGCCCAGGACGACCTCCCTCGGCGCGAAGGACATGCCGTCCTCCGTAACGTATATTATCGCCCCGCCTTCGTGCTCCATCAGGGCGTCAGCCGGGACGGAGAGGGCTTCCGGCCCTTCCGCCGGGAGCGTCAGCTCGACCGTCACGAACATCTCCGGCTTGAGGAGCCTCTCGGGGTTTGCGACCTCTACACGCGCCCTGACCGTCCTCGTCGCCTCGTCAACGGAGTCCGCGATGTACGTCACCCGGCCCTTGAAAGGCTTGTCCGGGAAGGCGTTCGCCTTCACGGCCGCCGCCTGCCCCTTCCTTACCTTGGGGACGTCGCCTTCGTGCACGTCCACCTGCACCCATACGTTCGAGAGGTCGGAGACCGAGAACATCGGGCTTCCGGCGCCGGCATATTCGCCGGGCACGACGTGCTTTTCGGTTATCGTCCCCGACAGGGGGGACTGGACTGGCACAAGGACGCGTCCGCCGGACGCCTTCCGAATGTCGTCCCCGGATACGCCGTAGAGCGACAGCCGCCGCTCCTCGGCGCGCACCTCCGACATGGCGTTTAAGTGCTCCGTCTCGGCCGCGAGGATTTCCTTACGGGCTGCGATCTTCTTCTCGACAAGCAGTTTTACCCTATCGAGGTTCGCGGCGGCAAGACCGGCCCGCGCCTTCGCCTGCTCGTAGCGCGCGAGCGCCTCGCCCGCCTCGATGCTCTCGACTCGGGCGAGCGTCTGCCCGGACTTCACGTAGTCGCCGAGCGACGCGGACACCGAGGCAATCCTGCCCGTGACGGCTGGCGCGACGTGGGCGACCCTGTCGCCGTCCGCCTCGACCTTGCCTGTGGAGGTTATCGAGCCTCCGAGCGGAGCCTTGCCCGCGACGGCCACGGTTATGCCGGACTTCTTCTGCGTCTCAAGGTCTACCGTGACCGCGCGCGCCTCCTCGTGCCCTCCGGCTTCTTCTCCTTCATGCCCGGCCTCGCCTTCCTCGCCGTGCACGTCAGCGCCCTCGGCCTCGTGCCCGGCCTCGGTGTGCTCATCATGGCCCGCATGTCCGCCACCGCCCTTCAGGCTGTAGAACCTGTACCCTATGCCAGCCGCCAGCAGTGCGGCGATTACTATAAATATCGTCAAGGTCTTCCGGCTCAATTGTCACCTCCGTCAAGCACTATTCCAGCCGCCGCGCCGAGCGCGGCCAGCGCCTTCGCCAGCTCCAGGCGGGCGGTTATCCAGCCCTCGTTTACCTCGTGGAACTTCCTCCGTTCCTCGATTACATTCAGGATGCCCGACTCGCCGAGGCTGTAGGCCTCCATGACCACGCCGAGGTTTTCCTCAAGCTTGGGTATTATCCGCTCCGAGTACGCCGAGGCCGCCCGTTTCGCTATCTCCACGCGCCTGCACGCGGACGCCACCTCTTTCTCTATCGTCCGCTTCAGCGCGTCCTCACGGGCGAGCGCGGCGGATTTATCCGTCCTGGCCTCCATGACCGCGGCCTCGCCCTTGTCGAAGAGCGGGAGCGGCACCGAGAACTTCAGACCGAAGAAGTTCGCGCCACTCCTTATCTCCTCGTCAGCCAGTTCAACGGTGGAGTTCTCGCGCTCGTAGAAGAGCGACGCTGTGACGTCCGGCCACCGCCCTGCCTCGGCTGCCTCGATGTCCGCCCCGGCCTTCTCCGAAGACGCGGACGCGGCCTTCAAATCGGGCCTTCCCGAAAGCGCGGCCTCGCAAAGCTTTTTGGGCTCAAGCGCGGGCGTATCCAGCGTGTCTTCGAACCTCTGGCCCGCGTCAGGAACGCCCATGAGCATGAACAGCCTCCCCCGCGCCTCGGCGAGACGGGCCTCGGCGGCCAGCATGCCGGCCTCCGCGCGGCCTCGCTCCACCTGCGCGAGGGTCAGGTCTATCTCAGGGATGTCGTCCGCCTTGAACCTCTCCCCGGCGACCGAGACAAGCTCCTCGGACAGCTTCACGGAGCGCCCGGCAAGTTCGAGCGAGTCTTCGGCGAATACCGCCTCCCAGTACGCCTCCCTGACATCTCTCACGAGGAGACGCTCATTATCCTTCAGCCGCCAGCCGTAGGTTGTCATGTCCTTCTCGGCCACCGCGGCACGCTTCCGGAGTTTTCCGGCAGTGGCGAACTCCTGGGATATGCCCGCCGATACGGAGTTCTCCGAGCCGTCCGCATATGCCCCGCCAAGTTCCAGTACCGGGTTCGCGCGCTGCCCTGCCCGGAGCCTTGCCGCCTCCTTGAGGCCGGCCTCGATGCGCGCGGCGGCCAGCTCGCCGTTGTTCGCAAGGGCGATGCGCGCGGCCTCGTCTGCCGTCAGCACGGCTTCGTCCGCCGATGCGACGGCCGGCATCAACAGCGCCAGCGCGAACAGCGCCGGCAAAAAACATTTGAACAAGATGCACCTGCCTTCCTGCCGCCCGCGCACAAGGCGGACGGCATGGTTATGCCATGAGAGTGGTATGAATTTCCTGCTGATGTAAAAGCGGAGATGGAGCGGGTATCAGATACGGAGGTTTACCGTGCGGATAGAGGCAAGCGTTGCCCTTGCCGCAGGTGGGGGAAGAAAGTAAAGCTGTCTGCTGGATGACGTTACGAAAAGCGGCGCGGTGAAAGGCGAGACCGCGAAGCCCGCGTCACGCAGTTTCGCGGATGCGTCGCTCGCGGTCCGGACAAGCTCCGGGCTGGAAAGCGGGATGTCCACGCAGGAGTCGCAGTGGTGGTCGTCCTCGTCCGAGGCGCGCCTGGTCGCGGGGTCCGTGTACGTGCCGGCGGCGAACACGGAGTCGTCGCAGCATGCGCCGGACGCGGCCTCGACCGCGACCCGGCCGTCCTCTGTGATGCACAGGACATAGCCGTCCATGCCGCCGCAGGCGGTGACCATGAGGAGCATGAAAAGGCTTAATATCGCCGACAGGCGTCTGTTTCTGCGCATTATCGACCGGCCCGGACGGTATGGTTTCATTACCTTGCAGGATAGCAATAAAACACACGTCATGTCAACCGGAAACTTGACAGGAGTCGTTACTGTTTTGGAGTATATTCATCTGCCCAGAAAGCATCACCCCTACCCCTCTCCCTTCTACGGGAGCATGGTTGCACGATGCGGCGGATGAGGGCTGTCTGGCCAGGCAGTTGCCATCACAACCGTCCCGCTTGACTTCTGCCTTTCCAGCGTTACACTTGAGTTATATAACGATGGTTACTCGGGAGGTAACGGCAGATGAACGCGCTATCGAAGTACTCGGACCACGCCTACGCATTGATGCGTTTCGTCGCGGGTTTCATGTTCTCCTTCCACGGGGTCCAGAAGATATTCGGCGTCCTGACCGACATGGCACCCGCGGTGGGCACGCAGATGTGGTTCGGCGGGGTTATCGAGCTCGTCTGCGGGGTCCTGATAATGTCCGGGCTCCTGACCCGGTGGGCTGCTTTCCTCGCAAGCGGCGAGATGGCGGTCGCCTACTTCCAGTTCCACTGGAAGTTCCAGATGGGCGCGGAGTTCTTCCCGACCATCAACAAGGGGGAGCTTGCGGCCCTGTACTGCTTCGTATTCCTCCTCATTGCATGCCGGGGCGGGGTCATGTGGTGCCTGGACGACCTGCTCCACAAGCGTTAGTCCCGGCTGACAGAATTCTGGGCGGACCGGCGGCGATTTTTTTCGTTTGCCAACCGCCCCTGTTTATGTATAATGTCCATAATCGGCCAGACGGGCGCAAACCCCGGCAGGGGTGGCGGCCTTGTTTCAGGCGGTTACGGACGGCACGGCAAGACCTGTATTTGTTCCAGAAAGGCGGGATACCTTCAATGAAGGCAGCAATACTGTTTTATGCCATCTTCCTCGTTACGGCCCTTCTTATCCCCCAGGGCATCTCATTCGCGGCCGACCAGTTCACCATAGCCATAATGCAGGACGACAAGGACGCGGCGAAGAGGTACAAGCCGCTGGAGGCCTACCTTGGCAGGAAGGGCGTCAGGTGCATACTCTCCGAGACGCCCAACTACTCGACGGCTGCTCACCAGTTCAGGGCGGGCCGCACGGACGCCATGTTCAGCGGTTCGGGTGTCGCGGGCATATTCATCGTCAAGGGCATCGCCAGCCCGCTTGTCAGGCCCGTCGGCAGGGACGGCAAGGGCACATACCACGCGGTCGTCCTCGCAAAGAAGGGCTCCCCGCCGTATACCGGCAGCGCGTCATATTTCGCCGGCAAGGCCGTTACCTTCACGGCGCTCGCGTCATCTGGCGAGATATTCTTCCGCGCCATCCCGCAGATCAAGGCCATGAAGACCAAGGTGTTGAAGGTCGCCTCCCACGGCTACGCGATAGACGCGCTCGCAAAGGGCGCGGCCGACGTCGCCATCGTCAAGGACCACGTATGGGAGAAACATGCGTCCGAATACCCGGACATCGTCATGGTCGGCCAGGACGACGGCGAAAACCCGGACAACACCCTGATGATTTCGAACAAGGCCGACATGAAGGTCGTGCTGAAGGTCACGGACGCCCTGCTCGCGCTGAAGGACGACAAGTCTCCCGAGGCGAAGGCGGTGCGCGAACAGATGGGCGTCATGGAGTTCGTCAGGACGACGCAGAAGGACTTCGGCCATACCATGGAGCTCCTCAAGAGGGCCGGCGTGGACAGGTCGTTCGAGTTCGCGTTCTGAGAGAGTCGGCCATAGAAATGGTATATGCAAGCAATGGCGGACATAAGTGTCCGCCATTGGTATTTGGCGCCCCGGTACTAAAGCTTCACTCAGCCCTCCCCCTGATACAGCCTCGAAGCCTTGTAGTCCCTGAGGAAGCCCACGATGAAAACCTTCAGCACCGCCGCGAGCGGCACCGCGAGCAGGATGCCCACGAAACCCATGAGCTGGCCGAAGACGACGAGCGCGAGGAAAATGGCGAGCGGGTGGAGCCCAAGCCTCTCTCCGACGACCTTGGGCGTTATGACGTAGCCCTCAAGCCCCTGCACCACCGCGAAGAGGACGAGGACGAATGCGGGCTCGGCGGGCGCGTGGAACTTGAGCGCGGCGAGTGCGACTGCCACGACTATGCCGAGCGAGGTGCCGAGGTAAGGCACCATGTTGAGGAAGCCGGACGCCATCCCGACCAGCACCGGCATGTCGATGCCGATTATCGAAAGCCCTGCGGAGTACAGGACGCCCATGATGAGCGCGACCAGGAGCTGTCCCTTCACGAAGTCCCGGAGGACGGTCTCGACCTCGCCGAGCCTCGCCGTTATACGGGCCTTGTGCGGCCTCGGCAGATAGTCGAGCAGGCCCGCCTTCATCCTCTCGTAGTCCATCAGGATATATGCCATCAGGACGGGTATCAGTATGATGTTGAATATGGCGAGGAAGAAACCGACCGTGCCCGACAGGACGCTCACGGCGTAGCCGGCGGCGGAAGACAGAGACTCGGGAGATATGTGCATCAGCCGCTCCCTCAGAGAGTCGCCAAGCTCCCGCAGGCTCGGCGGGGCCTCGACGCCGAGCCGCTCCGCCAGCATCGGCATGTACTTCGTCTCGACCGTCTCCATGTAGCCCGGCAGGTTCCTTATCAGCGCACCGACCTCGGCCTGTATTACATAGGCGGCACCGGCGACGGCCGCGGATATGGCGACGAAGAACAGAAGGACGAACAGGCCGACGGCGGCGCCTCTTGGGACTTTCCGCCTCGTCATCCAGGCGACCGCCGGGTTCAGCGCGTAGGCGAAGAGCGCCGCGAAGACGAAAGGCGTGAGCGTCTCGCCCGCCTCGTACACGACGAGAAAGACCGCGGCCAAAAGGACGAACACCCAGAGGTCCACCCGCCACGCATTGGGTCCGGACGCCGAAGACTTCTTAACGGTCATGTTTATCCCCCTTGGCCACACTGACGCCGAGCAAGACGTACTGTACACCGGAGACCACGATTAAAGCGAGCGTCGGCCAGATGAGCAGGCCGGTCAGCTCCACGCCGCGCCAGCACGCCGCACCCTCCCCGCCCGGCCCGCAGTAAAGACCGTGGAGCGCGGACACTATGAGCGTGAACTGCATGAACGTCGCGGCCTTGCCGGTCGTGAACGGCCGTATCCTGAACGCAATGCCCTTGAAGTGTATAGCGAAGTTTCCGGCGACGATTACAGCGTCCCGGAGCACCACGATGGCAGTGAACCAGGGCGGCACCGCGCCGAGCGCGGTCAGCGAGACAAACGCCGCGAGCGCGAGCGTCTTGTCGGCGATGGGGTCGAGCGCGGCCCCGAACTCGGTTATATCGCCCGTCATACGCGCGACCGCGCCGTCCACCGCGTCGGACACGCCCGCGACTGCGAACGCAGCGAGCGCCCAGCCGTACTCCCCGGCAACCATGAGCGCAAGGAACACCGGCACGAGCAGGATGCGGAATATCGTTATGGCGTTCGGGACGTTCAGCTTATACTGCAAAGTGGCTCGTATCCTGAAGGCTGGATTTCGCATTTATGTAAGGGGCCGACCCGTGTCGGCCCTTCTTTTCTTTTGTCATTGCGAGGAGTCTCGCGGGACGACGCGGCAATCTCATCCTTGGAAAATAACATATGGAGGAGATTGATTCGCTTTGCTCGCAAAGACAGACAAATTCAAATACAAAGAAGGGCAGGATAGGGAAACCGCCCCAAAACGACTTTACGCGAACGGCTCTCTGACCACTATCCGCAGGAACGCGGCCACCACGTCCGGGTCGAACTGGCTGCCCGAGCAGCGCTTTATCTCCTCGACCGCCCAGCCCTTCCCGGGGGATACCCTGTACGGCCTGTCCGAAATTATCGAGTCGTAGGTGTCGGCGAGCGCGAGCACGCGCGCCAGGAGCGGGATGTCCGCTCCGGCGAGTCCGGCAGGGTAGCCGTGGCCGTCGAACCGCTCGTGGTGGTGCCTGATGATAGGCTGTATCCCCTTGAGCTGCTTTATCTCGGAAACTATGCTCACCCCTTTGTCCGGGTGCTGTTTGACGACGACGTATTCCTCCTCGGTCAGCTTTCCCGGCTTGTCGAGGATGGACTCGTAGGTGCCGATCTTGCCCACGTCGTGGAGCAGGCCGCCGACCTCCAGGTCCCTGAGCGCCTTCGAGTCCATGCCCATCTCCTTCGCCACGGCGATAGCGTATTCCGTTACCCGGACCGAATGTCCGTGAGTCCAGTGGCTCTTCGCCTCTATGGCCATGGACATCGCCCTGATGGTGGACAGGAAGAGTTCGTCCAGTTCGCTGAAAAGCCTGGAGTTCTCGAGGGCGACCGCGACCTGGTATGACAGCTTCTCCAGGTTGTTCATGTCCTCGACGGTAAAGCCGGCGACGTTGGCGCTGCCCAGGAACAGCACCGCCATCAGCCTCTTCCCGGCCTTGACCGGCTGGAGCAGGACAGACTTGATGCCCGCCTCGACAAGGGAGCGCTCCATCTCTTTCGCGTCTTCCTCGAAGGTGAGGTTGGCCGTGTGGCAGCTCTTGCCGGTTGAATGTACCCTTGCGAGGAAGAGGCTTTCGCCTGCGGTCCAGCGTCTTTTTGTCAGCAGGTCGGTGCCGGTCATCCTTGACGTCTTGAAGCTGCCGTCGTCCTCCGACAGGTATATGGATATGTAGTCGCACGGGATCAGCCGTCTTATGCTGTAGCCGACGGTCGAGACGATATGGTCCTTTGTGAAGGTGGAGAGTATGACCTTGTCTATCTCGCTCATGGTCGAGATGGTTTCCACCCGCTTCGCAAGCTCTATGGTGCGCTCCTGTGCCTCGCTATAGAGTTTCGCGTTCTCTATTACAATGGCAGACTCGTCCGCTATGGCCTTCAGCAGGTTTATCTCTCGGGCGCTGAAGGGCGCGCCGCTCTCCGGCAGGTTGACGACTATGAGCCCGAGGACGCCCCCGCTCCTGCGCACCGGCATGGCGGTCACGGTCTTGAGCCCCAGTATATCCCTTATGGGCCCGGGGATGTCGTCGCACACGAGGTCGCACATAAGGGGCCTGTCAGAAGACGACACCCTGTCGAAGAAATGGACATCGCCCAAGGTGAACCTCATCGTCTTGAACACCGGTATGAACTCGTCAAGTATCCCGGACTGGGCTCCGGGCGCGAAAGAAGAATGCCCGGCATCCCAGAGGTATATAAACACGCTGTCGCACCTGATAAGCTGGCGGGTCACGTCGGCTATACCAACAAGCACCGAGTCCAGGTCCATGCTCGACGATACCGCATCCACGATCTTCAGCATGGAGTTGGAGATGAACGCCTCCTCCCGGAGCCGTTCGTCGACCTCGCGTAACGCGGTTATGTCCTTTACCGTGTGGACGACCCGCTCGACCCCGCCGTCCGGGCCGGTTATCGGGGAACTTGTCAGAAGGAAAAGGCCCTTCCCGAAGGCGTCCCTCATCTCCGACACCTCGTAGTCCCCGCCGGATAATACCTTGCAGCTCGGGCAGCTGTCCGGCGCGCAGGCGGCGCTATGGAATACATCGTAGCATTTCTTCCCGATAATCTCGCCCCAGCCCTTGCCCAGCGCAGTTGCTGTGGCCGCGTTCGCCCTTGTTATATTGTACTCCCGGTCATGAATGTAGACCATGTCCGGTATCGTGTCGAACGTCGTCTCCCATTCCGACTGGGACTTCGTCACCTTCAGGATGAGGGCGGCCTTGTTTATCGCTATCGACGCCTGGAACACCATCGGCTGGAGAAGCGCGAGCGTATCGACCGTGAAGCAACCCTTCCTGTCGGAGTAGAGCGTGAGGACTCCCAAGATATCGTCCTTGAAGGCAAGCGGTACGGCCGCGACGGAGCCGACGCCGTAGTAAGCGGCCTTGTCATGCCAGGGGAGGCCGCACGCGGGGTCCTCCGCGTCGTTTATCACGGCCGGCTGGCCGGTCTTGAACGCCGTCATGGTGGGCTCGCGGGTGAGGAAGTGGACATCCGCGCCGGCGATAACCTCGTTCAGTTCACCCGCCGCATGCCCATGCCATGCGGCGGGCGGGCCGGGCGCCCCGCCATTTGCAAGGCCTATCCAGGCCAGCCTGAGGTCGAACGATGTTGTTGCGGACTGGCATATCCTGTCGAGAACCGCGTCGAGGTCCACCTCTGAGGCTATCTTCTCGCCCACCTCTATGATGTTGAGGAGCTTCAGGTTCAGCGACGTAATGTGTTTTTCGCGCTCGTCGAGAGTCCGGGCCATGTCGTTGAAGGCGGACGCGAGGACGCCGAACTCGATGCGCTTGTAAACGGGAAGCCGCACGTTGTAGTCGCCTGTCTTGATGAATTCGGCGGCGCGGCCAATCTCGGCAAGCGGGGCCGATATGTTCCGGTTTATCGTTAAAGAGACCAGGAAAGAAACGCCAAGTATCAGAACGAAGTTTGCGGCTGCGGTGTAGGCCGCCCTCTTTCTTGCCGCCATCCCGTACTGGCTTACGTCCATCTGGAAGAATAGAGTCCAACGGGCATGCCCTGCCGTAACGGGGGCTTCCGTGACGACGGGCACGGAGATGTAATATACCCCCTCCAAATCCGGGACGACGACGGGAGTGCTGGCGTTGGCCAATGAATTTGCAATGAGCGCCCCCATGTCCGGTCCGTCCGGGCGCGGGGCGCCGTCGTCC
>JACRHJ010000044.1 GCA_016212105.1 Nitrospirota bacterium
GAAGGGAGGGGAAGATTGGTTGAAGCAGCTATTATAATAAAGTCTGGTCTCGACGAATCTCCCGCCCCCTGCACAGGGGGAGGGCTGGGGTGGGGGTAGGTTTCAAATGATACACCTACCCTTCCCTCTTATCCCCTCCCTGTGAAGGGAGGGGAAGATTGGTTGAAGCAGCTATTATAATAAAGTCTGGTCTCGACGAATCTCCCGCCCCCTGCATAGGGGGAGGGCTGGGGTGGGGGTAGGTTCACTATTATGGAGGCCCGCATGCTTCACACTTCCCGCAATCTCGCCATGCTTGTCCTGTCCCTGATGATGGCCTTCGCGTCCGTGTCCGTGTCTGTGTCTGCCGGGGTGGCGGGGGCGGACGAGGCCGGTGCCGGGCCGAAGCGCGTCATACATGGGAAGCCGGATGACCGGGCGGCGGTCATGGCGCTGCTGGATGAGTCGGAGGGGGATGCGGAGGCATGGTCCACTGAGAAGTATATCTTCAAGCTCAAGGGCAAGTTCAAAATCGACAAGGACAAGCCTGCTGATGAGGCTGCGCTTGATTTTATTGACAGGCACAGGAGTCTGTTTTGGTTTAAGGAGCCGAAGCATGAATTAAGATTGAGTGATAGAGAACCTAGTGCGGATATGAGTTTCCAGCAAAGCGTAAACGGCGTATCTGTATGGGGACATTCTCTATGTATTCATTTGGACAATGACGATGAAGTTTATTTAATTGTGAATAACACAATTCCAACTCCCGACATCGACACGACGCCGTTGATAACGGCGGACGAGGCTGTGGAGATTGTCAAGTCTAAAGAGCCTGATATGCGAGATGCGCCAGTGTATCAACAAGAACTTGTAATTAACGAAAACAAGCTGGTCTACCAAGTTGTACTTGGGGGCTGGAGGTATTTTGTAGATGCCAAAAGCGGCAAATCATACTGGAGTACGGAGGCGTGGGATTTCAGGCCCATACCCTGACAAGTTCAAGGCTTAATGGCAACTTGCTCCCCCCTCAATTTCCCCTTTACATCCCCCCCCCGCGCTGGTATAATCACTATTCTTCAAAAAAGGCTGAGCTAACAGCTCGTATATTCAAGGAAGGCAACGAGATGCGCGAAAAGTACAAGATGGACTCCATCGAGGACGCCATAAAGGACATCCGCGAAGGAAAGATGGTCATCCTCATCGACGACGAGGACAGGGAAAACGAGGGCGACCTCACGATGGCGGCCGAAAAGGTCACGCCGGAGGCGATAAACTTCATGGCGAAGTTCGGACGCGGCCTCGTCTGCCTCTCGATGACGCAGGAGAAGGTGGACCAGCTCCAGCTCCCGATGATGTCCGCCCGGAACACCTCGTCCTTCGGGACGGCGTTCACCGTCTCCATAGAGGCGAAGAAGGGCGTGACCACCGGCATCTCGGCGGCGGACAGGGCGACTACCATCCTCGCGGCGGTAAACCCCGACGCGAAGCCGGAAGACCTCGCGCGCCCCGGCCACATCTTCCCGCTCCGCGCCCAGAAGGGCGGCGTCCTGAAGCGCGCCGGACAGACCGAGGGCTCGGTGGACCTCGCGCGTCTCGCTGGCCTCACGCCGGCGGGCGTCATCTGCGAGATAATGAACGACGACGGGACGATGGCCCGCGTGCCGGAGCTTGTCGTGTTCGCCAAAGAACACAAGATGAAGATATGCACGATAAAGGCGCTCATCGAGTACCGTATGAGGCGCGAGTCGTTTGTGCGCCGCGCGGCGACGACGAAGCTCCCGACCGAGTACGGCGACTTCACTGCAATTGCCTACGAGAACGACGTGGACGACTACAACCACCTGGCGCTGGTAAAGGGCGAGATACTCCCCGGCGACGAGGTTCTGGTGCGCGTCCACTCCGAATGCCTGACCGGCGACGTGCTCCACTCGCTCCGCTGCGACTGCGGCGACCAGCTCCACAAGGCGATGGAGATAATCGAGCAGGAGGGCAAGGGCGTCATCCTTTATATGAGGCAGGAGGGCCGGGGCATAGGCATCGTGAACAAGTTCAAGGCCTACGACCTCCAGGACAAGGGCATGGACACCGTCGAGGCGAACCTCGAACTCGGGTTCAAGGCCGACCTCCGGGACTACGGAGTCGGCGCGCAGATGTTGGTCGACCTGGGCGTCAAGAAGATGCGCCTCCTTACCAACAACCCGCGCAAGATTGTCGGCCTCGAAGGCTACGGGCTTGAGATAACAGGCCGCGTGCCCATAGAGATACCCGCGCACGAAAGAAACGCGAGATACCTCGCTACGAAGAAGGACAAGATGGGACATCTTCTGGAGAACGTGTAGGATACACCTACCCTTCCCTCTTATCCCCTCCCTGGGCAGGGAGGGGAAGATTGGTGAAAGAATTATTATAATGAAGCCGGCTTCGACGATTCTCCCGCCCCCTGCATAGGGGGAGGGCTGGGGTCGGGGTAGGTTAACTCTGAAAGGAGATTTCAAATGCCAAAGCAGGTGCAGGGCGACCTGAGCGCCAAGGGCCAGAAGTTCTGTCTGCTGGTCTCCCGTTTCAACGACTTCATATCATCGAGGCTCCTGGACGGCGCGGTGGACGCGCTCGTCAGGAACGGTGCGAAGGACGAGGACATCACGGTCGTCCGGGTGCCGGGCGCGTTCGAGATACCGCTGGTCGCCAAGAAGGCGGCCGCGACCAAGAAGTTCGACGCGATAATCTGCCTCGGCGCGGTTATACGCGGCGCGACCCCGCACTTCGACTACGTCAGCTCCGAGGTCTCGAAGGGCGTGGCATCCGTCAGCCTGGAGGCGGGCATGCCGGTCATCTTCGGGGTACTCACGACCGACTCCATCGAGCAGGCGATAGAGCGCGCTGGGTCAAAGTCTGGCAACAAGGGCTTCGACGCCGCGATGGCAGCGATAGAGATGGTCAACCTCATGAAGGCGCTCAAGCAGGCGTAAGTGTAATATCCGGCCCCGCGTTTGCGGGGCCTTGTTCTTTCTCAACGGGGCGGGTACTATGGCGGGACACGATCTGACAACTACCGGACGGGTGCGATAATAATGGGAAGCCGCAGAAAAGCCAGGGAGCTGGCCTTGCAGTACCTCTACAAGCTGGACGTGTCCGGCGAAGAACTCTCGCGCGATGACCTGAACGACTTCCTCCAGGAGTACAGCACCCTGGAGGACGACAAGGACTACGCCATCATCCTCATACAGAACACCGAGAAGCATACCAAAGAGATAGACGCGCTCATCACCGCGCACCTCGAACACTGGACCATCGAGCGGCTATCGACAATAGACAGGAACATACTGCGCTTCGCCACGTGCGAGCTGCTCTATTTCCTCGACGTCCCGGTAAACGTGACCATCAACGAGGCTATCGAGGTGGCCAAGAAGTTCAGCCTCGAAGAGTCCGCAACCTTCATCAACGGCGTCCTCGACAAGGTCGCCAAGGAATGCGCGAAAGGCAAAACCAGATGATAGAGAGATACTCCCGGCCGGAGATGGCCGCGGTCTGGACGACGGAGAACAAGTACAGTAAATGGCTGCAGGTCGAGGTCCTCGCCTGCGAGGCGTGGAGCAAGCTCGGCAAGGTGCCCGCGTCCTCCGTGGCCAACATAAAGAAGAAGGCCGCGTTCGAGGCCGCGCGCGTGGACGAGATCGAGATGGTGGTCAAGCACGACGTCATCGCCTTCCTGACCAACGTCGCGGAGCACGTCGGCGAGGACTCGCGCTACATACACGTCGGGCTCACGTCCTCGGACGTCCTCGACACCGCGCTCGCCATCCAGATGTGCGAGGCGTCGGACATAATCATAAAGGACATAACGAGGCTCCTCGAAGTCCTGAAGGCGCGTGCCCTGGAGCACAAGGACACCGTGATGATAGGCCGTTCGCACGGCATACACGCCGAGCCGACGACCTTCGGGCTCAAGATGGCGCTCTGGTACGACGAGATGAAGAGGAACCTCAGACGCATGCAGGAGGCGAAGTA
>JACRHJ010000046.1 GCA_016212105.1 Nitrospirota bacterium
ACGCTTGCCATTACCAGACTTCTGTGCAATCCTCTTCATGGTGGCTCCTTTCTGTGGCTATAATGTTCTTCTTGGCGGAAAAACACTTTACCACGTTTGGAGCCACTTCTCAATTTTCAACTAAGATTAGCACACTATCATCTAAAGACAGATGTGTTCTCTCATACGATTGGCGATAATCATATTGATTTCATGACGTTGTGGGTAGCTCCGTATGGCATAATTGTGGCTTATGCGTTTTGGTATTACCGTAAACGATTATGATACCACTACAACGCGACCGGCGGCACGGTGGCAGTGATGGACGAAGACCAGGTGATGGTGAACAAGTACGCCTACGACCCGTTCGGCAACCTGAGCGGCCAGTGCGTGGAGGCCGTGCCGCAACCCTTCAAGTACGTGGGGCAGTTCGGGGTAATGGCCGAGCCGGGCGGGTTCTATTACATGCGCGCGCGTTAATAGTAAGGGCCAACCAGCGAGTCGGCCCTTTTCTATTGTCCCCCTTGACTCATACAAACCTTTCTGCAAGACTTGATACATGCGGAACAATACACTCTGGCATACCATCACCGTGGACGAGGCGGCGGACGCGCTCGGCGCGGACATGAAAAACGGCCTGACCGGGCGCGAGGCCGAAGCGCGCCTTGCCGCCCACGGCCCGAACTCGCTCAAGGAGACGAAGCGCGTCACGCCGCTCGCCATGTTCCTGGGCCAGTTCAGGGACTTCATGATAATCGTCCTGATGGTCGCCGCGATCGTCTCCGGTATCGTCGGAGACGTGACGGACACCATCGCCATAGTCGTCATCGTTGTAATGAACGCGGTCATCGGCTTCGTCCAGGAATACAGGGCGGACAAGGCGATGGAGGCGCTCAAGCTGATGGCGTCGCCGCGCGTCCGCGTCCTGCGGGACGGGCGCGAGAGGGTCATCCCGGAGACCGGGGTAGTACCGGGAGACGTCGTCCTGCTGGAGGCCGGCGAGGTCGTGCCGGCCGACATCCGGCTGTTCGAGGCGGCGAGGCTGAAGGCCGACGAGTCGGCGATAACGGGCGAGTCCGTCCCGGCGGAGAAGTCCACCGCGCCGGTCGCGGACGCGGGGGCCGCCGTCGGCGACAGGCTGTGCATTGTGTTCAAGGGCACGGTCATAAGCTACGGCCGGGGCGCGGGCTTGGCCGTCGCAACGGGCATGGAGGCGGAGCTTGGCAGGATAGCCGGGCTGATACAGGGGGGCGAGGACACGAAGACGCCGCTCCAGAAGCGGCTGGCGGTATTCGGCAGGAAGCTCTCGTTCGCCATTTTCGCGGTATGCGCCGTGGTGTTCGCCGCCGGGCTCCTCCGGGGCGAGGAGCCTGTCCTGATGTTCCTGACCGCCGTGAGCCTTGTAGTCGCGGCAATACCGGAGGCGCTGCCCGCCGTAATCACCATATCCCTCGCGCTCGGCGCGAAGAAGATGGTGGCGAAAAATGCGCTCATCAGGAAGCTGCCCGCGGTCGAGACGCTCGGCTCGGTAACTTACGTCTGCACAGACAAGACCGGCACCCTCACCATGAACAGGATGACGGTCGGCGAGTTCCGCGCGGGCGGCGGTCTGTGCGTTGCCGCAGAGGCCGGAGACGGCGGCCCGGCGGACTTCCTCCTGAAATGCATGGCGCTCAGCAACGACGCGAGGCGTGACGCGGACGGGGCCGTCACCGGCGACCCGACGGAGGCGGCGCTGTACGTCTCGGCCTCGGAGAAGGGTTACGACAGGGCCGCGCTGGAGAAGACGTACCCTCGCGTCGCCGAGGTGCCGTTCGACTCCGGCCGGAAGCTGATGACAACCATACACGAGGACCCGTCCGGCGGGTACCTGGTAATTACCAAGGGCGCGCTCGAGGTCGTCCTCGACATCTCCGTGGACGCCCTTGATGCCGAAGGGCCGGGGTCGCTTGGCCGGGACACGGTCAGGAGTGATGGTGAGAGGGCCGCCGCGGCGGGCTACCGCGTCCTCGCCTTCGGGTACAGGCGGCTCGACGAAATGTCAGCGGACGTCGGCCCGGAGGTCGAGTCCGGCCTGACATTCGCCGGGTTCGTGGGGCTTCTGGACCCGCCGAGGGAGGGCGTGTGGCAGGCCATCGCCGAATGCCGCACCGCCGGGGTGCGCGTCGTTATGATTACCGGGGACCACCCCGTCACGGCGTCCCGGATCGCGCATGAACTCGGTATCGACGGCGGGCCGCAAGACGTCATGACCGGGACCACGCTCGGCAAGCTGTCCGACGAGGAGCTTGCCGCCCGCGCGGGCGGGGTCAAGGTGTACGCGCGTGTCGCGCCGGAGCAGAAGCTGAAGATAGTCCAGGCGCTCCAGAGCCGGGGCGAGTTCGTCGCGATGACGGGGGACGGCGTGAACGACGCACCGGCGCTCAAGCGTGCGGACATCGGGGTGTCGATGGGCGTCTGCGGGACGGAGGTCGCCAAGGAGTCCTCCGACATGGTGCTCCTCGACGACGACTTTGCAACCATAGTGAGGGCGATACGCGAGGGCAGGAGGATATACGACAACATCCGGAAGTTCATAAGGTACTCGCTCGCGGGCAACTCCGGCCAGATATGGGCGCTCTTCCTCGCGCCGTTCTTCGGCCTGCCCCTGCCGCTTCTGCCGGTGCAGATACTCTGGATAAACCTCGTGACCGACGGCCTGCCGGGCCTGTCGCTCGCCGCCGAGCCTGAGGAGAAGGGCATCATGGAGCGCCCCCCGAGGCACCCGGAGGAAAGCATATTCGCCCAGGGACTGGGCGCGCAGGCGCTCTGGTCGGGATTCCTGATGGCAGCGGTCGCCATATCGCTCCAGGCCTGGGCATACACTTCCGGGAACCCGAACTGGCAGAGCATGGTCTTCACGGTCATCTGCCTGTCCAAGGTGTTCAACGTCATGGCGGTCCGCTCCGAGACAGAGTCCGTCTTCAGGCAGGGGCTTTCGAGCAACAAACCGTTGCTGTTATCGGTAATCCTGACGTTCACGCTCCAGATGGCGACGTTGTACGTCCCGTTCCTGAACCCCATTTTCAGGACCCGGCCTCTCGGGACCGCCGAACTCGCCCTCGTCCTCGGGCTTTCATGCTCGGTTTTCGTCGCGGTGGAAGCAGGGAAAGCCCTGAAAAGAAAGAATAATGCAACCCGGAGCGGCCCTGCCTTAAATGCTTGACATGGTAGCAGAGGTATGAGAAAATTAAAACCTCATGGACAGCAGGGTATCGAGGAGAATCAAGGGCAGGGGGGCCGGTGACGGTAGCCGCGGGCCAGGGCCCAAGGCCCTGTCGGCGGGACGCGACCCCGGCATGTCTCCGTCCATCCTCTTTTCCGCCTTGCTGCACGCGCTTGTAATCGCCCTCGTCGTGTACTTCCCGACCACTGAACGCAAGGTCAAGAAGGTCGAGCTTATCGCGGTGACGCTGGCGTCCAAGCCTGGCCCGATGGGCGGGGGCGGGAAGTCGCCCGAGGTCGTCGAGCCGCCTAAGAAGGAAGTGAAGGAGACGCCGCCGGACGAGGACACGGTAAAGGTCCCGGACAAGCGTCTGACCGACAAGCCGTCGAAGACGCCTCCCAGGAAGGAGCCTGATCCGTCGAGGGAGATACCCAAGGCCCCGGTTGGGCCGGGCCAGGGGCCGGTCGGCGGAGGCCCCAGGGACGCGGTGCAGGGGCCGGTAGCAATCGACGGCGGGACGGGGAACTTCAAGTTCACATGGTACATAGCCGCGCTCCAGAAGAAGGTCGAGGCCAACTGGTCTCCTCCCGCGCTCTGGGCGAACGCGAGGCCCAAGACAGTGGTTTTTTTCCGCATAGACCGCGCGGGCAGGATAACGGACGTCGAGGTGGAGGCGAGTTCCGGCGTCGACCTCTACGACCAGAAGGCGCTGCTCGCGATAAAGAAGGCCAGCCCGCTGCCGCCTCTGCCCGAAGGGTACGAGGCGGACCGGCTCGGGGTCCATTACACGTTCATGCCGAGGGGATAGAAGGGATATCCAGTATTGTTTAGCATAGCCCGTCATTCCCGCGAAAGCGGGAATCCAGGAATTTTCTTGCGGTTAGTGTTGGCGTCCGGCATTCTGGCCACAGTGGTTCTTGCGATGTTCGCCTCGCCCGTCAGGGCGCAGGAAGCCGAGGTCGCCATAACCTCCGCCAAGGAGGCCTCCAAGACCAAGATCCTCATCCCCGACTTCATCCGCGAGGGCGGCTTCAACGACAAGGAGAACAGGGACGTCAAGATGGCGGACATCCTGGCGGCCGACCTGAACTTCTCCGGCTACTTTGAGGCGACCCGTGTGAAAGAGGTACTTGGCGACCCGTCCGGCTGGACGTCGCTCGGCGTGGACAATATCGTCCTGGGCGGCTACTCCACCGACGGACGCGAGATACACCTGACCTGCAAGGTCATGGAGACGGCAGCCGGGACGGCTGTGTATACCGGGAAGTATCCCGACGCGCTACGCGTCATGCGCCAGAAGGTGCACCAGATGGCGGACGATATAATATTCCGGGTCGCGGGCCAGAAGGGTATATGCCGGACGAGGATAGCCTTCGTCTCCGACATGACCGGCCACGACGAGCTTTACTACTCCGACTACGACGGACACAACGTGTACCGCCTGACCCGCGACGAGGGGACATGCCTTCTGCCGGGCTGGTCTCCGTCCGGGAACTACATCACGTACACGTCGTACAAGAGGCTGAACCCGGACCTCTGGTGGGTCAGCAGCACCGCCAAGAGCCGAGGCATACTGTCTTTCTTTCAGGGGCTGAACGTCGCCGCGTCCTGGTCGCCGGACGGGGAGAGGATCGCGCTCTCGCTGAGCAAGGACGGCAACTCCGAGATATACACGATGAAGAGGGACGGCTCCGGCCACAGGAGGCTGACGATAAACCACAACATCGACACCTCGCCGTCCTGGTCGCCGACAGGGCGCGAGATAGCCTTCAACTCCGACCGCTCCGGCAGCCCGCAGATATACGTCATGGACTCCGAGGGCGGGAACGTCAGGCGGCTGTCTTACATCGGCAAGTACAACGCGTCGCCGTGCTGGTCGCCCAAGGGCGACAGCATCGTCTATGTCAGCCGGGAGGCGGGCTACTTCAGCATCTACAAGATGGACCCGACAGGCGAGAACGTGACGAGGCTGACGTTCGAGAAGGGCCAGAACGAGAACCCGTCCTGGTCCCCGGACGGCAAGCACATCGTGTTCTCCTCGACCCGCTCCGGCCGTAAGGAGCTGTACACGATGGATCCGGACGGAAAGAACGTGAGACGGCTGAATATTCCGGGCAACGCACAGACCCCTGCCTGGTCGCCGATGGTTCAGGAGTAGGCCGGAGAACCAACCCTTCCCTCTTATCCCCTCCCTGAGCAGGGAGGGGAAGATTGGTTGAAGCCTTAATACCATAAAGCTGGTTTCGACGAATCTCCCTCCCTCTGCACAGGGGGAGGGTTGGGGTGGGGGTAGGTTTACAAGAAGCAGCGGTATGGCATCCCAGGCTGTTTTTCGTCAAAGGCCTGCCTGCTTTAAATGTTCGAAAACGGTTGCTTGTGCAACAAGTTGTGATATAATTAAAATCAAGTTTCGAAAGGGGGTGGCTAAAAGAAAGTCCGGCCACATTTTGCTTTTCATGGATTTATTGCATCACTGATTGTTTAACCTTGAAAGGAGGGTTTAACGTGAGGATTATTAAGCTATTCATGATGTCCATTGCCGTTGTGTCCCTGTTGATGGCGGCGGGCTGCTCCTGCGCCACGAAGAGCCAGATCGATGACAGCGGCAAGGGGGCGGCCATAACGGAACCCACTCCCACACCGCCCGTGGAGCCGGCTAAGGTTGCTGAGCCGGCAAAGCCTGTCGAGGCACCTCCCGCCGGCAGGGAGATGGCCGAGGCCGCCGAGACCGCAAGGCCTGAGCTGGCCCTCAAGGACGTCTACTACGACTTCGACAAGTACGACATAAAGGACTCCGAGAAGCCGGCGTTGAACGACAACGCGGACTGGATGAAGGCGAACTCCACGAACGTCGTTGTCATCGAAGGCCACTGTGACGAGCGCGGCACCGTCGAGTACAACCTCGCCCTCGGCGAGCGCAGGGCGGAGGCGGCGATGAACTACCTAGTCTCGCTCGGCGCTGACGGCTCCAAGATGAAGACGATAAGCTACGGCAAGAGCAAGCCGTTCGCTGACGGCCACGACTAGGCGGCCTGGGCTTTGAACAGGCGCGCGCACTTTGTTGTCCAGCGCTAAGCATGTGTCACATGAGTTGAAATCAAGGCGGGGGCGGACTATGTCCGCCCCCGTGCCTTGCGGATGGGTGAATACGGGATTTAGAAAACAGTTTAAATCTCAACTATTAATTATGTCATTCCCGCGAAAGCGGGAATCCATTGTGACGTACAAAGTCAAAATGGACCCCCGTTTGCACGGGGGTGACAAGCAGGGCCGTATCGCTTCGCGGCCCTTGGCGCTAACTTGAATAAAGCGAAGGATTATGATGCGTAACCTGATTTTATTACTGATGGTGTTAATGCTGGCCGCCCTCATGCAGGGCTGCGCCACCAGCGACGACCTCAAGCACATCGACGACCAGCTGTCCGAGATTCGGGCGGACGTCCGGACCTCCAAGGTCTCCATCGAGAACGTCAACATGTCTCTCGATGCCCAGGCGAGGAAGGGCGGGGACATGCTGACCGCGCTGGAGGCGCTGAAGTCCGGTAACGCGAAGCTTTCGGCGGACGTAAAGTCCGTCTCGGAAGAGCTTGCGGTAATAAAGCGCAACCAGGCGGACCTCGGCAGCAAGATGTTCACGATGTCCGGCGGCGAGATGACGAGCCTCAGCGGCCGCATAGAGGAGATCGCCCACGGGGCCGAGACGACCAACGCGAAGCTCGACGCCCTGAAGGCCGCGCTCATGCAGCAGATGTCCGCGATACAGGGGGCTCTTGGACAGGCTGGCGGCCAGACCAGCCAGGCGGCGGGCGGCCAGACGGGCGGCGCGACGGACCCGTCGGGCGCGGCAGGCGCGACAGGCAGTGAGCCGTCCGGGCAGGGCACGGAGGTGCCGGTCTCCAAGGGTGACGCGGGCGCGGCCTCCCAGCCGGCCGGTGACCCGATACAGATGTACCAGACGTCATACCTGGACTATACGAGGGGCGACTACGATGTCGCCATTGCAGGGTTCAGGGAATACCTGCGTTCTTACCCGGACACGGAGTACGCGGGCAACGCCCAGTACTGGATAGGCGAGTCGCTTTACAGCCTTGGCCGGTACCAGGACGCGCTGGTTGAGTTCGACAAGGTAATGAAGGAGTACCCGGACAGCCAGAAGATGCCCGGCGCGATGCTGAAGACCGGCTACTGCTACGAGAAGCTCGGAGACGCGCGCGCGGCCAAGGAGGCTTTCGAGGCGCTGGCGAAGAAGTACCCGAACTCCGACGCGGGCAAGCTCGCGGCCGACAAGCTGAAGCCCTCGACGCGCGGCAAGGTGCGCGGAAGGTAGTTGTGGAAATGCGTGGCGTGTAAGAGTATAATATGCTTATAGGTGCGGGTTTGCGCAGACGCTTTTAATTTAGGGGCCGACCCGCGTGTCGGCCCGGTTTAAATCCCCCCTCATTCCCCCCTTTGTCAAAGGGGGGACGGAAGAGGAGATTTGGTTTTATCCGTCATTCCCGCGCAGGCGGGAATCCAGGAATTTCATAACTTCCTGGACCCCGTGTCAGGCACGGGGCGACAAGCAATGTGTTTACTGTCGGTAAGCAAGCAACACGGAGGGTTTTGATGTACAGGTTTAAGACTGCTATGCTGATGGCGGCGATGACCATGCTTCTCGTCGTGCTGGGGAGCGCGCTCGGCGGCAAGAGCATGATGTTCGGCTTCTTCGGGTTCGCCGTCCTGATGAACGTCTTCACTTACTGGTTCTCGGACAAGATAGTCCTGAAGATGTACAACGCGCGCGAGGTGAACGAGGCGGAGTCGCCGGAGTTCTACAACATGGTAAGAAACCTCGCCCAGAAGGCCGGGATGCCGATGCCCAGGGTGTATATCATACCCGACTCCTCGCCGAACGCCTTCGCCACCGGCAGGGACCCGGAGCACGCGGCTGTCGCGGCCACCGAGGGGATACTCCGTATGCTGACCCGCTCGGAGCTCGAGGGCGTGATGGCGCACGAGCTGACCCACGTCCTGAACCGCGACATACTGGTCAGCACTATAGCGTCCGTCCTCGCGGCGGCTATTACAATGCTTGCCCGGTTCGCCATATTCTTCGGGGGCAGGGACGACGAGGACAGCAACCCCATCGCCGCCATTGCCATGATGATATTCGCGCCTATAGCCGCGATGCTCATACAGATGGCCATATCGCGCTCCCGCGAGTACATGGCGGACGCGGGCGGCGCGAAGCTGTGCGGAAACCCGATGTCGCTCGCTGACGCGCTCCGGAAGCTGCACCGTGGCGTCGAGGCCGTACCGATGGACGCGAACCCCGCGACCTCGAACATGTTCATCGTGAACCCGTTCTCCGCGAGGGGCGTCACGAAACTGTTCTCTACTCATCCTCCGATGGAGGAGCGGATAGCGAAGCTGGAGGACATGGCGCGGGGCAGGGGGTAATTCCCGGACCCCGTGTCAAGCACGGGGCGACAGGCAACAGGTGTCATTCTGAGCCCTTCGGCTTCGCTCAGGATACACTCCGCGAAGAATCTGCCTGTATCAATATGAAGTTGTAGGGGCGCAATTTATTGCGCCCGCACATTTAAATTTAAGTCAAAGGTGGGTCCCTCGACTTCGCTCGGGACGACGGTGTTTGGCAAGGCCACCTGTAATAAGTTCTTTGGCCGCTTTCTTACAAGAAAGCGGGGATTTAAGGGGTTCGCACACGAAAATAGAAATGACGCTCGGCCACGAAGAGGGGATACCGGTCCTCTTCGGTGAGTTCGACAGGAACCTGCGATATATAGAGAGCACCTCCGGGGTGGACATAAAGGCCCGGGGCAACCGCATCTCGATAGAGGGCGAGGACAAAGCCGTGCTGACGGTGGAGCGGGTCATCAACGACCTCGCCGGCCTTGTGGGCGACGGGTACTCGCTGAAGC
Organism: Nitrospirota bacterium; assembly: GCA_016212105.1. Taxonomy (GTDB): domain Bacteria; phylum Nitrospirota; class JACRHJ01; order JACRHJ01; family JACRHJ01; genus JACRHJ01. Next base: position 9,106 of record JACRHJ010000046.1, read on the forward strand.
TCGAGGACGTGAAGCTCGCTATGCGGGCGCACGAGGCGGACCCCGAGGCCGCGCTCAAGAACGTGTACGCGGACTCCGTCCTCGTCGGCTCCAACAAGAAGCAGGTCACGCCCAAGACCGGAAACCAGAAGCGGTACGTCGAGGCTATAAGGAAGCACGACATCGTCTTCGGCGTCGGGCCGGCGGGCACGGGCAAGACGTACCTCGCGATGGCCGCCGCGGTCTCCGCGCTGGTGAAGAAAGAGGTCAACCGGATAATCCTGACCAGGCCAGCGGTGGAGGCCGGGGAGAAGCTCGGATTTCTGCCGGGCGACATCGCCGAGAAGGTGCACCCGTACCTGCGTCCACTTTACGACGCGCTCTACGACATGATGGACGCGGAGAAGGTCGGCCGGCTGGTCGAGAGGGGGACGATAGAGATAGCCCCGCTCGCGTTCATGCGCGGCAGGACGCTGAACGACTCGTTCATCATTCTGGACGAGGCGCAGAACACGACGACCGAGCAGATGAAGATGTTCCTGACCCGGATGGGCTTCGGCTCGAAGTCTGTCATAACGGGCGACATAACCCAGGTGGACCTGCCGCCCGAGCGGGCGTCCGGGCTCATAACGGTCATGAAGGTGCTGGAGCAGGTGAAGGGCATCGAGTTCGTGAAGTTCACCGAGAAGGACGTCGTCCGTCACAGGCTCGTCCAGGACATAATTATGGCGTACCAGAAGTTCGAGGACAGAGATGGCAAGTCTTAAAGTGGAGCGAGCGAGGGTCAGCGTCATGCCGAGGAAGGCGCAGCCAAAGCCGCTTTCCATCCAGCAGAAGACGGCGTCCACCGCGTCCGGCAGCCACACCAGGGAGAGGGTGAAAAAGGCGGTGATGGGGGCGCTCCTCACCGTCTCGCTCGCGTTCATCCTTATCGACCCGGTCACCTTCACGACGCTCGGCGCGTCCGGCACCTTCGAGTCGCTTGTCGGCCTGTCCCTCATCGTCTCGCTACCGCTTTACATACTCTACTGGGACCTGAGGCGTTACAAAAAGGCCATCACCGGCGACCTACAGAAGATAGCCCTCATCTGCATAATACTACTCGGCACGGTCGCCATGTCCCGCTTCTTCGCGGAGCTTTTCTCGACCTTCACCGCGAACCTCGCGGGCGTGGGCGAGAGGACGGGCTACTTCGGCATACCGCTCGCGGTCGGGGCGATGCTCGCGACGCTCCTGTTCGACATCCACATAGGCATCGTGTTCTCGTTCATCATCGGAATCTTCGGCGGGATACTCGTCGGCGGGGAGCCGTTCTTCTTCATATACTCATTCGTCGGGAGCATCATCGCGGCGTTCAGCGTGGTACGCTGCACTCACCGCTCCGCCCTCCTCAAGGCGGGGCTGTTCGTCGCGCTGGCGAACGTCGCGACCGTGATATGCATTGACCTCTACAGCCACCAGCTCTTCGTCAGGACGAGCCTGTACGACATGGTCGCCGCATTCACTGGCGGCATCTTCGTCGCAATACTGGTGTCCGGCATACTACCGCTCCTGGAGTCCTCGTTCAAGGTAGTGACCGACATCTCCCTGCTGGAGTACAGCGACCTCAACAGCCCCATACTAAAGACGCTGATGGTTACCGCGCCCGGCACGTACCACCACAGCGTGATAATCGGCAGCCTCGCCGAGGCCGCTGCCGAGGCGGTCAACGTCAACCCGCTCATGGCGCGGGTCGCGGCGTACTACCACGACATAGGCAAGATAAAGAAGCCGGAATACTTCATAGAGAACCAGGCGAGGGGCGAGAACCGGCACGACCGGCTGACCCCGAGCATGAGCAGCCTTATCATCGCGTCGCACGTCAAGGACGGCGTCGAGATGGCCAGGGAGCACAAGGTCCCGCCACAGATAGTCGAGATAATCCAGCAGCACCACGGCACATCGCTGATGACTTATTTCTATGAGAAGGCCAGGGAGCACGAGGACCACCCCGGCCTCGTCCGCGAGGAGGATTACCGCTACCCCGGCCCCAAGCCGCAGACGAGGGTCGCGGCTATCGTCATGCTCGCGGACTCGGTCGAGGCAGCGTCCCGCGTCCTCGACAACCCGACGCCCCAGAGGATAGCCGCGCTCGTGGACAAGCTGGTCAAGCGGATATTCGAGGACGGCCAGCTCTCGGAGTGCGACCTCACGCTCAGGGACCTGACGGAGATAACCAAGAGTTTCAACCTGCTGCTGTCCGGCATATACCACCACAGGATAGACTATCCCGGACTGGGGATTCCGTCCGGAGGGGAGAAGAAGCGATTTGGCGGTCAGGGTCACAAACTCGCAGAGGAGCATAAAGGCGGAGGCTGGGAGCCTGAGGAGACGCGCGGAGAAGGTACTATCACTTCTGGGACTGGAAGGCGCTGAGGTCTCCGTCCTGGTTACCGGCGACCGGAAGATGCGGTCGCTGAACCGCGCCTACCGGGGCATCGACGCCACGACGGACGTGCTGTCGTTCGCTATGTCCGAGGCTGGGGCTGGCGTTCCGGGAGCGTCCGGCGCGGACGCGCCGCCAGTGATGCTCGGGGACATCGTCATATCCGCGCCGAGGGCCGTGCTCCAGGCCGCCGAGGCCGGCCACTCCACGGACGAGGAGATGACCTTCCTGCTGGTACACGGCATCTTGCACCTCGCGGGCTACGACCACGAGACTAACGCCTCCGACAAGAGGCGGATGTTCAGGAAGCAGGGTGAGATAATAAAGGCAATAAGGTAACGCCCTCACCCCATGAGATGCCCCTCTCCCGGGAGGAGAGGGGGATATAAAGTAAAGCAGTCAATGCCGCCAACGGCGGCCTATTGAAAGTTCTTGGGCTGCCTTCTTACAAGAAGGCGGGACTTGTCCTCGCATTCGAAAGGGCCAATGAAGCCCAAAACCTGGTACGAGAGCGCGAACGTGGCTATCGAGGGCATCCTCTACGCCGCGCGGACGCAGAGGCACATGCGCTGGCATTTCATGTCGGCCGGCGCCGTCGTCCTGACAGGGCTTTTCTTCGGCCTGGACAGGATGGAGTTCATCGCGCTCACGCTCGCGGTCGTCCTGGTCCTCGTTACGGAGATACTGAATACCGCCATCGAGGCCGCGGTGGACCTGATTTCCGAGGCGTACCACCCGCTCGCCAAGGTCGCCAAGGACACGGCGGCGGGCGCGGTATTCCTGGCGTCGTTCGGCTCGCTTGTACTCGCGTTCCTGATACTCTACCCGCACGTGGCTTATTCGGTCACAAACGGTTTCGAGCAGGTGAGGCTCGCCGGGGACAATGTCGCCTTCATGGCGACGCTCGTTGTCATAATCGCCGTGATCATACTCAAGGCGTACCTCGACCGGGGCACCCCGCTCTCGGGCGGGATGCCGAGCGGGCATGCCGCGCTGTCGTTCTCCATATGGGTCGGGGTGATGTTCCTCGCGGAGGACCTGCTGGTCTGGATATTCGTCCTCGTCATGGCGCTTATGGTCTGCCACAGCAGGGTGGCCATGGGCATACACTCACGGCGCGAGGTAATTATCGGGGCACTGCTCGGCGGGCTCGTGACGCTCGCAATCTTTCTCGTATTCGGTTGACGGCGTGTTCAAGAAAATACTTCAGGAGACGGTGGAGGGGTTGCCGGGCGCGGTCGGCGCGATATTCGCCGACTGGGAGGGCGAGGCGGTCGAGCAGTTCTTCCCCGGCCCGGTTGACGACATAAAGCTCCTCGGCGCGCACCAGGGCATCATTTTGCACCTCATAGCCGAGGCCGGCGGCGAAAGCGGGCTCGGCGCGGCAGAGGTCGTGCTTATCACGCTCGCGGACGCCAAGGTCGTCGTCCAGCCGCTCAAGGACGGTTACTTTCTGGTGCTTCTGGCGGAGCGCACATGCAACGGCGGGCTTGCGCTCCGGGCCACGGGCAGGGCGGCGGAGATACTAAGGGAGGAGATATAGGCGAATGCGGCGTCTATTGGCCATGCTGTCGCTGTCGGCTTTCATCGTACTGCCATGTCTGTACGCGCAGGCCGAGTCCGGCCCCCTGGGCCTTTCGGTGGACGGCTGCATCACGGATAAATGCCATGCAGGCATGATGCAGCGCAAGTTCGTACACGGCCCGGTGGCCGTCGGGGACTGCCTCCACTGCCACAAAAAAACCGGCGACCACAAGTTCCAGAAGGCGGCGGGCAACGGAACCATGTGCTTCATCTGTCACGAGGAGACGCCCGCTGGCATGTCACTCGTATGCGTCAACTGCCACGACCCGCACGGGACCGACATCGAGTTCCAGTTGAAGGCCGGGGCGGGGAGCATATGCAAGAAGTAGGAACACATTAGGTATGTCATTCCCGCGAAGGCGGGAATCCAGGAATATCATTACTTCCTGGACCCCGTGTCGAGCACGGGGCGACAAATAATATATGACGTCACCCCCGTGAAAACGGGGGTCCATTTTGAATGTGCGCGTTACAATGGATTCCCGCTGGAGTTTACCCCAGCATGCTTAAAGCCGGGGCGGGAATGACAAACAAGAGGGCGGGCACTGGGACCCGCCCCTACAAAAAATCAACGGCAGATTCTTCGGCTTCGCATCAGGAATGACACCGAAAGTACAGCCAGACAAATCGAGGTAGATTTTGGGCTTTTTCGACAGGTTGAAGGACGGCCTCACGCGCACGCGCGACCAGCTGGTCGCGGGCATTGAGAACGTCGTCCTCGGGAAGAAGAAGATCGACGACGCGCTCCTCGACGAGATCGAGGAGCTGATGATACTCTCCGACCTCGGGGTGGAGACCACGTCGAGGATAATATCCAGCGTCCAGGAGAAGGTCAGGAGGAACGAACTCGACGACGCCTCGCTCCTCAAGAAGGAGATTAAAGAGCAGATACGCGCAATACTCGTGCGCGACAGCGCACCGCTGCGCTACGGCACCAGCCTCGCGGTATACCTGGTCATAGGGGTGAACGGGGTCGGAAAGACTACGACCATAGGCAAGATGGCGTCGATGCTGAAGTCGCAGGGCAGGAAGGTAATACTGGGCGCGGCGGACACCTTCAGGGCGGCCGCGGCCGAGCAGCTCGTCCTCTGGGGCGAGAGGGCGGGCACGGACGTCATACGCCACAAAAGCGGCGCGGACCCCGGCGCGGTCGTGTTCGACGCCATCGCCGCCGCACGCGCGCGGGAGCAGGAGATACTCATAATAGACACCGCCGGGAGGCTCCATACCAAGTCCAACCTCATGGAAGAGTTGAAGAAAATCAACCGCGTGATAGAGCGCGAGCTGCCGGGCGAGCCGCGCGAGGTGCTCCTCGTCCTCGACGCGACCACCGGCCAGAACGCGCTCTCCCAGGCGAAGCTCTTCAACCAGGCGGTCGGCGTGACCGGCATCGTCCTGACGAAGCTGGACGGCACCGCCAAGGGCGGGATAATAGTCGCCATCGCCTCGGAACTTGGCATCCCCGTGAAGATGGTCGGCGTCGGAGAGAAGATAGAGGACCTCCAGCCGTTCGACCCCAACGAGTTTGTGGAGGCCTTATTCGATTGACACGGGCCAGAGCGTTCGGCTCGGTCTCGTCATTCCCGCGAAAGCGGGAATCCAGGGACTTTCGTTGCATGTGTAACCATCTTAAACAAAAGACACTGGACCCCCGTTTTCACGGGGGTGACAAACGTTTACATTTCGGGCATGATTATTGCAGTATATAAAACTGGTAAGTGCGAATTTCCTTTTCCATGACGACGTAGCAGAGGTCATGCGATGAAAGCAAGGTTCAAATATCCCGTCCAGATAGCCATAGCCCTCCTTCTGGTAATCTCGGCAATCTCTTACTCGCATGCCGAAAACGGCGGCGTGAAGCGAAGCGACCGCATCGCGCTTAGAAACTTCCCCTTCAAGGCCTCCGCCGGCGAGCCGTCCGTACCCCAGGAGTTGATGGGAAAGAAGCCCGCGCCCGGCAGGCCCGGATACCTCGTGGTCAAGTTCCTCGGCAAGGACAACCAGGCGGCGAGGAAAAGGCTGACCGCGCTCGGAGTACGGTTCTTCGGGTACATACCAGACGACGCCTTCCTGGCGAAGGTCCCGCAGTCCGCGATGGCCGCGCTGTCGGCGGACCCGGCCGTTGAGTTCACCGGAGAGTACAGGCCCGCGTACCGTTTACACAAGAAACTGATTGATGCGGTTTCCAGGAAGGATAAAGGGTCCGTGACCCTTGTGATGCAGGCGTTCGACGGCGAGGACCTGGGGCCGATAAGGGACGCGGTGGCGTCACTCGGCGGGACGTCCGAGGTCATGTCCGACAGGCCCGGCCTGAACGGCAAGTTCCTGAAGGTAGTGGCCGACGCCTCGAAGCTCGCGTCCCTCGCGGACGTGGAGGGCGTGCAGTGGATAGAGGAGGAGGAGAAGCCGGTACTCTTCAACGACAAGTCCGCGACGGTCTTGAACGCGGACTACCTCTGGAGCCTTAGCGTGCCTCTCAAGGGCACAGGCCAGATTGTCGGCGTCGCCGACACCGGCCTCGACACGGGCGACAGGGACACGCTCCACCCGGACTTCGCGGGTACGACGTCCGACGGGAAGACGAAGCTCAAGTCGGTATACTGGTACGGCCGTCTGAACCCGGCCAAGTGGGACGACCCGGACGGGCACGGGACGCACGTCGCGGGCTCGGTGCTCGGCTCCGGCGCGAAGGCGGACGAACTCACCCCGTCCACGCCGATCAAGGGCATGGCATATGACGGCCAGCTTGTCTTCCAGTCGCTCCTGACCGCCGCTGGCGGTCTCCTCGCGGCGAACGTCAACACAATCATATTCCCGGACGCGTACGGACAGGGCGCGCGGATACACTCCAACAGCTGGGGCTTCGCGAACAGTTACGGCGACTACACTTATTCCGCGTCCCTCGCCGACACGTTCACCTGGGAGCACAAGGACTTCACGCCGGTGTTCTCCGCGGGCAACGACGGCGTCGACCTGCTCCCGGACAACGGAACCAGCTACGGCGACGGCGTGGTCGAGCTCGGCTCGCTGTCCTCGCCGGCGACCGCGAAGAACGTCATCGCGGTCGGCGCGTCCGAGAACAACAGGCCCACGCTCAACTCCACTTACGGCCAGAACTGGGCTGCCGATTTTACTCAGAACCCCATACAGAACGACAGGGTCGCGGACAATACTTCGGGCATGGTCGGTTTCTCAAGCCGTGGCCCGTGCGACGACGGCAGGATCAAGCCGGACATCGTCGCGCCCGGCACGTTCGTTATGTCCACGAAGTCGTCCATGTCGTCCGCATACTGGACGACCGCTTCCCAGATCGGGTATAACGCAAGCCTGAACAACTATTATGCCTCGAACGGCGGGACGAGCATGTCCGCGCCGCTGGCCGCGGGCGCGGCCGCGCTCGTCCGGGAGTACCTGGTCGAGGTAGGGATAACGTCGCCGCCGTCCGCGCTGGTGAAGGCGGTGCTCGTCGCCGGAGCGCACGACATGACGCCAGGCCAGTATACATCCCCCAGCGAGGACGTCTCCGGGCGGCCGGACAACAACCAAGGCTGGGGCAGGCTGGACCTGAAGGCCGCACTGTTCCCGGTGTCTCCGACGGTCATGCTGCACAAGCGCGACGACACGGGGCTTTCGACATCCGGCTACAGCTCGTACACGTTCACCGTCGGTAACGCAACCGTGCCGGTGCGAGTCAACCTCGTCTGGACGGACTACCCGAGCACGACCGCCGCGTCCATACACCTTGTCAACGACATCGACCTTACAGTGACCGCTCCGGACGGCCACGTATACCACGGGAACCGGTACAGCGGCTCGGCCTCCATCCCGGACGACCCGAATTATGACCGGCTGAACAACGTCGAGGGCGTGACGGTACCCGCGTCGTCGATGAGCGCGGGTACGCTTACCGTGCGCGTGGACGGGTACAACGTCCCAAACGGGCCCCAGCCTTTCGCTGTTGTACTCAGCGGCGGGTTCTCGAACACGCCGCCGACCGTTACCGGCATTGACCCGGCGACCGCCGTGAACAGCCTGCCGACTTCGGTCAGCGTAACCGGCACCGGTTTCCAGCAGGGGGCCGCGCTCCTGGTTGGCGGCGTGTCCTGCACCGTGACGGACGTGACATCGACCACGATTACCGGCAGTATCCCGGCTGGCATTTCAGCCGGCGCGAAGGAGGTCAGGGTCGTCAACCCGGACTACCTGTACGGCTCGCTGGTGGACGGCTTCACCGTTACGGCGGATACCGTAGCCCCGTCCGCACCCGCGAGGCTCCTTGCATCGCCGGGCAACCAGAGCATCAACCTCAAATGGACGCCTGCCCCGGAGCCGGACGTCACCGGCTACAGGGTGGTATTCAACAACATTTCGGCCATGTTCCCGGCGGGGAGTTCGCACAGGCTGTACAGCCTGACCGACGGCCAGGAATACAGCGTACATCTGAAGGCCGTGGACGGCTCCGGCAACGTAAGCGGGCCGTCGAACACCGTAACCGCGACGCCTTTCACGAAGACGAACAACCTCCAGCACATGAACTGGAACGCGTCGCCGGACTTCCAGTGCCTGAACTGCCATATCGACGCGGCCGGTGCGTTCCTGCCCGCCGGGTACGACTACAGGATGGAGATGTCGTTCTGCATGTCCTGCCACAACGCGGCGGCCGTCGCGCACGACACCGCGGTATATTCCGGCGCCTCGCACAAGGTTATGGTTAACGTGACGTCGGGCGGCGCGCGCATGCCGACGTACGGGAACGTGACCTCCGGCGAGTACTCGGACGCGATGTATTCGCACCTCAAAGACGGGGACAAGGTCGTCTGTTCCACATGCCACAACGCGATGCAGAAGCCGAACGACCAGGGGCGCACCTGGGAGTACACGACCTCGCCGGACGGCAGGACGTTCAAGGCGTACCGGGGCGGCTGGTGGGACCAGGGCCACGCACGCGTGAACGTCTACCACGACACGTCGCTCGGCATGCCGTCCTATCCCAAGGACAGGGAGAAAAAACGGGTGGCCGCCGGAAAGTACACGTTCGACGAATACTCCGGGCTGGTCACGTTCACGAACGTCACGTCGGACTACGTCCTCGTGACGCTCGACGACCCGTACCTGCGCGCGCCGGGCCAGGACAACGTCATCTGCTCCGACTGCCACGGGACCGAGGCGACGCACCAGGAGATGAACTGCATGACCTGCCACGCGGCGCACGGGACGACGAATTTAAAAGGTATAAAATCGTCCGTCCGCAGGCCGGGCGGGACGTACAAGCCAGTCGTGTTCAAGCGCTATACCGAAGCGAACTCCTTCGCGGACGGCGGCGCTACATACGACGGCATCTGCGAGGTCTGCCACGAATCGACGCTGTACTACCGCTCCGACGGGTCTGGCTTTGTAAACCATTCGGGCGGCGCGAACCATGACCGGAAGGACTGCACGGCCTGTCACGGGCATGGGGGCGGGTTTGCAAAGTAGGGCAGAGCAAGAGCCCCCAGCCCCCTGCCCCTCCCCCGCAGGTGGGGAGGGGAGTTATATGTAGGGTGGGCTGCGCCCACCGCTCCTTTCATTCGGGACATAAATTGCGTTTACACGGTATTGCACTTAATGTAAAACTGAAACATCGATTGTGCCTGTCGGCTCGGCTTTACGTACTACCTTGTGTCTGGACGTGGGCTGGAGTCGATAGGACGAATAATCGAAGCCCATATCCGGATAACGGATGAGGGCTTTTTTATTTGGTGCAAATACGAGGCTATGTAAATGATAACAGTCAAAGACCTGTATTTCGAGTACCCGGGAGTGCTGGCTCTGGACAACGTCTCGTTTAGTGTTGGCGAGGGGAGTATTACCGCGCTTGTCGGGCCGAACGGCGCGGGCAAGACCACTTTGCTAAGGTGTATCGCCGCGCTGGACGAACCGGTATCGGGCGGCATTACGCTCGACGGAGTGGACGTCCTCGAAAACCCGCGCGACTGTCACAGGAAGGTGGGCTACATCTCGGACTTCTTTGGGTTGTACGACAACCTCACCGTAGAGCAGTGTCTCCGGTACACAGCGATGTCGCACGGCATGAACGAGTCCGGATGGGAGGCTGGCGTGAAGCGCGCATCTTCGCGCGTCGGACTTGGAGTCAGGCTTCAGCAGAAGGCAGGGGCTCTCTCTCGCGGCCTCAGGCAGAGGCTCGCCATTGCACAGTCCATTATACATTCCCCGAAGCTCCTGCTGCTCGACGAGCCCGCCTCGGGTCTTGACCCAGAGGCGAGGGCCGCGCTCTCAGGCCTGTTCAAGGGCCTCAGGGACGAGGGCATGACGCTTGTGGTATCGTCGCACATCATTGCCGAACTGGAGGAGTACTCGACGGACATGCTCATACTGAAGGATGGCCGGGTCGCAGGACAGAGACGCGTCGGGCAGGAGGCCGGGGCCGTGTCTTCAGTCCTGATGAAGGTAACTCTTGCCCGGCCTGACTCCAGGCTTGTGGAAATCATCGGCGGCGCGTCCGGAGTATCGGACATCCGCCTGGATGGGCGTCACTGCTGGTTCCGGCTTACCGGAGGGGACGCGGCGGCCAGTGACCTGTTGGGAACGCTCGTTGGACAGGGCGTGCGGGTCTCCGGGTTCACTGATGTCAAGGCGGGCATGCAGCACGAGTACATGACGGTGGTGAGGCCTGGGGCGGTACGTTCGGCGGACCAGAAGACGGCCCCTGCCGATAACGTCCACGACGCGGGAGAGGAGGCAAGGCCATGAGCATGAACCCGGAGCTTAAGAGGAACCTCTGGCTGGAGCTAACGCCGCACAGGCTCGCGGGCATGCCGCTCGTGCTCTTTGCCATATTCTTCCTCGCGGCATCGCTGGACAAGACAGAAGCCTCCAAGGCAATATCCGGAGTTTCGGTCGTGCTGTTTATCGCGCTTGTAGTACTGTGGGGGACACGACAGGCCGCCGAGTCCGTCAACGAGGAGGTGCGCGACCATACATGGGACGGGCAGCGGATGTCGAGCATTGGGCCGTGGGACATGACCTGGGGCAAACTGCTGGGCAGCACCGTATTTCCTTGGTACGGCGGTATAATCTGTCTCGTCGTCTATGTATTGTCCAGTATGGTGGCAGTGGAGAGAAACCCGGTCGAGACCGCGTTGATGATGACGTTGGCCGGGCTCTTCGGTCAGTCCGTAGCAATGCTCGCGAGCCTGCAGGCTGTAAGGAAGGACCGCAAGTACAACAAGTCCAACGCAGCAGGGATATTCATCCTGGGCGTCGGGCTGACCTGGCCCATTATCTCATTCGCGCTGAATGCATCAGTCATGTTCAAGTGGTACGGCATCGAGTTCGAGAGCCTGTCGTTCACCACGATGTCGCTTGCCGTATTTCTTGCCTGGGCTGTCACCGGCGTATACAGGCTCATGCGCACAGAACTGCAGATGAAGAACGGGCCGTATGTCTGGCTGGCATTCGTGTGTTTCATCTCCATGTACGTTGCCGGCTTCGGGTGGGCGGAGGATGTGGGGAACGGGCTTTTCAACATGACCACGCTGGCTGCGTCGACTGCAACACTTGCGGTGTACTTGATGGCCTTCAGTGAGAGGAAGGACCCTGTGTCATTCCGGAGGCTGGTAATTGCATACGGCAGGAGGGACTGGCACCGCACGCTCCAGGAACTGCCCTGCTGGGCGGTCGCCCTGCCGGTGGTGGCCGCCGCCTCGGTCTGCGTCATGCTGACCTCCGGCCCTCAGGCGATGGATGGCGTGCCGCAGACGAGTTTCAGCATGTTAGTGCTTGCCTCGATGTTATTCGTCGTGCGCGACCTGTCGCTGATACTTTACTTCAACTTCGCGAAGAACCCCAAACGAGCCGACATGCTGATGGCGCTCTGTCTCTTCCTGTTCTATGGTATCCTGCCGGGCATAATGAGCGGGATGGACATTGACGTGCTGGCTGCGCTCTTTTGGCCAAGGGGAGATAGTCTCGCGTTTCTGTCCGTAGCAGCCGCGTTCGCGGAGGCCGCTGTGGCGGGGAGCCTCGTTCTCAAGAGGTGGCAGGGGATTTACGGGACAGCTTGATATTATAGGACGATAAAGAGGGCCGCTGAAACCAGCGGCCCTCTTCGCGTCTACATATATGCCGAGAGCAGGCCTACCCCAGTATCGCCTTCAAATCCGCCTCCGGCGTCGTCACCGGCTTTATCCCGAAGTTCTGGACGAGTACGTCCAGCACCGCCGGGGTCACGAACTTGGGCAGGCTCGGCCCGAGGCGTATGTCCTTTATCCCGAGGAAGAGAAGCGTCAGGAGTATGCTGACCGCCTTCTGCTCGTACCACGACAGGACGAGCGAGAGCGGCAGGTCGTTCACTCCGCAGTTGAATGCCTTCGAAAGCGCGACCGCTATCTGTATCGCGCTGTATGCGTCGTTGCACTGGCCGACGTCGAGCAGCCTCGGGATGCCGCCTATGTCACCAAACTCAAGCTTGTTGAAGCGGTACTTCCCGCAGGCGAGGGTCAGGATTACGCAGTCGGCCGGTATCGCCTGCGCGAGGTCGGTATAGTAGTTCCTGCCGGGCTTCGCGCCGTCGCAGCCGCCGACCAGGAAGAAGTGGCGTATGGCCTTCGACTTCACGCCCTCGATTACCTTGTCCGCGACGCCCATCACGGTGTTGCGCGCGAAGCCGGTGAGTATTGTCTTGTCAGGGCCGTCCTCCGTGAAACCCGGGGCTGCCAATGCCGCCTCTATCACGGGTGAAAAATCCATGTCCGCTACGTGCTTGACGCCAGGCCACGCGACCAGTCCGGAGGTGAAGATGCGGCCCTTGTAGCTTGCCTTCGGCCTCTGAATGCAGTTTGTCGTCATCAGGACCGCGCCGGGGAATGCGTCGAACTCCTTGGCCTGGTCCTGCCACGCGCCGCCGTAGTTGCCGGCGAGGTGGCCGAATTCCTTCAGCTTGGGGTACCCGTGCGCGGGCAGCATCTCGCCGTGCGTGTAGACGTTAATGCCCTTGCCAGCAGTCTGCCTGAGAAGCTCTTCGAGGTCCTTCAGGTCGTGGCCGGATACGAGTATCGCCTTGCCCTTGACGGGGTTTATGCGCACAGGCGTGGGTACCGGGTGTCCGTACTCGCCGGTGTTGCCCGCGTCAAGGAGTTCCATGGCGCGGAGGTTAAGCTCGCCGGTCCTCAGGCACATGCCCACCAGGTCGTTTAGTCCGGGCTCCGAGACGTTGAGGAAGTCTATCGCCTCGTGGATGCCGAGGTACAGCGCGTCGTCGTCCTGGCCCAGGACGTGCGCATGGTCGGCATAGGCCGCAGTGCCCTTGATGCCGTATGTCAGCAGCTCCTGGACGCCCGCCACGTCCGCGCCGAGCTTGTCGATGCGCGCCGTTATGGGGACCTCGTAGCCCTGCGCAAGCAGGCCCGCCATATCCTTCGCCGGGATGAACGACGCCGCGCCGGCAAGCTTCTCGGGCGTCTGCCCGGCCTTCCCGCAGGCGTCGGCATAGAGCTTCTTCGCCCTGTCGCGCATCTTCTCCGCTTTATATATGAGGGCCGCGACGCGGTCGTCGTCGAAGTTCACGTTCGTGAGCGTCGAGAATACCGCCTCGACGGTGAACATGTCCACGTCCCTGTCGTGCGCGCCGAGCTTGCCCGCGCGCGCGGCGTATGCCGACACGCCCTTCGTCGCGTGCAGCAGGAGGTCCTGGAGCGCGCTGGTCGACTCCTCCTTGCCGCAGACGCCTTTGACCGTGCACCCCGCCCCCTTTGCCGCCTGCTCGCACTGATAACAGAACATACCCATTGTATTCCTCCGTTGTTTGAATGTTGAGGGTTGTATTTGCAACTTGAGACATGTTAACACACGGAGGTTCAGGGCACACGGAGGCGTGTCACGGAAAAAGGTGATATATGTCAGGGGAAAAAGGCCCGCCCTCACACCCGGCCCCTCTCCCGGGAGGAGAGGGGAGAAAAGGGTGATGTGTCGCATGTTTTTGCGAGGATCCCATTCGACTTCGCTCATGGCAGGCTCCGCGACGCGGCAATCTCCTCAATTGCACGTCATTCCCGCGAAGGCGGGAATCCAGGAAGTTCGTTGCATAAGGTGCGGGCGCAATAAATTGCGCCCCTACAATAATCGTATACAGGCAGATTCTTCGCTTCGCTCAGAATGACATCATGTAAACGAAGAAGGGCCGACACGACGGTCGGCCCCTACAGGTGGAAACCCCTCACCCCCAACCCCCTCTCCCGCGAGGAGAGGGGGATTTAGCAAATCCTCGGCAGGACCTCGCCGGCGAGCATGTCCACGATGCGCGTCCCGCCTATGAAGGTCTTCATCAGGACCTTGCCGGGGTTGGTATCAGTCACCTCGCCGATGATTACCGCGTCCCTGCCGTACTCGTGCGCGCGCATGGTGGCGAGCACCGCATCGGCGCATTCCGGCGGGACGGCGGCTACGAGCTTGCCCTCGTTCGCGACGTACAGCGGGTCGAGGCCGAGGATTTCGCACGCGCCGCGTACCGCATCGTTTACCGGCACCGCGCCTTCCGCGACGAGGATGCCGACTCTGGACTCGGACGCGAACTCGTTCAGGGCTGTGGCGAGGCCGCCGCGAGTCGGGTCGCGGAGCGCGTGTATCTCCGGGCATACGCCCAGCATCGCGCGCACCAGCGAGTTCAGCGGGGCGCAGTCCGACAGTATGTCCACGCCAAGCTCCAGACCTTCGCGCTTCGACATGACCGCGATGCCGTGGTCGCCCATCGTTCCGGACACTATTATCCTGTCTCCGGGCCTGAGTCCGGACGCGGAAGGTGCTATGCCTCCGGGAATGACGCCGACGCCTGCGGTGTTGATGAACAGCTTGTCCGCCTTGCCCCGGTCCACGACCTTGGTGTCGCCCGCGACGATGCTGACGCCGGCCTTGTCGGCGGCGTCCTTCATCGTGCGGATGATGGTCTCAAGGTCTGATATAGGGAAGCCCTCCTCGACGATGAAGCCTGTGGTGATGTATAGCGGGGTCGCGCCGGACATGGCGAGGTCGTTGACAGTGCCGTTTATTGCGAGGTCGCCGATGTTGCCGCCCGGGAAGAAGATGGGGTTGACGACATAGGAGTCGGTCGTCATGGCGAGACGAGCGCCCTCGCCCGCGTCCGGCATCGGAAGCACGGCCGAGTCGTCCGAGCCCAAACCCGCGTAGCCGCCACGAAGAATTGGCAAAAAGGTCTTCTCGATAAGCTCGCGCATCATGCGGCCGCCGGAGCCGTGGGCGAGGAGGATTTTGTCGGTGGTCATGTGGTGCCCTCACCCCCGGCCCCTCTCCCGGAAGGAGAGGGGAGTAACAGGGTATTCCCGCATCGCGGGAATGGTTTTATTGTAGGGTGGGCTATGCCCACCGAATGTCATTGCGAGGAGTCCCGCGTTTCGCGGGACGACGCGGCAATCTCCGCCTTTGACCGTCATTCCCGCCCCGGCTTTAGACATGCCGGGGTAAACTCCAGCGGGAATCCAGAGACTTTATGTATTAAGCGTGTGAAGTATTATAAGCCGGTCAATGCTGTCCTGAGACTGTCCATGCACCTGTTATGGCTTCGGTTCACCAATGGCCCGATTTGCTTGTACTTGCTTGTTATGCCAACCTCGACTAAAGTGGAACCGTCAGAGTGTCGCGTAATAAATATCGGGAAGAAGAAGCCCCAAGTAATGAGCGATGCCGGTTCTTCAAGGACTAACTGACCCGTAGTTTCGTTCATTGCCGACAGTTTGTAGCGAGACTGTTGCGTAAATTGCACTATAGCTTTCTGAATATCCTGCGGACTGCCCGTCATTGTAAACGACAGTAGTCGGCTGGTTTGCAATCCGAGAGCGGAGGAGCCGCGTTTCCTGGATGCGACTATAAGGCCAACACATGCCATGACAATGCCAATAATAAGGCCTTGTAACATTATCCCTCCGCCTCCGTATCCTTCGCAATCCATTCGTCGATCCGATCCGCCACCGCGGGGTCGAGGTCCTCGAAGCTCACGCCCATACCCGGCTCGTACTTGGAGGACTTGGAGAACTTCCTGTACCAGACGACGCGGCACCGGCACTTGACAAGGATGTCCGTCCTGGGCACGGTGAACTCTATGTTGAACTCGCAGCCGACGTCCTTGGGCGAGACGGTCTGGATGAACAGCCCTTTCCGGCTGATGTTCGCGGCGTAGCCGAAGAAGTATTTCCTCTCGTCGCCCATCTTGACCTGCGTGACGATCATTGGACGCCTGAGCGTCGTCCTCTTGTTGGAAGCGGGCTTGTCCAAGACCTATCTCCTCCCGTACTTGTAGTATGCCGAACAACTGCCCTCGTACGACACCATGCACGCGCCGACGGGGGACTCGGGCGTGCATGCCTTGCCGAACAACCTGCATTCCGGCGGCGTCTTTATACCGCGCAGGACCTCGCCGCAGGAGCAGCCCTTGACCTCGCGCGGCTCGCCGACTATTATGTCGAACGCCTTCTCTGCGTCGAAGGCCGCGTACTGCTCCCGGACCTTCAGCCCGCTTCCGGGGATGACCGCTATGCCCCGCCATTCGGAGTCGCACGGCTCGAAGTATGTGTACAGGACCTCGCGCGCCTTGGGGTTGCCCTCGGCGGAGACCGCGCGGCGGTACTGTATCTCGACGGCGGGGCGGCCCTCCTCCATCTGACGCACCAGCATCAGAGTGGCCTGCAGTATGTCGAGCGGCTCGAAGCCTGTCACGACCGCTGCGCGTCCATACTCGGCCGGGATGAAGCCGTATGGCTCCGTGCCGAGGATGGTGCTGACGTGGCCGGGGCAGATGAAGCCGTCTATCTTCAGCTCCGGCGTGTCGAGGAGCGCCCTCATGGCGCCGGGAATCGTCTTGTGTACCGAGAACAGGAAGAAGTTCGGGAGGCCGGCCTCGACAGCCCTGCCGAGCGTCGCGGCTACGGCGGGTGAGGTTGTCTCGAAACCGGCGGCGAAGAATACTACCTTGAGCGACGGGTTGCTGATGGCGAGCGTGAGCGCGTCGAACGGTGAGTAGACGATGCGTACGTCCGCGCCGTCCGCCTTGGCCTGCTGGAGGCTGATTCCCGAGCCGGGCACGCGTATCATGTCCCCGAAGGTCGCAAGCGCGACGCCGGGCTGGCGGGAAAGCCATACAGCCTTGTCTATGTCTCCCGCCGACGTCACGCAGACCGGGCAGCCGGGCCCGGATACGAGGCTGATGGTATCCGGCAGGAGGTCGCGGATGCCGCTCTTGAATATGGCGACGGTGTGGCTGCCGCATACCTCCATGAATTTTAAATGTCTGGTACTCATGGAGCGGATCTGCGTCAGAAGTTTTTCGGCGAGGCCGCCGTCCCTGTACTCGTCCACGTGGCGCATCAGCAGACACCGCCTTCGTATTCCCCTATGCTGTCCGTCAGCTCGCGGATTATCTCAAGCGTCTTGAGCGCCTCATCCTCGTCAACCTTGTGTATGGCGAAGCCGGCGTGGGCGATGATGTAGTCGCCCAGGGCAACTCCGTCCAGCAGGTCGAGCGCAATCCGCCGTGTCGCGCCGCCGACCTCGACCGTGGCCATCCGGCCTTCTATCAGGACTACCTTGCCGGGGATCCCTACGCACATGTGAGAGCCTTTCGGAAATACGGGAATGATGGAGCCGTTCTCCTGCTTGTCGTCCTGAGCGGAGCCGAAGGACCCACCTTTGACTTTCGTGTTATGCAGACTCGAATCAACTGTAGGTCCCTCCACTTCGGTCGGGACGACAGTACATTAATGTCCTCAATACTTAGTACCGCATCCGGCCCCGAAAGTCAAGGCAAATCACCCGGCCCTGCCCCAGTTTCCCCTTGAATTCCGGATGTTTTTGTGATAACTTCATAAGCCGTCCGTGCAATTAAACGAGGTGAACATGATAGACCTGCATACGCACTGCCTGATGTCGGACGGGGTGCTCGTCCCGGCGGAGCTTGTGCGCCGGGCCGAGGTCAAGGGCTACAGGGCGATGGCCATCACGGACCACGCCGACAGCTCCAACCTGGACTTCATAATACCCAGGGTAGCGAAGGCCGCGGAGGAGCTTACCAGGCTCACCTCCGTCAAGGTTATACCCGGCATCGAGATAACCCACGTCCCGCCGGCGGGCATCGCCAGGCTGGTGAAGGAGGCGAGGGCGCTCGGCGCAAAGGTCGTCGTCGTACACGGGGAGACGCTGGTCGAGCCGGTGATACCCGGCACCAACCGCGCGGCCATCATGGCGGGCGCGGACATCGTGTCGCACCCGGGGCTCATATCCAGGGCGGACGCGGCGCTCGCCGCGAAGAAGGGAGTGCACCTCGAAATTTCCGCACGGAAGGGACATTCCCTGAGCAACGGCCATGTGGCTAAGATGGCCACGGAGACAGGGGCGAAGCTCGTGATAAACACCGACGCGCACGAGCCGGGCGACCTCATAACCCGCGAGTTTGCGGTGCAGGTGCTGGAGGCGGCCGGCCTGGACGATAAGGGCATTAAGAAGGCGCTGGACAACTCAAGAGAGATAGTCGATAAAATATTTGGAGGGTGACCGATTGAAGAGCCTCAGAAAAAAGACCGGAGCCAGGAAAGACAAGCTTAACGAACCGGACGAGTTTCTCAGCCTGACGCAGAAGGTCATGCTGTATGCGCAGGCCAACTCGAAGCAGGCGTACACCGTCATTGGCGTGGTGGTCGTGGCGGCACTGCTGGCCGTCGTGGCCTCGTACATCATGCGCGAGGCGAAGACGCAGGCCCAGACGAACCTGGCCGAGGCGATCAAGTACTACGACACGAACTCGCCCGTGCCCGGCGACAAGCCGATGGAGCCGGGAGAACGCTACAAGAAGGCGCGCGAGATGTTCGCCGAGCTTGCGAAGAAGTCCGGCCCGCTAGGCCTGACGGCGGCGTACTACGAGGCCAACTCGGCGATGGAGCTTGGCGACATGGACGCCGCCATCGCAGGCTATAAGGCCGTCATAGCGAAGGCGTCCGCAGACCCGGCGCTTGCGTCTCTTGCGAGCCTGAGGCTTTCGGAGGCTTACAGGTTCAAGGGCGACAGGCAGCTGGCCATGGACACACTGACCGCGATGACCAATATTGCCGGCGGCGGCCTCAAGGACGAGGCGCAGTTCCGTATCGCCGGGATGCTTCAGGAGGACGGCAAGACAGACCAGGCGCTCGCCGCATACAAGAAGCTTGTCGAGGAATACCCCGACTCGCCGTGGAAGGGCGACGCGAACGCCAAGGCCATACAGCTCGGCGGCTCCGCCGCCGTATCTGGCTTGACCCCGCCCCCTGGAGTGCCTGCCGGTGCGATACCCGTTCAGGTTAAGCCGGGCGAGGGCGGCAAGCCGAATCAGATCGTGCCGGTTGAGGCCGCTCCGGCACCGAAGGAGCAGAAGAAATAGGCGTGTTGCCCTGAACGGGCGTGCTGTTATGTATATTGAAAGGCCGGGGCCTGTATTGGCTCCGGCTTTTTTTGTGTTTAGTGCAGGGGCAGTACCAGGCGAAGCGCGTATCGGCCATTGTATTAAACTCAGGGCAGGCACGGGGCCCCCTACACAAAATCAACTTCCTGGATTCCCGCCGGAGTTTACCCCGGTATGCCTAAAGCCGGGGCGGGAATGACGGTCAGTGGTGGAGATTGCCGCGTCGTCCCACGTTTCGCGGGACTCCTCGCAAAGAGAGGCAAGGGCAGGCACGGGGGCCTGCCCCTACATTAAACAAAGAAGGGCCGACACGATGGTCGGCCCCTACAAAAGGAAAGGCCCGGTAATAACCGGGCCTTATGTAATTGATTGTTGTCGCGCTGGAATTCAGGAAGGTATAACCAGCCTCTGCCCGCGCCTGATGACCGACCTCTTTCCGAGCGAGTTGGCCTTCATCAGCGCATCCATGCTGACGCCGTGCCTCTGTGATATCTTCCAGAGGGTGTCACCGCTCCTGACGCGGTAGGACGAGGCGGAGGAGTGCGAATGCCTCGAACTGCCGGCAGTCTTCGTGGAGGAGCCGGATACCTTGAGCGTCTGGCCAGCCCTTATCTTTGAGCGGGTGCTGATGCCGTTCAGCCTCGCGAGCTTCCTGGTGGTTGTCCCGTGGCGCCTCGCTATTGTCGAGAGGGTATCGCCCCTCCGGACCTTGTAGGAGGCGCTGGATGTCCTTGCGGTCTCCTTGACGGAGGTTTCTTCCGCAGGCTCCGCGTGCGTATCGGACTCGGCGTAGACCTCGGACGTCCCGCCGGTCGAAACCGGGACTGTAAGCACCTGACCCCTCCTGAGGCGGGAGCGGGAGGACATCTGGTTCATCGAGGCGAGGTCGGAGACGGAGACTCCGAACTTCGAGGCTATCCTGTAAAGTGTGTCGCCGCGCGTGACGGTGTACTCGCCGGATATGGTCTTGTCGGTCTCCGGCATGCTCGGGTAGTTCGCAAGGAACATATCCCTTGTGCCCTTGGGGACGCGGAGCTTGTAGTACTTGATGTTCGGCGGGGTGCAGCCCCTCTTCAGCTCCGGGTTGAGGTCCTTCATCTCCTGGAGCGTGGTCTCGCAGCATTTTGCCGCTGCATCGAGAGACGTGGGCGAGGTGACCTCGACCTCGTCGAACTCGAAGGGCTTGTCGTACTCTATCCCGCTGAAGCCGTAGGCCTCAGGGTTTTCCGCGATTATCTTCGCGGCCATGAACTTGGGGACGTACTCCTTGGTCTCCGGGTGCATGTACCGGCTCTGGCGGAGCTGCCAGTAGTCCTGGCTGCCGTTTTTCTTTACCGCGCGGGCGACGTTTCCCTCGCCCGCGTTGTAGGACGCCATTGCAAGCGACCACGAGCCGAACATCTTGTAGAGGTCCTTGAGGTATGCGGCCGCGGCCCTCGTGGACTTGATCGGGTCGCGCCTCTCGTCCACCCAGTTGTCTATCTTGAGGCCGTACCTCTTGCCGGTGCCGGAAATGAACTGCCACGGCCCGCTCGCCTTTGCCCATGAGTATGCCTTGGTGTTGAACCCGCTCTCTATGAGGGCCAGGAAGACCAGGTCCTCAGGCATGTAGTTCTCGCGGAGGATGCTCTGCATGATGCCCATGTAGCGGCCGGAGCGTTCGAGGTACCTGACAAAATGCTTCCGGAGGTTGACGCTGAACATGTTGATGTTCTTCTCGACCGCGCCGGTGTAGTCCACGCTGGTAAGGGTGAGTGACTTGAGGACGTCTTCGTACACCTTGGGGTCGGCGGCCTCCCGGAGCGTCTTCGCGGTGGTTGCGAGCGCGGGTTTCGCGTCGGCCTGCACGAGCGTCGTGTCGGGGGCGTGCAGGAAGCCGGACGCGTCCGCGCCGCCGGGCGCCGCCTTGGCGGTCTTGTCAGAGGCGTTCGCGGGATACTCCGAGAACTTGACAAATTCTTCGTTTTCCTTGGGTTTGGAGGCATCTGGCTGGCTCTGGACTGTTATCGTCCTGGCGGCCCTGGCCGGCTGTGCGCCTTCGGCGTGGGAGACCGCCGGGTATAAAAGAGTAAAGGACAGTGCGAGTGCGGCAAGCTTCGTATTGCTTTGCAAATCGTCCTCCTTTCGGAGCGTATGACGTATGATTACGGAGATTAAGAATTATTCATTTATGAGCGGTTCCTTGCAGCCAGAATCCGCCCTGTGTTAATATAAGACATCGATTGCCGAAAGTCAAGGAAAAAGCAGGTTAAATTCTTTTAACTGCATGTATTAAAGGCCGATTGACAACGACCGAAAAATTAGGATATAGTTACGTCGGACAGGCAGGCAGGAAAGCGTCGCGTGGAGACTGATTATGACAAATGGTTATGTGTCCGAGATGTTCGGCTCGTTCCAGGGCGAGGGGCCGATGGTGGGGGAGCGGCAGCTGTTCCTCAGGCTCTGCTGCTGCAACCTGCGCTGCCGGTACTGCGACACGCGGGACTCGCTGACTGAGCAGCCAGAGGCGAGGATAACCGCCCCGGACGGCTCCGGCGTCAGGTCACTGCCCAACCCGCTCCGGGCGGAGGTGGTGGCGGAGCTTCTCGACTCCATGGAGCCCGAGCCGGGGCATTATTACGCCCTGACCGTCACCGGAGGCGAGCCGCTGGAGCAGCCGGGGTTTCTCGCGGACATACTGGGGCTCCTCGACGGGCGATACAGGGTGGTGCTGGAGACGAACGGGACGCTCGCGGAGGCGTTCAGGGAGGTCGGGCACCTCGTCGACATTGTCAGCATGGACGTGAAGCTCCCGTCCGTCACGGGCCTCGGGCCGCTCTGGGACAGTCACCTGGCCTTCCTGGAGGAGTGCCGCCACAAGGAACTCGTGGTGAAGGCCGTGTTCTCGGAAGCCACGCCCGTGGAGGAGGTCGGCCATGCCGCACGGCTTGTCGCGGGCTACGCCCCGGACGCGGTATTCGTCCTCCAGCCGATGTCTGTTTCCGGCGCGGTCCGGCCCCAGCCGGAGGACAGGCTGCTCGCGCTTTACAGGGAGGCAAGGAGGTCGCTCGCGAACGTCCGGGTGATACCGCAGGTACACAAGATAATGGGGGTAAGGTAGATGCCGCTCGCCGCATCGATAGACGTCGGAAGCAACACCGTCCGCCTCCTCGCCGCCGAGGTCGAGGACGGGAGGATAGTAAAGGAAGTTCTCAACCTGCGTGACATCACCCGCCTCGGCGAGGGGTTGGGTATGGGCGGGAGCCTTAAGCCGGAGGCGAGGGACAGGACGCTCGCCGTGCTGAGGGAGTACGCGTCGCGCCTCGATGCAATGAAGGTAAAAAATGTCAGCATAATCGCGACAGAGGCACTCAGGAAGGCTAACGACTCCGCCGCGTTCATCTCGGACGTCAAGTCCGATACAGGGCTCGACATAGAGCTTATCACGGGCGAAGATGAGGCAAAAAGGACGCTCCTCGGCGTGAGGGCCGGGATGGCGGGCGCCGTTTCCGGCGGCATGGCAGTCGGCGAGAAGCTCCTCGTGGACATAGGCGGCGGCAGCACCGAGGTCGTCACGACCCCCGACTGGGAGGAGTTCAAGGCGGTCAGCCTGCCGCTCGGGGCGGTGACGCTCTACGAGCGCTTCCTCGTGGAGGACCCACCGACTCCCCGGGAGATGGGCGAGCTGGTCAGGCACTGCCTTGCCCCGCTCGGCGCCCTCGCCGGGATGCGGCCAAAGGGCGGCTGGTCCGTGCTCGTTGGGACGGCGGGCACGGTCACTACCCTCGCGGCCGTGGACATGAGGATGGACGTGTACGACCCGGACAGGATAACCGGCCACCGTATGTCGCGCGATACGGTCGCGAGGCTCCTTTCGAGGTTCATGGGCATGTCCAAGGAGAGCCGGAGGCTCCTGGCGGGCCTGGAGGCGGGCCGGGAAGACATAATACTCTCCGGGACTGCCATCCTGGGGGCCGTCATGGACCTTTCCGGGGCCGACTATGTGGTCGCGTGCGACTACGGTCTCCGCGAGGGAAACCTGCTCCGCCACTGCGCCTCGGTGGGCTGCCGTTAGAGTCTTTTTGCTTTACAACGGCACCCCCCTGTGTTATATTTTTTTATAAGAAAAGGGGTGTTCTGGCCTGACATTTGCAAGGACGGGACATCCCCCGGAACCATGAGGTCCGAAACGGGAAGCGACGCCCTGAGAGCGGCTTTATATGAGATATGCCACGAAGGCAAAACTGTTTCTGACAGCCGCGATACTGACACTTGTTTCCGTAAGCATCGCCTATCTTATCGACAAACCGGGCCGAAAAGAGCCTGTCCCCGTGTCGAGGTCCATGAAGACCGACGGCGCGGAGGTCGTCATCGACCAATTCCATTTCGCAAACAGTGAAAGCGACAAGGTAAGCTGGGAACTTTCGGCGGCAAGGGCCGAGATGAGGAAGGACGAGGGCATGGCGAGGCTCAGGGACCTGAAGGCCGTGTTCAACGGCAGGGACGGCATGGTTTTGACGCTCGTCGCGGACGGCGGCACCTTCGAGGAGGGAACCCGTGCGATAACTCTCGGCGGCGGAGACGGGCCGGTGACGCTTACGTCGAGCAACGGGTACACGATGTCTGCGGAGGACCTGAGCTGGGACGACGTGAAGAAGACCCTCAGCACGGACAACCACATAACAATAAAGGGCTCCGCCATCGACATCGAGGGCAGGGGCATGGTAGCGAGGGCCGACTTACAGGAGGTCAGGATAACAGATGGCGTCAGGACAGTATTCAGACAGGGCGGGAAGGGCCGTTAAGGCGGCAGTTTCGGCTGCGGCGTTTGTGTGCGCCATAGGTGCCGCAGGCCTCTGCTTCGGGCTATGCGGGCCGTTTTCCGGTGTCTCGCTTGCCGGGGACAAGGCGGCAGCGAAGGCCGGCGAGCCGGTGGTCGTCACGGCGCGCACGCTGACCGCGGACAACAAGAAGAGGGTCGTCATATACAAGGACGGCGTCGTGGTAAAACGGGGCGACATAACCCTCCACGCCGACAACGTAACGATAAGGCTCGCCCCGGCGGAGAACAAGGCCGGAGGCGCGTCGGATATATTCAACAAGGGCGGCGGCATCGAGACGATCGAGGCGACCGGCCGGGTCAGGATACTCCAGGGAGACAGGACCGCGACCGCGGACAAGGCCGTATTCTACACCGCCGAGGACCGCATCGTGATGTCCGGAAGCCCGCGCGTCTGGGAGGGCGGAAACGTCCTTACCGGTTCGACGGTCTCATACGACCTGAAGGAGGACACCTTCACTGTCGAGGACGCGAAGACGATGCTGTACCCCGAGCAGCCCGAACGGAATGCCGCGGAGGGCAAACTCAGATGAAGACCCTGCATACCAAGGGTCTCATGAAGACGTACGGCGGACGGCAGGTGGTCAAGAAGGTCGGCCTCGACATAAAAAGCGGCGAGGTCGTCGGGCTCCTGGGCCCGAACGGGGCCGGCAAGACCACGATATTCTACATGATCGTCGGCCTGGTGAGCCCGGACAAGGGCACGGTCCACCTGGACCACACCGAGCTGACGGGGCTGCCGATATACAAGAGGGCCCGGCTCGGCCTGGGGTACCTGCCCCAGGAGCCGTCGATATTCAGGAAGATGACGGTCGAGGACAACATCATGGCGGTGCTCGAGACGCTGGATTTGAGCCACTCCGAAAGGGAGGAGCGGTTAGCCGAGCTTCTCGAAGACCTGAACATCGCCCACATAGCGAAGAGCATGGCGTATACGCTTTCGGGCGGCGAGAGGCGCAGGGTGGAGATAACACGCGCGCTCGTCATGTCGCCGTCGTTCATACTGCTCGACGAGCCGTTCGCGGGCATAGACCCGATAGCGGTGACGGACATACAGAAGATAATATCCCGGCTGAAGGCCAAGGGTATCGGGGTGCTGATAACCGACCACAACGTCCGGGAGACTCTCGGGAGCACCGACAGGGCGTACATCATCAGCGAGGGCACGATACTGGAGTCCGGTACCCCGGAGCAGATAGCCGGGAGCGCCAGGGCGAGGCAGATATACCTGGGCGAGAATTTCAGGCTGTAGGGCGGGAAAGGCTCTCCCTCACCCCCCGCCCCTCTCCCGGAAGGAGAGGGGGGTAACAGGGTATTCCCGCATCGCGGGAATGTATGGAAATTTGTAGGGGCCGTACCAAGCGAAGCGCGTGTCGGCCCTGTTGTCTCAGGTTGTCATTCTGAACGAAGTGAAGAATCTACAGTTGAATTTGATTGTATAAATGCGAAAGTCAAAGGTGGGTCCTTCGACTTCGCTCAGGACGACAAGAGAAACCAAGAAGGGCCTACACACGGGTCGGCCCCTACATAAAACCCTGGACCCCGTGTCAAGCACGGGGCGACAACATAAAGAAACGGCACGGGGCGACAGGTTTTACCCGTTAATGGTTTTTTGGCCGCTTTTTTACAAAAAAGCGGGACATTCGCCTTTGTCCGTAATGCGAGGTAAGGTTATATGAGCCTGGAGATGAGGCTGGACCTAAAGCTTGCGCAGAAGCTGGTGATGACCCCCCAGCTCCAGCAGGCTATCAAGCTTCTGCAGCTCTCGAGGCTTGAGATGTCTCAGCTCGCCTACCAGGAGATGCTCGAAAACCCCGTCCTGGAGGACGCGACACTCGAGGTCGAGCCGGATACCGAGGAGCAGGAGCGGCTCCTGAAGGAGTCCGCCTCCGCCGCGGAAGAGCCGGCCTACGAAGACCGGGCGGTCGACGTCTTCGACATCAAATGGGACAACTACCTTGACGCCGACGAGTACCGGGAGGAGATGAACCTCTACTCGGACTACGACGAGGACCTGCCCACCTACGACCAGACGCTTTCGTCGCATATAAGCCTCTCCGAACACCTGATGTGGCAGCTCATGCTCACGCCGACCAACGACGAGGAGAAGCTGGCCGGCGAGGTCATCATCGGGAACATAGACGACGACGGGTACCTGCGGGACATGACCGTCGAGGAAGTCGCCCGGACCGCGGGCGTGGGCGTGGCCGCCGCAAGGAAGGCGCTCGGGATGGTGCAGGAGCTCGACCCGCCCGGCGTCGGCGCGCGCGACCTGCGCGAGTGCCTGCTGATACAGGCGAGGCAGCTCGGCTTCGGCGGGACCATAGTCGAGGACATGATAAGGCGGCACCTGGAGGACATCGAGAAGAAACGGTTCGCGTCGGTCGCGCGTGACCTGAAGGTTTCCGTCAAGGAGGTAGCCGCCGCGGCCGATGTCATCGAGTCGATGGAGCCCAAGCCCGGCAGGCCGTTCATGGTCACGGACGTCCAGTACATCATACCGGACGTGTACGTGGTCAAGAAGGACGGCGAGTACGTCATCCTGCTGAACGACGAGGGTATGCCCAGGCTCAAGATCAGCCCGTTCTACAAGAACCTGATGCGCTCGGGCGGCGACGACCAGACTAAGGAGTACATCGAGACAAAGCTCCGCTCCGCCCAGTGGCTGATCAAGAGCATCGAGCAGAGGAACAAGACGATATTCCGCGTCACGGAGAGCATAGTCGTTCGTCAGAAGGAATTCCTGGACAGGGGCATACACAACGTCAAGCCGATGATACTCAGGGACGTGGCGGACGACATCGGCATGCACGAATCCACCATCAGCCGCGTAACGACCAACAAGTACATGCACACCCCGCAGGGTATATTCGAGCTGAAGTACTTCTTCTCCGGCGGCATATCGGGCGTCAACGGAGACTCGCTGTCGTCCATAGCCGTCCGGAGCCTTGTCCAAAAGACCATAAGCGAGGAGGACCCCAAAAACCCGCTGAACGACAGACGCATAGTTGACCTGCTCAAGAAGAAGAACATAGACATTGCAAGGCGGACCGTGGCGAAGTACCGCTGCGAACTGAAGATACCGCCTGCGAACGTGCGCAAGAAGCCCTGCTGATGCGGGCGGCACATCCCCAAGGAGGAACATCATGAACATCACCGTGAACGGCAGACACATGGAAATCACCGACGCCCTCAGGTCCTACGCGACGGAGAAGGTGGCGAAGCTCGACAAATACCTGCCTTCCGGCGCCGAGGCCGTCGTGACCTTCAACGTCGAGAAGTACCGCCACAAGGCGGAGGTGCAGATAAAGGTGAACGGCATCGTCATCCAGGCCCAGGAGGAGACGGAGGGCATGTACGCCTCCATAGACCAGGTGCTGGACAAGCTGGAGCGTCAGGTCAAGAAGTACAAGGAGAAGCTGAAGAACCACAAGGTCAAGGGCGAGGAGAAGGCCGCCGCGGCGGCAGCCGAGCCGGAGTCCGACCTGGACCGCATCCCCGAGATAATAAAGACCAAGAAGTTCGACATGAAGCCGATGACCTCCGACGAGGCGGTCATGCAGATGGAGCTCCTCGACAAGGACTTCTTCGTCTTCTCGAACGTCGCTACCGGCGCATTGAGCGTCATCTACAAGCGCAGGGACGGGAACGTGGGCCTTATCGAGCCTGCCTGAAAAACTGGCGCAAGCTTGCGGCCTGGGGGGCTTCATATTGAAGATGACCGACCTGCTGGACCATGACCTCATCATCGACGAGTTCAAGGGTGAGACGAAACTGGACGTCCTCCAGGAGTTCTCCGCCCTGCTCTTCGACAGGAAGCTGATAGACGACAAGGAGGGCCTGACGAAGGTCCTGGCTGCCCGCGAGGCGCTCGGCAGCACCGGCGTCGGAGACGGTGTCGCTATACCGCACGGGAAGCTGGGCGGGCTCGACAGGCTCCTCCTCGCCTTCGGGCGCTCCAGGAAGGGCATAGACTTCGACTCCCTCGACGGCAGACCGGCGCATATATTCTTCCTGATAATAGCGCCCGACGACGCGCCCGGGGAGCACCTGCGTGCCCTGGCCCGGATCTCCCGCATGATGAAGAGCGGAGAGCTGAGGGACTCGCTGATGAAGGCAAGGGGGATGGACGAGCTGAAGATGGTCATCTCCGAAGCGGACGGGCGTTGAGGCCTGCATGAAGAAGATATACGTCGAGGACCTGCTGAAGGCCTGCCCGGAGGACATGTCCCTGAAGCTCTTCGCGGGCAGGAAGGGAGTCAGGCGCAGGGCGCTCCTGCCGGAGATACAGAAGGTCGGGCTCGCCCTGACAGGCCGGTTCGACAACCTCGACCCGAGGAAGATACAGGTGCTCGGCAGGACCGAGTTCTCGTACCTCGACACGCTCGCGCCAAAGAAGAGGCGGCAGGTCGTATCAGACCTGTTCGCCAAGAAGGCCGCGGCATACCTCGTCACCTGCGGCAACACGCCGACAAAGGAGATGGCCGAGGCTGCCGAGGAGAACGGCGCGCCGCTCATCACTTCGGCGCAGGAGACCATCCGCTGCATACGCGGCCTGGTGAAGACGCTGGAGGAGATGGCGGCGGCGGAGGTCCACGTACACGGCGTGCTTGTGGACGTCATGGGCGTCGGCGTCCTTATAATGGGGGAGAGCGGCATAGGCAAGAGCGAGTGCGCGCTCGAACTTGTCGTGCGCGGCCACAGGCTGGTCGCGGACGACGTCGTCGTGGTAAAGAGGCTGGGCGACGGGAGGCTTGTCGGCACCGGCTCGGAGCTTATCCGGTACCACATGGAGATACGCGGCCTCGGCATACTGAACGTCAAGGAGCTGTTCGGCATATCATCGGTCAAGACGAAGAAGACGGTCGAGCTTGTGGTAGAACTCGTCCACTGGGACGACAAGGTGAGCTACGACAGGCTCGGCATCGACGAGAGGACGTACGCCATTGCGGGTATGAACCTGCCGTACATGAGGATGCCGGTCACGCCGGGCAGGAACATCGCGGTCATCGTGGAGGTCGCGGCGAGGAACCACGCGCTCAAGGCGCAGGGGGTCAACCCGGCGGTTGAACTCGACAGGAAACTGGCCGGAAGATTAACCGGTAAGATGCGGTGAGGTGCGAGAGCCTGTCATTGAGAGGAGTCGAAAGCGACGCGGTTTATGCCGTCATTCTGAACGAAGTGAAGAATCCGCCTTTATACGATAAAATTGTAGGGGCGCAATTAATTGCGTCCGTCCGTAAGTGTTGATACAAGCAGATTCTTCGCTGCGCTCAGAATGACAGGCCAGGCGCTCGGAATGACAGGCCAAACCAAATTCAAGGCAGGGCCGACACACGGGTCGGCCCCTGCATAAAAACAGATGCGTTCGGTAATATTATGTCCAAGCTGAACATAATCATAATCTCCGGGCTGTCCGGCTCCGGCAAGAGCTACGCCATCAAGTCCCTCGAGGACATGGGGTACTTCTGCGTGGACAACCTGCCGACCGCGCTGGTGCCCAAGTTCGTCGAGCTGTGCGCCCAGTCGGACAAGGGCATCAACCGGGCGGCGCTTGGGATCGACATACGGGAGCGCGACTTCTTCGGGAACTTCCAGAAGCTCCATGAAGACATGAAGGCCGCGGGCTACGACCTCGAGGTGCTGTTCCTCGAGGCCTCGGACGAGGTGCTGTCCCGGCGTTTCTCCGAAAGCCGCAGGCCGCATCCCCTGGCGAAGGACAAGCCGCTCCCGGAGGCCATTAGGCTCGAACGCGAGCTGATGGACGAAATAAGAAAGAAGGCGGACAGGATAATCGACACGTCCAACCTCTCTGTCCACCAGCTGAGGGACGAGCTGTCCAAGCACTACAGGCCGACCGGCGGCAAGGGTCTCACGGTCTCCATCATGTCCTTCGGGTTCAAGTACGGCGTGCCGTACGACGCGGACCTCGTCTTCGACGTCCGGTTCCTGCCGAACCCGCATTTCGTGCCGGAGTTGAAGCCTCTTACGGGGATGGACGCACCGGTACGCGAATTCGTGCTGGCAAAAGAAGATACCGTAAGGTTCGTTGAGAAGATAAACGGGCTCCTCGACTTCCTGCTGCCCCTCTACGAGAAGGAAGGCAAGAACTACCTCACAATAGCGTTCGGATGCACCGGAGGCAGGCACCGCTCCGTGGCCGTATCCGGGATGCTCGCGGAAGGCATGAAGGCGCGGGACATCGACGTTATTGTAAGACACAGGGACGTGGAGAAATAAGTGGATACCCCTCACCTCAGCCCCCGTTCGACTTCGCTCAGGGCAGGCTCTCTCCCGCGAGGAGAGGGGATTTTATTAAAGCAAACCGGATTATATGTGAACGCTTAATAGTTTTTGGGCCGGACCGACCCGCGCTAAGGTTAGGATAAGGCACCTCACCTAAGCGGTGTGGACCCCCTTTACAATAAGGCGGGACTTTGAATTAGCTTGTTGCTGTAATGGTTTTCTGGTGTTGAAAGGAGAGATGATGGTCGGGCTTGTAATAGTCTGTCACGGAAACCTTGGCGCGGAACTCGTCAGGGTTGCCGAGCTTATAGTCGGGGTACAGGAGGGCGTGGCGACGGTCTCCGTCGGCTCGGTCGCGGAGGTGGACAAGGCCAGGGACGAGGTAGCCGCGGCCGTCAAGCGCGTCCAGGCCGGCGACGGCGTCCTCATCCTTACCGACATGTTCGGGGGCACCCCGTCCAACCTTTCCCTGTCGTTCCTCGACGAGGACAAGGTCGAGGTACTGACCGGGGTCAACCTGCCGATGCTGATAAAGTTCGCCAACAACCGTAAGGAAAAGGGGCTGAAGGAGCTTATACCGATTGTCAGGGAGGGCGGCCTGAAAAGCATAATCGTCGCGAGCGACATGCTCCACCAGAAGGCAAAAAGGTGAGCGAGGGAGGTCGGGTTTGGTAGAGAGGGTAGTCACCATACAGAACAAGCTCGGGCTCCACGCGAGGGCGGCGGCGCTCTTCGTCCAGACCGCGAGCCGCTACGCCGCCGAGGTCACGTTGGAGAAGGACGGCGTCGAGGTCAACGGGAAGAGCATAATGGGCCTGATGATGCTCGCGGCGGCCAAGGGCTGCGACGTGGTGCTGAGGGCGGACGGAGACGACGAGCACGTCGCGATAGACGGCATGGCGAGGCTCATAGCCGACAAATTCAACGAGGAGGCTTAGACGCCCCGGATGAAGGTCTTTCACGGCATAGGCGTGTCTCTCGGCATCGCCATCGGCAAGGCGTACCTGGTAGACAGGGACCGCATCTCCGTGTCCAGGAAGAGCATCACGGACGAGGAGGTCAAGGAGGAGATTGCCCGGTTCAAGCGGGCCGTCGCTACCTCCAAGGACCAGCTCCAGGACATCAGGAAGAAGCTCTCGCTCGACATCGGCGAGGAGCACGGCTACATACTCGACAGCCACCTGATGATCCTCGACGACAAGATGCTGGTGAACGGCGCGATAGAGATGATCAAGGGCCAGATGGTCAACGCCGAGTACGCCCTCAAGGAAGTCATCGGCCGGTTCATGAGCATCTTCGATGGCATGGGCGACGAGTACCTCAAGGAGAGGAAGGGCGACATCGAGCACGTCGGCGAGAGGATACTAAGGAACCTCTCCGGCAAGGCGCTCGACTCGGTATCCGACCTGCCCGAGGAGGCGGTCGTCATAGCCCACGACCTCGCGCCGTCGGACACCTTCCAGATGCGCAAGGACCGCGTCATGGCCTTCGTCACGGACATAGGCAGCAGCACGTCGCACACCGCCATCATGGCCCGCTCCCTCGAAATGCCGGCCGTGGTAGGCCTCGAGGTCATCAGCCGCGAGGTCAGCACCGGCGACCCCATCATAGTGGACGGCAACCAGGGCGTTGTCGTCGTCAACCCCGACCAGGCGACGTTTCTCGAATACCTCGAACGCCAGCGCAGGTACAAGTATTTCGAGAAAGAGCTTGTAAAGATAAGCAAGCTTCCCGCCCGCACCCAGGACGGCCACGAGGTGCACCTCGCGGCGAACCTCGAGATACCCGAGGACGTCGAGGGCATGCAGGAGCACGGCGCGAAGGGCATAGGGCTGTTCCGGACGGAGTTCCTGTTCATGAACAGGAAGGACCTGCCGAGCGAGGAAGAGCACTTCCTCGCATGCAAGAAGATAGTCGAGAAGATGGAGCCGTACCACGTCATAGCGAGGACTTTCGACCTGGGCGGCGACAAGATACCGGTGCCGATGCCCATAAAGGGCGAGACTAACCCCGCCCTCGGACTCCGGGCGGTACGCTTCTCGCTCCTTCGCAGGGAGATATTCAAGGTGCAACTCCGGGGCATACTCAGGGCGAGCGCCTACGGCGACATCCGCCTGATGTACCCGATGATATCCGGCGTGTCCGAGCTTCGCCAGGCGAACCAGGTCGTCCACGAGGCGATGGACGAGCTGAGGCGCGAGAAGATACCGTTCAACGAGGACATCAAGATAGGCGTCATGATAGAGATTCCGTCCGCGGCCGTGACCGCCGACCTCATAGCGAAGGAGGCGGACTTCTTCAGCGTCGGAACGAACGACCTAATACAGTACGCGATGGCAATAGACCGCCTCAACGAACACGTCGCGTACCTCTACGAACCGCTCCACCCGGCGGTGCTCCGGTTCCTGAAGATGATAGTGGAAGCGGGCCACAAGGCCGGGATACCCGTCGGGATGTGCGGCGAGATGGCGGGCGAGCCGCTGTACTCGCTTGTCCTGCTCGGCCTCGGGTTCGACGAGCTGTCGATGAACCAGTACTCCATACCGAGGATGAAGAAGCTGTTCCGCCAGTCGGAGATGAAGGAGGCGGCGCGGTTGACCGAGAAGGCCATCGGGCTGCCCACCGCCGAGGAGGCGAGGAAGCTCGTCGTCGATTACATGGCCGGCCGGTTCCCCGAGGACATCGGGGCGGACGGGAAGCTGATGTATTAGTGGGGATGGGCTGCCATAAACTGCACTATTAATGTCCCTGTATCCCGTGTCATACTTCATAACGCCCCCCGGCCCCCTCTTATCTTAAGAGGGGGAGTAAGTGGTCGAGGCCGGATTCTTGGCAGGGCCGACACGACGGTCGGCCCCTACAAAATCGTAGGGGAGGACCATCGTGTCCTCCCTTCCTGATGTTATTATTGGTTCGGCAACAAAATAGGCAAACTTCCTGGACCCCGTGTCAAGCACGGGGCGACGAACAAGCACACGTCATTCCCGCGAAAGCGGGAATCCAGCGACTTTTCTTACTTCGCATGGTTTGTATTTATTATTGCCGGTTTAATACCACAAGATATTCGGCGGCATCGCGGATTATATGTTATTATAATGGTATGGTTTAACAGTTCTTGGGCCGCCTATTAACAAAAGGCGGGACTTTTCTCCCTGGTACCGGGGTGGCAAAATGCGCATACTTGTTGTCGAAGACGAGCCCAAGGTAGCGAGCTTCGTCAAGAAGGGGCTGGAGGAGGAATCCTACGCGGTCGATACCGCATCCGACGGCGAGGAGGGGCTCGGCATGCTCTCCCTGAACGTCTACGACGCGGTGGTGCTCGACCTGATGCTCCCAAAGAAAAACGGCATCGAGGTCGTCCGGGAGATGCGGGCACAGGGGATGAACACCCCGGTCCTCATGCTGACCGCGAGGGACACGCTGGGCGAGAAGATACAAGGGCTGGACGCGGGCGCGGACGACTACCTGACGAAGCCCTTCGCCTTCCAGGAGCTGGTGGCGAGGCTCCGCTCGCTGCTCCGGCGCGGCAGGGCCGAGATTAACATCCTCCAAGTGGACGACCTTTCGCTCGACCCGGCTACCCGCAAGGTGAAACGTGCGGGCGAGGAGCTTGTCCTGACCGCGAAGGAGTTCGCGCTCCTCGAATACATGATGAGAAACGTCGGCAGGCCGCTCTCCAGGACTACTCTCTCCGAGCATGTCTGGGACATAAACTTCGACAGGATGACCAACGTCGTCGACGTGTACATAAACTTCCTCCGTAACAAGGTGGACAAGGGTTTCGACAGGAAGCTCATACACACCGTGCGCGGCGTCGGGTACATGCTCAAGGAATGAAACAGCACTCGCTCAAGTACCGGCTCGCCATGAAGAACGCCGGGGCGTGTCTGCTCGCAGCGCTGGTCAGCCTTGTCCTGTACTTCCTGATAGATCCGTTCAGCCGGTCCGCGGCGGTCATCGTCTCGCTCGCCTTCTTCTCCGCATCCGTATATCTCTCCGCGTACATATTCGCAGCCATGGAGTTGTGGGCCTTCAAGAAGCTCGCGGAGGGTGGCGAGAACGTCCTGTCCGACTCGGAGCTGGGCGAGCAGCTCCCCGAGGTGAGGGAGGTGCTCGACGTCGTGCGCGGCTTCAAGTCGAGGATGGACGAGGCGGTGGTATCCCAGAAGAGGTTCCTCGCCGACGCGTCGCACGAGATGCGCTCCCCCATCACCATCATGAAGGGCAACATGGAGATAGCGCTCCGAAGGGAGCGCGGCGCGGCCGAGTACCGCGAGGTCCTCGCGAGCAACCTCGAGGAGATCGAGAGGCTCGAATACCTCGTCAAGGACCTGATGTTCCTCGCGCGCGCGGACTCCTCCGAGCTTGTCGTAAACAACGCGCCGGTGGTCCTGGACGAGGTGCTCCTGCAGGTCGTCGAGGGGCTCATGACGATGGCCGCCACGAAGGGCGTGGAGCTGGAGATGAAGCCCGCCTGCGAGGACTGCTGCGTCGTAGACGGAGACCGTGACAGGCTTCGCCAGCTTTTCGTGAACCTCATCGAGAACTCGCTCCGGTACACGCCGCGGGGAGGCCGCGTGACGGTCGAACTCAGGTCGCTCGCCGGGGTCAACAAGGTAACCGTTTCGGACACCGGCATCGGGATACCCAAGGACGAGCTGGGGAAGATATTCGAGAGGTTCTACCGCGTGGACAAGGCCCGTGCGCGTGAGTCTGGCGGCACCGGCCTCGGCCTCTGTATATCCAAATGGATTGTCGAGTCGCACGGCGGCGAGATAACCATCGAGAGCGAAGAGGGCGTCGGCACCGTCGTCACCGTGATGTTCCTGTCAAGTTTTTCTTGACATCGGGTAGCCTGAACTGATACGTTAAAGGGGACATAGTGGAGATCCCTCACCCCTGTGTCCCCTCTCCCGCAAGGAGAGGGGAATTATAGTTATCCGGTTCTTGAAGCAACGTTAATTCTGGAGGGCGCGGGTATGGCCAGGGACGACATAGAGAGGCTGATTGGCAAGGCGATAATAGAGCCGGAGTTCCTGCGCGAGCTGCTGCAGGACCCAGAGGGCGCGGCCTTGAAGGCCGGCATAGTACTATCGCCGGACGAGGTGGAGGCCATAAAGCAGGTGAGCCGCGAGCAGGCGATGAAGTTCGCCGAGGAGTTCGAGAGCAGGATAGTCAAACGCTGGATGGGGGTGGGGACGATTTAGCTCCCGCCAGGCGGCATAGTGTGATTTTGAAAGGGCGCGTGAGCGCCCTTTTTGTTTTTAAAACAAGATGTTTTCCTTGACCTGCGGTATTTAATGATATAGGATTATCTCCGCACGAGCAGGAGTCAATATGTTTACCACTAAGGGTGAACCACCGAATGTCCCTTCTCGAAACCTACATAAAAGAAGTAAGAGACATCCGCGCGACTGGCGCGGGAGTCAAAGAAACCTCCTATTACCCTGCCCTGTCCAATCTCTTCAACGAAATCGGCAAGACCCTCAAGCCTAAAGTACGGTGCGTATCGCAGCTTGCCAAACGGGGCGCGGGCAGCCCGGATTTCGGGCTGTTTACTGCCGACCAGTTCCAGAAGTCCAATAAGGAAGAGCCTGCACCCGGAGTAATGCCCGCGCGTGGCGTTATCGAGGTCAAGGGCACGGGCGACGATGCATGGGTTGTCGCGGACGGCGGCCAAGTCTCAAAGTACTGGGAACGTTACGGCCTCGTGCTGGTCACGAACTACCGCGACTTCGTGCTGGTCGGGAAGGACGTCGAAGGCGCACCGGTCAAGCTGGAGACGTACCGTCTCGCCGCAAATGAAAAGGAGTTCTGGTCAGCAGCGGCGAACCCGCGCAAGTTTGCCACGGCGCACGAGGAGCGCTTCGTCGAGTATATCAGGCGCGTCCTGCTGCACTCCGCCCCGCTGGAGAAGCCGGAAGACCTGGCGTGGTTCCTCGCGTCTTACGCGAGAGACGCGAAGGCCCGCATCGAGCACAGCGAGCTTGAGGCGCTCGGCTCCATACGCACCGCGCTGGAGGAAGCGCTCGGCATAAAGTTTACAGGCGAAAAGGGCGACCACTTCTTCCGCTCGACCCTCATCCAGACGCTTTTCTACGGCATATTCTCGTCATGGGTGCTTTGGAGCAAGAAGCACAAGCCCACCGACAAGAAGGCGCGTTTCGACTGGCGCATGGCGGCGTGGAGCCTGCACGTCCCGATGATACGCGCATTGTTCGAGCAGGTGGCGACGCCGACCAAGCTCGGGCCGCTGGGCCTTGAGGAAGTGCTTGACTGGACGGCTACCGCCCTGAACCGTGTGGACCGCGCGAACTTCTTCGAGAACTTCGAGGAAGGCCATGCGGTGCAGTACTTCTACGAGCCATTCCTGAAGGCGTTCGACCCGGAGCTTCGCAAAGACCTCGGCGTATGGTATACCCCGCCCGAGGTCGTGAAGTACATGGTGGAGCGCGTGGATACCGTCCTGCGCGAGGAACTCGGCCTGCCCGACGGGCTTGCCGACCCGAACGTATACGTCCTCGACCCCTGCACTGGTACAGGCTCGTTCCTTGTCGAGACGCTCAAGCGAATACACAAGACATACGACGAGCAAGGCGCGGGCGCGCTCGGCGGCGAGAAGCTGAAGGAGGCCGCGAAAAGCCGCGTCTTCGGGTTCGAGATACTGCCCGCCCCGTTCGTGGTCGCGCACCTTCAGCTCGGGCTTCTGCTTCAGAACCTCGGCGTCCCGCTCTCGGATAAAAACAACGAGCGGGTCGGGGTTTACCTGACCAACGCCCTCACCGGCTGGGAGCCTCCTGAAGGCCCGCAGGCGAAAGTTAGCTTTCCTGAACTGGAGGAAGAGCGCGACGCAGCCGAGCATGTCAAGCGCGACAAGCCCATACTCGTGATACTCGGCAACCCGCCGTATAACGCCTTCGCGGGTGCCAGCCCGCAGGAGGAGCACGGGCTGGTCGAGCCGTACAAAGAGGGGCTTGTCAAGGAATGGAAGATAAAGAAGTTCAACCTCGACGACCTGTACGTGCGCTTCTTCCGTCTCGCGGAGAGGCGGATCGCCGAGAAGACAGGGCGGGGCGTCGTCTGCTATATCTCCAACTTCTCGTACCTGGGCGACCCCTCGTTCGTCGTGATGCGCAAGCGTTTCCTCGCCGGGTTCGACAGGCTGTGGTTCGACTGCATGAACGGAGATTCCCGCGAGACAGGCAAGGTTACGCCGGACGGGAAGCCCGACCCGTCCGTGTTCTCGACGGAGTACAACCGCGAGGGGATACGGGTCGGGACGGCTATCGGATTGATGGTTCGGAAGGACGGGCGGGCGGGTTCGCCCGATGTGCGGTTCAGGCACTTCTGGGGCGCGGACAAGCGCGGGCAGCTTGTGGAGAGTCTTTCGGCAAAGGACTTTGAAGGCTCTTATGAGATTGCCGAGCCAGAAGCCTGGAATTACCATAATTTCAAAATACTTAAGGTATCGGATGAGTATAAAGAGTGGCCGAAGATAATAGACCTGTGCGCACATGAACCCTATAATGGGCCGGTGGAGCGCAGGGGCATGGCGTTGATTTCTATGGATAAGGATTCACTTGCAAATCGGATATTAGCATATTTCGATGCCGCTATTTCTGATGACGAGATCAAGAAAATTCATCCGTCTTTGATGATGACCGGTAACAGAATAGTTGGCCCTGACGCAAGGACGAAAATACAGCACGATTTCAGATATGACGAATCTCGAATTGTACACTACCCGTTCAAACCAATGGATGTTCGCTGGTGTTATCTGGAAAATCTGCGGCCATTGTTTAGTGAGCCAAGTCCCCAACTGCTTAATCAAAGAACTCCGGGCAATGCATTCTTCATTACCCGTGATTCAGCGGACAAAGACGGCGAGGGCATACCGTTCTACTTCTCCTCAAGTATTTGTGATTATGATGCAATATCTGGTCATGCACGACACGTTCCTATGTTAATCAATATCGATGTGTTAAGGAAAACCCCACATAGCGATTATTTGCACAAAAGAGATTTGAAAGCGGAATACGTTTCAAATATATCTGAACAAGCAATAGTGTACATTGAGGAACTCGGCGTTAATTACCAAAACAACTATGAAACTGCAAGCCTGATCTGGTTGCACGCCCTCGCCATCGGCTACTCGCCGCAGTATCTGAAAGAGAACGCCGACGGCATAAAAATAGACTGGCCCCGCATCCCGCTCCCGAACAGCAAGGCGCAACTGCAAAACTCCGCGAATCTCGGCAAAAAGATAGCCGCGCTCCTCGACACGGAAGGCCAAGTCCCCGGCGTAACCACGGGCAAAATACGACCAGAACTAAAGAATATGGCGGCCTGCGCAAAGGTGGGCGGCGGGAACCTCGACATAAACAAAGGCGAGTCCGCCCTGACCGCAGGCTGGGGCCACGGCGGAAAGGACGGCATAACCATGCCGGGCAAGGGAAAAGCCGTCGAGCGCGACTACACGCCCGAAGAGAAGGCCGCGATAGAAGAAGGCGCAAAGGCGCTCGGCCTTACGCTCGACGAGGCGATGGAGCACCTCGGCGAGACCACATATGACATATACCTGAACGATACGGCCTACTGGAAGGACATCCCGCGCAAGGTATGGGAGTACACGATAGGCGGCTACCAGGTAATGAAAAAGTGGCTGTCCTACCGCGAGCGCGACCTGCTTGGACGCGCGCTGACCGCCGATGAAATCACCGAGGTGACAAACATGGCGCGCAGGATAGCCGCGATAGTCCTGCTTGAGCGGGAACTCGACGGCAACTACATAAAGGCCAAGGATGGCGCATACCGGTGGAAGGGTGAAGGCGGATAATATAACGCGCCGGATAAACGTGTAGCCGCGAAAAAAGCAGATTCCTCGGCTTCGCTCGGAATGACAAGCAAAGTCACTGGATTCCCGCTGGAGTTTACCCCGGTATGCCTAAAGCCGGGGCGGGAATGACGGTCAAAGGAGGAGATTGCCGCGTCGTCCCGCAAGGCGGGGCTCCTCGCAATGACATAAACAACCTCACCCCCGCCCGGTAGCCTTGGCCTCGTCCCAGAGCGCTTCCATCTCCGCGAGCGTCATGGCGGACAGCTCCTTGCCGGACAGCGCCGCCTGCTCCTCGATATACTGGAACCGGCGTATGAACTTCGAGATGGTCTTCCTGAGCGCGTCCTCCGGGTTCACGCCTATGAACCGCGAGATGTTGACCAGCATGAAGAAGATGTCGCCAAGCTCGTCCTCCATCTCGGAGGGGTTGCGGCGTCCGAGCGTGTCCTTGAACTCGCCGACCTCCTCGTCCAGCTTGGCTATCACGTCGCCCACGTCGTCCCAGTTGAACCCGACGCGCGCGGCGCGTTCCTGAAGCCTGTGCGCGCGTGTCAGCGCGGGCAGCTCTTTCGGCACGCCTTCGAGTATGGACTTCCTGTCCTTGTAGCCCTCCTCGGTCTTCTTCATCGCCTCCCAGTCGACGAGCACCTCCTTGGAGGTCGCAAGCACCTTGTCGCCGAAGACGTGCGGGTGCCGCCTTATCATCTTCTCCGCGATGCGGGACAGGACGTCGTCTATGGTGAACTCGCCAGCCTCCTCCGCGACACGGGAGTGGAAGACGACCTGGAACAGCACGTCGCCAAGCTCCTCCTTGACCTTGTCCGGCGAGCCCTCGTCGATGGCCTCGATGACCTCGTATGTCTCCTCGACAAGGAACGGCTTCAGAGACTCGCGCGTCTGCTCCCTGTCCCACGGGCAGCCGTCCGGCCCCCGAAGCCTCGCCATTATCTCAACAAGCTGTGAAAAACCCTCGTGCGCCAAGATTTCACCCCCGGAATAGTTTATATATGGTGTTTTCGAGTACCTTATGCCCCCTCTTAAGATAAGAGGGGGATGGGGGCGTTATGAGACACTCGGACGGTGTCAACGCACGCGAATTTCATAACCCCCTTAATCCCCCTTATCTTAAGGGGGAGATATAAGGTTGAAGCCAGCCAGCATTATACCACCCGCGTCCGATATTGCAACGGATAATGAAGCTCCGAATTTGAGGCAATAGATGCTGTTTATGCTATAATATGTTATGCGTGATAATTATTTCCGG
This sequence comes from Nitrospirota bacterium, assembly GCA_016212105.1. Taxonomy (GTDB): domain Bacteria; phylum Nitrospirota; class JACRHJ01; order JACRHJ01; family JACRHJ01; genus JACRHJ01. The sequence continues at coordinate 49,692 of JACRHJ010000046.1, forward strand.
AAATTGTGAGGTGGCGAATATGGAGCCCCTGAAGGTGCTTCTTGTCGACGACGACCCCGACCTCGGCAGGATGATGAAGCTTCTGCTGTCCAGGGAGGCCCCCCATTGTTCGTTCCACTTCGCGGAAGGCGGGCGTGAATGCCTTGAGTACCTGAGAGACAACGAGGCCGACTGCATCCTGTCGGACTACCAGATGCCGGGCATGGACGGCATGCAGCTCATGCTCACCCTCAAGGAACAGGGGAGCGGTGTGCCATTCATATTCCTTACGGCGCAGGGTAACGAGGAGGTCGCACGGGACGCGCTCAAGAGCGGGGCCAGCGACTACTTCACGAAGGAGGCCGGCCTTGCGCATTTCGCGAGGATCGTCAACTCTGTCGAACAGGCGGTCAGCAAGAGGCAGGCGGAGTTGGCGAAAATGCGGGCCGACAGGGACTGGGAGGAGACGTTCGACGCGATAGACGACCTCATAACGCTCCAGAGGACGGACTATACCATCGAACGCGGCAACAGGGCCGCCTGCAAGGCGCTGGCGACGGACTGCGAGGGCATTGTCGGCAAAAAGTGCTACGAGCTATACCACGGAACGTCCGGGCCGATACCGGAATGCCCCGCGGCCGAGCTGCTGGAGGGGAGTTCCGCCGTCGTGACGCATGAGGTCGGCCTGGGCGACAGGGTCTTCGAGGTCAAAGTGTGTCCCGTGACGGACGACGGCTCCTTCGACAGGTTCGTGCACATAGCGAAGGACATCACCGCGAGGAAGAAGGCCGAGGACTCCCTCCTGCACGAGAAGAAGAAGCTCGAGGCGATACTCGCGAATATCGGGGACGGCATCAGCATCGTGGACAGGGATTTCACGGTCGTATACCAGAACAGGGCGCATGTGGAGATAGTAGGCCCTCACATCGGCGAGTTCTGCTACCAGGCCTACGAACACAAGGACGGGGTATGCGAGGGGTGCCCCGTCTCCGAGTCCTTCATGGACGGCGGGATACACTCCGTCAGGCGGTCTCCGACTACGGACAAGGGCCTTAAACACGTGGACATCACGTCGTCGCCGCTCGTGGACACCGACGGCAACATCGTCGCGGGCATAGAGGTGGTGAAGGACGTTACGGCGAAGAAGCTCGCCGAGGACGCGCTGAAGGAGAGCGAGGAAAGGTTCCGCACCCTGTTCGAGTCGGCCGGAGACGCCATATTCATGATGGACAGGAACACGTTTCTCGACTGCAACCAGAAGGCTGTCGAGATGTTCGGGTGCAGGGATAAAAGCGAGATAGTCGGCCATTCCCCGGTGGAGTTCTCGCCCGACAAGCAGCCCGACGGCCGCCCGTCACTAAACATGGCGCTGGAATACATTTCCGCGGCCCTGAGGAACATGCCCCAGAGGTTCTACTGGAAGCACACACGCAAGGACGGCGGGACGTTTGACGCCGAGGTGTCGCTGAACGCCTTCAGCTCCAAGTGGAGGGTCTACCTGCTCGCTATTGTCAGGGACGTGACCGCGAGAAAGCTCGCAGAGGACGCGCTTCGGCGCGAGAAGGACTTCACAGAAACCGTCCTCAACAGCATTCCCGGGGTATTCTATGTCGTGGACGACCAGGCGCGCCTTGTAAGGTGGAACAAAAGGTATGCCGAGAACATCGGCATGAAACCCGATGAGCTGCGGTCCTTGAACGTCCTGGACACCGTCGCGGAAGAAAACCGTGAACTTGCCTCATCTAAGATAAAAGAAGTGATGTCTGACCGCAAGGACGTCACCGCCGAACTGAACGTACTGGAAAAAGGTGAGAAAAAGGTTCCGTACCTCTGCACCGGCTCCCCGCTGGTAGCCGACGGCAGGACATACCTCGTCGGTATGGGTATAGACATAACCGAAAGGAAGCTCGCGGAGGAGGCGGTCGCCAACTCTAACAGGGCGCTCACCACCCTGCTCGACAGCGTCAACTTCGGGATGATGGTGGTCGGCCGCGACCGGGTTATCAGGATGGCGAACAGGGCGGCCCTGGCGCTCATGGGATATAACGACGAGTCGGAGGTGGTAGGCAGGACATGCCACAACTTCATCTGTCCCGCCGAGGCGGGAAAATGCCCGGTCATAGACCTCGGCATGTGCCTGGACCTGTCGGAGAGGGTCCTGTTGAGCAGGGACGGGGAGAGGATAAGCATACTGAAGTCCGTGAGCCCGGCCATCATCGGAGGCGAGGACGTGCTCATCGAGACCTTCGTGGATATCTCGGGCAAAAATAAGCACAAACCGGCCCCGGAATGTTGACAAGGACTGCCGGGCGGGGTAATATTTAATTAAGAAGCGCACACCATCCCCCAAAGGAGCGACCCGCACATGAAGATCACGAACATCCTTCACCCGACCGACTTTTCCGATGGTTCCAAGGCCGCCATGGAGTACGTGAAGTCCCTGGCGAAACAGTATGGAGCGAAGGTCACGCTCATGCACGTGGTGAACGAGTTCTCCAAGACCCACGGCTGGTACGTCCCGCACATCTCGCTGACCGAGCTGTACAAGGACATCGAGGAATCCGCCAAGAAGCAGATAGAGAAGTGCTGTTACGAGGAACTGAGGGACTTCGGTGACGTGAAGAAGGTGGTCGTCAAGGGCGTCCCGGACGAGGAGATAGTCAAGTACGCGGGAGACAACGGCGTGGACCTTATCGTGATGGGCACGTTCAGCAAGAGCGGCATGGACTACGTCTTCGGCTCGACCACGGAAAAGGTGCTCCGGAAGGCGAGCTGCCCGGTCTTCTGCGTGAAGGTGCCGTAAGGGCCGGATGGCGTCGTAACTGGCAACAAGGTCAGGAGGGTATATGAAGAAGGACACCGAGGAAAAGCTCGAAAGACAGCCCTTTGACATAAGACAGAAGCTGACGGAGATGAAGGACGTGAGCGCCGGGATACGGGAGGCCGTCAAGGAGGCCAGGCCGGCCGAGGAGCGGTTGGCCGAGGCGAGGCTGAAGGTCAGCATGAAGGAGCACATCGGGAACCGGCTGAAATCCGGCTACCAGACGTTCTCCCTCAAGCTGAAGAAGACCCACAGCCTGGGCGACTTCTACGGCAGGTTCCACCCCTCCAAGAGCAGGAAGGGAATAAAGAGGAGCGAGGGGTAGGGGGCTACTCCCGTTAGACAACCTATAAACGAAAATACAGGGCCCGCCGGAAAAACCGGGGGCCTTTTTCTATTTTTGTCTTGACTTTTCGCCGCCGTTATTCTATATTTTGCACTCCTGTGGACGGTCCCTTCGTCTAGCGGTCTAGGACGTTGGCCTCTCACGCCGAAAACACGGGTTCGAGTCCCGTAGGGATCACCAAAACCGGCCCAGGATTCAGGCAGTACCGACGCGCAAAGTGCAGCGATGCGCCGCGCGGGTTAATAGCAGCACAGGCATTACGTGGTTACCTCCGAGTAAGACGTGGGCTGTGCTGGTATTAATGTAATTCAGAGCCCATCTCCGAAAACGGGGGTGGGCTTTTTGGTTTTGTGGGCGTTCCTGCGTTTACACAGTGGAGGGATGTATGACGAAAAGACCGCTGGCCGTGACTATTATCTCGTGGTTCCTTATAGTCGGCGGTGTGATAAGTGTTTTTTCAATAAGTTTCAGCCTCAATAACCCGATTGCAAGAGACATGATGAGCAAGAGCCTTCTTCCGCTACCTGTCCAGGTGGCGATGGTATATGTTGGCGTGGTCATAGGCATCACATCCGGCGTAGCAATGCTCAAGTGCAGGAAATGGGGGCGTACCCTGTATGTATCCTGGAGTGCTTTAGGGTTCTTGGTAAGCCTTGTCACATCTCCGTTAAGGTTGATGCTTATACCATCAATACTCGTCTTCGGTATCATGGTGTACTTTCTTTTCAGGCCGGACGCGAACGAGTATTTTAATGCAGGCGTTAAATAGGGAGACAGAATGGTGCGCAGGGTTATCAGCATATTACTGTATATCATAGCTGGATATTTTGTGCTCATGATGACTGCAATGGCGTTTATTGATATTCCGTACAAGGCGGTATTTCTGTCGGTTGTATTTGCAATCGCTCTTATATTTCTGGCTGCTGGTGGTGCGGTCAACAGGTTCAGGCGCTGGAAGACCGCATTTGGAGCCGTACTGCTGTCGGTAGGCGGTTTCAGTGCGTTTGGAGCGTTGACGATGGCAAGCATATTACTTGACGATGAGTTACTCGCAATGATGCCTAAGCCGGATACGGCATTGTCGTTCGATTATATAACTGGTTTTTCTATTCTGACTATGCAGATTTGCGCAGGCATACTTCTTATTAAACTCGAAAATCAACCTGCTGCGGACGCTCCGCAAGGTGGTGCGACTGTAGAGGCGGAGAAATAGGATGGGCTACCTCGAAAGGGCTGTACGAAGGATTGACGAGATGCCCGAGTTCCTGATGCTGGTGATAAACATCGGGATCGCGTGCTTCATAATCCTCGCGCACGGAGGCTGGCTTGCGGCCACGATGATGCAGAAAAACTGGAGCATGACCGATATACTGCCGGTCGCGCTCGGCAGCCTGCCGGTCGCGCTACTCATCGTTATCTCCGCGGCCGTCGCACTCGCGCGGGAGAAATACCGCGAGAAGGCGCTCGCGTTTCATGCAATCGTCCTGTCCCTGGGTGCCGCAGGACTGCTGGGCTGGGCCATTTACATGATTATAGCAGGTACGCCGGAAGGCAACTTCAGTTGGGGCGGAGGCATGCTCCCGTTATTTTGCACATATCCAGTCTACATGCTCAGGCGCACCGTACTGAAGCAAAGGATTTACAGCTCCTCGTTCATCAAGTACATGCACATTTGGGTACTTGCGATTTCTATATTTGCCGACCTCGGAGTGCTCGGGCGGTTCATGTACGACATGCCGGCACGCATGGAAAGATTTCGCCAGGAAGCCATACAGAACGCGAGCCATGGCCACGAGGGCGCATGCCCGAGCCCGGCAAATGTGCCCGGCACGTCCAAATAACCTTCGTATCGTCGCAGCCTAATATTTCCTGCCTGAGCGTGTGTTATTTTCTTGACAAAACGCCCCGAAAACCTTAGAATTACAACCTGCAAATCGAAGGCGCGTAGCTCAGGGGGAGAGCACTACCTTGACACGGTAGGGGTCGTCGGTTCGAAACCGACCGTGCCTACCACGCAAACGAAGGGGAAGCCAAAAGGCTTCCCCTTTTGTTGTTAATTTGGCCGATAATCTCCGTCACCCTCTTACCACATCCCAATAAGACCAAAGAAGGGCCGACACGCGCTTAGCTTGGTACGGCCCCTACCTGTATGCACGGTGGGCGCAGCCCACCCTACAACTTCTTCCCCCTCCCCACCCGCGGGGGAGGGGGGCAGGGGGGCTGGGGGCGTCTCTACCTTATTCTCCCCCTCTCCTTTCGGGAGAGGGGGCCGGGGGTGAGGGAGCCCCCACTTGCCATCCTGAAATTTTATGGCATACTTGTTTCATGTGCTTCGACAAACTCATAGAGCGCCTCGACAGGTTCGAGGCCGACCCGGGACTCATCCACACAAAGGACGGGGCCGTAGAGCTGCTGTGCGCCGACTGCGACTTCTACAAGGACAGCGACAAGGACCTCGAATGCGGCGCGTTCAAGCTGCTGCGGCTCCTGCTCGACAAGAAGGCGCTCACGCTGAAGCAGATATCCGATGCGGTCAGGCAGTAGGTACATAGCCCTGTCCGACGGCTGCGTACTCAGGCGGCTTGAGACCCCGTGCGTCTACGACAGGCGCACCGATGAGCTGTACGAGCTTGGCGACGAGGCGGCGGAGTTCCTCCGGCTGTGCGACGGGACGAGGACCCTGCGGGAGCTTGGCTGCGAGCCGGGGGGCGGGTTCGAAGAAGACGCCGACCTGCTCGACTACTGCTTCGCCGAGGGGATCCTCACCGCGTCCGACAGGCCCTCGCCCAGAATCTTCCGCGACGGCAAGTCCCCGCCGGTATCGCTCCGGTACCTCGAATTCCAGATAACCAGCCGCTGCAACCTGCGCTGCCGCCACTGCTACATAGACCTTGTCGGCCGCCGGGAGATGGAGGCGCTCGACGTATTCCGTGTTATGGACGAGTTCGACGGGATGCAGGGCCTCAGGCTGCTGATAAGCGGCGGTGAGCCGCTTACGCACACAGATTTCTGGGCGATCAACGCACGGCTGCCTGAGTACGGTTTCAGGTCCGTCCTGATGACGAACGGGACGCTCGTCGACGCCGAGGCCGCCGAACGCCTGAACGTCCAGGAGGCCCAGGTGAGCCTCGACGGCATGCGCGTCGCCCATGACATCATCAGGGGGACCGGCGCGTTCGACAAGGCCGTGGCCGGCATCGAACGGCTGCTTGTGGCCGGGAAGAAGGTCTCGGTGGCGACGATGGTAACCGCCATCAACAGGAACGATTTCGACGACATGGCGAGGCTCATGGAATCGCTCGGCGTGCACGAATGGAACGTGGACGCCCCTTCGCTCACCGGGCGGTTCAGGAACAACCCCGGCCTGCTGCTCCATCCCGAGCTGTCCGCGAGGTACATGGAGTACGGCTTCGGAGGCGGGTTGCACGAAGGGCGCGAGGGATACACATGCGGCGCGCACCTCTGCGCGGCCGGGCCGGGCGGGCAGGTCGCCAAATGCGGATTTTACCTCGACAGCCCGTCGGGTCACATATCGGAAGGGCTTGCCCGGTGCTGGGCCAGGATGGCGCCGGAACCGGTCGGCAAGCTCGACTGCGACTGCGTCCATATCGAGAAATGCAGGGGCGGGTGCAGGTTCCGCGCCTCGACATATTCGGGAGAGTTTGGTCCGGACCCGGTGAAGTGCGCCGGTTTCGGTGTCAGGCCATGCATGGACAGGTTCAACGGGGAAGGAGGTGGCAGGCATGACTATTACAAAGGTAGCGAAGGTATCGGCGAGCGTCTGTAAGTGCAAGAGTTCGTGTTAGCCTTGTCGTGGCCCGGCCCTATGGCCGGGCCTTTTCAGTATAACCGCCATTTGTATTTCTGATGGATGAACTTCCTGGACCCCGTGTCAGGCACGGGGCGACAAATAGAGCGTCATTCCCGCGAAAGCGGGAATCCAGGAATTAGATTTCGCATTATGCTGAATCGCTCCATAAAGTTGTCTTCCCGCAAGAAAAAGGGTTGACATTTCAACGCCCGTGTAGTATAAACTTAGCTTCTGAGCGGGGCGTGGCGCAGCCTGGTAGCGCACCTGCTTTGGGAGCAGGGAGTCGGAGGTTCGAATCCTCTCGCCCCGACCAATGTGGGCGACGAGGATGGCAAGGGGGGATGGACGGGAGGTTGCCGTCCAAGAGAGTTTCACCCTTGTTTCCGTCCTCTTGATGGGCGCCCGTAGCTCAGGCGGATAGAGCAACAGCCTTCTAAGCTGTGGGCCGCAGGTTCGAGTCCTGCCGGGCGCACCAGACTGGCCGGCGGCATGCAGGACCGGAAAGCGGTGCAAAATCCCCTGGCGCGGAAACGGGCAAGGTCAGCCGGTGTGGTGAGTGTAGCACAATGGTAGTGCACCAGATTGTGGATCTGGGCGTTGTGGGTTCGAGCCCCATCACTCACCCCAACTCTTCCGGGCACGAGCTTTGGCGGGAAGCCGTTGTTGTGGCGGGACTTCACATGCGCCCGTAGCTCAGTTGGATAGAGCGTCGGACTTCGAATCCGCAGGTCGCAGGTTCGAGCCCTGCCGGGCGCACCATAAGGGGCCCGGGCGGGCAGTCCGGAAGCCGGGCGGTACTTGGGCTCCGGTTGCGAGAGAATACCCGTACCGCGGGTGATACGCGCCTGTAGCTCAGTTGGATAGAGCAACGGATTCCGGTTCCGTGTGTCGGGAGTTCGAGTCTCTCCAGGCGCGCCAGATTTTGCTTTTTAGTTGTCATTCCCGCGAAAGCGGGAATCCAGGGTTTATACAATATTTGAAGTTTGGGCCGTTAGCTCAGTTGGTAGAGCAGCTGACTCTTAATCAGCGGGTCGTAGGTTCGAATCCTACACGGCCCACCAAACTTATCAAGGGGTTAGGCGTTATCGCCTAACCCCTTTGTTGTTTCCGGTTGTTAATATAACCGAGTGCGGCCCTCAGTAATGAAAATGGCAGTTCACGGCTTACAAATTCCGCTAATTGCGCGTAAACGAGCAACGAGAAGAGCGTTATCGCTATGCATGTCGTACGATTCCATCATTAATTAGCTCCAATATCCTGTACTATATCGATTATCGTTTTATCGTTCTACGGGCACAAAACTTGCATTAATTATTAAAGACTATTCATGAGTGTTTTTACTCATAAGATTGATATTGTTGCAGGCGCGTCAACAATAAATGAGGATAACGTGAGAAAACTTCATAAAAACGCCAATAAAACCTATTGGCTGTACCTCCTTCTGGTGATATTCGCGGCCGCGCTGGTCGCACCGGACCAGGCCTTTGCGGCGCCTATCGGCTGCGGAGGCTGTCACAGCACTCCTCCGTCGGATACGGACAGCGAGGGTTGTCTCGTCGAGACCGCCAAGAGCCATCTGGCTCACTCAAGCGCGGACACCTCCACATGTCTCAGATGCCACCCGGCCCCCGGCACGGTGCACGCGCCCGGCGGCAGGCATTACGACGGCCTGGTCAACGTCACCTCGCTGCCCGGACTTGGAATGAACTACACCAAGGCGGACTCGACCTGCACGAGCGTCTGCCACAAGAACGAGAACTCATACGTCTGGGGCGGAAGTCTTGACTGCAACTCCTGCCACTTCAGGAGCGGCGCGCAGGGCAACTACATCATGTCCGGACAGCACATGGCGTCGGACCGGAGTTTCCGGCATTTCAGCTCCCCCATAAAGGTCACTGACAACACGAAGACCATTACGTGCGCCAACTGCCACCCTGTAAACGGGGGCGACAACACCGCGCCGCGAAGCCATATCAACTCGGCCAGCTTCGACAAGAAGGCCGACATGTCGGAGGCGCACACCTACGTCAACGTATCCGGCGTGGGCATCGTAAAGGGCGCGACGGCGGCGGACGCGACCTGCTCGAACTCCTGCCACTACAACGGCACGGATACGTTTGGGCTGCTGACGACGTACTTCAGGCCCGGCCAGAAGGTCCGGTTCGGCCCGTACCAGAGTTCGAACTGGGGCTCGGAAGACCTCAACTGCAACGAGTGCCACAGCTCCCCGAGCCAGAGCGCGAGCTTCGGCGGGTCGAGCAGCGTGAACGCCGACAAGCACCATACGTCCCACATGTTCAAGTACAAGCTGGCCGCCGGCAGGTACGCGAACGACGACAAGAACATATACTGCTACGACTGCCACCGCCTCCCCGACATGTCAGGGACCCGCGGGTTCAAGGGGCACTCCACGACAGGTCAGGGCGGGAGCGGTATGATATCCCTGCCAGTGAAGTCCGGAAACGCCAAGGTGAACATCGCGTGGCGCAACGGCAACGTCGGCCACGACGGCATCAACCCGCCCGCGTACGACAAGGACGCAAGGACCTGCGACAACGTGTACTGCCACACCGCCATATCTTCCGCGACCTGGACCGACAGGGCCTGCGACGACTGCCACGGCGTCCGGGGCGGCGTCCTGACCGGCTCCGGCGCCCCCGGCTACAGGAACTGGACCACCCCGGCCACGTACCCCGAGTTCCAGGAGTACGCGGGCGGCGGCGGCGCACACTACCTGCACGTCTTCGGACGCGGGTACACCTGCAACACCTGCCACAGCAGCGGCGGCAAGGACGGCAACCCCGCCAACCACAACCAGGGCGCGGGTACGGTCATCAGGGCCAACGTGAACGTCGGCATGGAGACCGCGTACTGGTTCAACGGCGTTCCTTCTTCGTACGATACAGCTACCAGGACCTGCCTGAGCGTCAACTGCCATTACGGGACGTCGAGGAGCTGGGACTGCGAGCCGCTTCATTAAGACAGGCGATAAAGGATTACGAGATATACGGAACTGAACTTTCTGAGTTTTGAAGTTAACTTGTTAAGAGGCGAGGGAGGCTGGGATGGAAAAGAGAAGGCGGACCGGAGTTGCTTCGGGCTGGATGTTGATGCTGGCATTCGTGGTTAGCATGTTCATCCCGGCCGTGGCGCACGCGACCAAGGCCACCAACCCGGGCACGGTGACGTGCACCCAGAACGGGAGCGCGATAGACGTCGTCGCCACGTTCACGATAGTCAACTGCGCCGGTGGCGACACGAACCTGCCCCAGTTCTATGTGGAGTGGGACATAGACCCGGACGGCGGCGGCGCCGGCGTGCCGGACTGGACGGGCACGGGTTACGGCAACAGCGGGAGCTACGCCACGGACAACACCACGCCGTACAACTACACGACGCCCGCACTCACGTTGGGCAACAGCTATGCCGTCAGGGTCACCTATCAGGACTTGGACGGCATCGGCGTCACGTGCGGCGGCGCCACCACGCAGGTGGTCAACGGCAACAACGTCCAGCTCGGCAACAACTCGACCACGACCGGCTCGCTCAGCTCCCCGTCGCAGACCATGAACTCGGTGGACCTGGAGGCGACGTACACAAACGACGACAACAACAGTAACACTGCCGTCTTCGAGTACCAGCACCCGGTCAACGGCTGGACGACCATCAGCGGCCCCAGCGTGACGAGGGGGACGAAGACCTGGTCGGTGTCGGCCACCGGCCTGGACCCCGGCACGTCTTACAACTTCAGGGTGACATTCTCTGACGGCGACACGGTCAGCGGCACGAACCCGGTAACCGGCAGCTACTCCACCATGGTCTTCTGCAGCAGCACGGTCACCGGCTGCACCGACTGCCACACTATGCCGCCGTCCGCCGGCGACCACGAGATCAGCGCCCACAAAGGCGCGGGCGCCCGCGACGACTGCGCGGTCTGCCACTACAACTACGCCGCGATGACCAACGTGACATCGGCGTCGAGGTGGCTGACCGGCCATTCGAACCTTACTATGGACATATACACCTCCAACCACGTTGCGAACAAGGTCTTCTCCGCCCCGTACGACAAGGGCATCAAGGGCGGCTACTACAAGGGCTACAGGAACTCTTCCACCTTGTGGGAAGACAAAACGCCCAACGCAAACAACGTCTGCGCCGCTACGTACTGCCACGGCGCGGGCGACTCGCCCGTTTGGGGCGTCGGCACGGCTTCCTGCGGAAGCTGCCACGGCGTGTCCACACCGCCGGCCGGAGGCAAGCACGGCTCCCACACCAACGGCTACGTCGGGTACAAGGACAGCTCCAACGCGACGACATACAACTTCGGCTGCTACAAGTGCCACGACGAAGGGACGGTAGGCCACTCGTCCGGGCCGAGCAGTGCCAACCAGGCGGCGGCCGTCGGCTTCGACAACCGCACCGCCCCGTTCAACCCCTCGGGCAGCTACACCCCGGGCGGCTCGACGGCCGGCACGGACGGCACGTTCAACTGGACCAACGGCACATGCGCGAGCCTTTACTGCCACTCAGACGGCAAGGGCGGCTACACCAACCCGACCTGGAACGGCACGCTTGCCGCCAACTGCCTCGGCTGCCACAAGAACAACAAGGCATCCGGCGGCGGCAACATCATGGCCACCGGCAAGCACACGGAGCACGTTAACAACGCGGACGCGAACCTTGCCACGTACGGCTGCGTGAAATGTCACAACGCGACAGTCAGCGCGGACAGGACGCTCTCCGACAAGTCCAAGCACGTGGACGGGACCCCGAACGTCGCCTTCGACACGCTCAACCCGTCCGGCTCATACTCGAGCCCGGACTGCTCGACGGCCTACTGCCACAGCACCGGCCAGTCCACGCCTTCCTACCAGACCCCTGACTGGAACACGGGCGCGGCCCTCACATGCGACGGCTGCCACGGCGTCGAGGGCGTCGCGCTTTCGGCCGGCGCTCCGGAATACGCGAACGCCTCCACTAGCAACAGGAACACGTTCAACAGCCACGACAAGCACGCGCTTGCCGACGCGGACTGCGTGAACTGCCACGGCCAGACCGTGGACGGGGCCAAGGCCATAGTCGCCTCCTCCCGTCACATCGACACGTTCAGGAACGTAAGCTTCGCCAAGGGCGGCACGTACAACACCACGCTCAAGCGCTGCGACAACACCGACTGCCACGGCACGACCGAGATGCGCTGGGGCGGGTCGCTCCCGGCAAGCTGCCAGAGCTGCCACAGCGACATGGGCGCGGGCACGAACGGTTCGCACGGCAATACGGGCAAGCACGACAGGCACACAAACGCGTACGGCTACGCCTGCGAGGTATGCCACGCCACGAAGAACGCCACCGGAAACACCAGCCATGCGGGCGGCGACGTATCGTCAAAGCACGCGGCACAGGTGTTCTTCAACAGGTCCGCGACGGTCTGGACCGCCATACAGTACGGCGGCGGCGGTTCGAGCTTCAAGTACCTCCAGATGGACAGCGCGTTCGGCCTCTCGGGCATCGCGCCAATCTACAAGCCGGCGACCACCGCTTCCGCACAGTCGGACCCGATAAGCCTCAACAGGAAGTGGACCGAGGGCCGCTGCGAGAACGTCTGGTGCCACTCGAACGCGAACCCGATGGGCGGCGCGATGCAGTACGCGCAGTTCGCCAACTGGTCGGCCTCCGAGGCGACAACATGCACGTCCTGCCACGGCGGGCCCGGGACATACGCCGCCGTGTCGCTGTCCGCGAAGCACAAGATGCACGCGGGCACGGACAGGTACTCGTACGCATGCAGCGAGTGCCATAACGCGACGGTCGGCTCCGGCAACTCGCCGGTCACCGACCTGACGAAGCATGTCAACGCGGTCAAGGACGTTGGCTTCGACGGCACCAACGTCAGCGGCTCCTACACAGGCCCGAACTGCTCCACCCTTTACTGCCACGGCGACGGAAACGGCGGCACCGGCGGCGCTGCCTGGAACGGCGCGGCCACGACCTGCACGAGCTGCCATGCCTACTCGGCCCTTGCCACGAGCAAGCACGACGAGCATCTGGCGGGCGGCAACCTCGCCTCCTTCAGGTGCGGTGACTGCCACAAGGTCACAGTGCAGACCAACAATACGACGATCAACTATGCACTGGGCAAGCACGTCAACAGCACCAAGGACGTCTCGTTCAAGGCGATGGGCAGCTACACCGGCTTCTACACGGCGTCAAGGACCTGCCGGAACTCCTACTGCCACAGCTCGGGCCAGGCCACTCCGAGCTTCCGCACGGCGGCCGACTGGTCGGGCGCCACTGCATACGGCTGCGCCTCCTGCCACGGCGCTGACTCGGCATTCCTCGCGCCGTCCGGCGAGCCAAACTACGCAAACGTCTCTACGGCCACCAGGAACGCGTTCAACAGCCACAGCTCCCACGTAACCGCGTCCACGGACTGCGCCAGGTGCCACAACACCACGGTCGACGCCTCGCAGGCAGTACTCGCGGGCGGCAAGCACCTTGACACGGCGCGCGACGTATCGTTCGCCAAGGGCGGCACGTACAACAACACGAGCAAGCGCTGCAACAACACCGACTGCCACGGCACGACGCAGATGCGCTGGGGCGGCAGGCTTCCGAAGAACTGCCAGTCCTGCCACTCCGACATGGGCTCGGGCACGTACGCGAACCACAGCTCGACCGGCAAGCACGGCAAGCACGTGGCGACTTACGGCTACGCCTGCGAGGTCTGCCACGCGACCAAGAACGCATCCGTCAACACCAGCCATGCGGGCGGCGACGTCTCGTCCAAACATGCGGCGCAGGTGTTCTTCAACACATCCGCCACGGTATGGGCGAACGTCACTTACGGCGGTGGCGGCGCGTCGCTCAAGTACAGGCAGATGGACGGCGCATACGGCCAGAACGGCATAGCCCCGGTCTACACCCCGTGGACGACCACCACGGCGCTCTCCGACCCGCTCAGCCCGAACCGCAAGTACACCCAGGGCCGCTGCGACAACATATGGTGCCACTCCAACGCGAAACCGCTGGGCGGCGTCATAACCTACGCGAAGTTCGCCAACTGGTCGACGGGCGAGACCGCGACATGCACCTCCTGCCATGGTGGGGCTGGCACGTTTGCGAACGTAACGCTTTCCGACGCGCACAAGAAGCATGTCGGTACGGACCGCTACGGCTACACCTGCAGCGAGTGCCACAACGCAACCGTCTCGGCGGGCAACTCGCCGGTAACGGACTACAGCAAGCACGTCAACGCGGCCAAGGAAGTGGGCTTCGACGGGACCAACCCGGCCGGCACGTACACCAGCCCGAGCTGCGCGAACCTCGCCTGCCACGGTAACGGAAACGGCGGCACCGGCTCCTATGCATGGAACGGCGCCGCGACAACATGCGCGAGCTGCCACAACTACACCGTTGGCTCGGGCTCGCCGATTACGACCGGCGCACACGGCACGCACATCAACCAGGGCAACCTCGGCGTGTCCAAGTGCGTAGACTGCCACAAGCTGACGGTGCTGAACAACAACACCACGATCCAGTACTCGACCGGCAACCACGTAAACCAGGTCAAGACGGTGTCGATGAAGAGCTTTAACTCCTACACCGGCTTCTACACAGCATCGAACACCTGCCGGAACGCGTACTGCCACAGCTCCGGCCAGTTCGTACCGGCCTTCGTCACGACCCCGGTCTGGGCCTCCGGCAGCCTCACCTGCGACGGCTGCCACGGCGCCGAGGGTGCGACGCTCGTTGCCGGCTCGCCGGAGTACGCGAACGTGTCCACGACCAACAGGAACACGTTCAACGGACACGCGGTAAGCGGGCACGTCGGCGCGGCAACCGACTGCATCAAGTGCCACAACTCCACCGTCGACGCCGCGGGCGCGATAAAGGCCGGCTCCCTGCACCTCGACGGTTCGAGGAACGTGAGCTTCCAGCTCGGCGGCAGCTACGACAGCACGAACAAGCGCTGCAGCAACACCGACGCAGGGTGCCACGGCACGACGACCATGCGCTGGGGCGGCTCGGGCACCTGCTCAACCTGCCACCAGGTGACTACGGCCGAGGACGACGACTATACATACGGTTCTCTGCCGAAGGCGACAGTGAACTTCTACGAGTACACCTCGGTCGGCCACGGCAAGAAGGGCGCGTACAGGTACACCGGCAACACCGGCGCGGACCTGGCCTGCACCTCGTGCCACAGCATGACGACACCGCACAACGCGGCTACCAACCCGTTCAGGCTGATATCCTCGGCGACCATCAAGCCGAGCCAGCCGAACACGCTGTGCGCGTCCTGCCACGGGACGGTGGGCAACCACGACTTCGCGCACGTCGCGCAGGGCACCTGGTCCTGGACGCCGAAGTGCGTAGACTGCCACGACCCGCACGGCGACAACGGCGGCGTGACGACCACGGAGAGAAACGGCGCGATGGTGCAGAAGCAGGTGTCCTACACCGCGTCCAACACCTACGGCGTGCCGGGCACCACCGAGGCCGTAGACTTCCCGGCCAACTACGCCCGCGCAAAGAGCCTCGCGGCTTTCAACTGGTCGAGCTTCGTGGTCAACACCGGCCAGGCCAACAAGGGCATATGCCGCGTCTGCCATACGCAGGCGAGCACGAACTACTTCACGAGGACCGTGTCCAGCTCTACCCATGAGATCGGCTCGGCCTGCATAACCTGCCATTCGCACCCGGCAGGGTTCCAGCCGCCGGCCTGCGACAGCTGCCACGGCAACCCGCCGAACACCGGCGACGCGAAGACCGACACGCAGGGCGCGGTCGGCGCGCACGCCAAGCACGTGAACAGGGGCATGAGCTGCTACGACTGCCACAAGTCGAACCAGCACAACCAGTCCGGCGTCTCCAGCGGGTACTCCGGCGCGCTCACCCCGGGCTTCGTGAACATGAGCGTCGCATACACGTTCAAGTTCAACGGCAGCCTGCCGAACTACAACGGTACGCCGGGCGGCTGGAGCACGAGCAAGACCTGCAGCAACGTAAACTGCCATTACGGCGAGTCGAAGGACTGGAGCTGCCAGTAAGTCGTAGGGAGAACCCCCTGGAGGCCGGTAACGGCCTCCAGGGGTGAACTTATTCAGGTCTTGGGTATTGGCCGAAAATGTGCTATATTCGGCCTTGTCCCTAGCCCTGAAAAGTGCGGACGCGGGGAGAAACTCCGCGTCCTTCTGGTTGCGTTATTCAATACGAGACCTTATATTTAATAGATATAGATTTTCCGCACACGGAGGAACCGATGAGGCGTATAGCTCTCGAAGGCAGTATCACATACATTGCCGCGCTGGCGGCGGCGCTGATAGTCATGTTGTCGCCAGGCTCCGCGCTTGCGGTCAAGTATTGGACCAATACCGGGACGGTCACTGCTACGGCGAACGGCAATGCGATAAACGTCAGCGCGACCTACACCACAGGTGGCACAAGCTGCGGTAACGGCGGAGACACAGCGCCGACGTTCTTCGTGGAGTGGGACGTTACGCCCGCCGACTGGACGGGCGCGGGATACGGCTCGTCCGGCGGGTACAATGCGGACACGGGCGGGGTATCGCCTTACGCCTATACGACGCCAAACCTCGCGGCCGGGACCTACGCGGTCAGGGTTACCTACGAAGACGCCAACGGTATAGCCTCCTGCGGCGGCGGCAACGTCGCGGTAAACGCCGGCTCCAACGTGACGCTGGTAGCGAACAACCTCACAGTGGGGACGAACTCCGCGGTAGTAAACTCGTCGACGCAGATAACCGCCTCGGCGACGTTCTCTGACGACATCAACGGGAACAGCAACACCAGCTTCCGTTACAGCACGAACGCCGGCGGCCCCTGGACGGACAAGTGCCTGAGCGTTACAGGAAATTCGCCGCGTACCTGCGTGATAGACGGCCTCTCCGCGAGCACGGACTACTACGTACAGGTAACGCATGCAGACGCGGACGGCGTGACCGGGACGAACCCGCAGGTCGTGGGCCCGTACACGACACAGTCCGCGGTCGCCTGCGACCCGCTGGTCAACGACTGCTCAGACTGCCACGCGGCCCCGCCTGCCGACTGGGACGGTATCAGCCCGAAGGCCGGTACCACCGGCCACAAGGGCGACCACGCAGTCCCCGCCCACACCTCGGACGGCGCGAGGGACAAGTGTGCGATATGCCACTTCAAGTATTCGGGCATGGTGAATGTCACATCGGCCGCGCGCTGGCCGGTGGGACATTTAAACGGCATACTGGACATATATACATCCAACCACGTGGCAAACAAGGTATTCTCCGCCCCGTACGACAAGGGCATCAAGGGCGGCTACTACAAGGGCTACAGGAACAGGTCAACCATATTCGAAGAAAAAGCCGCGAACGCCAACAACGCCTGCACTGCGACGTACTGCCACGGCGCGGGCGACTCGCCCGTATGGGGGACAGGCACGGCCTCGTGCGGCAGCTGCCACTCGCTTCCGCCGTCCGCGGGCAAGCACGCAACGCACAGCCAGGGACTCGTCGGGCACGGAAACGGCAACAGCGGCACGACTTACGACTTCGGCTGCTACAAATGCCACTCCAACACGTCGGGCCACTCCGCCGGCCCGGTGAGCGCGAACCGCGCGGCGCTTGTGGACTTCAACAACCTCTCGTCGCCCGTGAACGCCTCCGGCTCCTACGTGGAAGGCGCGCTCGCGGGCACGGACGGGACGTTCAAATGGACGAACGGGACCTGCAACGGCCTTTACTGCCACTCGACCGGCAAGGGCGGCGCGCCCGGCACCACGGCCACCTGGAACGGCACGATGGCGGCGAACTGCGCGGGCTGCCACAGGGGCACTACGGCATCCGGAACGCCGATGAACTCGGGCAAGCACACCCAGCACATGACCTCCGGCGCGTACAACTACGCCTGCAACAAGTGCCACAACGACACGACCACCACCGGCACGACCGTGACTAATACCGCGTTCCACGTCAACTCCTCGATCGACGTGAAGTTCGAGGGGCAGAACCCCACCGGCTCATATGCTGGCACGACATGTTCGAGCATGTCCTGCCACTCGGACGGCGCGGGCGGCACGGGAAGCGCGGACTGGACCGGTGCCGCCATGACATGCACGTCGTGCCACAAGTTCAACAAGGCCGCGGCCCCCAACGACATCACAAGCGGGAAGCACACGCAGCACATAAACAACGGCGACCTCGGCAAGATATCCTGCTCGCAGTGCCACAGGCTGACCGTCAGCGCGGGCGATTCGCCCGTCACCGGCTACTCAAGGCACGTGAACGCCGCCAAGGACGTCTATTTCAACGCGCTCAACACTTACACCGGCTTCTACACCGGCGCGTACACCTGCCGCAACAACTACTGCCACAGCTCGGGCCAGGCGACCCCGACGTTCCGGACTGCTGACGCGTGGAACGGCGCGACGACGTACACGTGCAACGCGTGCCACGGCGCGGACAACTACTACACGGACGTGAACGGGTCTCCTGACTACCAGAACGTCTCGTCCTCGACGCGCAACAGCTTCAACGGGCATTACCTGCCCGGCCACGTAGCCGCGACCGGCGACTGCATCGACTGCCACAGGACTGTCGTGAACAACTTCGGGAACCTGACGACCGGCACGGTGAAGCACATAGACGCCACGAGGGACGTTATGTTCAAGGGCGGCGGCTCATACGCCAACAAGCGCTGCACGAACACGAACTGCCACGGGACGACTGCGGTGCGCTGGGGCGGCAAGCTTCCGAAGGACTGCCAGTCCTGCCACAGCGACCAGGGCGCGGGCTCGTATGCGAACCACAGCACGACCGGCAAGCACAGGAAGCACACTGATTCGGCGACCTACAACTACGCGTGCGAGGTATGCCACGCGCTCCTTAACGCGAGCGGCAACACGGACCACGCGAAGGGCGACGTCGGCGCGAACCAGGCTGCGCAGATAGTGTTCCACAGCGCGACGACGGCATGGCGCACGAAGACCTACGGCTCTGGCGGCGCCGCCAAGCGGTACGTCCAGATGGACAGCGCGCTTGGCGCGGCGCACAGCCCTGTATACGCGGCCGGCCCGGCCTCGGCGGGCTCCGACCCGGTGAACGTGAACCGCAAGTGGACTCAGGGCCGCTGCACTGCCATATGGTGCCACTCGAACGGCCAGAGCACGCCGACGTACGTTAACTTTGCTAACTGGTCCACGGCGGAGACGGTGAACTGCCGGAGCTGCCACGCGGGCGACAAGACGGCGTCCCCGACGATAAACTCCGGGAAGCATACGCAGCACGTGAACAACGCTGAGCTTGGCAGCTTCCGGTGCGCGCTCTGCCACGTGAAGACGGTCGCCACGAACACGGTGATAGACGGTTACGCCAAGCACGTGGATGGCACCCGCAACGTGAACTTCACGACTATCACGGTGAGCAACTACACCGGCTTCTACACCGGCACGTACACCTGCCGGAACAACTACTGCCACAGCTCGGGCCAGGCGACACCGGCGTTCCGTACGGCGGCTGCCTGGAACAGCGCGACGGTTTACGGCTGCGACGACTGCCACGGCTCGGAGGGCACGACCTACGTGGCCGGCGCGCCGGAGTACGCTAACACCTCGACCTCCAACAGAAACAGCTTCAACGGGCATTACGTCTCCGGCCACGTCAGCGCCGTTGGCGACTGCATCGACTGCCACAGGACTGTCGTGAACAACTTCGGTAACCTGACGACCGGCACGGTAAAGCACATCAACGGCACGATAGACATCGTGTTCAAGGGCGGCGGTTCATACGCCAACAAGCGCTGCTCCGGGACGGCGTCCTCCTGCCACGGCGCGACCACTCCACGCTGGGGCGGCAGCCTGGCCTGCGCCGACTGCCACCAGGTGACGGCGGCCGAGACCGACAACTTCAGCTACGGAGACGCGACCAAGGCTACCGTGAACTTCTACGAGTACACCTCCGTCGGACACGGCAAGAAGGGTACGTACAGGTACACCGCCAACGCCGGCGCGAACCTCTCCTGCACCAGCACGAGCGACACCAACACCGTCGGCGGCTGCCACAGGGGCGTCACCGCGCACAACGTGACCGGCAACCCGTTCCGGCTCGTGTCCTCGGCCACGATCAAGCCGACCGTCCCGAACTCCCTGTGTGCGACGACCTGCCACACCTCGCCTGCCGTGCAGAACCACGTCAAGGCGATAACCGGCGGCACGAAGTACGCGACCTGGTTCTTCACGCCCAAGTGCGTGGACTGCCACGACCCGCACGGCGACAACGGCGGCAACGACACGGCGCAGAGAAACTACATGATGGTGCAGAGCTTCGTCAACTACTCGACAGGCAGCAACGCCTACGGCGCGCCGTACCCGGCAGCGACATACCCGAGGCGCGCCATGGACTTCCCGGCCGAGACGACGAGGCCGGCGAGCCTGACGAGGTCGAGCTTCGTGACGGCTGGCTACGACGGCATCTGCCAGCTATGTCACAGGAGGAACTCCACCGTTGTGTTCGACAGGAACCAGAACCAGGCGCACAACGGCACGACCGTATGCACCGACTGCCATACCAGCTCGCTCGTCCACAACGAGGGCTTCAAGGGCGCTGGCGGCAGCTGCCTGGACTGCCACAACCAGGTCCAGAACAGCAGGCCTAGCATGCAGGCCGAGTTCGGCAAGACCTCGCACCACGTCAGCGCGTCCTGGGCGAGCTTCACGACAACGACGTGCTCGGTCTGCCATCTCGAGGGCGACTCGACCGGCGCGATTACGAGCTACCACAACAACAACGTTGGCGGGGGATACCCCGTCGACCTCAGGGTCATCGTCACGGTCGGGGCGACAGAGGCGACCACCGTCACGAACAACGCCAACTCGGTCCAGTTCTACTCCGGCCACGGGACCAACGGCGGGACCAGGAGCGCGGGCAACGCGGCCAACAGGCACTGCGGCGGATGCCACAACGAAACCAACGCCGCCTCGAAACCGTTCCCGACGGCGGAGGCGACCGACCTGACGCCGGGCGCATACACCCCGACAAACGCCGGGTCTGTGTTCAAGCGCTATTCGTCGGCCACTACGACCAAGTCGCACCCGTACAACCCGAACACGTACAACGTCGTCGGCCAGCTGAACAAGGCGTACTCCCCGCACGGCCACCCGGAGAAGAACCAGATGAAGAACGTGGTCTCCGGCGCCTGGGTGGACGACACGCAGACAGTCTCGAACGCGGTAGGATGCCTGGACTGCCACAACAGCCACGGCTCCAACGCCGGCGCGGACGAGACCGGGCTGAACATGATAACCTACAACAGCGCGGTCGGCGGCTACTTCGGCGGCCTAATCAAGGAGGAATCGGCCTACGACCCGGACAAGTCGGGCACCACCTTCAATGCGGTATCCGACCTCTGCTTCGACTGCCACCTGGGCGACGACGCCAGCGCGCCCAAGAAATACTCGGACTTCGGCGTCGCGGCGGCCAGGCCTGTCAAGGAGTACTTCGACGCCGGCAGGTGGACGCCCAACTTCAGCAACGTCTCCAGCTCGTTCGCGTACAAGGCGGGCACTCTGGCGGCCAACTCCGGTAGGATAAAGGGCGGTCACTTCGGCGCCAGTGAAGCGCTCAGGGGCTCTGCTACAAACTCCGTGGGCGGCAGCTGTCTCGCATGCCACGACCCGCACGGCACGCCGTACACGAACCTTGTCGGCCCGGGCAGCGAAAGGGCGTTCATGGCCCCGGCTCTCAAGGGTACATGGATGGCGTCTCCGTACAAGGAGGACCGCGTCGGCGAATACGGCGCGAGCACGCTTGGCGACGCCAACCCGTACTCGTACAGCATGAATAAATCCGGGCGCGTCGGGCCGAGGGAGTCGCCAGCGTTCGCTTACAACAACCCGGCCAAGGTTGGCGCGGGCTTCGGCACGGGCGCATCGGCATTCGGCATGTACGCCGCGGGCGGCAGCGGACATGACGGTTACTTCGTCGACGACAACACGTTCGGCAACAGCGGCATAGGCTCCACGGCGAGCAACCCGTGGGCTTCGGCAATTACCGGCACGTATATCAGTCAGACCGACAGCCAGTTCGCCGGTCTGTGCCTGGGCTGCCACCCGCAGACAAACATCGATGCCGAGGTTGCCAGGACCGCGGGCGAGACCGGCAACGTCGCCATCAACGTCCACAGGACGGTTAAGGGCTGGGATACCATCGCGACGGCATCTGACTTCTTCAAGCCGGCGCACACCAACCAGCACCTGATGGCGTACAAGGCGACGGGCACGGACACCACCAACTGGTGCGGCACGACCCACGCGTACTACCCGGTGCCGTCCGGATACAGGTGGTCGGTCAACCCGGGCACGCAGATAACCATAGCCGCGGGCAGGCCGCCGTCGCCGAGCCAGCCCATGGTCGACCCGCCGAGCGGGGGCGGCGGACAGCAGGGCACCACGCCGCAGTCGACGTACCATCAGTTCCCGTGCGCGAAGTGCCATGCTCCTCACGCGACGAAGCTCCCGAGGCTGATGAAGACGAACTGTCTCGACGTTGGCCCGACGGAATCGTCCGGGACGCATAAACCCAAGCATAACTCGTCGTTCAACATGGGCTACTGCGACGACGGCTCCGGAGTGGCGATATACAAGCGGTCTATGGTCTGCCATAACTCCAACAGGACGAACACATCCGGCGGAGGTGGCTGGAACATCAAGACAGGCTGGTAACACAACAACCTCGCGGGGAGGCCGATACGGCCTCCCCGCTTCATTACAAGGAGGTTAAACGGTATGAGACGCCAGTTTATCATACCTGCCATGACTGCGGCGTTCATCGCCGCCGCCATGACGTACGCGTCCGTCGCGCCGTGCGCGACGGTCAGGGACCAGGACGGCAAGGTAGTGCTGGAGATTAAGGGAGCAGGGAGCGTGCCTAGGCTGATACCGCTCCTCGGGGACGACAGGCCGGAGGTCAGCGCACAGGCCATGGACGCCCTTGTGGAGATGGACGGTGACGCCGTGCCTGAGCTTATAGTGGAGCTGAAAGGGCCGAGGTTCAGAGAGGTTGCCATAGCCCTTGGGAAGATAAAGGATGCTCGCGCCGTAGTGCCGCTGTCAGAGTACATAAACGACATCACCTGGGAGAAGGCCGGGGTCGCAAGGGGCGCGCTGAGGGAGTTGGGCGACGCATCCGTACCGAGGATGGCGGAGCTTCTGAAAGACTCACGTTACCGGGATGCCGCTGCCGACGTGCTCCAGTACCTGAGCGGACCGCGCGCCGTCGAGGCCGTAGCGCCGCTTGCGGCGGATATCGACCCAGCCGTGCGCGGCGCGGCCATTCTGCTCCTGGTGAAGCTCGGGGCTCCTGGGGCGGGTGATGTTATACGTGGGGGGCTGACAGACAATGACCCGGCCGTGCGAGCGAAGGCCGCGGAGGCCTACATGGTCTCAGGCGAACGCGAAAGGCAGCTGCTTTACGGGATGCTCAAGGACGGTGACCTCGGCGTAAGGACGCTCGCGGCCAACATGCTTGAGGCCGCGCCGCACATGGAAAACTTTGGCCCGCTACTCGAATGCTACAGGGTTGAGAAGGACGGCATGGCGAGGTCTATCGAGCTGTCCGCCCTGGGCGAGACCGGCGATGCGCGTGCCGTTCCCCTGATGCTGGAGGCGCTGGGGGATGGCAGCGAAGAGGTGGTCCTTTCAGCGCTGGTCTATTTTACCGAGCACCGCGACGAGCGGTCGGTCCCGGCGATACTGAAACTCTACGAAGGCCCGAAACATCCAGAAAACCCGCACGTGCTGATCTTTTCGCTCGACGCCCTGAAGTATCATAACTACAAAGGCGCGCATGGATTCGTCCTGGGTTACCTGGGAGAAGGCTGGCATTTCAAGCACAAGTCCGCAGCCCTGAACTACCTTGCCGAGACCGCGAGCGAGGGTGACACGAGTGTAGCTGACGCGGTAAGACGTATGCTCGGGAATGAGACCGACCTGACACTCCGCGCCGCCGCCGACAGGGTGCTGAAGAGGGTCGGGCAGCTACCGTAGGCTTTCGTAAAGAGACCTCGCCCGCGTATCCCCGGGAGCAAGCTCCATTGCCCGACTGACCGACATCCGTGCCTGCTCGTTCATCCCCTGGGCAGCAAGCGCGGCTCCAAGGTACAGGTGGGCTTCCGCGTTGCCGGGAGCGGCATTCACAGCCTTGCCGAGCGCCTCTGCGGCGCCCGCGAAGTCCTTCCTCTCGCCAAGTATCATACCCTGCTGCAGAAATGCTTCGTAAAGGAACGGGTCCGCCTCCCCAGCGCGTACCATGTACCCGAGGGCCGCGTCGGTTTCCCCTTTGGACAGCAGGACCCGTCCCATGTTCAGAAGCTGGAGCGCGCCGCGCGGGTTCAGCTCGATCGCCTTGTCGAGCGACCGCATAGCCCCATCGACATCGCCCTCCTCGAACCGCACCGCTGCAAGGTTGGTGTAGTACATGTCGCTGGAAAACCCGAGCGCGGCCGCTTTGGCGAGCGCCTTTCCTGCATGGCCGTACAGCCCGCGCTCGATATACACCGAGGCGAGTGTATACTGCACGTTGCCGTCGTCAGGGGCGGTCCTCGCGGCCTCCTCCAGGATGGCGGTGGCCTCTTCCTGCCTGCCGAGCACCATGTATGCCTGGGCCAGGTTCAGGTGGCTCTTTACGTAGCCCGGGAAGACGTCCAGAAGCCTCATGTTAATCTCCACAAGCTCTTCGTGCACTGTCAGGTTGTCTTTCCATACCTGGTTGCGGGAAATCGTCAGGAATGCAAGACATGCGAGCGTTACCGCGAGGAGCGTATTAGAAAAACCTCGTAATGCGGAACCTGGCATCCCGGATAAGGCCATGCCAATGGCCGCACATGAACCGGCGAGAGGGAGGTACATCGCCCGTTCCGTCATCGCCACCTCGGTGGGTATTATATTGGCCACTGGGAGAAGCGCCGAGAAGAACCAGGCGATGAAGAACACTGCCTCGGGCCTGCGCCTGAGCAGATAAGGCGTGGCGGCGATCAACAGCCCGAATGTCAACAGTGAGAGCAGCACCTGCGGGGAGAGCGGGTCTGGCGGGGCGTACATGTACTGGGCCCTGAGGTCGAAGGGCAGGATGGAAAGCCTTACGTAATGCAGGAATGCCTCCAGCATCATGAGGAAACGCTCGCCGACGGTGATGCCCTTGAACATATGCTCGGCGGGCGCCGCCTCCCCTTGCAGGACCAGCAGGCGGACGGGTATGTATACCGCGAGTACAGCAAGGCACGGCGCAATATCTTTAATTAGAGCCCAGATGCGACGCTGCTTCTTTATGGTGAGGCCGTGCAGTAATATGAGCAGAGGGAGCACTGCCGCTGTCTCTTTTGAGAGCAGCCCCAGCAGAAACAGGACGGGCATGACGACAAACCGCCACGGCCTCTCGTCGTGCCTGATATAAACAAGAAAACCTGCCAGCACGAACGCCGAGCCCAGCAGCTCAGCCCTCCCGGACACCCATGCGACCGCCTCCGAGTGCCCAGGGTGGGCCGCGAAAATTAGTGCCCCGAAAAAGGCGGCCCTGCCCTGGGGCAGAAGCTCGCTCAGGACGAAGTACACGAGCAGGGTGCACATTGCGTGCAGCAGGACGTTGTTCAGGTGGTATACGAGCGGGTTGGTCCCTCCTATACTGCGCTCTGCCATGAACGACAGTATTGTGAGCGGTCTGTAAAGCCCGCCGGTCTTGCCCAGCGCGTACCAGTAGCCTGACGAGAAGATATCCCGGAGCCTGTCCCAGCCGAGGGTGAGGGGGTTGTTTGTAACAAGGTAGATGTCGTCCCAGGCGAACGTGTTCGACAGCGCGTTGAAATACGACGCCAGTACGGCGATGAACAGCGCGGCACAGTGTATTGCTTCTCTTTTGTGTTTCATGAATATGCCGGTGTACTACCCGTTATAATCGCTATGCATTTCTGAACCATTGGAAATTATAACTTAAAAGTTTAAACACTGCCAAACAATAAACGCGAGTGAACTTAAATGACAGATGCATTGGCGGGCTATCGATTTATCGTGTAAACAATTTCCGGTCCTTTAATGATGAGTTTGCTGGCAGCGGAATTATGGGCATCCGCATACAGGATGTAGACAGTTATAAACCTGGTTACGCGGGTCTCGGGTCAACTGTAATAATATCTTGAACTGACTGTCAACCGGTAGTGACCTAACAATTTAATAATATATCGGCGGCGGCTGAGGCATACCAGCCACAGTGGTGATGACCCCGTTTGTGTCCACCTTCCTGACATAGACGCCGTCGAGGAAGAACAAGTTCCCGTTTGCGTCGACCACCAGTTTTTTGGGCCCTTCAAGGGATGCCGAGGTCGCCGGTCCGCCGTCCCCGGTATGGCCCTTGGTACCGTCTCCCGCGACAGTCGATATGATGCCGTTGGTGTCTACCTTCCTTATCCTGTAATTCTCTGTGTCGGATATGTACAAGTTGCCTGACGAGTCGAAGGCGACACTATATGGTTCGCGCAGGCTGGACTCGTTTGCCGGTACGCCGTCGCCGGAGTAGCCTGGGGAGCCGTCCCCGGCCACCGTCGATATCGTCCCGTCAGAGTCCACTCGCCTTATGCGGCTGTTCACGGTATCCGCTATGAACAGCCTGCCGGATACGTCGAAAGCAAGCCCGGACGCTTCTCTCAGGCAGGCTTCGGTGGCGGGTCCGCCGTCGCCCGCATCTTGGCAGGGCTTACTTGGTCTTGAGTTGTCCTTGTCTGAACGCTTCCCCGCTTCTGTTCTCGTGATTCCGCTGTTGTCAATCCTGTTGACCACGTTCGCGAAATCAAATGACACGTATATGTTCCCTTGCGTGTCCAAGGCAATGCATTTGGGTGTAGATGGCCAGCCTGCAACTTTGGTATCGCCTCCGGGAACGGTATCAATCGTGCCGTCCGTGCTTACACGTCTTATGCGGTTGTTGAACGAGTCCGTGAAATACAGGTTGAAATTGTCGTCAACGGCGATGTCCATTGGGCCGTATAACCCGGCGTTCAAAGCGGAGCAACCGTCGCCGGAGAACGAGCCAGTCCCCGTACCGGCGAGGGGAGTCACAAGGCCGTCCGGGCTGACCTTGACAATCCTGTTCCCATTTCTCTCTGTAATGTACAGGTTACCCATGTTATCGACCGCGAGGCCGGCCGGGTTGTTAAATACGTATTTCAGGGCGTCGCCATCGTCGCGCCACCTCTTGTACTTGCCAGCGACCGTCGTGAGTACGCCGTCCCTGTCTATCTTCCGTATCATACAGTTGTAGGTATCCGCAAAGTACACGCTTCCGTCAGGGCCGATGCAGACCGCGTACGGCTCGTTGACGTTAGAGCCCGTCGACTGGCAGCCATTTACGGAAAATCCGGATATGCCGTTTCCGGCGATGTCGGTTATGCTGCCGTCCGTATCCACCTTTCTGATTCGGTTGTTACGTGTATCGGCTATGTATACATTGCCATCGTTGTCTACTGCGACTCCATATGGGTTGTAAAGTCCGGTATCAAGCGCGTCTCCCTTGTCTTTCAGCATGCGGGGAGGGGACTTGTAGCCATATGACTTGTAATACCCCGCCACCAGCTCCTTAACGCCGTCCCTGCCAACCCTTACTATGCAGTTGCCCTCCGTGGCATAAAGGTTGTCGTATCTGTCGAATGCTACGTTTACCGGACCGCTCTTCCATTCCATGAATGTCGTGATTATACCGTCAGTGTCTACCCTCCTTATGCGGTTGTTGATACTGTCGGCTATGTACATGTTGCCAGAGGAGTCGAAGGCGACCCCCCACGTCATCGAGAGCTTTGCCGTGGAAGCCGGGCCACCGTCTCCGGAGAAGCCGGGCTCACCGGTACCGGCAACAGTAGTTATCATGCCTTCCGTATCCACCTTCCTGACCCTTAAGCCGTCTGCTATATACAAATTACGCGATTTGTCGAATGCTAGGCCGTGAGGATAGCATATAACCGCCGATGTCGCGGGACCACCGTCTCCTATATCTGCCGCAGTGGCGCCGTATCTTCCGCCTCCCGCGACAGTCGTGATTATCCCGGCCTTGTCGACCTTCCGTATTCGGCGGTTCTCGGTGTCTGAAATATACAGGTTGCCGTGCTCGTCGGCAACTATGCCGTACGGGAAATACAGGCTGGCCTCCGTTGCCGGGCCGCCGTCACCGGAAAAGTAATATGATTCACCGGATGCGTGCGCCATCTCGCCTTGGAAGACTATTACCGCAATGCTTATAACAGCAAGAAGGTAGCTCATCTCGGCTCCTCCGGCATACCCGCCACGGTAGAGATCATGCCCTTCGTATCCACTTTCCTTATCAGGTTGTCGTCCTGTATATACATGTTGTCCATAGCGTCGAACTGTATCCCGACGGGTTTTATCAGGCGGGCCTCGGTCGCGGGGCCGCCGTCTCCGGTGTACCCGCACGAACCCCTGCCGACGACCGTGCTGACAATGCCGTCAGCGGTTATCTTGCGTATGCGGAAGTTGCCCGTGTCCGTGACGAACACCTCGCCCAAAGAGTTTACCTCGATGTCCACCGGGTCGCGGAAGGCCGCGGTGGCCCCCGGCCCGTCCGACGTGAAGCCGGACTTGCCCTTGATGCCGGCGATTAGAGTGCAGTTGTATTCCGGGTCTATCCTGTAAATGCAACCGCCGTCGATTATGTAGATGTTACCCGCCTTGTCCACTGCCATGCTGCCAACGGGGACGACCGGCCTTCTCTGGTCGCCCGGGTAGTAGCGGCTTATGCCGTCCATGTAGAGCCTGTCCGCTCGGCGGTCCTTATCGACTATCTGGTCCGCCTTTTTGAAGCAGTCGCCGGACCTGACGATGACCGAGGATATGGTCCCCTTGGCGTCTATCTTTCTGACCCTGTCGCCACCGTTCATATACAGCTCACCGGCGGGTGAGAAGTACATGGACCCGCCCCCGGAGATCTTTGCGGCCGTCGCCGGGCCGCCGTCTCCTGATATGCCCTCCGATTCCTCCCGCCCGGCCACGGTCGAGATTATTCCTTTGCCGTCCACCATTCTTATGAGTCGGCCGTCGGTGAGGTAGAGGTTGCCGGAGCGGTCGCATGCGAGCTGTTTCGGCCGTTTCAGGCAAGTCTCGATTGCTCTGACATTTTCTTCTACTATCCCACCGCATCCGCAGCCTGCATAACCAAGAAGCCAGCCGCCCGGCCCGACCTTCCAGACCTTGTAAGGTGTACCGAGGTCCTCGGCAATGAATATGTTCCCGGCCGGGTCGACGGCAAACCCTCCGATACGCATTGTGGCCTTGGTCGCCTGCGTACCGTTTACAATCTTGCTTTCCCGGAACTCGCCGCCAGCGAACAGGCTCATCCTGCCGTCCCCGTCCATCCTCCAAACAGATTGATATCCCAGATGGAAGACACCTTGATCGACAATGTATGACAGGGACGATTCCATGCCGTTTCGGACATCCGCTATGTTTCTCGTCCTGCCTGACGGTTCGATCTTCAGTATCCTGCATTCCTGATATTCGGTGGTGTACAGGTTCCCGTCGTCGTCCACTGTGACTGATGTAGGTTTAAACCGGAGGTCCAGCGCAGACGGCAGGCCGCCCTTGTACTCTGGGTGCGCCTCGAAGTCCTCGAATTTACCTCCACCCGCTACTGTCGTAATGATGCCGTTATTGCCGACCTTCCTGATGCGGCCGTTCTCCTTGTCTGCAATGAACATGTTGCCGAGCATGTCCAGTGAGACGGCCACTGGGAAGTTGAGGCTTGCGAGGGTTGCCTGGCCTCCGTCTCCCGCGATGCGCCCCACATACTCGTACCGGCCGTAATGCTTCTCCTTTGTCATAAAGCCGTCACCGGCGACGGTATTTATTATCCCCTTCTTGTCTATCACTCGGATGCGGTGGTTGTTCGTGTCCGCTATGTACAGGTTACCGCGGGTATCCATCTTGATGTCGGACGGTCGGTTCAGCAGTGCGAATGCGGCCGGCCCGCCGTCTCCGAGCGGGACCAGCGCCGGGTCTGCCCCTCTTTCTTTCAGCGCGTCCTTGTGCAGGCCTCCTGCGAATGTCGTGATTACGCCGTCCGTGTCCACCATCCTTATAGTATTGCCGTCTATGAAGTACAGGTTGCCTTCACTGTCCAGAGCCGCATCTTTCGGCTCGCCCAGCCTCGCGCGCAGGGCGTCGCCGCCGTCCCCGCAGTACCCCTGTAAACCGTTACCTGCTATCACGTACGCGCGCCCGTCTTTATCGAGCTTTACAATCCGGAACTTTCTGCCGTCGACGATGTAAGAGTTGCCGTTCTTGTCCATCGCAAAGCCGCTTGGGTACTCTATGGTCGACAGAAGCTTCAGGCTATCGAGTTTTGTCGGATTAAGGTTTCTTTCTACAGGTTTGGTCAGGTCCGCAAGCGTAAGTCCCGTACATGGCTCGACAATCGTGGCCGGGTCTTTATAGTCTGGTGTACCGTTACCAGCGACAACAGCAATTCTAGCGTATGAATTATCACTGCCGAGCCTAAGCAGCCGGCTCCGCCTCTGCACTGCCTCGCGCACATCATTATTATCGGCAGACTGAAAATGGATCTGCCCGAATCTATCGACATAGCCTGGCCAGCTCTGCTGGTTGTATGGATATTCTACATGTACTTCATTGACGGTTATTGTTCTAACAAGGTCCGGCCTTGATATACGGTTCATCGGTACGGTCATCCTTCCGGCGGTTTCCAGTCTCATCACCGTGTGGCTTGTTGGAAGGGAAAAATATAAAGCATCCTTGTTGTCCAGCGCGATATAGAACCTGGATTTCTTGTATTCGGTTCCATTATTTAACTTCGTTGTAGAACTGTTTTCCACAAGAGCTAATGTCAATATGTCATGTCTTGTCAGGACCCTTACGCAGTGGTTGCCGAAGTCCGCTAAGTAGATGTTTCCTGATGAGTCTACGTCAATGTCGCTAATCCAGAGGTGATCAATCGTGCCGCTGTAAAGAATGGTGGAGATTATCCCTGCTTTATCCACTTTCCGGATATTGTCGCCGCAGGCAATATACAGGTTGCCGCCGGAGTCAAGGGCGATGTCTTTCACCCATCCGATAGCTGCCAGGGTAGCCGGCCCGCCGTCACCGCTTGAACCTTTGCTGCCGTCTCCCGCAACGGTGCTGATTATTCCGTTGAGGTCTATTTTCCTGACGCGGCTGTTTCCTCCATCTCCAATGTAAATATTTCCCTGACTGTCAACTACTACGCCCTCAGGGCTGTTAAGCTCAGCATATAACGCCGGCCCACCGTCGCCGGAATATTTGCTGGGGGAAACGAAGTAATTTAGCCCCGCGATAGGTGTATAATTGCCGTTCGCGTCTATTTTGCTGATCATATTATTCAGGCTGTCAGCTATGTAGATATTTCCGGAACTGTCCACCGCAATATCTTCCGGATTGTACAATACCGTTGATAGATACTGACTTTCTCCTCTTGCTTCTTTTTCTGCCTGATAGTGAGGCGCTTCCAAGGTTGTGATAAACCCTTCCTTGTCCACCTTGCGGATGAGGTTATTGTCCGTATCTGCAATGTACATATTGCCGGCATTGTCGAAGGCTATGCCGTGCGGGTTGTTGAGGCTTGTCTTGGCGGCCTCGACCAGCCTTAGGCTGGCGTAAGGGTCCTTGACCGCGGTTGACTGTACCGGGCAGCAGGCGGTGAATGCCAGTACTGTAGATATTAGGATTGCTGCAACCGTAAGTCGCGTCATTGTTATGTCCCCTTATGGGTATCCATCCGCTGTTAACTTTCGAGATGACGAAAGTCCGCCGAATCACCTGCTCTGTTCAGAAGCGATAACCATCGTAACCTCTCTCGAACTCCCTGTCGGAAAGGCCTGGGTTGACCTTGAGATCTTTGTAGCCGTAGCTCTCAAGCAGCTCTCCCGACCAGCCGTAGACCATTATCTTCACCGGCAGGCGCAGGGCCTGGTCTTGCCATATCTCGGACCGTCGGGCATAGAAAACGCCCTTGCCGTCCGCCGGGGCCTCTACAACTATCAACCTGGCCGGCCTTCCGAACACTGTACTGTCCATTACGGTTATCGTCCCTACACCGGCCTTCCTGGCCTTGCCGACCTCCCCGGTCACGATGTCCAGCATCCTGCCGATGCCGACGTCCGTGACCGGATGCCTGTTGCCTCTCATTGCGACCTTGCCGTCCGGGTCCAGGTTCATGACAATAGACCGGGTAAAGCCTCCGCCATGGGCAACCAGCCTGTTGCCGTTGGTACCGGTGGCGTACAGCAACTCGCGGCCCTCCCCAGGGCCCGGCAGCCATTTCATATAAATCTTGAACGGCTTCTTGAACTTCAGCTCGATGCTTTCGGCCGGAAGGAGTTTGCCGTCCACGCGTTCCTGTTTCTGGAAGTTCGCGGTATAGTCGGTCACGCGGGCATACGCCTCGCGCATCCGGTCGAGCTCCCTGATGGCATCCTTGTCGAAAGACGCGCATGGCGAGACGCCGGGCCACAGGGCAAGGACTGCCGAGGCTGCGAGCAGGGCACGCATAATATAACTCATCATTTTATCCATTCCATCAGCACGGGCAGGCCGTCTCCCCGGCAGCTCTTGATGATGTCGACCGCATCCGTCAACGACACTGGACGCGGGACGTTAGGGAAACCGTTCATATGCGAGGCGAGGCAGTGCCGCGACGGCGCTTCGATATTCGCGGAGAGACTGTCGAGGACCTCGCCGAGCCCCTCTGCGTACACGTTGCCGAACGAGACCGGGAGGAAGTCGCACGGGTAGACATCGCCGCCCGCGTTAATGTAGATAAAGGTATACCCGGCCTGGCATCCCAGGTAGTCCGGGCCTTCGAGCCGTGTCATTGTCGAGATGCGGACAGGAGCTCCTTTAATGCTCTGGCCGAGTCCCGGGTCGCGAAGCCTCATTTTCGTGTGTTCGGGAAGTTCTCTTGTTTTGGAACCTGTCCTGACCGGCATCGGGTCGAGGAGCAGTATCTCGTCCACACCGATGCTTCCGCAGAAGGATACGTACCGCTCCCATACGCCTTCGCTCAGCAATTCCTCCGACGCGACCGCCTGCGCCGCCGTATGCACGCCGTATTTCTTGAACAGCCCCATAGCCCGGACGGCGTCATCAAAAGTGCCTGGCCGGTGCCTTGTATTGTCGTGCGACTCACGGTCGAAGTGGTCCAGGCTCACGAACGCCCGGCACAGTCCCGCACCTGCGAGCTGTGAGGCGCGGCCCGCGTCGAGCCCGATGCCGGTAGTAAAGAGCGTGGTACATACCTCTTCGCCGCACAGCCCGACAATATCCACGAGGTCATCGCGAAGCAGGGGCTCGCCGCCTGTGAATGCGACGCATGCTGTGCCCGCGTCCTTCAGCTCGGCAAGCAGCCTCCCGACCATCTCGAACGTCGGCTCGACGCGGCCAGAGGGAATGTTCGAGCACCGCTCGCACCCGCAATCGCAGCGGTCTGTGAGGGAGATATGCGCCATGACCGGGACGCGCTCACCATGGGATACCCTTTTAAGGGAGTTCAGGTATCGGCCGAACGCGCGGCTCCCGACTGGCGGGGCCAGGTGGTGTATGTCTATCCCGTATCTCGTCCGAATCGGACGCGCGTCCCTCATGGACCTCCACATGGCGCGTGATATTGAAGGAGGCAGCGTCCATGCCTCGCGATGCCAGAGTGTGGCGAGCAGCATCCGTACGCGCCATGCGGTGTTCATAACGGCCGCCCGAGGACGCTCTTCATAAATGCGGACCCAGCCGCCGAGCCGAACGACGGGCAGGCAGTTAGCACCGTATCAAGCGTGGACGTAAACCTGTCCACATGCTCAGGACAGGCGACAAGCGGGGGCTCGGCCCGGAGGACGTTCGGCGAGAGAGTGCACGAATGGGACACGATGCCGTGGTCGCGCAGCAGGAGGGCGGCAATGACATGCGTGAACAGCCCGTCCCGCGCCCACGCTGGTACGGCCCTGGAAAGTACTCCCTCCGGCCGCGTGAACTCTATCCCCACGAGCAGCCCCTCTCCGTGGATGTCTGTGATTACGGTATGGCGGCGCTTGAGGCCGTCGAGTAACCCGGCAAGCCGGACGCCCATCTCGCGCGCGTTGTCCGGAAGCCTTTCGGCCTCGACTATACCGATAGTTTCAAGTCCCGCTGTCATCGCAAGGTGGCCGCCGGCAAACGTCGATGCGGTGAGCGTGCAGCGTTCCGGCCCGGTGAACGCGCGCTTCCATACGTCGCCGGTCATCAGCGTCGCCGCGACGGGGACCATGCCGCCCGAAAGCGCCTTGCCGACAACGAGCGCGTCGGGGATTACGTCGGCGAAGTCCGTGGCGAACATTCGGCCTGTCCGCCCGAGCCCGGTCTGTACCTCGTCTATGATTAACAGGCAGCCATGCCGGGCGCATATCCTGCTCGCCTCCTTCAGGTATCCTTCGGCAGGGACTCGCATACCTCCCTCGGCCTGTACCGGCTCTACGATGAACGCGGCAGGCTTTAGCTTGCCGCAGGTGGCTTCGAGCGCGTCCAGGTCGTCGAACGGTATGTGAGCGGACCACGATGGCAGCGGCCCGGCGAGGGCGCGTCTCTTCTCGTCGCCCATCAGCGGCAGCGTCCCGGTGGTCTGGCCATGGTAGCCGCCATCGCACGCAAGTATGACCTGTCTCCCGGTTGCCGCCCGCGCCGCGCGTACTGCGGTGTCGACCGCCTCCGCCCCGGAGTTGGCGAAGCTCACGCGGTCAAGCGCAGGGTGGGTGAGCCGGGTCAGTCTCTCGGCAAGCAGCCCGGCGGACAGCGGCGCGTCTACATTCAGCATCGAGGCCTGCCCATCCGCGAGGGAGGCCGTGAGTCTTTCGATGAGGCGCGGGTGGTTGTGGCCTATGTTGTGGACTCCGAATCCGGCGAGGAAGTCGGTATACACCCTGCCGGTATAGTCGGTCAGCTCCATCCCGCGTGCACGGACGAACATACGGCCGTAGTCGAGCGCCTCGAGCATCCGGACAAGGTCCGGGTTGACGAACTTCCGGTATAGCTCGTGCGCCTTTTCCAGCTCGTTCATCGCTTCAGCCTCGATACGGCGTCCGGGTAGATACTCTCCCAGGCCGCGTACCCCCCGTAGACCACGCGCACCCTAGGATGGCCGGCGTTGGCGAGCCGGTATCCGGCCTGGAACGAGAATATCCCCGTCCCGCACATGAGCACAACCTCTCTGTCCCAGGGTATCTGCTTGAAGTACCGCTCGAAGTATATGTGCGACCACTCCTTCGCGCCCGGTATGCCTTCCTTCAGCATGCGCTCGTAAGGGAAACGGAGGTCTACGAGGAAGGTATCCGGCGACTCGATACGTTCGGCCGTCAGCTGTTGCGGGTCCATGTATGCGAACCCTGCCGGGTCGTGGGCGAGAACCTTTCCGAGTACCTTCAGGACGTAGCGCATGTCGGCCTCGGCCGTCGTCCTGCCCATGCTCATCCTTATCGAGGACAGCGCCTCCGCCTCGGACAGCCCCATGCCGATGAGCACATGCGATGGTTCGACGCGGTCTGCGGTACAGGCCGAGCCGATGGAGACGCAGACCTCATAGCAGTCGAGCCCGGCGAGAATGCGAATGTTCTCCCGGCCGGGGAACGTGAGGTTAATCGTCCCCGGGAGCTGAGAACCGGCGGGGGCATCGTTAACTATAATATCCGGGACAAGACTCCTGAGACCTTCGAGGAAATACTCGCGGAGCCTTGCAAGCCGTGCGAAATCGCCCTCACGGCGCTCCGCCGCGAGCAAGGCCGCCCTGGCGAGTCCGGCAATCTGGTGCACACCCTCGGTCCCGGTGCGGAGCCCGCGCTCCTGGTCGCCTCCGCTTATGAGCGGGATGAGCTTCGCGCCGTCCCGGACGAAGATCGCGCCCGCGCCTTTCGGACCGTTTATCTTGTGCGCGGAGAGCGTGAGGTAGTCGCATCCGATGTCGTCAACATTTACACCAATCTTCCCGAACGACTGGACGGCGTCGGTGTGGAAGGGTATGCCCGCATCCCTGGCTATTTTGCCGATATCCTCGACAGGCTGCAGCGCGCCGGTCTCGTTGTTCGCGTGCATTACGGAAACGAGTATCGTGTCAGGACGTATAGCGGCCTTCACATCGACCGCCTTGACCAGCCCGTCCCGTCCCGCTGGCAGATAGGTTACGTCGCCGCCAGCGAGCTGCACCTGCTGGCACGCGCCGAGCACGGAGTCATGCTCTATGGCCGTAGTGATGATGTGCCCCCGCCTGCCAGCGGCCTCGAAAACGCCCCTGATTACCGTGTTGTTGCCCTCGGTCCCGCCGGAGGTGAAATATATCTCCGAGGAGTTGCACCCGAGTATCCCTGCAACCGTGTCCCGCGCGGTCTCCACGATGCCGCGCGCGTCCCGGCCCCTGGTATGAAGCGAAGACGGGTTGCCCCAGCGGCCTCGAAGGATTCGTGACATCTCCTCCGCGACTTCTTTTGCGACTGGTGTAGTCGCGTTGTGGTCCAGGTAAACCTGCCTTGGTATGTGGAACATCTCACCGCCTCAGTAGATGTATGGTATGAACCTGTAACGGACGTCCGACATGTACTCGCGGTATCCGGACTTAGTCACGAGGAACCGCTCCTCGAGGACTGCGCGGTATACGTAGGCCGCGGACGATATTACGAACAGCGCGAATACCGCGGGTGCCGGGTGGCTGATGAGATACCCGGCGCGGAGCAGGATGTCCGTCCCGTACATGGGGTGGCGTACCACTGAGTACAGGCCCGTCCGCCTGACCTCCCGGTACGCGATGAGTATCCCGAAGCTCCGGCCGAGGTTGATGAGCGATATGAGCCCGAGCACGTTCGCCGTCATGATGACCGTTTTCGAGACTGTAAGAGCGGCCTCCCCGGTGCTCTCCGCTGCGCCTGTAAAGAACACACCCGAGAAAAACGCCGCGAGCGCTACACCCTGATGAAGGACATTCCTGTCTACTGTGATGTGGTCTTTCCTGACGAGGATAAGCACGACCATGACGAGGTTCTGGAGCGTGAACGCGGCCTCGATGTAGTCGAACCTGCCCTCCCGCCATGCGGTGTACGCCTGATAGCCGAGCCAGCCGGCGAGGTTAACGAACAGGTATAAGTTGAACGCCTTCTGGCCGTGTCTGTCTATGAACTCGCGGAGCGTCATCCCATAAACCTTGGGGTGTTGTTTCGGACGCAGGCCGGGAGGACGCGGCCGTCCGGCTGTGGGTAGCCCTGGCAGCAGCGCCTGACGCGGGCGATGTCGAACGTGTCCCTGTCCTGGAAGGCGTGTATGAAGATGGACTTGACCTTGCGCTCCATCATCGTGAACGCGGCCCTCGGGTCGAAGCAGCAGGCCGGCGCCTCCGACATCTCGCGCAGTATGCCGCGCAGCGCGGAGAGTACCGCCAGGCTCTCCGGCGCGGCGGCCACCGGGCCGGACCACAGGTCGTACACCATCTGCCTCAGGCGCGCGTGCTCATCGGGATCGAGCCCGTATACAACGCGGTTCGCGAGCGAGTCGAGCATGCCGTCCATGTCCGCGAGCCTGGCGAAGGCCACCGCCTGCCCGCCTACGGTCATAAGGTAGAACGCGAGCGAGAAGCAGAGCGGGTGGCTGCACGGGAGCGGTATGAAGTCCTCGCGCGATACGAACGGTACGCCGGCCTCACCGATGAGCCGCGTGATGTCCGGTATGGTGAGCCGTCGCTCCTTGCCCGGCATGTCCTTAGCGCGGCCGGTGTAGGCGAGCGGCTGGACCATCAGGCTCACGATATTATCGTAACCGAAGAGGCAGCCGAGTA
Organism: Nitrospirota bacterium; assembly: GCA_016212105.1. Classification (GTDB taxonomy): domain Bacteria; phylum Nitrospirota; class JACRHJ01; order JACRHJ01; family JACRHJ01; genus JACRHJ01. The sequence goes on from JACRHJ010000046.1 coordinate 87,503, forward strand.
TCTCCGGGAAGCGGTCGTCGTTTATGCCCGTTGCGGCCGTCATCACGAGCGAGGTAGTTACGTCCGCATCCTTCAATGTATCGAGTATCTCGCGCTTCTCGTACGCAAGTGGCCTTCCGCGAAGCTTTACGCAGACCTCGTCCGAGAACCCGTCGAGCTGCAGGGACACCACTACGTTTCTGGCCTTCAGCTCGCTCACGAGCGCTGGGTTGCGCAGAAGCCTCAGCCCGTTTGTCGAGATGCTTACACGCACTATCGCCTCGCGCGCGAGTGCCATGTCCACGATACGGAGGATGTCCTGGTGCAGGAGCGGTTCGCCGCCGGAGATGTTAAGGAGGTCTATCCTGCCTTCGGCCGCTACGAGCCTGTCGAGTATGCCGCCGAACTCATCCGGCGTCATGTCCCATGCCGAGCCGGCAGGCCCGCCAGACTCGTTGATGCAGATGGGGCATGCGAGGTCGCAGCGGGAGGTTATCTCTATAATCGGCATGCAGAGGTGCTGCTCGTGACGGGAGCAGTATCCGCATCCGTCCGGGCAAGGCGCGGACGCGTCTCCGTGCGCGGCCATCGGGACGGATGCGGGTTTGACGTACCTGAGCGTGCGCATATAATCGTCCGCGTCCGAGCGTATGAACGCCCGCGACTCCCCGTGCTCCGGGCAGAACTTCAGCATGTGCACGTTCCCGCCGTCCTCGACGACCTTGGCCGGTGCTGGTTGTCCGCACTCCGCGCAGACAGACTGTGTAACAGTTATCAACCTCATTATCAGTATCTCCTGACGGAGCTGTAGAACTCGCGGAGCTGCCTGATGAGCGGCCTCTTTGTGATGCTCTCGGCGAAGCCCCTGCATGACGTCCAGCACTCGGAGCATGCCGAGGTGCGCTGCAGGTCCTCGAGTTTGGCGCGGATGTCGTCCATGTCCTCGATCAGTATGTTCCCGGCCGGGCTGTCGAGCATCTCTGTGCACCTCGCCACACGGCCCATGTTGTCTATGTTCATCATCAGCCGTCCGGCCTGGCATCTGCCGACCCCGCCGGTCTCGATCGCCTCGTCGAGCCGCTCTATGTACGACGTAAGCGTCACGAACTCCGGGTATCTCTTCTTGAGCGAGAGCAGGCGTGCCGCGACCTTGTCCTCCGGGAGCCTGCGCGTCTTCACGCCTCTGTTCCACGAGTACAGGCTCAGCATGTACGTCACGCCGAGCTTGCGCGAAAGCAGCAGCAGCGGCTCTACCTCATCGAGGTTGTCGTCCATCAGGACGCTTATCATGTGGACGCGCCTCCGGTTGTCCCTGCGCGCGCGGTTGAGTGTGTCGAGCGCGGAAACAGCACGCTCCCACGCCCCGTCCATGCCGCGCATCGTGTCGTGCCGCTTCGGGTCGGCATAGTCGAGTGAGACGGATATCTCCTGTAAACCAGCCACGGATAGCTCCTCGGCGAGATCCGGTGTCACGTGCCAGCCGTTAGTGATGAGTATAGGGAAGTGGCCCTTCGCGTTCAGTATCCGTATTATATCAGGAAGGTCTTCCCGGATGAGCGGCTCACCGCCGGCAAGCGATATGATAAACGTTCCGTAGCGTGCAAGCTTGTCGCCGATAACACGTATGTCGTCGAGTGACAGCTCTTCTTCCGCCTTGTGTTTCGTCTTCCAGAAGTCGCAGATGCTGCACCGGAACTGGCAGCGGTACGTCACCTGCAGGTTGCAGTAGATGAGCCTGCGCGTGGCGAAGCCCGCGAGCAGGCTCCCGCAGCGCCTCTGGTAGTGGAGTTCTTGTTTTATGGAATATAGCATAATGATAAAGGATATAACCCCGCCTTCTTGTAAGAAGGCGGCCCAAGAACTTTTGGGCTGCACCAGCGGATATGCGTGAAACGCTACGCAATAGGCCGGAGGCGGCATAAAAGTTTTCGGGCCGCCCTTTTACAAAAGGGCGGGACTTGTTGGCAGTGCCGTTATCTTCTCCCCGCGAACCGGGAGTCCTCTCGCATAGCCGAAACCGGGTGTGCCTGGAACATCGTCAGTCCCATGTGGCAGAATATGTGGCACCTGCCGGAGCAGTCCGGTATGCCGCCATAAGACTTACGCGCGGTCGTGAGCGCTGCCTCGTAGCCGCCGCGCTCCAGCACGCTCTCGTCCGCCCGCTTGAACTCCAGGCACGGGTAGTAGAGCCTCCCGTCCGGCCTTATGGCAGGCATGAGGAGGGGTGCGCACCTGAACTCGCGGAAGTATCTGATCCCGTCGAGATACTCAGGTACTCCCAGCACTCCGGACCGCGTCTTCTTGGCATCGAGGACCTTCGACATCAGCCGGTCGTAGACAGGGTTGTCTCTAAGCGCCGGGTTCACGGACCTCCCGGTTATATCCGGCGATATATGGAAACCGAGCCTGTTTTCGAGCGCAAAACCGAGGACGTCAGCGACGTCGTCGAGGTTGGCGGGCGTCGCCACTGCGCTTAAAACCAGTGCGGTACCCGCATCCGCCGCCGTACGCACCGAGTATTCGAGGCTGTCGAGTATCCCGCGCGCCGCTGTTTTATTACCGGTGAGGGCCGTAAGTCTGTCCTCGTCGAGCGAGTCCACGCTCAGTACGAGGACGTTGGCCAGCCCGATTATTTCTTTACGTGACTCGAGCCCGATGCCCTTCGTGTTGAGGACAGTCGCCATCCCTGCGTGTCTTGCATGGGCGAGCACTTCCTCGATGTCGTCCCTTTCGAGCGGCTCTCCGCCGGTAATGTCGAGCGTGTCCGCGGAGCGGGCAAGCATCCCGACAAGCCTTTTAGCGTCTTCGGTCGACAGCTCATCCACGACATCCTCGCGGAAGCTTGCGCCATCGCCGTCGGAGCAGTATGCGCACCGGAGCCCGCAGCGGTGGGTTATGTAGTACGAGAAAAGCAGCGGCCGGGACGGCCTGCGCCCCACGGCGACGGAGATCAGATTAAGGGCGTAGTTGAGCGCCGAGCCCATGTCAGTCTTTACCCTTTAGGCTCTTTGCGGGCACGCCGCCGACGGAGTCATCGTCCGGAACGTCCCGGTTCACGAAGCTGTTGAACCCGACGTTCGCGCGCTCGCCTATGGTTACCCCGCACCGTACGGTCGAGAAGCCGCCTAAAACGGAATGCTTTCCTATGCGCACGCGGCCAAGCCTGAACTCCTTGACCGAGTACTCGTGCGTCATGACGCGCGAGCCGATACCGAGCAGGACGCCGTCCTCCAGCTCGATGAGCTGCGGGTACAGCGGGTCGATGTACGTCTCGGGCGATATGTACACGTCCCTGCCTATCCTCGCGCCCAGCAGCCTGAGCAGGGATACCTTTACGGACGATAAAGGCACGGCGTTCACGAACCACATGACGACGAGACGTATGCCGATGACGAGGTCCGGGCCGTGGCCTGTGAATATTGTCTCGCAGACGCAGTACCGCTCAGAGCGCGGTACGACGAAAGGCTCGGAGCGGTCGCCCGCGAGCCACTCAGTGAGCGCGGCCCTGTGTCTGGCTACAGCCGACTTGTCTTCCGGGCTAAGCATGGAACCTCTCGTCCTTCATCCGGTGGAAGAGGTTATAGGTGCAGGCCGGTATCAGCCTGCCGGGCTCGGAGGGGACAAGGTCCGGGCAGAGCATCGCGCGCGCGCAGTCGAAGCTGTCCTCGTCCATGTGCGCGTGCACATATACCGTCCTGACGGAGGACTCCGCGAGCCGCTGCCGCATGAAAGGGCTTATCCTGCCCTCGTCAGGGTACAGCCGCTTTATCAGCTCCCGGAAAGCCTTCATGTGCACCTCGTCGCCCTTCGCGTAGAGCTCATTGATTATCTCGCGGAAGAAGTCCGCCCTGTCGTCAAGACGCATCAGGTAAGAGTCCGCCATGAACGACATGAGCGTCTCGGCCGGCGCGAACCGCGCGAACGGGTGGAACTTCCTGCCGGACTTCATCATGTAGCAGGTGAGGTAGCATAGCGGGTGCGCGGACGGCCTGGGGAGGAAGTCCGTGAACTCCAGCATACCGCCTGAGCCCGCCGCGACGAGCTTCGCGGCCTCGTCCACGGGTATGTGCGCGCGGCCCTCGACCGTCCCGCCGCCCTGGCCGGTGTAGGTCATCGTCTGGACTATCAGGCTAAGTATGCTGTCGTTCTCCAGCATCAGGCCGAGTATGCCGCTGGTGGCGTCCTCGTTCACGCCGCGCATCATGACGTTCAGGAGCGTTATCCTCGCGCCCGCGCGTGTCAGGTTGTCTATAGCGCGGAGCTTTGTATCGACCACGTCCGCACCGTGCATGACCTTCGACGCCGCAGGGTCGAACGTGTTGAACGACAGGTTCACGTATACTCCAAGGTCGGCGATCCTTCTGCACAAGTCCATGTCGCGCGAGAGACGGAGCCCGTTGGAGTTCATCATGACGCGCCCGACCTCCTGGCGTTTGCAGCAGGCGAGTATCCCGAGTATGTCCGGGTGGAGCGCCGGCTCGCCGCCGGTAATGTCTATGAGGTCCACGCTGCCGGACGACTCGATAATCCAGTCCACGGTGCGGCGCATCTCGTCCACCGGCATGTAGTACTTCCTGTCCTGCCGGTTGTACGTGAAGCATATAGGGCAGCGCATCTCGCAGTCGTTCGTTATGGATATGACAGGGAGCTGACAGGGAGATGCGTGCCATGTGCACGGGCCGCAGTCGTGCGGACAGCCGCGCATCGGTGGATGCGAATGGCCGGCGGGCGAGCTGTCGGCGAACGGCCCCTGACAGCTACTGAGGTACCAGTCCACGTCCGAGGCTATCATGGCGGGCTCGCCCTCGCCGCACCTGCATAACGACTGCTGCCAGACCTTGCCGTCCCGGAAGAAGACGCGCGCGGGCACGACCTCGCGGCAGGAGCGGCAGACGCCCCGGACCGTTGTGAAGTAAGTGTAGTCCCTGGTCTCAAGCACCGGCGTATATCTCCCGCCAGAGCGTCTCGCGTCCGGATGCGTCTTCCATGTCATGCAGGTCCGCAAGCGTGAAAGATAATGTCCCGGCGGCGACTTGCGCGCCGGATATGGCCGCCACTGAGCATTCGGCTATAAAAGAGCCTTTAGACACCTCTACTGGACGCACCTCGATTATCAGCGCATCGCCAATCCCCGGCTTGCCCGGCGATGCGGCGAACGTCATCTCCGATACTCCATCCAGCAGGCATGTCTTCTCGAACCGCGTACTTGCGGAAGCCAGCCAGCGTGCGGCGGATACGCAGCACTCCATGACAAGGCTCACCGGGAAGGCCCCCTTCAGGCCGAACGGCTTCAGAAGGCTGTACTCCTCGAGGCTGACCGTCTTCCTGCACCTGACGGCCTTCCATGACTCGAAGCTCTCTACTCTGTCAGTGAACCTCCAGCGCATCATATACCGCCGTTCACGTGTATGCTCTGGGCGTTTATGTACGATGCCCTGTCGGAGGCGAGGAAGAGGGCGACCTCCGCAACCTCCTCCGGCTCTCCGGGCCTGCCTGCCGTGCAGTAGTTGAGGTACTCCTTCATCTCTTTCTCGGGCACGAGGGTGCCGACGCCCTTGGACAAAAGCCCCGGCACAATCTCGTTCACGCGGATGCCGAAGCGCGCGAGCTCCATGGCGAGCGCGGTCGTGAAGCCGGACACGGCCGCCTTTGCCGCGGCGTAGTGCACCGGCACCTCGAGGAGCCTGTGGCCCGCAATCGAGCCGATGTTGATTATGACGCCCGAACGGCGCGATATCATGGAGCGGGCCGCCTCCTTGCTCGCGAGGAACATGGGCTTGAGGTTCGCGGCGATGACCTCGTCCCAGTCCTCCTCCTCGATGAGCGCGAACGGCATCACCTGCGTCCGGCCGACGGTGTTCACGAGGACGTCTATGCCGCCGAAACGTCCCGTAACGTCCTCGACCAATCTCGCAACACCCGCGCCTTTTGTCAGTTCGGCCTTGAACGCCAAGGCGCCCGTCACGGCTTCGAGTTGCCGTGCGGCCTCCTCGCCGTTCCGGTACGTGAACGCGACGGAGTATCCCTCGCGGGCGAACGCGCGGACGACCGCGCCGCCCACCGCTCCGCTCCCTCCGGTGACAAGCGCGGTCTTAGGCATGTCCTGCCTCCTTTAGCCTGGCGACAATGTTGACGAACGTCGCAACTCGGAACGTGCGCGGAAGCGCGGCGGCATGGAGCCCGTCGTGGAGCTCCTCCGGAGGCACCTCCGGGAGCGCGGCCCTTAGCTCTGCGAGCGCCTCCGGCGTGTATATACCGTCAACCTCGAAAGCCGCGCCGCCGAGCCTCTCACGCGCGCGGCGCTCAATGTCCCTGGGTGAAATCTTTATACTGAACCGTTGCTCGAGCTGGAATACCAGGTCGAGCAGGTCGAGCGAGTCCGCGCCGAGGTCGCCGATAATCCTCGCGTCCTCAGACACGCAGGATGCGTCCATGTCCAGCACCTTCGACAGGCTCTCGCGTACTCCGGCCTGTATCTCATCTCTCGTCATCTATTATCCTCGTATAGTCGTCAACAGGTTTTCTCTCCGGGGCAGCGGGAGTCTCTGCCGGGTATCCGAGCGCGACCAGGCAGACTATTTCGAAGCGTCCTCCGACACCGGCAATCTTCTTCAGCCTGTCTCCCGCCGCGAGCGGGCCGGTCAGGCAGCATGTGCCGATCCCTTCCGCGTGCGCGGCGAGCATGATGTTCTGAGCGGCCATCGCGGCGGCGGTCCCGGAACCTGACACAGTCCCGGCGTCTCCGCCGAAGAGTGACTGCATAAAACCCTCCGGCCTCCTCGCGGACACGACTATGACGACCGGCGCGTCCGCGAACCAGACGAAGTTGCCGGCATACTCCGAGACCGTACCGGATATGCCGCCGGCCTTTGCGCACGCATCGTCCCAGGCCCCCCGTGCCGCGTCCGCCATCTCCTTTTTGAGGGAATCAGAGTATACCGCGGCGAACTCCCAGCCCTGTCTGTTCGTCGGCGAAGGCGCCCAGGAACCCGCCGCGAGGATCTTCATCAGTACATCTCTCGGGACAGGCTCCGGCCTGAACCTCCTTACGCTCCGCCTGCCGGCAAGCACGTCGCCGAACTCCGTCACAGCCGCATACCCCCGTCCACGAATATCACCTGACCGGTGATATACGAGGCTGCGTCCGAGGCGAGGAACGAGACGACCTCCGCGACCTCATCCGGCGTGCCGAGCCTCCTGAGCGCGATGTTGTCGAGCAGCTCCTTCTCGTGCTCGGTGCGGATGCGGCCGGACATGTCCGTTATTATAACGCCGGGCGCTACGCAGTTGGCGAGGACGCCCTTCCGCCCGAGTTCGAGCGCGAGCACACGCGTCATGGATTCGAGCCCCGCCTTGGCGGCTGCATAGTTTATCTGGCCGCGTCCGCCCATGCTTCCTGAGACGGACGAGATGTTAATGATGCGTCCGCTGCGTGACGCGACCATGTACTTCGCGGCCTCCCGGCAGAGGCGGAACGCGCCGGTGAGCCCGACGTCGAGCACCTTGCCCCAGTCCCCGTCCTCCATGCCGAGCGCGGCCGACTCGACGTTTTTCCCTGCCGCGTTTACGAGCACGTCGACCGCCCCGCTCTTCCCGGCTGCCGCGCGGCACGCGTCCTCCACCGAGGACGGGTCGGTCAGGTCGAGCCGGAGCGCTTCCGCAAGACCACCGGAGGCTCTAATGGCGTCCACCGACTCGGCCGCGCGCGACCTGCCGGTATTGTAGCCTATGAATATCTCCATGCCTGACGCCGCGAGCCTGGCCGCAACCGCGCGACCTATGCCGCCGGAGCCGCCTGCTATAAGGGCAGTCTTTGCCGGTATCCCTGCCATCAATCGACCCTCCCGAGCACAAGCGCCGCGTTCTGCCCGCCGAAACCGAACGAGTTGGTCAGCGCGTACCGGCCGTTGAACATCCTGTCGGACTCGGTCACGTGGTGAAGCTCGCAGCCGCGCGCTACCCTCTCGAGCGCGGGGTTCGGCGGGAGGTGCCCGAACAACAGCGGCAGCAGGCATGCGCCTGTCTCCACCGCGCCTGAGGCGGCTATCAAGTGCCCGGTGACGGACTTAGTCGCGGCGACCGGGATGCGTTCCCAGTGTCCGTCGAACACCCTGCGTATGGCCGTGGCTTCCACCTCGTCGTTTAACTGCGTACCGGTGCCGTGCGTGTTGATGTGCGATATGTCGGCCGGTGAAAGCCCGGCGTCGGCGAGCGCCGCCCGCATGGCGCGTTCTGCCCCTGAGCCATCAGGGTCGGGTGCGGACAGGCTGTACGCATCCAAGGACGAGCCGTAGCCCACGACTTCGGCCAGTATATCTTTCCCTTCCGCCAATGCCTTCTCCAGCGGTTCGAGGACGAACACAGCCGCGCCTTCCCCAAGCACCGCCCCTGTCCTGCCAGCGTCGAACGGACGGCAGGAGAGCGGGCCGTGCCCCTCTTCGACCGAGAGCGCGCCGAGCAGCTGGAACCCGCCGACGCCGAGCGGGTTTATCATGGAGTCGAACCCGCCGCAGACTGCGGTCTCGAAAAGGCCGGAGCGGACCGCCTGAAAACCGTGTCCGATCGCCTGGGCTCCTGCCGCGCACGCGGAGCAGTTGGTAAGCGAACGGCCGGGCCTCCCGTAGCGGCCTTCTATAAGCCGCGCCGCCTTGTCGAGGGGTATTTGTACAGGGCCGTCTTCCGTGCCAGGGTCGAAGCCCGCCGCGGCCCCGAAGTCGGCCCTGCCGTCCCTGACGACGAGACGGAGGTCGTATGTTTCGAGGCTTGTGCCGATGTGCAGGAGCGTCCTGCTGTCGAGGCGGGAGATGCCAGCCTGTCCCACCGCCTCAGCGAATGCGGCGAACGCGAACCCGACCTTCGGGTCACGTCTGGCGAACGCATCCACATCAGGGGGCAGGTGAGGGGAGTCCTTCACCTCTCCCGCGAGGCGGACCGAGAAAGTCTCCGCGTCGAAACGGGTTATCCTGCCTATGCCGGAGACGCCGTCCTTGAGCGAGGCCCAGAAGCCGGCCTTCCCAGTCCCGACAGGAGAGACCACGCCGAACCCTGTAATAGCGACCCGTCTCATCTCGCCTCCGGGTACGTAAGCGATATACGGACATCCTGCCCGTCCGCTCCGGTGAGCGGGGGGACGTCTCCGCCCGCGAGCGCATGGATGCCCATGAGTATGGCGGGTGAGGCGGCGTATGTGCGTCCAAGCCTGGAAGAGAGCGGGTCCGAGGCGGGGCGCGTGGATGCGGACATCTCTATGGTGTCAAGCCTGGCGAGTATCTTCGTGCCCGAAGAGGCGGCAGTCTCCGCCTTCTCGATAACTATATAACCCGCGCCCGCGGCCGGGAAATCGTCCGCGCCGATGAGTCCTGTGCTCCGCAGGAACGCGTACGTCGCCGGGTTTGACGGCGTGTCCGCACCGCCGACGAGTGCGCAATCCACCAGTCCGCACGCCACAGCGTTCATGCCGTCCAGCATCGCGGCCGCTGTATGCCCCTCCCAGGGCGTGTATATGACGTTCGGTCCTTTTATTCCTTCTATTATCGAGACCAGGCAGGGGGGCATGTTGGCGAGTATCTTGAACGAAAGGAGCGGGTTTGCAGTGGCGATGCCGCGCTCTCCGAAAAGCCTGTCAGAGAAATTGCCGGTCTCGTCGATCGACCGTTCTATGATGTCCCGGACTTCGGTGACGTTCGCTGCAGCGAGGCCGTTACCGGCGAATATGCCGATCCTCTCCGGGAGGAACCTCTCACTGGCGCGGGACATGGCGAGCGCCTCGCGCGCGGCCATGCAGCCCAGGAGCGCGCCCTGCGACATGTACTTGATCATCCGCCTGCCGCCAAGCCTCCCCGCCGCGTCGAACTCCGGGAGGAGCGCCGCGGGCGCGGACTCGAGCGGCGTGCCGGCCAGCTCCGGCAGTGCCGCGATTGAAGCTGTCCGCCTATCGAGCCATGCGCCGGCGGTCTCCGCCGCAGTCGCGCCGAGAGACGTTACCAGCCCGACGCCTGTGATGACGACGTCAGACGGCCTCATCAGGCATGACCCCGTTAATCCAGAGAGAAAGTATCTCCGCCCGCCGCCTCTCGAGGCGCGGGTTCGAGAACTCGTGGAACGTGAATATCAGCCCGCACTCGGCGGCGAGCTCTCCGCGGATTATGGCCTTTACGCTTGCCCTGCCTCCGGAGTCGTTCATGGAGTCGACAGTAGCCTCGTACTCGATGGTGTCGCCGGGGTAGGCTGGCCTCCTGAACTTGGCGCGCTCGACGATGCTCATGAGCGCCTTGACCGTCCCGCCGTTCTCCTTCTTGTAACCCTCCTCCATGAGGAGGCCGGAGAGCTGCGCCATGCCCTCGATTATCAGGACGCCTGGCATTATGGGTTTGAGCGGGAAATGGTCGTCGAAGAAGTCCTCGCTGAGAGCGACGTTCTTGGTCGCGGAAGCGCGGACGCCCGGCTCCCAGGCGGTTATCCGGTCGATGAGGAGGAACCTCATTTCAGGAGCCCCCGCGCCTCGTCCGCGCCGACGTTCTTCGCCCCTATGGAGCCGACTGCCCAGCCAAGCACCATGCCGTTGAAGATGCTGACGAGCCAGACGGCGATTATGGCCGCCTTCGCGTTTTCGATATGGTTCGACGATATGAGGAGGGTGAGCGGAGGTATGAGCCCGACTCCCACGCCGACGCCAGCGCCGATTACGGCCCCGTCGAGGGCGGTCGCCGGGCCTGCCGGGGATGCGTGCTTGGCCAGCCAGAGCCTGACACCGTAGCTGTTAAGGAGCGCCCCGAGGGGTCCTCCCACAATTACCGACAGGACGAGCCTGATGGCGTAGACTTCACGAAACGGGATGGTCGGTATGACGATTAGATAGGTGATACAGGTTGGTACGATGCAGTAAAGCGCACCGATTAACCTCGACTTACGGATGTAGATCTCGCAGATACGTTTCATGGCGGCTCCATTACGGATGTATTGCATCTGTTAGAGATATGTTGAGGCAATATATCTCATTATGGCGTAAACGGCAAGGACATTTTTTACGTGCCGGCAGGGTTGTGGGAGGCAGCTGATAGCTATCGGTTTATTTATGGCTGGCACTGATTGAGCGTGTGTTGAATTTCCCGTAACGTTCTCGTTAGACGATGTACGGAGCGAGACTCTGACGCATGAATCTGGACAGGGTACAGACAGAATATGAACGCATCCTCTTGCTAAAAAGGGTTGCGAGTGCTCACGCGGCCAATTATCGTTATTACAGATACACTATCGCGGATACCATCACCGAATGCTGCTGGATGTCGCTGTGCGTCCCGCCAACTCCGAGCGCCTCGCCGGACTTGCCCGTCCTGAACGTGTACGAGAAGTCCAGCGCAACCCTGTCGAGCGTCAGGCCGCTGCCGGCCGAGAACCCGAAAAACGTGTTCGGGCTGTTCTCCGAGGGCTCCGGGTCGTAGAACGCGCCCGCCCTTACGGGTATCACGTACTTGTCCCTGACGAAGAGGTACTCGCCTCCGAGCCGGACCTGCGTGGTCGCGTCGACCGTGGACGCGGACTCGGCTTTTTTTATGTTCGGCCTCGTCTTGACACCGTCCTCGTCCTGCACGTACTCCGACCACTCCGTCCTGTACACGTCGAGCGCGGCCGTCAGTGTGTCCGAGTGGCGGTAGGCGACGCCGAGCCCGTAGGACTGCGGCATGCTCAGGTAGAGACGGTCGTTGGAGCTGAACCCGCCCGGAGCGGCGAGGCTGTCGTAGCCCCGGCGCGTCCTCTCTATGCTCGCTGTGAAGCCGCTCTTGTAAACACCGGCGAGCGTGAGATTTGCCGTAGGGTTGTACATCAGGCCGACGTTGAAGTTCGTGCCGGAGAACTCGTTTTCGTCCTTGTTCGAGAACGTCCCGGACAGGCCGGGCGGGAAGAAGAACGTGACGTTGTAAGAGCCGCTGCTCTCCGCGACCCAGCCGTTGTCCTCGAACGGGTTTGCCCAGCGGTTTACCGTTACGCCAGCCGACAGCGCGGGTGTTATCTGGATTGCCAGGGCGGGGGAGACGGTGGACAGCCCGCCGCGCGTCTTCCAGGTCTGCTCGGTGTCTGTAGTTATCGTGAACGGTGCGACTCCCAGGACCTCGCGGAAGCTCCCGCTGAAGTCCGTGTTCATGTCGTACAGCCTCTGGAAGTTGAGCGATGCGACGACGTTCCTGTCCATGACCGTGAACGGGCAGGCGGCGCTCAGGTAGTTGATGTCGGCGGCAGTGGTGCCGTTGCCGCCGTCAAGCTCCGGGTGTGTCGCGGACTTGAAGACCTCCCGCCTCGACGAGAAACCGCCGACCGCGGAGACCTCCGGCCTCTCGAGCTGGACGAGGCCCGCGGGGTTCCATGACGCCGCGGTCGCGTCGTCCGCGACGGCTATGAACGCGCCGCCCATGCCGGTCGCCCTCGCGCCGGAGCCGACCGGGTTGGGGGACGCTCCTATGTCAATCCCCGCCGCGAGCGACAAGGCCGGGGACGAAAGCGCCGCACCGGCCACGAACAACGCGGCAAGATATAAACGTCTGAAAGTCCGTGCTCTGGTTGTCAATGCCCTCTCCTTGTCGGCCTGTCCTGTACCGCTACTTGGTTATGACGCGGTCGAGCGGCTCTACCCGGCCCCCGTCCTCGACCCTTATTATCTCCGCCGCCGCCATGTCGTTGTAGACCTCGGATATCTTGGCCTTGCCGAGGACGACGGTCGGCGCGCCCATGTCCTTGCCGGTCACCGGGTGGATAATGTGCTCGCCCTCCTTGAACACCACGAGGAAGACGTCTTTCCTTATACCCTGCTCCTTGCCGAGGTCGATGAACATCCTGTCGCCGTCCATCTTTATGACGGTGCCCTCGGCGACTGGCAGGCTGTTCCTGAACTTCACTGCGAGCCCCTCCATCAGGGCGTCTATGCCGCGCATGCCCTTGTCCTCGCCGTACACGTCGTGCGCGGCGATGACCTCCGCCGTCTCCGTGTCCACCAGCCTCGCGTACACCTCCACGGAGTCCTTCGTCTCGTGGAACTTCCCGAACAGGACGCACTCGGCCGACACTATTTTGCCTACCCTTGCCGCCGTGGACGGGTCTACTATGCCCTCGGCCGCGAGCGACTGCTCCTGAAGGACGTCCTCTATAAGCTCGCGCTCCACCATGTTGAACCTCTCACGTGCGGCCAGCTCGCCGAGGAATGAGTCGTATGCGGACTCTGAGAGCATGCCCTCGCCTTCAAACGGTATCGCCGATACCGACAGACGCGAGACGAGCGAACGGGCTGCCTGCGCCGTCCTGTTGATGGTGACGGTTTTCCTTGTCGTGCGGCCCTTTGAGTCGGACGCGACAAGCTCAAGGCTGTTCGCCCCTTCGTCGAGACCGGCCAGGTAGTTGAAGAACAGGTTCTTCCCGCGTCCTGTGGAGAGTTCCTCGCCGTTAATCGTGAATGACGCGACGCCGTCCGGCGAGCTGACCTTTCCGTCCATGAACACCGAGTCGTTGTACACGGCCTGGCCGTCGGTTATGTCGTTCAGCTTGATGCGCGGCCCGCCTGAGGAGCCGGACGGGGCGGCCCCGCCTCTGGACGCAGCGAACAGCGCGGAGTGAGCATACGTGCCCGGCACGTCGAGCCATGCGGTGTCCTCTTCTCCGTTTGTAAGCAGGGCAGTGGTAGTATTACCGGCCCCGTCAGTCGCGGTTACTGTTACGGCCGGGGAGGCGAGCGTGACAGTCGCCGAGAAGGAGCCGTCGGCTCCGGCAACCATTTCCTCGCCGTTGACGGTAAGACGTGCAATGCCGGACGGGTCGCTGGCGATGCCTGTGACCTTCACCTGCATGCCGGAGATCAGCGCGCCCGGCGCGGGTGACGTAATGTCGAGTCCGGGGCCGCGCCTGTCCGCCGTGACGCGGAGCTCGCGCTCGGCCGAGTTGCCGAGCAGGTCGGTGGCGGAAACGGTGACGACGTTCTCGCCCTCCTTTAGCGGGACCTCCCTGCCGAAGGCCGCATCCTTTACCGCAAGCTCCATGAACTCCGGCGTGCCGTTTATCGAGATGGTCTTCACGTAAACATTGCTCGATACGGTTCCGGATACAGCCATCCGGAGGGCGTTGGTTGGGGATACGATGTTCGAAGACAGATTGATTACGGGTGCGGATGCGCCCGCCGGCGAGGCTGAGAGTATCGCCGTCCTCGCCTTGTTCAGGTAGAACTTTGCCCGGGCGCTGTCCTCCTGCGACAGTGAAAGCTCCAGCTCCCGGACGGCGTCGTCCGGCCTGCCGAGCCCGAGGTACGCGATGCCCAACTCCCTGTGCGGGAAGTAGTCCACGAAGTGCATGCCGTACGTGCGGGCGCGCCTGCCGTCGGCGTCCCGCATTGCGAGCGCGGCGGCGAGGTCGTCCGTGGCCTCCTTGTAGTACCCGCCCTCGGAGTACGACACCGCGCGCTCGTAGTAGTTCCACCACCGGCCCCGGAACGTCCCGGATACGACGCCGTACTGTCTGCCGTCATGCACTATGACCCTTGCGCTGTCGGCGGAGGAGCAGCCTGTCAGGCTGAGTGCGGACATGAGAGCGAGCGGGGCGATTAAGGCGCACAATATGCGGGTCACATACCTGCGGCGCAAGTCTCCCATGCGCGGCCTCATATCTTTCCCGGGACGAGCCTGGCGACGAGCCCGTCCGCGAGCTTCCCTGCAACCTGCTCCACGTCCATCTCACCCTTGCCCGTGGCGCTGACCGACGCCTTGATTGACGTGGTCTCGGTCTCTATGACGCGCACGCTGGCCCTGTACTCGCCGCCGGAGCGGGTCAGGCTGCCAGTGGCGATGTACCTGGCCGAGAGTATCCTGCCGAGCCTGAGCGCGGTCTGTTTGTCGGCAAGCTCGGAACTCGACATGTCCAGTTCCGTCAGGACCTCTTCCATCAGTTCACGCTCCACGACGTTTATCCTGCCGTCCCCGGCTATCCTGTCCTGCATCAGGAAGACAAGGTACTCGCCCTCGCCGTCCACGGCGGAAGACGCGCCCCTGTCCGTGAAGCCAAGTATGGAAAGTGTGACCGGCCCGGCCTTGCCGCCTTCCGCGGCCGCGACCGGCGCTGGGTTCGGGTTCGCCTTGTACCGGGCGACCAGTTCGTGCGCAAGGGCGCGCACACGCTTCCTCTTCTGGTCGCTCTGCCTGGACTCTTTCAGCGCCTTGAGCGCGGCAACGTACTGCGGTTCGCCCGAAGAGGCGCCGGATGCGGTTGGCCCGGCCTCCGGTGCGGACGGTGAGCCTGAAGGCCCGGACGGCATGGGTCTGTTCGACCCTGCGGACTGTTCACCGGTACTGCCTGCACTGCCGGTTGCCCCGGACGACGGCGCGCTTTCCGCCGTTACCGCCGCCGGGCCCGTGGAGACGGGGGCAGTCCGGCCTGTCATGAAATAGTACCCGCCCGCCGCGATGGCGGTGGCGACAAGCCCCGCGGCGATCGCGCCTGTACGGGACGGCCTCGCGGACTTGGCGGAAGCCGTGTGCGAGGGCGCGGGCATGCCGTCCACGGCGACACCGAGAGACGCGCGCGGTTCGCCTCCGGCCAAGGCGTATGCCGGCTCCGGTGCCTTCTCCACCGTGGCTGCCGATGGTACCTTCTCGGCGGCGGGCCTGGCCGCCTCCTTCCTGTATACATATGCCGGGTCGCCGTAGAGCATGTAGCTGGCCCATACGATGTTCTCCCTGCCGTACAGCTCGACAAGCCGCATGCGCGCGAGCCGCATCGCCTCGCCGACCGGCTCGCCCTGCATGAGCGACGTGTAGAACTTCACGGCGAACGACGCGGACGGCTCGTCGAGAATCTCCCAGAACGTCCCGATGTAGTGGTCCACGCCCGCGAGCAGGAACGCGTTGGCGAGGCCGTATATCTCGTCGCCGTAGTTGTCCTTGAGGCTCCACTCGCCGGTCTGGCCGGAGTGGCACGCGTTCGAGAAGACGAGCGCGGGCATCGGCTTCGCGCCCGACATCTCCAGCACGTCCTTGGCGCTGAGCTTCCCCTCCTGGAGGAGCCAGCCGCTGCCGGACGGCTCGGCCAGGTCGTAGTCCGCGTGCCCGGCGTAGTGCACCATGTCGTAGTTCCTGAGCTTGCTCCGGACGTAGTCCGCGCCGACCGGGCCGCTCTTCAGGTTCGCTATGACCTCCCTCGGCATGCGGTCCAGCTCGTCCCTGATGGCGATACCTTCCTTGTATGCGGAGGGCAGGTCGGCGCGCGGGTCGGACAGGACGAGCATCTTCAGCGGCGGTGAGAGCGGCCTCTTCTTTATCTCGACGACGCTCTGGCGCGTGGAGACCGCGCGCCCCATCGCGAAGCGCAGGCAGATGAACTCCTCGCCGTCGTGCAGGATCTCCCAGGGTACCTGTACGAGCCTGTCGTCCATGCTGATAAGCAGGAAGTCCGCCCTGGAAGACGAGACCGTGGTCTTGGCCTTGGGCGTCAGCATGAGGTCGAACAGCCTCTGCCCGACCTCCTTCAGCTGGCCGAATATCTCCTTGCTCACCATGCCCCGGTTGTTTGCCCTCTTCAGGAGCTTCACCGTCTCGGCGGAGATCGCGGCAAGGTCCGAGTCTGACAGCGTCTTCTCCTCGTAGTGTTCGAGCGTCTTGACCTGCCAGCCCTTGCGCTCCGACACCGCGAGCTTGAGCGTGTCAGATACCCTTGTGAAGTCGAGCGTGAGGGTCTTTGGCGCTTCGCCCGAGCCCCTTACGGCGAGCGACGATATCCTCATCGCGGCCTCGTCCGCGTCCATGTCGTCCTTCCAGACGAGCTTGTACACCTCTATCGGCTCGCCCTTGCCCTTCACCTCGGTCTTCGTGTGGTAGCGGCTCAGCAGGTCGTCCGAGCCGCGTATAGCCTTGTGTACGCTGCCGGACACCAGTATCTCGCCTCCGTCCGCGAGCGACTCTATTCTTGCCGCGACGTTCACGACGTCCCCGAAGACGTCGTCCTTCTCGACTATCCCAGGGCCGTGGTTGACGCCTATCCTGACGTTGATGCGGTCGTCGCCGGTACGTCCCCTGTTGTGGGCTTCGAGCGCCATCTGCATGTCCACGGCCGCCTGTGCCGCGTCCGCCGGCAGGTCGAACGACGCCATGATCGCGTCGCCTATGGTCTTGATTATCTTCCCGCCGTGCCGTGTTATCACGGGGAAGAGCAGGTCGTTGTGCGTCTGGACCATCGCGCGTCCCGCGAGGTCCCCGCGCTTCTCGAAGTAGCTGGTGGAGCCCTTTATGTCCGTGAAGAGTATGGATACTTCGCGCGTGTACTTGGAATGGAGTTCCTGGTCGAGCTGGCTTCTGAGCCTCAATAGCTCCTCTATGCCGTTGACTTCATGGCCCATGTGGCTCACCCCGTTATGTTTAAGTGTATGTCGCCTGTCTGCTTCCCCGACTCGGACAATATGACCGTGTAGTTGCCGGGCGGGAGCTGCTCGAACGTCGAACGGCCGTCTTCCATGTATATCGAACTGAGTTCGCGGCCGTCCTGGAAGAGGCTGGCGCGAAGGCCCAGGCACGGGCCGCCGTCTCCCGAAAACCGCGTACCGATTATCAGGTCCACACGCCGGCAGCCGGTCTTCTCGACCTCCACGTCCACCATGAAACCCGTGAACTGCTCCGTAGTCTTGAGGAGCGTCCGGGGCTTGATTCTGCCGGACCTTGCCGCGAGCGGCTCCGGCAGGGATACCGCCCGCCCGGTCGTGCTTATCAGCTCTATCGAGTCCCGGACGAAACCGACGGCTATCTCAAGGGTCCTGCATGCGCCGTTATGCAGTGCGCCAAGCCCGGCTTGGAGCACGGACGTTTGCGCGGGCCCGGACGGCATGTCCATAAGCTCGCATGCGACGATGACGGAGTTGAGGCAGTCAGGACAGCCCGCGATATGCTCGCGGACGGACCGCGCGCCGGCATCGTCCAGCGCACGGCCGAGGAACCACGCCAGTTCCAGCGCGTCCGGGCAGGCGTCCTGGACGCCGCTTGCGTCCATGTCATGTCTTTTGAGAAGCCCGGCGATTATGCTGTCGAGCCCTTCGTCTTCTCTGCTTTCCATCGTGTGCATTCCTTCGATGCCTGTCTTGTATGCTGTCGTCCGGGCCATGTCGGCGTCCTTTCGTCAGGTGTGCATTTACCTGTTAGACGCCTCCCGGCTCAATTCCTTTCGCAGAATATTTCGCAGCCTCTCCATAAGCCGGAACTTCCTCGAATACACCGCGTTCGCCGTTATGCCCATGACGGCGGCGACCCTGTCCGCGGGCAGCTCCTCCTGGAAGATGAGCCTCACGAAAAGCCTGTCTTCGGCGGACAGACCTTCGAGCATGCGCCGCACCGTCTCGTCCGTTTCCCGGCGCGCGATCTCGTCGTACGGGCCGTCGCGCCAGTCTGGCTGTTCCGGAACGGTGTCGTCGTCTCTGGTCTGTGCTGACTTGTGTCTTGAGTTTTTTCTGAGGTGGCTGATTGCGGTATTAGCGGATACGAGGTGGATGAACGTGGACAGGCGGCAGCCGTTCCTGCCGTCGAACTGCCTGAGACGCCTGCCGCCGTTCTCCAGAAGGGAGACGAGCACCTCGCCGAATATGTCCTCGACGGTCTCGTCGGCATACCCGCCGGAGTAGCGCGCAAGCGTCTTCCTGACGGCGGTGTGTATGCCGCCGGAGTGGCGCTCCATGAACACTTCCCAGGCAGCTTCGTCCCGGTCGGCGCAGCGTCTTGCGAGGTCGATGTCGTCCATGAGCAGATTACTATACCATCGGGAGTCAAAAGTCAACAAAATCCCGACAAAGTAATAAGTATTATCAACTGTAAAACAGGACGGAAACAGGCGTGAAGCTGTATCCTGATAATCATAATTAGACTTGTATTTCATTTAGTTGCGCGTTAATCGGCCGTCTTATGCGCCATATTGCGCACCTGATGGGTCGGAGTCCGGCAACGGGTGGAGGTGGCGCATTTTGGCGGGCATAATATTAATGGTAGTTAATATAGCGAATCCACATAGTTACGGCGCTCATATTCGCGGAAGGATTATTTTCACGATAATCGAATTATTTGAGCAAGATTATTGCATGTATTATCGTCTAATCCCACAAAAGCCAGTGACTCCGGCTTGTACTACCCGCAAGACCACAAGTTTTCCCAGTAAGACAATATGCGTTATCCGGGGCATCGGGGCAAACACGCCCGCGTGCCCGGTTGCGAAGAAAATAACATAACCGGAATCATCTTATATACATTGACCAGTTTCGTAACAAGGAGGCATCACATGTTTTCATCCAGGACCATCGTCCCGCGCGCTGTCATCGCCACTATGCTTTTCATCATCATGTTCACAGGGCTTGGGCGGGAGGCGTTTGCGGAGCTGCCGTACCAGACGGTCTGGACGAGGCAGATGGGGACGGGTGGGGAAGATAAAGCATTTTCTGTAGATGTCGATCTATCTGGAAACATTTATGTCGCGGGCTTTACCTACGGCGGGCTCGACGGGAACGTGAACGCGGGCGGATATGACCTCTTCGTGGTCAAGTACGACTCCGCCGGGGTGAAGCAGTGGACACGTCTGATGGGGACGGCCGCTGACGACCATGCTTACGGCGCGTCCGTGGACGGTTTCGGTAACGTCTACGTTACAGGCTTTACCTATGGCGGGCTTGACGGGAACGTGAACGCGGGCGGATATGACCTCTTCGTGGTCAAATACGACTCCGCCGGGGTGAAGCAGTGGACACGTCAGATGGGGACGGCCGTTGAGGACAGTGCAAGAGGCGTGTCCGTGGACGATTTAGGCAACGTCTACGTTTCAGGCTATACCTACGGCGGGCTCGACGGGAACGCGAGCGCGGGCGGATATGACCTCTTCGTGGTCAA
>JACRHJ010000045.1 GCA_016212105.1 Nitrospirota bacterium
AGCCAAGAGGACATCGTGAAGAAAACCCGGTCGTTCATGAAAACACTGCAAACAAGACCACTGCACGTCAGCAGGTACTTCAAGCACGAGAAAGTAAATTACGCGGCGTGATTGCCCTGTTTAACCACCGGGTTAATAATATAAGAAGGGAGGACACGACGGTCCTCCCCTACAAATTTGTAGGGGCCGACCTTCGTGTCGGCCCTGCCTTTCGGCGCGCCGAGGGCGTCGCGCCCTACAAAATCCAATCTTCCCCCTCCCCACCTGCGGGGGAGGGGGGCAGGGGGGCTGGGGGCGTCTCTTCCACTTGCTTGCATTTTCATACTGGACCATCACATGACAAAAACATTTAAAAGTATCGCCCTGCTGATTCTCCTCTCCGCCCTCCTCCCCTCCTGCGGCATGAAGGACGCGGTAAAGAGGATAACCTTCGAGCTGAAGCGTATCGAGATGCGAAACGTCACGAACGACGGCTTCACGGGGACGATATACATACAGGTGAACAACCCGAACGCCGTCGGCCTGACGATTAAGGACCTCCGCTACGAGGCGTTCATAAACGATTCGAGCGCGGCCACGGGCCGCATTGAGAACCCGATAGACATCCCGGCGAACGGCTCGGCAACGGCCGAGCTGCCGGTCGTGGCATCGCTGACAAACATGAAGGGCGGCCTGTTCGGCCTCTTCTCCGACCGATTTACGTACTCCGTCAAGGGCGAGGCGGTCTTCGGCAAATGGTACGGGAGCTACACGCTTCCGTTTACGACGAAGACAAAGACGATGGGCGGCAAAGACGATAAACCCGATAAAAAAGGCGGCAGCCTTTGACCGGCGCGTTCCAGCTCCTCGGCCCGAGGCTCGCCGGTGCAAGGCGCGGCACGGACCTCCGCGAGAAAGGCGCGTCGTTCAAGACCATCTTCATGGCCATCCTCAGCGTCCTGTTCTGGGCCGGGACGTTCTACCTGTTCTACCGCGCGCTCGGCTACTTCCGGGGGACGGAGGCGATCGGCGACATGCTCGCATACCGCCTCCTGGAGATGGTATTCCTTACGTTCTTCTCGGTGCTCCTGTTCTCGAACATCATAACCGCGCTCTCGACGTTCTACCTCTCGGAGGAGATGTCCCTCATACTGACATCTCCGATACCGGACGCCAGGATATACGTCTACAAGTTCGTCGAGACCGCGTTCCTGTCCTCGTGGATGGTAATCACGTTCGGACTGCCGGTCTTCCTCGCGTACGGCCTGACGTACGTCGCGGGCGCGCCTTTCTACCTGCTGTTGCTCCCGGTGTTCGCCGCCTTCGTCCTGATACCCGCGCCGCTCGGCATGGCGGCCGCGATGGTGCTCGTCCGCGTCTTCCCGGCAAAGCGCACCAAGGACATCATATTCTTCCTGTCCATCATACTCGTCATGCTGCTGTACTTCCTGATAAGGTTCATGCAGCCGGAGCGTCTGGTAAACCCGGAGGAGTTCGGGCTTGTCGCCGACTACATCGCGTCGGTCAAGGGGCCGTCCAGCCCGCTGATGCCGGACTACTGGGCGGTACAGGCGCTCTGGCCCGTCCTGACCGGCAAGGGGCGCTTCGAGCCCTTCTGGCCGGCGATGCTCGTCTCCACCGCCGCCGCACTGTTCGTGATATGCGGCTGGGTCTTTGGATGGCTGTACAGGGCTGGCTACTCGCGGGCGCAGGAAGGCGGGCGGTACAGGACTTACGGGCTGACGCCTTCGGGGCCAGTCCTTGAACGCATTGCCGGGCCGGTGGACGCGCCTCTCAAGGCGCTGGTAATCAAGGACGTGCGGACGTTCTTCCGGGACACGACGCAGTGGTCGCAGCTCTTCCTGCTGGGCGCGCTGGTCGTGGTGTACATATACAACTTCAAGGTGCTGCCGCTTGACAAGTTCCCGTTCGCGACCTTCTTCCTCGAAAACTTCATCGCGTTCCTGAACCTCGGGCTGGCGGGGTTCGTCATAGCCGCGGTCGCGGTGAGGTTCGTATTCCCGGCGGTCAGCCTGGAGCGCGAGTCGTTCTGGATCCTGCGCACGTCACCGCTCGGCCTGAAGGGCTTCCTGTGGGCGAAGTTCTGGTCGGCATGGCTTCCGCTGTTCATCCTCGCGGAGGCGCTGGTGCTCCTGTCCAACCATTACCTCAGGGCGAGCGCGTTCATGAGCATACTATCGGCGGTTACGATATTCTTCATGACGTTCGGGATTACGGGGCTCGGCGTGGGGCTGGGCGCGGTATACCCCAAGTTCAGGTTCGAGAACGCGGCCCAGGTCTCGGCGGGATACGGCGGCATCGTGTACATGCTGGTCTCGATGTGCTTTATCGGGGGAGTGGTGGCGCTCCTCGCGTGGCCGGTGTACCTCTTCTTCACGGCGAGGTACAGAGGCGTGCCAGAGACGCCTCTTGAGCTTGCAATTTCGGCCGCATGCTTTATAATGGTTGTCGCGGTCAATATCGCCGCCTGCATCTGGCCTATGAGGCTGGGGCTCAGGTGCCTGGAAGACCTGGACAGGTAGCCGCTTTTATACTGGAGATGACGCCTTGCAAACCAACGCCTATGAGGACAGGCTTCTCTGGCCGGACGTGATGAGGGTGCTGGCGATGTTCGCGGTCGTCGTCATCCACACCTCCGGGTACGTCGTCTTCGACATAGGCAAGGTCAGCCCGGACTGGTTCTGGGTTGCCAATATTTACGAATCGGCGGCTATGGTAGGCGTAAACCTCTTCGTGATGCTTAGCGGAGCGCTCATCCTCGGCGGCAGGCAGGAGCCCGCGTCCGTATTCTTCAACAAGCGGATAAGGAAGGTGCTCGTCCCCCTGATGTTCTGGGGCACGATATTCTTCATATTCAACTCGCATATACTCGGCAGGCCCATCACCGTATGGGACGTGTTCAGGCAGATAATCACCGGCCCTCTGGACTCCCACCTGTGGTTCCTGTACATGGTCCTCGGCCTGTACCTTCTGACGCCGGCGCTCCGCGTGTACGTCAAGGGGGCCTCGGACGGCAACCTGGCATATTTTGTCCTGCTCTGGTTCGCGGCGACCGCCGTTTATTCCACGATGGACAAGTTCATAGGATTTCATCCGGGCGTCGAGCTGCCGGTCGGACGGTTCATCGGGACATACCTGCTCGGGTACCTGCTCGCAAGGGTGGAGTATACGGGACGGGTCAGGGCCGCATGCCATGCGGCCTTCCTGGCGGGGCTGGCGGTGACGGCGGCAGGCACATACTGCCTGAATGCAGGGTGTGCCGGCGGTTTCGACAAGTTCTTCCACGGCAACCAGTCTCCGAACATTATCGTCATGTCCGCCGCTTGTTTCCTTGTTCTAAAGAACTTCGATGCCGGAAGATACCTGGACAGGTTTCCAGTTTCGTATGGTTACCTGAGAGCGGTAAGCGGGG
Organism: Nitrospirota bacterium; assembly: GCA_016212105.1. Classification (GTDB taxonomy): domain Bacteria; phylum Nitrospirota; class JACRHJ01; order JACRHJ01; family JACRHJ01; genus JACRHJ01. The sequence goes on from JACRHJ010000045.1 coordinate 3,413, forward strand.
CAACGCTCGGAGTGTACATCGTGCATGTGAACGTACTTCACGCCATAAAGGACGGGCTTGGGCTGGACGCCTTCACATGGCACCCGCTCGTCGCCGTGCCAGCCGCGTCTCTCGCGGGGTATGCGGTATCCCTGATGGTTGTGCTGCCCATGCGGAGGATACCGGCGCTGAGACACTTGGTGCCGTAGTGTAGCGGGGCGGGGCGGGACGCGCCGTATCAGGCCAGGTTTATTCCCCGAATCCTTTCCGGATGCGTGTACACGGTCATACTTCTCTCCCTGAGCCGTCCGGCCAGCGTGCAGCCCATGCGCCCGGCAAGCTCCACCGCGAGCGTGGTCGCGGCCGATACGGCGGCGACTACCGGTATCCGCGCCCGGACCGCCTTCTGGACCATCTCGAAGCTTATCCTGCTGCTCAGGAGCACGACCGTGTCCCGGCAGTCTATCCCCTCCATCATCGCGTGGCCTATGACCTTGTCGAGCGCGTTGTGCCGCCCTACGTCCTCCCGGACGACTATCAGTTCCCCGGACATCCTGGCGTGCGCGACGGCGTGCGTCCCTCCCCGCGTCGTCTTGAACAGCCTCTGGTGGTCGAGCATGCGGTGCTGAAGGCTTACAAGAAGTTCCATGCCTACTTCCGGGCCGGCATCGAGCGGCATCAGCCGCCTGTCCAGGTCCTCAAGCATCCTGACCCCGCAGATGCCGCAGCTGCTCCGGGACGGAAGAGTCCGCGATACGTCCCGCCTCAGAGTGTCCCCGGCCGGCCCGCATCCGCCTCCCGCGATGTCCAGCGCGTATTCCGGGTCTACCACGACGTTCACGACGTTGCCCGCGTTCTCCGACACGTTCGAGCAGAAGTCCAGGCCGATTATCTCCGCGTACGAGTCCACTATGCCCTCAGTCAGGCAGAACCCGGCAGCGAGTTCCATCTCATAGCCCGGAGTCCTCATGACGACAGCCCGCGGCATACCGTTCACCCTTATTTCGAGCGGCTCCTCCACGATGAGCCCGACATCCTCGAAGGCCCCTTTTCCGTCCATGACGTGGATCGCACGCCTCGTTACAGAATCGTCCATGTCCCTTCCTTGCATATAACCATTACACCCGCTGTGCGCGGCGGCAGCCTAATGCCTCGTGTTGCGAGGGATGAGCAGCCTGAACGTGCTGCCGCGCCCTTCCTCGCTGTCGAGCTCCACGGCCCCGCCGTGCGCGACCGCGACCGCCTTGACGATAGCGAGCCCGAGGCCGCTGCCCTTCAGTCCCTCGGTACGTGCCGAGCGGTAGTACATGCAGAACACCTTCTCCCTCTCATCGGGCGGTATGCCTGGTCCGTTGTCCGAGACCGTTACCGCGGCATACTCCGCTCCGTCCCTGATTACGTCATGTACCGAGACCGACACGGTCCCGCCCTTGGCGGTATAGTGTACCGCGTTGTGCAGGAGGTTCGATAACGCCCTTACAAGGTGGGCCTTGTCAAATATGAGGCGTTCCAGGCCGGAAACATCGCCCGTCTCGATTGTGATGTGCTTCTTGTTCGCTAGCGGCGAAATCTCCTCGACCGCCATGACTACAGCCGCCCCCAAATCGTCCAGGCTCTCGTTGAGCGACAGCTTGCCGGACTCGAACCTGGATACGGTCAGGAAGTCGTTCACCATGGTGAGCATCTTCCTGCCGCCGTCCCGGACGCTCGCCAGCATGCCCCTTGCCTCCTCGTCGAGGGCGGACGCCTTCTCCCCGAGCAGGATATCCGTATAGCCCTGTATCACCAGGAGCGGGGACTTGAGGTCGTGCGTCACCATGGCGAAGAAGTCCTTCTTCTGACGCTCCATCTCCTTCCTGATACTGATGTCCTGGAACGCCATGACAGCCCCGGTAAGCTTGCCGGACTCGGTTATCGGGGACAAAACGTAGGACACAGGCAGGGCAGTGCCGTCGCCACGGATGAAGACCGCGTCTTCCACCCGGCATGTATCGCCGCAGTCCAGGGTCGGGATAACGCCGCCCATTGGAGGAAGACAGCCGTCGTCCGGCTCTCCGGACAGTCCCAGGGCATCTTCGAGCGACCTCCCGACCATGGCGTCCGAGCCGCGCGCAAGGAGCCTCTCCGCCTCGGGGTTGACGAGCACCACATACCCATCCGCGTCCTGCACTATGACGCCTTCGCCGAGCGAGTCCACAAGGTCACGAAGCTTCTTCTCGTCATAGAGCTTCTGCTCCGCCAGCCGCAACGCGGCCCTCTGCTCCGCCGACTCCCTGCTCCTCTGCCACGCGAAATACTGTATTACCGTGATTACAGACAAAGCGAACGTGAGCATCATGCATAACAGCCGCGAGAGCGCGACCTGGTGCAGCCACTTGTCGGCGTCTATGTCCATGCCGAGCATCGCCTTGACCTCGCCGGACACAGGGTCCTTGATGAACGCGACCCCGGACACCCACGTGCCCCACGAGTCCTTGTACGGCGGATAAACCTTGGGCCTGCCTTTTTTAAACTCCTCGACTTCCTTTTGTGTCGCGTCCGGGTAGACGTCTCCCGGGGTAGAGTAGTCCTCAGAGTCCTTGGGCTCGGCGTCGACGAGGAATATCTCCTGGCCGTCCCGAAGCCCCATGAGGTAAACGAACCGGAAGTCCGGGTTGACCGACTTGATGCGCATAAGGTCATTTCGCAGGTGCTCGAACGCGGGCGTGCCCTCGTCCGCCGAGGTGCCTGTGAGCGCGGCCACGCGCTCAGGCAGTATGGACGCGGCCGCCGTGAGCGTCCTCGATATCAGGTTTGCACTCGCCTCGTCCTCGACATGCCTGCCGACCATCTCGGTCGCGGGCCATCCCATCAGCAGGAACGCCAGGACCATTGCGAATGGACGTAACGAGCAGTGCTGCATGTTCCAGGAAGAGGCGTCCACGCGTCCGCATTCCGCCTTGCGGAAATGGGCTACCAGCGAGACGGAGACGGTGAATATCAGCAACAGCCTCAGCAGTTGGACGTTGAAGCCGAATGCGGCGGTAAAAGTGTCGTAGTTGATTATGGACGCGGGGATGAACGGCATGTCCGGCACCACGAACCCAGTTGCGATGGCGTAGACGGCCATGGCGATACCAGCCAGGCCGAGGCCCGTGTCACGGACTCCGCCTTCCCGCGACGCCTTGAGCAAGGCGGCGGAGGCCCAGAGCCCCGCCGGCAGACCGACGGTATAGCGGACCGTTGTGTTCAGTCCATCTGGCCCCCAGAACGCGCCGACAAGCGAGGATGCGAGAAGGAACGGGTAGACGGCCCGCCACCTGCCTCCACCTCCCGGCCAGGCCGTCGCCACGCGTCCGAACTCCATCAGACAGGTATACGAGACGAGCAGCAGGACGTATTTGAACAGGGCGAAGTGGGGCAGTCCATCTATGACGCCGAGCGTGAGCTCGACCAGCTCGCTCGTCCCGTGGACCGCCGCGAAAGCGCCCAGCCAGTTCCAGGGCAGACGTAGCGAGGACGACCTCGCCGCCAGAAAACAGTAAAGCGCGAGGACGTAAAAAGACATCCCGTAGAGGAAGAAGATGTAGTCGAGATGATGCTCAAGGAAGTTCTGATAGACCATCCGGCCTCCCGGTAAACAGTTATCAGTTTATAAGTATCCACTGAATATGACGGTACGTCAAGGGAATTCATATCGGAATTCATATCGGTTGCCGAAGGCGTCTCTATACTGGCTTAGCCCTGCTTCATATCATGCCGTAAAAGAAACGGGGCCGCGAGATAACTCGCGACCCCGTTTATAAGTCGACCGCACAGGGCATGAACATGCGTCCCGCTCATTATGAGTACAGCCCAGCCGTACCTCCCGCCCTACTGCACCGTATACGCCTGCCAGCTCTCGACCGCGGTGCCGCCTGTCGAGTTCCTGGCCTTTACCTTGACGTAGTTAGCGCCGGCCTGTATAGCGCCCGGAGTCCACAGCCAGGCGTTGGCCGCGTTCCAGTCGCGCTCGATGACGTACAGGCCCGCAGTGTCCGGCCCCTTGCGCCAGTACTGGTAGTGGAACGTGCCGGAGCCGCCGGACGCCGTCGTCGTCCAGGTTATTCCGGTGCCGTCCGCCTGCGGGCTCGCCGGGTTCGGCCCGAAGGTCTGGATGACTATCGGGTTCTGCACCACGAAACTGGTATACGTGTACAGAGAGGTACCGCCGGCCGCGTCCTTGACGACCATCTTGACGTAGTTCGTGCCAAGCTGGGCCACGGTCGGCGTCCAGTCCCAGATGGTCGAGGCGTCCCAGTCGCGCTCCTTGACGTACAGGTTCGCGGTACCAGGGCCCTTCCTCCAGAACTGGATCAGGTAGCTGCCCGTGCCGCCGGAAACGCCCGCCGTCCAGCGGACAACCGTGCCGACGTTCCTCGGGCTCGACAGGTTCGGCGTCACGGAGTCAGCGGACAAAGGCGGCTTTACCGCGAACGACTTGAATGTGTAGACGGTCGTGCCGCCGCCTACGGCGTTCTTCACCGTCACCTTGATGTAGTTCGTGCCGACCTGGCCGACAGGAGGAGTCCAGTCCCACGTAGCCGCGCCCCAGACACGCTCGGTCACGTACAGGTTCGCTGTGTCCGGGCCCTTGCGCGAGTACTGGAACAGGTAGCTCCCGCTCCCGCCGCTCGCCGTCGCGGTCCAGGTTATCTTCGTCGTGCAGGCCTGCGGGCTGGTTCGGTTGGCCGTCAGGTCGCCCATGACAAGCGGGTTCATTACATTGAACGTGACAGACGTGGTGGCCGCCGCCCCGCCTATCGAGTTCATCACGTTCACCTTGATGTAGTTGTCGCCGACCTGCCCGACCGGTGGCGTCCAGCCCCAGCTGGCCGAGGCGTCCCAGTCGCGCACCAACGCATACGCGCCAGCCGTGTCCGGGCCCTTCCTCCAGTACCGGTACAGGTAGCTGCCCACGCCGCCGTGCGCCGCCGTGGTGAACGTGACCGGCACGTTGAAGAGCTGCGGGCTCGCCGGGGAGGCCGTGAGCGAGTCGATGACCGGAAGCGAGTTGCTCACCGTCACGCTGACCCCGTGCGCAGCCTCCACGTTGCCCGCGAAGTCCGTCGCGCGGCTCATCACGTTGAACGTACCGTTCGCGCCGAGCGCCCAGTTGTAGCTCCAGGTAGACCACGAACCGTTGCCGGATGCGTCAACCGCCAGGTGCCAAGTCGCGCCGCCGTCCGTCGAGACCTCGACGAAACCGACGCCGGCGAAGTTGTCAGACGCCGTGCCGATTATCATTTTGCTCACGCCGGTTACCGGGGCGCCAGCGGTCGGGGCGATTATCGCCGTGACCGGCGGATCCTGGTCCTCGCAGGCGTCGCCGATGCCGTTAGCGTTGCTGTCCGCCTGGCCGGTGTTGGCGGTCGCCGGGCAGTTGTCCATGTCGGCGCACACGCCGTCGCCGTCCACGTCGTTGGCCTGGTCGTTCGGGCAGGCATCGCAGGCGTCGCCTGTACCGTCGTTGTCCGAGTCAGACTGGTTTGTGTTCGCTATCGCCGGGCAGTTGTCGATAGCGTCAGGTATGCCGTCGAGGTCTGCGTCCTGCACGCACGGCACACAGTCCGCCCCGCCGCAGTCTACACCGGTTTCGTCCGCATCCTGCAGGTCGTTCGCGCAGTGCACATCACAGGAGTTGCCTGTACCATTATTATCCTTGTCCTCCTGGCCCGGGTTTACTACAAACGGGCAGTTGTCGGAGATATTGGCCACGCCGTCACCGTCCACGTCATCGTCGCACGCATCGCCTGTGCCATCACCATCCATGTCCGCCTGACCCGCATTGGATACAGAGAGGCAGTTGTCTACGCCGTCGCAGACGGCGTCGCCGTCCGCGTCGTTAGCCGGGTCGTTCGGGCAATGGTCGCAGACATCACCTACACCGTCACCGTCTGCATCCGCCTGGCCAGAGTTGGGGACATCCTGGCAGTTGTCAATGTTAGCACAAATACCATCGGCATCTAAGTCGTTTGCCGAGTCCTGCGGACAGGCGTCGCAGGCGTCGCCCGTGCCGTCTCCGTCGGCGTCGGCCTGGTCGGCATTTGCAACTGCAGGACAGTTGTCCACATTGCCGCAAACGCCGTCGCCGTCCGCGTCGTTAGCCGGGTCATTCGGGCATGCGTCGCACGCTTCGCCCATACCATCGCCGTCGGAGTCGGCCTGGTCCGCATTTATCGTAACGTGGCAGTTGTCCTGCCAGTCTTCAACCCCGTCACCGTCATCGTCCCCGTCGCAGACGTCGCCCACTCCATCCCCGTCCGTGTTTAATTGGTCAGGGTTCACTGTAAGCGGGCAGTTGTCGTTCACATCTGGCAGGCCGTCGTTGTCATCATCAGCGTCGCACGAGTCGCCGATACCGTCGCCGTCCGTATCCACCTGCCACTGGTTGTAATCGTCCGGGCAGTTGTCGCAGACGTCGCCCACGCCGTCTCCGTCAGCGTCTTCCTGAGCAGCATTGGACTGGTTCATGCAGTTGTCGCACGGGTCGCCCCTGCCATCGCCGTCGATGTCCGTCTGGGCCTGGTTCCCAAACATCGGGCAGTTGTCAACCGCGTCAACGACGCCGTCTTCATCTTCGTCGTTGGCCTGGCAGGCGTCGCCAATACCGTCGCCGTTGGTGTCAAGCTGTGACGGGTTGTACACGTTAAAACAGTTGTCGATCACATCGAAGACGCCATCACCATCTGTCTCCTCGCATACGTCGCCAGTGCCATCGAAGTCGGCGTCCGCCTGGCTTGGGTTGGCAACCGCCGGGCAGTTGTCGCAGGCGTCGCCTGTCCCGTCGCCATCAGCGTCCTCCTGGCCCGGGTTTGATGTATATGTGCAGTTATCCGTGTTGCCGCATATACCATCTGCATCGGCATCGTTGCCGTCGTCCATCGAGCATGTATCACAAATGTCGCCCATGCCGTCGCCGTCTGTGTCCACTTGGTCAGGATTGTTCACGTCAGGGCAGTTATCCATGTTCCCGCACACACCGTCGCCGTCCGCGTCGTTGTTCACGTCGTTCGGGCAGTTGTCGCACGCGTCGCCAATACCGTCGCCGTCGGTATCCGCCTGATTAGCGTTCGGCGTGTCCGGGCAGTTGTCCGTCTCGAATACATTGTCGCCGTCCTTGTCATAGTCGCAGGCGTCACCCTCACTGTCTCCGTCCATGTTGGCCTGGTTCGGGTTGTAAACTGCTATACAGTTGTCTCTGATGCCTGGAAGTCCAAGGTCCGGGAAGCCGTCGCCGTCGTAGTCGTGGTCCGGGTCGCATGCGTCTCCTACGCCGTCACCGTCGTCGTCCGCCTGATCCGGGTCTGGTGACCGCCAGCAGTTGTCATTGACGTCCGTCACTCCGTCGCCGTCCGTGTCGTCACAGCCGTCGCCGATACCGTTGCCGTTGATGTCTGCTTGGGCCGGGTTGACCAAGGCAGGGCAGTTGTCGTTGGCGTCTAGCAAGCCGTCGCCGTCAGAATCGTCGCAGACGTCGCCGACACCGTCATAGTCTATGTCATACTGGTTCGGGTTCACCCTGTCTGGACAGTTGTCGAATTCATTGTATACATTGTCGCCGTCCTTGTCGTCGTCGCATGCGTCACCGATGCCGTCCAAGTCCATGTCGGCCTGGTCAGGGTTATACCACAAGCAGTTGTCGTCAACATCCGGTACGCCGTCGTTGTCCTCGTCAACCTCGCAGGCGTCGCCAATACCGTCTTGGTCAATGTCCGGCTGGCCAGGGTTATATAACCTGCAATTATCGCAGGCGTCGCCCGCACCGTCGAAGTCCATGTCAGGCTGCATCATCGCCCCGTGCCATAACACATAAGGGTTGGATACGTTCGGGCAGTTGTCGGTTGTGTCGAGTATGCCGTCGCCGTCGCCGTCGTCACAGACGTCGCCCACACCGTCTTGGTCGGCGTCTGCCTGGTTGTTACTTATGTCGGGACAGTTGTCGTTTTCATTCAAGGCACCGTCGCCGTCCCTGTCAGGGTCGCAGGCGTCAGGCCAACTATCTTGGTCAGAGTCGGGCTGGCCCGGGTTTGCGATATCCCAGCATAAGTCGTTCGCGTCAAGAATTACGTCGCCGTCGGAGTCGTCGCAGACGTCGCCTAAGCCGTCGCCGTCCACGTCCGCCTGGCTAGGATTTGAGACGTCCGGGCAGTTGTCTAAGTAGTTGTACCAGCCGTCGCCGTCCGAATCGTCCGGGTCGCATGCGTCGCCTAAGCCGTCGCCGTCCACGTCCGCCTGGCCGGAGTTGGATGTCATCGGGCAGTTGTCCGTAACGTCAGGCGCCCCGTCTCCGTCGTCGTCGGGGTCGCAGGCGTCGCCAGCCATATCAATGTCACGGTCTAACTGGTCGTTCGCAACTGCCGGACAATTGTCGCAGACATCTCCATAGCCGTCGGCGTCGGCGTCGGCCTGGTCTGCATTGGGGACGGCGAGGCAATTGTCGTCGGCGAAACCGATGCCGTCGCCGTCGTAGTCCTCGCATGCATCGCCGACACCGTCGTGGTCGGAATCACTCTGGTAATAATTAGGCGTCAGCGGGCAGTTGTCAGCTACGTCATCCCTGCCGTCGTTGTCGTCGTCCGGGTCGCAGAGGTCGCCAAGTCCATCACCGTCGTGGTCCGCCTGGCCTGGGTTGGACACGGTCTGACAGTTGTCCACGTTACCGCAGACGCCGTCGCCGTCCGCGTCGTTCGCCGGGTCGTCAGGGCAGTTGTCGCAGACGTTGCCGACATGGTCGTAGTCCGAGTCTGCCTGGGCGGGGTCGTATGTATTCGGGCAGCCGTCGCAGGCGTTGCCGACACCGTCAGCATCGATATCGCCTTGGTCAGGGTTAGGCGTGGTCACACAGTTATCGCAGGCGTCGCCCGCACCGTCGTTGTCCATATCCGACTGGCCATAGTTATACAAACTCGGGCAGTTGTCGCAGGCGTCGCCATATTCGTCGGTGTCGGAGTTAGACTGGTCCGGGTTGCCCACAAGCTGACAGTTGTCGCAGGCGTCGCCTACGCTGTCGTTGTCCTGGTCGTACTGGCCCGAGTTCATCAGGCCCTGGCAATTGTCGGTCGCGTCCAGCACACCGTCACCGTCTGAATCCTCGCAGACGTCGCCGATGCCGTCATGGTCCATGTCCCCCTGTCCAGGGTTATGGACGACCGGGCAGTTGTCATTCTCGTCCAACACGCCGTCGTTGTCGTCATCAGGGTCGCAGACGTCACCCCTGCCATCGCCGTCGTTGTCTTCCTGCCCTGGGTTCGCAATGTCTGTGCAGGTGTCGTAAGGGTACAGCACCCCGTCGCCGTCCGCGTCGTCGCAGACGTCGCCTATGCCGTTGCCGTCCGCGTCAGTCTGGTCGGGGTTGGCCACGCCCGGGCAGTTGTCAAGGTTTCCGCAGATACCGTCACCATCAGCATCGTCGGCCGCGTCGCCAGGACATGTGTCGCACGCGTCGCCCCAGAAGTCACCGTCGGCGTTTTCCTGGCCAGGGTTGTAAATCCACGCGCAGTTGTCGCCGCCGATGCCGTTCGCACATACTCCGTCGCCGTCCCAATCGTTGTACCAGTCGAACGGACAGACGTCGTTGGCGTTTGACACGCCGTCGCCGTCCGAGTCCTGACAGGCGTCGCCCAATCCGTCGGCGTTGCTGTCCGCCTGGTCCGGGTTGTACGTATAATAGCAGTTGTCGCAGTTGTCGCCGACCCCGTCGCCGTCCATGTCCGCCTGGTCGGTGTTGTACCAGGTTGTGCAGTTGTCGCATGCGTCACCGACCCCATCACCGTCCGCGTCCGACTGGTTTGCATTCGCCGTATTCGGGCAGTTGTCGCTGGTGTTATCAATCGAGTCTCCGTCCGCGTCATGGTCGCAGGCGTCGCCAGCGCCGTCCGAGTCAGTGTCCGTCTGGGCAGGGTTAGCAACTGTCGGGCAGTTGTCCACGTTGTCACAGATGCCATCGCCGTCCGCATCGTTGTTATAGTCGTCCGGACAGGCGTCGCAGGCGTCGCCGATGCCATCCGCATCGGTGTCATCTTGGTCAGGGTTAGCCATGGCCGGGCAGTTATCAATGTTGCCGCATACACCATCCGAGTCAGCGTCGTTCTGCGCGTCGTTGGGGCAAGCATCGCATACATCTCCCACGCCGTCCCCGTCTGAGTCAACCTGTCCGGGGTTTGAGACCATCGTGCAGTTGTCGCATTCGTCGCCGATGCCGTCATGGTCGTAGTCATACTGTTGTGGGTTATAAGCAGACGGGCAGTTGTCGTTGTTAGCGCAGCGGCCGTCTGCATCGGCGTCATTAGCAGGGTCGGTCGGGCAGTTGTCGCAGGCGTCGCCCAAGCCATCGCTATCGGCATCTTCCTGGCCTGGGTTCCCCGCCTGAGGACAGTTGTCCGCGTCGTTTGCCACGCCGTCTCCGTCGTTGTCGTTGAAGCTGTCGCAGGCGTCGCCTATCCCG
>JACRHJ010000047.1 GCA_016212105.1 Nitrospirota bacterium
AGATGGTGCGGGCGCAGTAAACTGCGCCACTACAATTTATCGTATACAGGCGGATCCTTCGCTTCGCTCAGGATGACAGACTTAATGGCCGGGACGCATCCCGGCCTTAACGTACAAAGGAGAACCACATGGCCGAAAAGACAGAGAAGGACCAGAAAAACCGGGCGCTGGAGCTTGCCGTCGCCCAGATAGAGAAGCAGTTCGGCAAGGGCTCCATCATGAGGCTCGGCTCTGACGAGAAGGTGCCTGACGTGCCGGTCATCCCGACCGGGTCGCTCGGCCTCGACATCGCGCTCGGTGTCGGCGGCTACCCAAAGGGCCGCGTCATAGAGATATACGGCCCGGAGTCCTCCGGCAAGACGACGCTCGCGCTGAACGCCATAGCCCAGGCCCAGAAGCTGGGCGGCATCGCGGCATTTATAGACGCGGAGCACGCGCTCGACGTGTCATACGCCAGGAAGCTCGGAGTCAGCACGGACGACCTGCTCATATCCCAGCCGGACACCGGCGAGCAGGCGCTCGAAGTGACCGAGACGCTGGTCCGGAGCGGCGCGATAGACATCGTCGTCGTGGACTCGGTCGCGGCGCTCGTGCCCAAGGCGGAGATAGAGGGCGAGATGGGCGACTCGCACATGGGCCTCCAGGCGAGGCTGATGTCCCAGGCGCTCAGGAAGCTGACCGCGACGATATCCAAATCCAACACCATCGTGATGTTCATCAACCAGATAAGGATGAAGATAGGCATCGTCTACGGGAACCCGGAGACTACCACCGGCGGCAACGCGCTCAAGTTCTACGCCTCCGTTAGGCTCGACATCCGGAAGGCCGAGGCGATAAAGGACGGCAACGAGATAATGGGCAACCGGGTGCGCGTCAAGGTCGTCAAGAACAAGGTCGCGCCGCCTTTCAAGCAGGCCGAGTTCGACATCATGTTCAACGAGGGCATCTCCAAGGTGGGAGAGATTGTGGACACAGGCGTCGCGCTCAAGGTAATCGAGCGGGCGGGCGCCTGGTACTCGTACTCTGGCGAGCGCATCGGACAGGGCCGCGAGAACGCGAAAAACTACCTGCGCGAGCACCCGGAGATGGCCGACGAGATAGAGGTGAAGGTAAAGGGCCTTGCCGGGATGCTGCCGGCGACGGCCGAGGAGTGAGGCGACCATGGACAACGTGCTGAACATCAACGAGATACTGAAGGTCTGCGTGGAGCGCAGGGCGTCCGACGTCCACATCAAGGTCGGCAGCCCGCCGGTCTTCCGGATAGACGGCCAGCTCGCGCCGTTCATGGAGCACAAGCGGCTCACGCAGGAGGACGTCGTCAAGCTCGCGTTCGGCATGATGAGCCAGCCGCAGAGGGACAAGTTCAAGGCCAAGAACGAGGCCGACTTCGCCTACGGCGTGCCCGGCCTCGGCCGCTTCCGCGTGAACGTCTTCATGCAGAGGGGCACCGTCGGGCTCGTCATGAGGACCATCCCGACCAAGATGGCGAGCTTCGACGAGCTGCTGCTCCCGCCGGTAATCTCCAAGCTCTGCATGGAGAGCCGGGGCATGATACTGGTCACCGGGACGACGGGCAGCGGCAAGTCCACCACGCTCGCCTCGATGATAGACTACATCAACAGCACGCGCACCGAGCACATCATGACGGTCGAGGACCCTATCGAGTTCCTCCACCGTGACAAGAAGTCGCTCGTCAACCAGCGCGAGGTCGGCATGGACACCGACTCCTTCGCGCTCGCCCTGCGCTCCGCGATGAGGCAGGACCCGGACATCATACTGGTCGGCGAGATGCGCGACTTCGACACCATCAGCGTCGGCCTGACCGCCGCCGAGACCGGCCACCTGCTCCTCTCCACGCTGCATACCGTTGACGCGGGCGAGACGATCAACCGCATCATATCCGTCTTCCCGCCGTACCAGCAGAAGCAGGTCCGCCTCCAGCTCGCGGCCGTCCTGAAGGGCGTCATATCCCAGAGGCTCGTGCCTAGGGCGGACGGCAAGGGGCGCGTCCCGGCCTGTGAGATTCTGGTCGCAACGACTACCGTCCGCGAGTGCATCATCGACCCGGAGAAGACGCGCCAGATACACGACGTCATCGCGGCCGGCGGCTCCCAGTACGGGATGCAGACCTTCGACCAGTCGCTCCTCGGGCTGTTCAACAAGGGCCTCATCACATACGAGGAGGCGCTCAGGAGGAGCACCAACCCGGACGACTTCGCCCTCAAGATACGCGGCATACAGTCCACCTCCGACCTCTCCTGGGAGGAGATGGCCAAGGCCGGCTCCGGCGGCGGCAAGCAGGGCGGAGGGCAGCAGGGAGGACAGCAGGGAGGCGGCGACACGGATTTGAAGATAGACAGGTTCGGGGATTAGGGGTTTTACGGTATCATTCTGAGGCGTCAGCCGAAGAATCCGCATGCATACGATATTGTAGGGGCGCAGTTTACTGCGCCCGCACCTTATGTTTCATAACGCCCCCAGCCCCCTCTTATCTTAAGAGGGGGACCATATGAAAATATAAGAAGGGCCGACACACGGGTCGGCCCCTACACAAAAGCAAGAGGGCGGGCATCCCGCACATAGTGCGGGACCCCTACATAAAATCCCCCCTCATTCCCCCCTCTTTCAAAGTGGGGACGGAGGACGGGATTTTCTCCCTGTCCTTCACGAACACGAAACACGAACACGCTGCACGTTCTTTCCTGGAGCAATACTTGGCCGACGACCTCTCCCGCGCGAAGGACCTGGCTTACAGATACCTCGGCCTGCGCGCGCGGAGCCGGAAGGAACTGACCGCGTACCTCGTCAAAAAGGAGTTCGCGCCGGATATAGTCTCCGAGGTCATGGCCGTGATGGAGTCCTACGGGTACGTGGACGACAGGAAGTTCGCGGCCATGTTCGCGCGGCACCTGGTCGGGACGAAGGGGCTGTCGCGGTACGCCGTGCGGCAGGAGCTTAGGAGGAAGGGCGTGACGGACGAGGACGCCGCGCTTGCCATCCTCGCACTGGATTCGGAGGAGGACGCGGACACCGAGTACGAGGTCGCGCTCCGCGTCGCGCGTAATAAGGCTGCGGGGCTTGCCGGGATCCCGCCCGAGAAGGCCCGGCGGCGGCTGACCGATTACCTCCGGCGGCGTGGGTACTCGTTCGGGGTGGTTTCTGGGGTTTTGAGGGAAGTGCTGTGAGACGTATGCAGAATCCGGCTATCTTCATCAGGTGCGTAAAGACAATAACATGAAGTGCCGACACACAGGTCGGCCCCTACAGGTGGAACCCCCTAACCCCCCTCCCCGCCGTCCCGCGCAGGTGGGCACCACTACTTCCCGCCGCCCGCCTTCATCTTCTCCGCCTGTTCCAGCAGTGCACGCGCCTCCGCGTCTCCCGGGTTGTACCTGACAGCGAGCGAAAGCTCCGCCGCAGCCTCATCCGCCAATCCCTTCCTTAGGTACACGAGCCCTAGCCCGTAATGCGCATAGGAGAAGTCCGCCCTTATCCCGAGCGCCTCACGGAAGGCGGCCTCCGCCTCGTCAAGCCTGCCCAGCGACTGAAGATCCATGCCGAGGTTGTAGTAATACTTGAACTGGCCGGGCCTTAGCGCTATCGCGGCCCTGTCCTGCTCCACCGCCTTATCGAACATCCCGTTCGCGGAATACGCCGCGGCGAGGTTGTTCCTCGCCTTGACATACCCCGGCATCTCACGGACCGCGTCCTCGAACCTCACGAGCGCGTCCTCCATCCTCCCAAGCTTGGAGAGTATCAATGCGAAGTCGTAGCTCGGCCGGCCGGTATGCTCCGCGGTATCGAGGGCTGCCATCCACAGGGTTTCGTCGCTCGCCCAGGCCCTGTTCCTCTCCGCTGTCAGCAGGCCGAAACTCAGGACGGCGGCAAAGAGCAGGGCTGCCGACGCGCGGAACATCCCCGGCCTTTCCGCCAGCCGCCCAAACACCAGCCCGGCGAGGAACGCAATACCGGCGGACGGCAGGTACAGGTACCTCTCCGCGAAGACGCTGTCCCCCAGCCCGTATATGTACATGACAGGCAGAAGCGGCAGGACAAAGAGCGCCGCGCCGAACAATGCGAGCCTGTCCCGCCTCGCAAGGTACAGGGCAAAGGCCGAGGCCGCCGCGGCCGCAATGTCTGGAAGCGCCGCCGGGTCGAGCGCCGACCGGGCCGGGTAGAATACGTAATACGCATAGAGGTTGACCGGCAGTATGACCTTTGTCACGTATCCGCCGAAGAGCGCCGCGGCGTTTATCACGTACATGGATGGGCCGAGCTTGTCGTGGACGCTCTCTGGCGCGAACCCTCCGAGCGAGTGCGACCTCATGGCGAGGTACGCCAGCGCGGCCGCGGCGAAGGGCGCGTAAGCGTAGGCGGCGGACCTCGACCATGCCGGGCGCGTACCGGGGAACAGCAGGTCGTACGCGAGTATTACGAGCGGGAGCGTAAGGGCCGCCTCCTTGCAGAGCGCCGCCAGCAGGAAGGCCACGGCCGAGGCCGCAAGCCATGCCCTGCCCGAGCCGGACCTGTACGCAAGGTAGAGGTAAAGTGACAGGAGGCAGAACAACGCGCAGGATACGTCCGTGATTCCGGATATCCAGGCGACGGACTCGGTGTGTATGGGGTGCACCGCGAAGACCAGGCCGGCGGCGAGCGCGGGCAGGAGCGCACTGCCCCCCCCGCCGTGCATGCCTGCCAGCCGGTGCGATAGCGCGAAGACCAGAAGGCTGACGCCCGCCTGGAAGAACATGTTCATCAGGTGGAACCCCCACGGCTCCGGCCCGAGGGTCTGGTAGCCGAGAAGGTATATGGCATGAACAACCGGACGGTAGTAGTTGAGCTGCTTCCCGTGCTCCGCCCAGATTCCGGATGTGAAAATCTCCCGTATATGGCTGAAGTCTCTCACCCACGGGTTACCCGCCAGCAGCTCGTGGTCGTCGGCGACGAAGCCGCATGCGAGCGTGTTGTAGTACGCAGCCGAGCAGGCAAGCAGGACGGCGGCGGCGCATATGAGCCGTGCCTTCTTTGTGTCCGGTATAGTGGTCATGGAGGTCCTGGATAATCCGTCGAGGCATGTGACGGCGCTGGCGCCGTTTCCATAGCCTATATTAGCAGATAAGCAGCCAAAGTCAACGGCGCATTAGACGTTGCCATCGCTGTTTCAACGGGCCCTTGACGTATCGGGCCGCAACCGTTTTATTTCGTGACCCGCCGTGTGCATCGTCACAAATATACTTGTCTTTTCAACCCCGCAATGCTATAAGGTTGATGGCTATTTGTCGATGGACGGTCCCGGTCCAAGGTGCAGTTACAGCAGCACCTTCCGAGGGCCGTCATCTTTCATGCATGTAAATTCATGCCGCCGGGGGCTTGATGAATATAAGAGCCATATCGTTTGCCGCCATAGCCCTGCTTGTCCTCATGGCCGCGCCGCCGAGGCTGGACGCCGCGTGGATGTCCTACGTCGACGGGGAGCCCGTCAGGAAGGAGTTCATGCGTAACGTCCGGACGCTGTTCGAGCAGGAGGACTTCGCCGAACTCGAAAGAATGGCCAACACGTTCAGGGCGGAAAAGACGCGCTCGGCCGAGGGCATGCCGGTCCTGAGCGACTTCTACCTGGGCATGGAGACCGACGCCTTGACCGCGAAGAAGGTCGAAGACGAGCAGGGTTTCGTGAACATGCTCGCCATCCTCCGGAGTTGGTCTCAGGCATACCCAGGCTCCATAACACAGCGCGTCGCGGAGGCGAACGTCCTGCTCAGCTACGCCTGGTTCGCAAGGGGCGGCGGGTACGCTAACACCGTCACGGACGACGGCTGGGATCTGTTCAAGGAGCGGGCCGGACAGGCCCGCGTGCTTCTGGAGCAGGGGCCGGGCGCGGACGGGGTGGACTGTCCCCACAGGCACATGCTCCTGTTGCTGGCCGGAAGGGCCGAGGGCTGGGACACCAGGAAGTACGAGGCCGCATTCCGGAAGGCGGTCGCATTCGACCCTTCATACTATCCCATCTACCTCGAGAAGACGGTCAACATACTCCCGAGGTGGGGCGGAGGAGACGGGGAGTGGCAGAGGTTCGCGGTCGAGGCGACGAAGCTCACGCCGAAGGAAGAGGGGATGACCGCGTACACGTACGTCCTGCTTGGCGCACAGGCATACAGTGAGTGGACGTACTTCGAGGAGGCCGGAGTATCATGGCCAAAGATGAAGCAGGGGTACAGAGACCTGGAGCGGAACTTCCCGAACTCCGAATGGAACCTCAACAGGTTCGCCCTGCACGCGGTTATGGCAAACGACAAGGCGACCGTCCGGGAGCTGTTCGAGAGGATAGGCGACAGGCCCGTGCTTGCCATATGGGAGACAAGGGAGAACTACGAGACATGCCGCAGGCTGTCCCAGGCCGGCAAGGACATGCCGTGGCGGTACAAGGGCAGGCCCGCCCAGGCCCAGCCCGGCCCAGTAATCAGGCCATTACCCGCTCTGGCGAAGTACATCACGCTGCTCGCGGGCCTCGTCACCGTGCCGGGCACCGTCGCGCTGGTGCTGCTTGTCGGGCTGATATGGTGAGGAAGGTCTTCATCAAGGCCCTGCCATAGTCATAGTCGTGGCCTGTCCGGCCGCAGTCACCAAGGAGTCGGCCTCATGACGACCAGGCACATCTTCATTTCCCTGCTAATCGTGTTCTGCTCGCTTTCGGTACCGGCAACGTCTTTCGCCGTGCCGCAATACGTTGTGGATGTGGACATGGACTTTGCCGTGTCGAGGGACATCAGGGAATATTTCGACAAGGAGGACTTCACGGCGCTGGAGGAGATAGCGAAGGACCTTCGCGACAACGACAGGCGCTTCCTTAACGGCTCTCCCTTGCTTGCGGCGTACTACGAGGCCTTCTCGATGGCCCCCGACACGAACGCCGACTACGAGAAGGACGAGGGCTACAAGAGGTCTCTCGACCTCCTTGCCAAGTGGAAACTGGCCTACCCGGACTCGGTCACGCAGAGAGTCGCCGAGGCATGCGTCTGGCTAGACTACGCATGGCTCGCACGGGGCAGCGGCTATGCCGACACTGTGGACGAAAAAGGCTGGGTCCTGTTCGACAAGCGGGTGCAGAAGGCGTACGACCTCCTGAAAGACGCGCCTGCGGACGGCGCTGAAGACTGCCCGCAACGCTACGCAAGCCTGCTGACGGTCGGCATGGCGCAGGGCTGGGGAAAGCGGAGATACGACACCGTATTCGACGAGGCCGTATCGTACTAACCGGGATATTTCCCTATCTACGGGAGCAAGGCGATTTACCTGCTGCCCCGGTGGCACGGCGAGCCGGGCGACTGGCAGGCATTCGCGGACGAGGCCGCCGCCCTTGCCCCGGATGAGGACAGCACGACCGCGTATACGCGGGTGTTGATGTCCACCCATTCGTACGGCGAATGGGAACGCTTCGAGGAGGCGGGCGTATCCTGGCCGAAGATGAAGCAGGGCTTCCAGGACATGGCGAGGCAGTACCCCGATTCCGCATGGAACCTGAACCGCTTCGCATATTTCGCGGTGCTCGCGAAGGACAGGGAAACCGCAGCCATGCTTGTTGGGAGGATTGGCGACAAGCCCATAATGAGAATATGGAAGAAGAGGGCGTACTACGAGTCCTGCCGGACCGCACTAAGCACCGGCAAAGATATACCCGAACCAAAAAGGAATGACAGGCGACATAGCAACCCGACGGGCGTCGGCGATACCGAATCCTTGTCCGCTCTGGCGAAGTACATCACGCTGCTCGCGGGCCTCGTCACCGTGCCGGGCACCGTCGCGCTGGTGCTGCTTGTCGGGCTGATATTTTGATGGAGCGCAGCCGTTGAACCCTCTCACACACGTCCTCGCAGGCTGGGCGGCAGCGAACCTCGCTCCTCTCGACAGGCGTGGCCGCGCCGCCGTGACGCTCGCCGGTGTCATCCCGGACATGGACGGCCTCGGCCTTATCGCGGAGGAACTGACGAAGGACTCGGTGCGCCCGCTCACGTGGTGGTCTGACTACCACCACGTCGTCTCGCACAACCTCGCATTTGGTCTGTTAGTCGCGGCGGCGTGCGCGTGGTCCGCAAAAGCGAGGCGAGGCGCGGTGGCCGCGCTGGCCTTCCTGAGCTTCCACGTCCATGTCCTGTGCGACATAGCCGGCGCGGGCGGCCCGGACGGCGAACACTGGCCGATACCGTACCTCTGGCCTTTCACGAGCCGGGTCATGCTCGAATGGCGTGGCCAGTGGCTTATCAACGCCTGGCAGAACGTCGTTATCACCGCGCTCCTGCTCTGCGTGGTGTTCTACATCGCCTGGCGGCGCGGGTACTCGCCGCTTGAGATGGTTTCCTCGCGTGCGGATGCGGCGTTAGTGGGGGCGGTCAGGGGCAGGTTTCCGGTTGGGGGGCAGCCGCGGGATTAGCTTAGAGCTTGTACGTAAATAAATCCAGCCAATCTCCCGCCCCCTGTACATGGTGCGAGAGATTGGCCGAGGACAAATCAAGCCTTACATGCGGATAATTTTATCATACCCGCCACGTGCCGTCAAAAATCGAATATCTCACCGAGCAGCGACTTCCGCTTGTGCGGCTTGCCGTGGCCGTAGCCACGGTCATCGTCGTGGTCGCGCCCGTGCCCCTCGTGACGGTATTCCTCGCGGCCTCGTTCCCGCCCGCTTTCACGCTCACGCTCCCCGGAACGCTCCGGCCGTGCGGGTTCGGGCTCACCGGCTGCTTTCTCGATTATCTTGTCGAGTTCACCCCTGTCGAGCCATACACCCCGGCACTTCGGACAATAGTCTATCTCGACCCCCTGCCGCTCAGACATCAGCAGGTCAACCTCCGCGCATACAGGACATTTCATTTCCGCCTCCATTTTGCCGTTAACGCAGTTCCGCCGGTCTTCTCCTGGCCGCCGTAAAACTCACCTGCAGTTATAACAGATGTTGCCGGTCTTGGTGGACAATAAACTGCGTCATGCATAATGGTCGTCCTGCCGTGCAGAGACGAGGTATAAGGATGTTTGCCTCTTGCGCGAATGAGTTCGTCTATGGTATGGTTGACCATTACCTGGCGGAGGCTATATCCATGAGACAAACCGACGACGGTCAGCTCGCCCCCTGGGACGACCCTATCCCCGAAGAGGATACCGGTTCCATTTATCCGGTGATAACGGAACGTGTCCGGACGCTCTACGCAGGCTCGGACGACATCCTGGGGCCTGAAGAGTACAAACAGAAAGTAGCGGCCATGAGCGGCCCGCCACCCGTGGCTTCGAAGGCCGGGAATATCCTGAACCTGACGCTTTACGCAGCCCTTGCGCTAGCCGGATTCGCCTTTTATCACTATATCACCAGGCATGCCGGGCGCATCCCGATCCCGCTGATACTTGCGTTCCTCGTTATCGGCGGGATGCTGCTGTTCCTTCACGGCCGCCGCGAGACCTCGAAACTGTTTTCGACGCTGCAGCGGACGGCCTCCCGTGTGGCGGGCGCGTTTGTGGCCATGGAGGGAGAGTTTCCGGTCATGTACGTCGCGCGAGACCGGTGGAACGGCTGGGTCTTTTTCGCCCCGCAGGGCGAACACCAGTCCCCGTTCTGCCGTCTTGCGGCGAGGACCCGCCGCTTCAACCCCCCGCTCGAGGTCTTCAGGCGAGGCATGCTGGACAGTATCGCAAGGCGTACCGACGAGGGGTTTATTCAGACCGGGGACCCGGAATTCGACAGTGAGTTCGCGGTATTCTCGACGGACCCGTCCTTTGCCAGGAACTTCCTCGACCCGTCCATCAAGGACGCCGTGGTCAGGATCGCACGGCTCGGCAGGCCTTCCGCGAACATAAGCAGGAATTACATCAGCGTGGAGGTAGAAAAGGACCTTTCCAGGCCGGGAGACGAGGCAATGCTTATGCAGTTTCTGAAGGACGCCGAACTTATCCTCGATGCCGCGGCAGGCTGACCGGGTAGCATATGTACACACATCCGGACAGGCGTAACCCGAAGATATGGATTGCCGCGGCCGTCACGGCGGCGGCCGTCCTCTTCGTCACGGCCGCGCTTCCCCACGTCCGGGGCCTGCTGCGTGACGCGCTCGCCTGGGTCTCCGGCCTCGGCGCCGCCGGGCCATTTATCTTCATCGCCGTCTATATAGCCGCCTGCATACTCCTCGTACCCGGCTCCATCCTCACGCTCGGCGCGGGCTTCATCTTCGGCGTTGTCAAGGGTACGCTGATAGCCTCGGCCGCGGCGACGCTCGGGGCCGCGTGCGCCTTCCTTGTCGGGAGGTACGTCGCGCGCGGCTGGGTCGAGAAGCGGGTCGAGGGGGACGCACGGTTCAAGGCGGTCGACGACGCGGTCGCAAGGGAGGGCTGGAAGATAGTCTTCCTTACCCGCCTGTCGCCCGTGTTTCCGTTCGTCATCCTTAACTACGTATACGGACTTACCCGCGTGTCCTTCCGCGACTACTTCCTCGCGTCTTGGGCTGGCATGCTCCCCGGCACTCTCATGTACGTCTACATCGGCTCGCTCGCGGGTGACCTCGCCCTCGTCGGCGCGGACGGCCGGGGGCGCACCCTGCTCGAATGGGCGTTCTACATAGCCGGGCTCGCCGCCACCGTCGCGGTTACGGTATACGTCACCCGCATCGCACGGGCCGCGCTCAAGGCGAAGGCCGACGTCTGAAAAACCCGCCGAAACCATCGATGCCCGGCCAATAACCTCCACGCCGTCCTGACAGGCGCAGCCGGGATACCCGTCCGCGGCTTGCGCATAACGTCACTGTCTGCTAAACTTAACATCAAGTTGCAGCTTTAGTCTTCAGTGCCCAGACAGGGCGCGTACTTATTAATCCGGCAACCAAACAGGCGAACTTCCTGGACCCCGTGTCAAGCACGGGGCGACGCATAAATGCCGGTCATTCCCGCGAAAGCGGGAACCCAGCGACTTCTTATTGCATTGTCTGGTTGACCTGTTTAATTGCAGTGTTAGTAAACCACAAGAGTACCGACAGCATGGCCGGAAGACGCATAAGATATACCGCGCTTTGCCTGATGCTCGCGCTGGCCTTGCAGTCGGCGTTCACGGGCGGCGTATGCCTTATGCCTTCCAGCCACGGCACAACGGACGGCCGGGATGTGGTCGCGGCCCTCGACGTCTGCGGGCATTCAGGTCACACAGTCATCCAAAGCGGCCCCGACGCGCCGTACATCCTGTCCATGTCCGAAATCCGTTTCCATTCCACGTCCGCGTCATACCCCGCTTTCCCGGCAATCGGGCTCTCATCGTTCTTCTCCGCCGGGCCGAAAGAGCCTCCGGAAGCCTGACCTCCATCCTCAAGGGTTCCGACAGACATCAAATACATAACGGAGGTCATCATGGACATCACGTCCTGCAAGATACTGTTGCGCGCGGCGGTCGTAACGCTTGCCGTGTGCGCGTTACCACAGACGGGTAACGCCGAAAACCTCATACTCGACGAGATTGAGGTCAGGGGTGCAGCGGAGAGCACGCAGCAGGAAAGCCTTACTGTAAGGGAGGTACGGGAGAGCCCCGCGAGGGATATAGGCGAGGCGCTCAAGCAGGTGGAGGGTATAAATATCGTCCGTAAGGGTGCGATAGCCAACGACGTCGTCCTCCGAGGGATGCAGAAGGACAACGTAAACGTCCTCGTGGACGGCGTCAGGATATACGGGGCGTGCCCCAACCGCATGGACTCGCCCGCGTTCCACATCGACTTCGCCGAGGTCGACAGGATAGACATCGTAAAGGGTCCGTTCGACGTATTTCACGCGGGCAGCATGGGCGGCATCGTGGACGTGAAGACGAGCGCCGCGCCCAGGGGGCTCGGGGCCGAGCTGAACGTCACGGCCGGCTCGTACGGAAGCGTCAACGCTTCGGCCTCGGCGTCTTACGGCGGGGACGGCATGAGCGGGCTGGCGGGCTACGCCTTCAAGCGTTCCGGCGTCCCGAGGGACGGGAACGGAGACAGGATAACCGGTATCTACCCCGCCGCCGACATGAACCGCTACAAGGACGACAAGAGGGACCCGGGCGCGTATACCATCCACACGCTCTGGACAAAGCTCGGCTACGACATTTCACCGAACACGGGCACGACCATCGGCTATTCATACCAGGACGCAAGCGACGTTCTTTATCCATACCTCCTTATGGACGCCGAATACGACAGGACGCACCGCGTCAACTGGAATATAAAGTCGGAGAACGTCTCCCCGCTTGTCAGGGAGCTGTCGGCACAGGTCTATTACGACAAGGTCACCCACCTGATGGACAACCGTCTCAGGTTCGTGAGCATCGGGGCCGCGCCCGGCTACACGATGATGACAAACGCAAATACGGCGACGCTCGGCGCGAACGTCATCGGGACTTTCGCCGCGGGGGACGGGGCGGTCAAGGCGGGCGTGGACTACTACAACCGCAACTGGGACGCGGTCAACACGCTCTACAACAAACTCACGAAGGTCTACACTGTGCAGCCGATGGTCCCGGACGTCTTCGTGGACAACGTGGGCCTTTTCGCCGAGTACAAAGCGCCGCTCGGGCAGGCGGTCACACTTACCGCGGGCGTCCGGGGCGACCTCGCTTATGTCGACGCGGACAAGCTCCGCGAGGACAGGATAGCGAGCCTGTTCTACCGCTACTACCCCGGCGGCTCGTTCACAAACAGCCGGGACTTCGGCGAGGCGAGCGGCAACGTCCAGCTCGACTACAGTCCATCGGACAACCTCGACCTCTTCCTCGGCCTCGGCAGGGGCGTCCGGATGCCTGACCCGCAGGAGCTGTATGCGAACCTGAAACGTCCGACCACCAACTACATCGGCAACCCGGAACTCGACCCCACGAAGGACAACGAGGCCGACCTGGGCGTCAAGTACCATACGGACACCTGGTACGTCAACGCCGCCGCGTTCGTGAGCCGCGTTAACGACTACATCAACGTGACTAACCTGCCCGCGCCGGCCGGGCTTCCCGCGCTGCCCGCGGCAAAGAGCTTCGAGAACGTCGATGCGAGGTTCTGGGGCTTCGAACTGGGCTCGCAGGTGTCGCTCCCGTCCGACTTCTTCCTGAAGGGCTCGCTCTCCTACGTCGACGCGCGTAACCTGAGCGGGGACAGGCCGCTGTCCGAGATACCGCCGCTCAAGGGCACGGTCGCGGCCCGCTACGACAACGGCTCCTTCTTCGCGGAACTCTCCGAGAACATGTCCGCGCGCCAGGGGAAGGTGGACGGTGACCTGAACGAGTCGCCGACCGGCGGCTGGGCCACCACGGACATCAAGGCGGGCGTGACACGCGGCAGGTTCACCGTCTTCGCCGGTGTCAACAACGTCTTCGACAAGCAGTACTTCTCTCACCTGTCGTACCAGCGCGACCCCTTCGCGAGCGGGTACGCAGTCCCGGAGAACGGCGTCAACTTCTACGTGACCGCGACGTACAGGCATTAGAGGCGGCCATGCACGAGGCTGTACACTGGCTGCGCCGGCGCGCCTGGAACATCCCGGCGCGGGACGAGTCCCGTTCGTTCGGCATCAGGGCCGCGCTGGCAATAGCCCTGGCCTTGCACGCATTGGCGCTGCTTGCCGTGAGCCGACTGCCGGACACGGTCCATGCGCCGCTTGAGGTGGAGCTTCTGAACTTCAGGCAGGCAGCGCTGGCGCATGTGGAGGCCGCGCCTGCCAAGCGGCCCCAGGCATTTGTCCGGCCCCATGAGGCCCCCGCGCCAAAGGCGGTCACCCCGCACCCGGAGGCTCCGCCCACGGCGGTACCTGCTGTCCGGGCCGTCCCGCCCGAGGCCGCGCCCCAGGAGTACACGCAGCTTGCCCCCTCACAGATAAGCGGGGAGCAGGCAAGGGCCGGGCTCGGCGCGCCAGTCCTGCCGCCGCAGGCGGCGGACAGGGCGGACAGCGGCCCCGCGAGGCCTGTCACGTCCCCGGCCGTGCCGGACGCCAGGCCTGCCCGGAGCACGCCCGCGCCCGCCGTCCCGGACAACACAGACGCGGTGAGGGCGGGCTACCAGGAGGCCCTGCGCGTGAGCATAGACAAGCGCAAGGAGTACCCGCTTTTCGCCAGGAAGTCGAGACAGGAGGGCAGATGCCTTGTCGTCTGCGAGATTGCCCGGGACGGGACCGTGCGCGACGTCAGGCTTGCGAAGTCCACCGGCCACTCCCAGCTCGACAGGGCGGCGGTGCGCGCCGTCGGGGACGTCGGGCGCTTCCCGCCCGTCCCGCCGGAGCTTAAAGGCGATACGCTCAGCTTCGAGGTGCCGGTGAGCTTCCGGCTGAGCGGCGATTGACCAATAGCCCCGGCGTCCATGCAAAGGACGCCGGGGCTTTGAATTGCTGGAGGACGCGAAGGGTCAGCAGCCGCCGAAGATTATCCTTATGGTCCTGGCCTCGTATTTACCGCCATTGACTTCATACTGGACGTTGACGTCCAAGGGAAGCGGCGGATTCAACCGGCTCACTTTCTCGTGCCCGCTCTTGATCCTCTTGAAATCGTTCTTGGTCAGCTTGATGGTTATGTTCTCCGGCATTGGCCTGTCCGGCTCGCCCTTTGCCTTCACCCCGCTGAAGACTATCTCGCTGGTCGCGGGATTTACCGACTTTACTACGCCGTTGTACTTGAACAGCTCGGATGCGAATGCCGCGGCGGCCATGACACCCGTCAGTGCTATTGCGAGAATTATTGCTATGGACTTCTTCATTGTATCCTCCTTTGATGTTTGTTAAGTCCCCCTCTCCTAGCGGGAGAGGGGGTTGGGGGTGAGGGGTCTCCACCAGTGGTTTAGTGGTGAGGGGTCTCCTTATCCACATTTAACCCGGTGCTCTCATGCGCGCCTCCTTTTCCAGAGGTATCTGAATGCTGTTATCTGTATAGACGGACGGGCCGCCTGTTTTTCTTGCAGGTAAATGCGGGGGGCGTGAAATAGTTTCAATCGTCACCATATATCGGCGGACTGATGTACCTTGCTACGTATTTGCCGTCCACCAGCCTTAGCTGCACCCACGCCTCGACGGGCATGCCGGGTTTTTCTTTCTTGCAGTTATCGAAATATCTTTTCATCGTCCAGTAGTCATGCTCTCTCAAGACAATGGTAATCTCGTGCGGCAGGTTGCTCCTCGTGCGGTCATCACGCCTGACGTGATAGACAATCTCTTTTTTCCCGGCGTCCATGGACTTGATACTGCCTCTCAAGCTGTATCTGTCCTCAGCCCCTGAAACCGAAAACATCGCCATCAGCATCCCTATTACAGTCAACAGCACCAGCATCGGCTTCTTCATGTGTATGCTCCTCGTTTTATGTAGGGGCGGGTCCCCGTGCCCGCCCTGCATTTGCTTTTGTCCCTTCTTCCCCTTCTCCCATTGAAGGGAGAGGGTACATATAGTCCCCCTCTCCCCGCAGTGGGAGAGGGGGTTGGGGGTGAGGGCTTCCACCAGGGGTTTAGTTTACGCTTCCTCTTTACGGCAGCGCCGCCATCGCGCCCGCGCTCTTCGCCGCCTCCACGAGGTTCACGAACTCCGCCCTGTACCCGAACGGGTCGTCGCCCTTCGCGGGCCGCGCGAGTTCGGCTATGTCTGTGCAGTCGTAGCCGCCCAGGAACGGCGCGCCCTTGAGCAGTTGTCCGAAGGCCGCGACCGAGGCCGCGAACCGGATGTCAGCCGGCACGTCCTTCAGCCTCCTGTACTCCTGCTCGTGTCCAATCGTCTGCTTTATGAGCCTGCTGTCGTCCTCCTTCGGCAGCTTGTAGCGTATCTTCAGAAAGGCGTACTCGACGCCCCAGTCTCCGTCGGACTCCGGGGTCTTCGCCGTCTTCCTGTACCGCAGGTCGTCGACAAGACGCGAGTCGCTGCCGACCGGCGTGACCTCGTATATCGCGGTAACGCAGGAGCCGCTGCCGACCTCGCCCGCGTCCACCTGGTCGTTGTTGAAGTCCTCGCGTTTCAGCATGCGGGTCTCGTAGCCTATGAGCCTGTACTCGGCGACCCTGGCCGGGTTGAACTCGACCTGTATCTTGACGTCCTTGGCTATGGGGAAGAGCGTCGAGGAGGCCTCGTGCACGAGGACCTTCCTCGCCTCGTTCAGCGTGTCGATGTAGGCCGCGTTGCCGTTCCCGTTCTGGGCCAGCTTCTGCATCATCTGGTCGTTGTAGTTACCCGTGCCGAAGCCGAGGACGGACAGGAATATGCCGGTATTCCTCTTCCTCTCGACGAAGCCCTGAAGCTCGTCCGGGTTGGTTATGCCGACGTTGAAGTCACCGTCCGTCGCGAGTATCACGCGGTTTACCGCGTCCTCGTCGTAGCCGGCCTCGGCGAGCGCGTAGGCCTGGCGTATCCCTTCGCCTCCCGCAGTCGAGCCGCCCGCGCGGAGCCTCTCAAGAGCCGCGAGTATCTTCGACTTGTTGCGCGCCTCCGTCGGCTCAAGTATCGTGCCTGCGGCGCCCGCGTACACCACGACCGCCACCTTGTCGGCCGGACGCAGGTTGTCCACCAGCATCGCGAGCGACTGCTTGAGGAGCGGGAGCTTGTCCGGGGCGTCCATCGAGCCGGACACGTCCAGCAGGAATACGAGGTTCGCCCTCGGGGCCTTCCCGGGTTTCATCTCAAGCCCCTTTATGCCGATGTGCAGGAGCTTTGTGCCGGGGTTCCACGGCGTCGGGTAGACGGCGACCGTCGGCTTGAAGGGCTTGCTCCTGCTCGTCGGCGTCTCGTATCCATACTCGAAGTAGTTGACCATCTCCTCGACACGCACCGCGTCCCTTGCCGGAAGGTGGCCCTGGCTCAGTGACTTCCGGACGAAGCCATAGGATGCGGTGTCCACGTCTATCGAGAAGGTCGAGACCGGCTCCTCGGATGCGAGCTTTATGGGGTTGACGTCCTTGTGCTCGAACTTGTCGCGGCCGAAGTCCTGGTAGTAATGGCGGGTCTGGTCCGGCGGAGGCATGTAGCCCATGGCCGCCTCGGTCCTTGGCGCCTGAGCATAAAGGCGTGTTGCGCCCCCTGACGGGCCCGCCGGGCCGTCGGCGCTCCCCACCATTCGCCCGGGCATCGCCGCTTTAGCGGCCGGCGCCGGTGCGGCCGAGTATGTCTCGGCCACGGGCGCGGGGACAGCTTGGCCGTAGGCCTCGACCTCATTATCCGCGTCCTTGCGGCCCGCCTCCTTGCCCTCGTCCTGCGGCTGGCTCGCGGCGTTGCCAGCCGACCGTTGTTCGACCGGCGGGTCCTGTGCGGCCTCCTTGTTACCGTACGAGCAGCTGGCAAGCAGCATGCCTGCTGACAGCCCCATCGCTGCTGCAGTTATTAGTATCGTTCTGAATATCCTGTACATCTGGAGCCTCCTTTTTTACCTGTTGTTTCCTACTACCCGTTGATGCCAACCTTGTATTATGTGATTAATCGTCACCTTGCGGATACACTCTAACCTTGGTTGCCGCGTTAATACCATCTTGAACCTCATACTCAACTCCAACCGCGAATTCATATTCTGGGTGATGTTTGCTCTGGAATTCATACTTTTGCTTTATCCACTTATAAGCACGCTCATTCAGCTTGACGATAACAATATTCGATGGAGACGTCCTAGTTTTCATTGTCTGGACTGTTATCTCTCTCTTTGAGTCATCTACCGTCTTAACCCAGCCTACGATGCGGACCTTATCCCCCGCACTCGAGACCGCCGCGATCCCAACAACCAATGCAATCACCGCCACCAGCGCAACAATCGCCTTTTTCATATCACGCCTCCTATTCTTTAATGTAGGGGCGAATCCCAGTCCCGCCCAGTTTGTTCTTCATACAATCCCCATCTCCTCCCGAGAGAGAGGGTTAGGGGCGAGGGCGTTCCGCCGAGAAAACCTACCCCCACCCCAGCCCTCCCCCTGTGCAGGGGGCGGGAGATTCGTCGAAGCCAATCTTATTTATAACGGGCTTCAACCAATCTTCCCCTCCCTTCACAGGGAGGGGATAAGAGGGAAGGGTTGGCTTCCTCTCCTCATGCCCTTATAGACGGACACGCCCGCCGCTTTTCCCGCCGATTTTTTTCGACACGCGATTTTGTTAGCCCAGCCGCCTCCCCAACAAAACCTTGACTTGGGGGCAGACGGGCTGTATAAATAGGTACGTACCTATATAATCAACTTCCAATCTATAAGGAGGCCCACATGCGCCGCCTGCTCATGCTCGCCGTACTTGCCGCCGCCCTGCTCGTCCCAGCCCTTTCGTACTCGCTCACGCCGCAGGAGGAGGAGCTTCTCCGGAAGGCCGGCGTGTCCGAGGAAAAGATTACCGAGATGAAAAACCCGGCCCCGGAGGCAGCGCGGTACGAGGCGGTCGTCCCGCCCCCGTTCGACATAACCGACTGGAACGCGGACGGGAAAAAGGACATAATCGCGGGCACGTCCAGCGGCGAGCTGAACGTGTTCATGAACACCGGCACGAACGAGGCGCCGGAGTTCGAGGACGCTGAAGAGGTGGACGGCGGAGACGTGGACTCCGGCACCATATCCGTGCCGTGCATCGTGGACTGGAACAACGACGGGGCAAAGGACGTCCTGATGGGGAACCGGGCAGGGACTGTGTTCGCGTTCATCAACAGGGGCACGAACTCCGCCCCCAGGTTCTCTGGCGGCTTCGAGCTAATGGACGGCGACCTCGACGTCGGGAGCTACTCCGCGCCGGCGGCGGTGGACTGGGACGCGGACGGGAATAAGGACCTGGTCGTCGGGAGCTTCGACGGCACGCTTTACACGTACATCAACACAGGCACGGACGCGGAGCCTCAGTTCAAGTCCGAGCCTCTTGAGCTGCACGCCGAGCTTGTCACGTACTCGACATTCAACTACACCACGCCGTTCATCGTCAGGAACCACGACAACGGCCTGTTCGACATTATCACAGGGTGCGGGGACGGCAGGGTGTACAGGTTCCGGAACGCGGGTACGAAAGGCGCGCCCAGGTTCTCGTCCCCCCAGCACGTCATGGTCAACGACTTCATTTACCAGCTCGAGGGCAACTCGAACGTCATAGCGACCGACTGGGACGGAGACGGCATCGAGGACCTGCTCGTGTCGAACCGGACGACCACGCAGACGGAAGGGACAAGCTCGACCGACGCCCTTTCCAGGCCCTCCGACGTGTCCAGGAGGCCAAGCAGGGTCTACCTGCTCAAGAACGTCGGGACGAACAAGCTGCCCAGGTACGACAGGGCGGTCGAGATACTCAAGGACAAGTACGACATAAACATTTAAGGGGGACCCGACAGCGCCGGATGCCGAAACGTGAACACAACGGGTCAGCCCCGACACCTGACGAGCTTGAGGCATGCCGCGCGCTCATAGCGGAAAACCTCTCGTTCATCGAGGAGCGCTGCTACAAGGCCTACGGACTCGCCTCGTCCCGGTACGGCGGCGACGACGTCCCCGCGTCCAACAGGGCCGACTCGCTGATGGTGGCCGTGATGGAACACCTCGCGGCGGATGATTTCCGCGTCATCCGCGAGTACAAGGGCAGGGCTTCGATAAAGGGCTACCTGAACGTCGTCATAGCGAACAAGGTCGTGGACATATACAGGAGCCGCGAGGGCCGCTCCCGCGCATCCGAGGAGGCGAGGAAGTACGGGGAGGCTGGCATCCGGCTTTATGCTCTGGTATTCACGGACGGCCTGCCGGTCGAGGAGGCGCACGCTATCATAGTCAGGGAAAAGCTTTTCTCCGGGGACGTCGAGACGCTCCGCGACATGGCGGACAGGATAGGCGCGCGCAGGACGCACGCGCACAGGGAGGTCTCGCTCGACGCGCCAGCCCCGGGCCCAGAAGACGACGGAGGAGGCGGCCAGGGCGGGTACTACATGCGCGTCCTGTCGGACGAGTCCGGGCGGATAAACGCTGCGGATGGAACGCCCGGCCCGGAGGGTGAGTACCTCGACAAGGAAAAGGAACATATCAAGGCTGAGGCTCTCGCCGAGGCAGTGCGTTCGCTCGACCCGGAGGAACGTCTTATGGTGAAGCTCCGGTACGTGGACGGCAAGGACGTGCGTGAGGTCGCGAGGGCTATCGGCAGCACCGAGAAGAACACATACCGGAAGCTGTCCAACATGCTTGAGAAGTGCAGGAAGGCATTGAGCAGAAAAGGGGTGAAGGCGGAAGACCTTCTGTAGAATTTTACGAGGTTGTCCGTCAATACGGATATGAGCGATAGATCCAACAACATACCGGAAGGCCGGGACAACATGGACGACAGTCTGGGCAAAGCGCTCGGCCGCGCGCTCGGCCGGGGACATGCGGAAGGCGCATGCCCGCCGCCCGAAGACCTGGCCGCGCTCGCCGAGGGCCTCATGACCAGAAGCGAGCGCGACGTCCTGTTCGCACACCTGACTGACTGCGAAAGGTGCCGCGAGGTCTACTCGCTTGCCTGCGAGACGGCCCCGGAGACTACCATAGTCGCCACCGAGGACGCCGTGGCGTCTCTCAATCCTGCCAGCGTTACAGCTGCGCCGAGGCTTGAAGTTCCCGCGCGTCCGTCCGGGTTCCGCTGGCAGGCCCGGTACTTCGTGCCGGCCGCCCTCGCCGCGTCCATCCTGCTCGTGATAGTTTCCTGGCCTGTACTCACAGGCCGGAACAAGGACGTGCGCGAGACGGCGAACTACTACGCGAGTGGACCGGTCATCTCGAAGGATTCGGACAACGCGCCGGGGTCCCCGGCGCCGGCTGCCGCCCCGCCCGCAGCTGCGGTGATGGAAGAGCAGAAGACCCCCGCTCAACTCGGTAACGAACTGGCTGACAAGGACGTCAGCCAGCCGTCAGCCCCGACTGGCGGCGCAAGAGACGAGGGGCGTATCGCATCCGGCAACGCAGGGCCTAAGGCAAAGTCTGATACTGCAGAGCCCAGGTTCTCTGCCCTGCCGGAGCTGTCCGGCAGAACGGATGAGGAGCGGACGGTAATGGCCGCCCCTCCACCGCCAGCGCCAGCGCCAACCGGAACGCGCATGGCCGAGGCCCCGCCCGCACCTGCATCCGCCGCCCAAGCCGAACCGGCGAAACAGTCAGAGCTTCGCAGAGTTGCTCCGAAACGGTTGTTCAGTCAAGCGATGCCGTCGTCTCCTCCCCCACCCGCGATGGCCGAGCCGAAAGAGCTGGCGGTCGCACAGGCCCCGGCATCTCTACTGGCGGAGGCTTCGGGCGGAGCCGCCCCTCAGTCCAAGCCCCCGGCCCGCATGGCACGCATCAGCCTGGACGAACGGCTGAAGCTCGTGCTCGGCAGGCTGGACAAAGAGGTGTCCGACAAAGACGAGATAGCGTCGCTCTTCAAGGACCTGAAGCTCGGCGAAAAGGATTTCCGGCTTGGTGATGTGAAGAAGGTGGTGCTGGTGTGGCCTTCAAAGCCCGGGGCTGACTCGGACACAATACGCAAAAGAGTGCTGTTGGGATCGGCGCAGGCTGACGTAAGCATCGGCGACGGTGGCGTGCTGACCATCCGCATAAACAGAAGGGCTACGGCAGCCGTCGGGTGCTGACATAATAAGACCGCTCTCCCCGATTTTGAAGGTCTGCCCCAGCTAATGCCTGAGTGGCAGGTGTGGCGACACTTCCTAAATCCTCACAGGCAGGTTCCCCATGAAGACTATCTCGCCCATGAAGGCGCGGCACGCGGCCTGCTGCATCGCCTCGGACGGGTCGTAGGCAGCGACGACGTACTCCGCGTCCATGAACTGCCTGAGGACGTACGGGCTCCCGAACGAGACCGCGACGGTGCGCGGGTTCGCCTTTATAATCTGACGGCCAAGCTCGAGCAGCTCCGGGGAAAGACCGGATATACCCTTGCCCGCCCTGACCTTCGAGAACACGGATATGATGACGAGCGTCGCCTTCTTCGCGCGCTTTACCGCCTCGTCCCGGAGCTTGTCGGCGTCGGCCTTCGTGACGAACAGGTTCGTGAGACGCTTGTGGCGCGCGGAGAGTACGCTCCGGAGCACGCGCCCGGCCATCATGTCGCCGTCTCCCTCCAGGACTATGTGGGCGACCCCGCCCTTGACGTCCGCGAGGGCCGGGAAGGCGCCGCCCGCCTTGACGAGGGTTAGCGCCCTCTGCGCTATCGCGTCCGCCGTGGCCGCGCCGTCGTTCATGCGCGCGTGTATGGCGGACTCCGTTGCCTTTACCGGGTGGCAGTACTTCTCCTTGGCCCTCTGGAGCCTCCCCGCGGAGGCCATCACGTCATCCTTGGTTACATCCTTCCGCGCGGCAAGCTCTTTTAGCCCGGCCAGGTAAGAAAGCGGGTCGGGCGGGTGCAGCAGGATGTCCGCGCCGGCCTTTATCGCGAGGCGCGCGGCCTCCATCGGCGTGTAATGCCCCGTGAGCGCGCCCATGTCGAGGGCGTCCGTAAGGACGAGCCCCTGAAACCCGGCGCGGTTACGGAGGTAGTTGCGGGTTATCCTCACGGACAGGCTCGCCGGGTAGTCGGGGTCCAGTTCCGGCACCTTGAGGTGCGCGGTCATGACCATCTCGACGCCCTTCATCACCGCCCTCCTGAAGGGGAGCATGTCTTCCTCTTCGAGACTGTCCCTGTCCTTGTCCACCACAGGGAGGACGGTGTGCGAGTCGAGCGTCGCCTCGCCGTGGCCGGGGTAATGCTTCGCGCAGGCCATGACTGGGATGCGCGACTCCTGGAGCCCGGCCACGTACTGCTCGCCGAGCGCCGTCACCTTCTGCGGCTCGTCCGAGAAGGCCCGTGTGCATATTATCGGGTTCTCGGGGTTCGAGTTCACGTCCAGGACCGGCCCAAGGACCGCGTGCACGCCGGCCCAGCGCGCCTCGGACGCGACGTCGTCGAGCATCTCCGAGACGAGCCCGATGCCGTCCCTCGACACGACGTCCGTGGCCGCGGCCACCGCCATCTGGCAGGGGAATACCGTCGCGCCTTTTAACTGCTGGCCCGCGCCCCTCTCCATGTCGGACGCTATCAGGAGCGGTATCTTCGCCTTTGCCTGGAGCTTGGCAAGGTACCCCCGCACCTCCCAGAACTCGCCGCCGAAGAGTATAAAACCGCCGACGCCGGCCCCGACCAGCTTGAGAGCCTCCTTGAAGTACTCCTCCTCGCCAAGTCTGCCGCCGTCGAGCCTGGGCATGACCCTCTGCGCCAGCATCTCGGCCACGGTCAACCCTTTCAGGTTAAAGGCCATCTCGTTTTCCTCTTCCTCTGGATGGATAACTGCATGAATACATGGTACAATGTCAATATGAATTCTTGTCGGCCGTGCATCCTGTATTGTCGCCCCGTGCTTGACACGGGGTCCAGGAATTTATGAACTTCCTTGATTCCCGCCGGAGCCTGCCCCGGTATGCCTGAAGCCGGGGCGGGAATGACAAGTCGTGGGCCATGCCCCCGCCTACAAGCTGATCTTCCCCAGCACCGCGCCGTGAGAGGCCCCGGTGACGGCGGGTACGTTGCCGGGGTTCCCGGATACCGTCTCGTTCGCGAGCACCGCGAAGCAGAGCGCCTCCCTCGCCTGGACGGGGACTCCGAACTCGCCGGTCGTCGAGACCTGAATATCCCCGAACAGGTCTCTCAGCCTCGACACCAGGAAACCGTTCAGCGCGCCTCCCCCTGCAAGGACCACCCGGTCGATATTATGATTAGGCAGGACAAAATCCCCGTACGCCCGGTATATGCTCAGGGCGGTGACCTCGGTCAGCGTCCGGAGGATGTCCCGGGGCCTTGCGCCGGGGTGCTCCGCGACCACCCTCTCCGCCATAGCCCGGCCGAACAGCTCACGGCCGGTGGACTTGGGCGGTCTCTTCCTGAAATAGGGATGCGACAGCAGTTTTTTGCATAATTGCTGAATAACATCCCCATCCGCCGCAATATTACCGCCAATGTCACACGACAGATTCCCACCGCTCAGGATTCGCGCCGCCTCGTCCATCAGCGAGCAGCCCGGCCCGGTGTCGAACCCCGTGACGCCTGAAAGGCCCTCCGTGACGACGGTCACGTTGGCGATTCCGCCGATGTTCTGGAGCGCCGTAACCCGGCCGGGACCGCGGAAGAGTATCCAGTCCGCCATCGGGACCAGAGGCGCGCCGTGGCCGCCGGCCGCGATGTCCGCAGGGCGGAAGTCCGAGACGGTCACGATGCCCGTCCGGGCCGCGATGACCGAGCCGTCTCCAATCTGGAGCGTCGAGCCCGGCCTTTTGCCTGCGGGCGGTATATGGTATACCGTCTGGCCGTGCGAGCCGATAACGTCCACGTCCGTGGGCACAAGCCCCGCATCTGCTATCGCGTCGAGCGCGGCATCCGCGTAGAACTCCGCCAGCTCGAAGTTGAGCCCGCATATCAGGGCGGTATCGCCGGAAAACGCATCCGCCACCCTCCGCCGGAGCCGTATCGGGTACGCCCTGTGCATATGGGCCATGAGCGACACCTTCGAGGCCGCTCCGGAGCCGGTTATCCTCGCCACAGCCGCGTCCACGCCGTCGTGGGACGTGCCGGACATCAGGCCGACCACGGTGCGGGTCTTCTTCCTGGCGATGGTTATCAGGCGGTTTATACGGTTGTCCTTCATTGTAGGGCGGGCAATGCCCGCCAGAACATTAATGCATGCGGCCTTCCCGGCACTTGCCCGCGCCGCCACCCGCGCGGATTATACACAATTTTATCCACTATTCCAATATTTTTCTTGACAAAGCCGCAATTTTGCGGACCTGCTGGTTTTACTCCCGGCCGATTATGGTTGATTTCCAGTCAGCCATACATAGCCCACCCGAACATCGTCATCCACGCCGTCCTCGAAGCTGAAGGACGCGGCGGCGCGAAGACCGCCCCGCGTAAGCTTCCCCGCGCCGGTTGTCCACCACCTGACCACACTGTTTTACCGGCCTGTCCACAGTACAGGCCCCGGTTATTCACAGCTTGCTCACAGCGCGTTCCATGCACCGCGGGAGCGGCCGGGTTACGGGCAAAACAAAAGGGGCCCCAACCGGGGCCCCTGCGAATACAAGTATATATAGCGGTTGGGATTACGCCTTCTTCGCGGGCGCCTTCTTCGCGGCTGCAGGCTTCGCGGCGGCCTTGACGGCCGGCTTCGCGGCGGTAGCCTTCGTGGCGGTCTTCGGGGCGGCGGCAGGCTTGGCGGCGGCCTTCGGGGCGGCCTTGGCGGCGGCAGGCTTGGCGGCGGCCTTCGGGGCGGCCTTCGGGGCGGCCTTGGCGGCGGCAGGCTTCGCGGCGGCCTTCGGGGCGGCCTTCGGGGCGGCCTTAACGGCCGGCTTCGCGGCGGTAGCCTTTGTAGCAGTCTTGGGCGCGGCCTTGGCAGCCGGCTTCGCGGCGGCAGCCTTAGTGGCCGTCTTGGCGGCAGGCTTTGCAGCGGCCTTCGGGGCGGCTTTGGCGGCCGGCTTCGCGGCAGGCTTCGCGGCCGGGGTCTTCGCAGCGGTTGCCTTCGTGGTCTTCGATGCAGTAGTCGCAGCCATCTTCCTAGCTCCTTTTGTTGGGGCCGTCATCTTGACGGCGGTTGGGTAGCAAAGCTCGTCCTCACTCACAGCCAACCGCCCGCAGGTCTCGCAGACATACTTCAGTTCCAAGACCTTGGGCATACACACGTGCCGGGGGTTTTCGGCGACCGCGCCGCAGAACTCGCAGACCGCCATCTCGGTGGACTTGATGGGGGCGCACAGGTGCCCCTTCGAAGAAGACACGGCGCCGCAGGTCTCGCAGACATAGAGCGCGTCCTCCTTCCCAGTCCTTGTCATTAATTCTCTCCTTTCGCTTCAGGTTTATAATGTCCCAGGCTAAAACCGGGTACTCAGGAAACCCTGTAAAAGATGAATCTCTAACCGGACCGTCCGTCCCCCGTGACACGGGTAAAATCCCTGTTTTTATTTAGTTACTTAATATAACCGAAATATTTGCCGATTGCAAATATTATTTAAGGGTTTATCACCAATACCGAGAATTTTTCTTGAGCCGGGAATTCGTCATCCGGGCCGGGTAATCACCACCTCCGGCGTTCCGGGATGGCAAAGATGCCTGCCCGTGCGACATTGACAACCCGCCCGTGTGTGGTATAATAGTATTTAAGAAGAGGCAGTACGGCAGGGGCACGGGATGCACGCCGTTCCTTGAAAATTTAAGATTTCTCTGTAGTGGAAAAGGCAGGAAAAGGAAAAAAGCGGAACAGGCGCTGAAACATATGGGGGCTTCTCCGAAACGCGCTTGAGTCCGTCTCTTGCCTCCTTTCGAGACGGGTAAAAGAGGCGGCCGGACGGCCCCCATAAAAATCAGGTCCGGGAAGCAAAACCCTATCTTGCCCGCACTACGGAGAAAGTTATCCGAAATTGAGGATAGCGAGAAAGGAAGGCGCGACAGGATGTGAAAATCAAACCTTCCAGGTTTAAGCTATCCTCAAGAAAAAAGGATACCGCGCTGGTTCACGCTAGTGAACGTTAAGTTACTCATCCGTAGGGTGCGTACAAACCACCACAAAAGTGTGACGGACAGGCCGCCTCCGCAAAAGGCTTAAAAGGCCGTGGAGGAACAAATTATGAAAAGAGCCGCCCCGCAATAACGGGAGCCCGCCGCTGACGGATCGGTATACATGAACTGACGCGCGGTATCTTTTAATTTTGCGCCGGGGGCATCGCATAGAGCGAAGCCTTCGGCTTTTTTATTGCCCGCCGGGTAATTATGCCGTCTCCCCATGCTTGACACGGGGCTCAGGAATTTCATCACGGTCGGGTACGGGGACTCGTCCCTACGCAAAATTCCTGGATTCCCGCCTTCGCGGGAATGACGGAAATGATTATTCGCCGAGCGCGTCTTCCAGCCTCTTTCGCATATCAGGCGAAAGCCTCCTGGGCCTGCCGTCCGCGTCCATGAACGCGTGGCTCGTACTGCCTTCCGCGAGCGTCTTCCCGTCCCTGATTATCTCGTACCTGAACGACAGCCTGATCCCGCGGAAATCCAAGACGGACGTCCTTATGGTGACGAGGTCATCGTAATGCGCGGGCGCATGGTAACTGCACGAGGCCTCTGTCACGGGGAGCATGTAGCCCGCATCCTCCATCTCACGGTAAGAGAACCCGGACGCGCGTATCAGTTCCGTCCTGCCTGTCTCGAACCAGGCGAGGTAGTTTCCGTAGTACGCGAAACCCATCCTGTCCGTCTCGGCGTATGTCACCCTGTGCGGGTGGTCGTGTGTTTTCAACTTGGGAATTATTCCACGATGGAGAGGCCAAGGCTCGCCGGCACCGGCCTGTCGCTGAAGAGGACCGAGCCGTCGTTCAGCTCGATCCGGTAGATGGCCTTGGAGTACTTGATGCCAGTGACAGGGTCGGAGCTGTATCTCATGACCTTCTTGACGTAGTTCTTGGTCTCGGTTATCTCCGGGATGCAGTTTCCGTTACGCATCACACGTCCCTGGCCGCAGTTGTATGCCGCGACGGAAAGCTCGACGTCGCCGTTGAAGTTGTCGAGCAGGTAGCGGAGGTACCTGACCCCGCCCTCGATGTTCTGCTCCGGGTCGAACATGTCGGAGACGCCCATGTCGTCCGCGGTTGACGGCATGAGCTGCATCAGCCCCTTTGCCCCCTTGGGCGATACCGCGCGCGGGTTGAACGCCGACTCGGCCTTTATGATGCCCTTGACGAGCGAGGGGTCGACGTTGTACTTCTCGCACTTCCTGTTGATGATGTCCGCGAACGGTCCTGATGCGCTCGCCTCTTCGGAGTAGCCGGCGCCGCCGCCCTCACGGCTGTCCGGCGAGGAGCTGAACGACGGGGCCTTCGCGCTCGGGACGGATTTTGCTTCTTGTCGCGGCCGGTAGGACTCCTTGACGATGGGCACCGCCTTGTGGTCCTCGGGTATGTTTGAGAAGTGTATGACCCCGCTGTCGTCGACGTACTTGTAGATGTCGGCGCGCGCGGCCTGGGCCGAGGCCAGCGCGATGACGGCGACTGCTATGGCAAACAGATGGGAACGCATTCTTCCCGGACCTCCGAAGGCGTTGATGTACACCTTTTATATAACAGGCTGTACCGGAAATGTCAACATATTCCTGGACATGCAGGTCTTCCAACACCTAATCCGCACTGGGCTGAGCCGGAGGCGGACTCTGGGCGGCCGGCCAGGCCGGTTCATCCGCCGCCCACGAAGCTCAGGACCTCCAGTGTGTCGCCCTCGCCCAGGACCGTGCCGGCGAAGCTCCCGGCCTGAAGGATTACGCGGTTCAGTTCGACCGCCACCCGCTTGTCGGAGAGGCCGAGCACGCCGATTAGTTCCGCGGCGCTCGTGCCCTCCGGTATATCCATTTTCTCGCCGTTGACCGTGATGTTCATGCGGACTATTATATATCATTCTAATCCGTATGCCAATAGGAAACGGCAATAAACCCGCACCTGCCAATCCCCGGGGAAACCCCGCCCAAAAGGGCAGCCGGTGATGACGGCTGTCCATAAGGTTTTTCTTGTCTGCTGGCCGGTTTTGTGGTAGTTTAAAGCCTTGGCAATCAAGAATCCTGTTGGTCAAGCCCGAGCCCTCGGAGCCGCTATGAACTCGAAACTTTTCTTCAGCCTTCGCACAAAACTCACACTGCTCACGATAATGCTCGTCGCGGCCGTGGCCATGACCGCGATGACGATCACCGCCTCGAAGATGCGCGACACCCTGACGACCGAGATAAAGGAAAAGGGCATAGCCATAGCCAAGGGCATGGCCCACGCATCGGAGGACGCCCTGGTCGGCACGGGCGACGAGCTGTACCTCTTCCAGTTCACCAGTTCGGCCATGAAGAACCGCGGCGTCGAGTACGCTATCGTAGTGGGCTCGGACGGCACGGTGCGGGCGCACAGCGACACCATGAAGTCCGGCAAGGCGTACGAACCGCTGGCCGGCCTGAAGGATGCGGAGGCGGGCGAGGGATACACCATCGGCATGACGCCGGGCAACGCCGGTTATATCGTGTTCGACATATCCGTGCCGATCACGATGGCCGGCTCGGACGACCGGGTGCTGGGCGTGGCCCACCTGGGCCTGTCCGACAGGGTTATCGAGGAGGCCGTGTCCAAGATGCGCAGGCGCGTGATGGAGATAGGGGTGGTAGCCCTGTTCCTCGGCGGCGTCGGCGCGTTCACGCTCGCCACATACTTCGTATCCCCCATAAAGCTGCTCGTGGACGGCGTGAACGAGGTCGGCAAGGGCAACCTCGACCAGGAGATAAAGGTGGACCGCCGGGACGAGGTGGGCGAGCTGACGAACGCGTTCAACCAGATGACCCGGGGACTGCGGGAAAAGGAGTTCATAAAGAACACCTTCGAACGGTACATGAGCAAGCAGCTCGCGGAAAAGCTCCTCGGCGACCACGACAAGATGACGCTCGAGCTGGGCGGCGAGCACCGCTTCGTCACGATACTCTTCACGGACATACGGGGCTTCACTACGATGTCCGAGAAGCTCGACCCGAAGTCGGTCATATCGTTCCTCAACGAGTACTTCTCGACGATGGTCGACGTGGTCTTCGAGTACAACGGCTGGATAGACAAGTTCATAGGTGACGCGATGATGGTCATATACGGCCTCCCGATAAAGGCGGAGGACGACGCGGTGCGGGCGGTAAGGACCGGGCTCCGGATGAAGGATGCGATGCGCCGCTTCAACGAGAAGCGGGTGGCTGAGGGCCACGAGCCGATGCACATCGGCATAGGCATCAATACCGGCACGGTCGTCGCGGGCAACGTCGGCTCCGAGTCGAGGATGAACTACACCGTCGTGGGCGACGCGGTCAACCTGGCGGCGCGGCTCGTCCCGCTGTCGAAGACCGAGGAGATAATAATCAGCCAGTACACTTACGACCTGGTGAAGGACCGCTTCACCACCGTGAAGCTCGGCATGGTCTCGCTAAAGGGCAAACACGAACTGCAGCAGGTATACGAGGTGACCGGGGAGAAATGAAACTCATCAGGCTTGCGGGCGCGGCGGCCCTCACGATAATGCTTTGCGCGTCGGCGCCGGCAAAGGCCGCCGACGGCGACTACGACAGGGGCGTGGCCTACCTGCGCGCGGGACGCGCGGATGAGGCGCTCGGGATATTCGAGTCCCTGGCCGAGAAGGACCGCGACGACCCGTACCTGTATTACCATCTGGGGCTCGCCTACTACAAGTCGGACAAGCCGGGACGGGCCTTCGACTCCTTCTCGAAGGTGGAGGAACTTGCAGGCGCGGACGCGGAGCAGGATTTCCGGCTGGGCGTCGCGTTCTACAACCTCGGCGTCGGGTACTTCCGTAAGAAGAGCTACGGCGAGGCCAGGGCTTGCTTCGAACGCGCCCTCGCGCTCGACCCGGACGACGGAGACAGCAGGTACTACCTGGGACTGACCTGCATCGAGACCGGCAGCTACGCCGAGGCGGTGGACAACCTGGAGCGGGCCGCCGCGCGGAAGGCGGGCGACGACAAGGCGCAGGCGGCGGTACGGAACGCGGCCGGCATGGCATACCACAGGCAGGGGCTGACGGACAAGGCCGTTGCGGAGTTCACAAAGACGCTGTCCATGGAGCCGGACAACGTCGAGGCGCTTTACTACATGGGCCTCATAAGATACAAGGAGGACGGGTACGCGGCCGCGCGGCCCTACTTCGACAAGATAGCCGCGAAGGGCGCGCCGGACAATGCCGCGAAGGAAGAGCTGTTCACTACGTTCTTCAACATGGGCGTCGACTTCCAGAACCGCGATAAGGCCGAGGCCGCGTCCGAGATGTTCGGCAGGGCGTCCGCGCTCAAGCCTGACGACGCGGACGCGCACTACTACATGGGCTACAACCTCATGGCGCTTGAGAAGTACGAAGAGGCGTCCGCGCAGTTCAGGGAGGCGCTCGCGCTTTCGCCCGGGATGACCAGGGCGAAGTCCAAGCTCGAGGTATCCGGGAAGTTCGCCGCCGAGAAGACGCTGAAGGAAGCGGGTGACGCGGCCTCGAAGACCGAGTGGCACCGGGCGCTCGCGCTCTACACGAGGGCCGCATC
This sequence comes from Nitrospirota bacterium, assembly GCA_016212105.1. Taxonomy (GTDB): domain Bacteria; phylum Nitrospirota; class JACRHJ01; order JACRHJ01; family JACRHJ01; genus JACRHJ01. The sequence continues at coordinate 31,008 of JACRHJ010000047.1, forward strand.
GCTCGACCCGTCGTCCCCTGATGCGGCAAAAGGAGTGAAGGCCGCCACCGAGGCGGTGGAAAGGGACACGCGCGAACGCTCGGCAAGGATAAAGAAGTCGCTCGCGGACGGCGAGTACGTCAGGGCCGTCGAGGAGTCCCGCGAACTTGCGAAACTGAACCCAGGCTCCGCCGAGGCTGCGTCATTGGAGCGAGAGACCGCGTCCAGGCTGGACGCGGCGGTCAAGGACACGCTGAAGATGGCCAGGGAGGCGGAGGACAGGGAAGCGCTCGGCGAAGCGGCCGCCCTCTACGACAAGGCCGCTGCGCTTAACCCCGCAGGCCGCACGCCGCAGGAGGCCGCAAAGAGGGTACGGGCCCGGATAGAAGAGGAGCGCGCGAAGGCTGCGAAGGCCTGGGCCGACGGCAGGCTCACGGCCGCGCGCGTCTCGTACGCCACGCTGCTTAAATATGTGCCAGGCGACGTCGACGCCAGGGCAGGTCTCGACGCCGCGGACGAAAAGATAGCCGGGGAGACCGCGCGGCTCATGGCCGAGGCGAGGGGCGCGCTCGACTCCGGCGACTTCGCCAGGGCGGCATCGCTCGCGGGTGACGCGCTCGGACTTTCGCCCGACGACGCGGAGGCCCTCCAGCTCAAGAAAAAGGTCGCGGACCGTACGCGCGAGGTCGTAGCCCGGTACGTAAGGGACGGCGATGCACAGCTCGGAGGCGGCGACAGGGAAAAGGCGGTGGCAAGCTTCAAGGCCGCGCTCAGGCTCGACCCGGACAACCAGCCCGCGCGGCGCGGCATCGACAGGGCCGCGAGCATGACTCACGAGCCGGCCGCCGACGAGGAGGCGTTCCGCAGGTGGTACCTCTCGGGCGTCGAGCACTATACCAGGGGCGAGCTTGAAGAGGCGATTGCCTCGTGGCGCGAGGCGCTGAAGCTCGACCCCGGGAACGAGAAGGCGAAGAGCAGCATAGACAAGGCCGAGGACAAGCTCAGGCAGGCGGCCGAGAACCCGGCCAGAGGCAAGTGATGGGCTGGCGCGTATATACCGCCTCGGCACTCGCCGTCATTGCCCTGCTGGCCGCGCCTGCACGCGCGCAGGCCGATGGCCGCAAGGCGCTCGTCCCGATGGAGCGCGACGCCTCGTCCGGCGCCTTGCCGCTCAGCGGGGGCGGCGTGACAAAGGCCGACCCCGGCCTTGAGCGCGTCCGCATCCAGAAGCAGGACATCTCCTCCGGCGACCTTGTGACCAAGAAGGACCCGCTCGTCGTCATCACATCCCCGAAGACCTCCGTTGTCACGGGCGCCTTCCAGGCCATCTCCTGCCGTGTGGGAGGCGGCATAGCCAAGGCATTTCTCAGGATAAACGACGACAACCAGGTCGTGTCCGTCACCGGCGGGACGTTCGAGGTGGACGGCGCGCTCAGGCCCGGCCTCAACGTCATCACCGTCATCGCATGGGACCTCGACGGGAACATCGGCAAGGACTCGCTCAAGGTGTTCTACAGGCAGGACGAGGAGGGGCCAGAGGTCGGCATAACGGGCCCCGCAGACGGTACGTCCTTCGACATCACCGGGGAGCGGGTGGTCACAGTCAAGGCGTCCACGGACGCCGGTGACGCATCGGAGGGCGTCCTGATTATCAACAACATACCGCGCAGGGTGGGCTTCCGGGGCGGCGTCATGGAGCAGGAGGTCGCGCTCCTGCCCAGCCTGAACGAGATATATGTCGAGGTGACGGACTCCGCCGGGCGTACCGGCCGGAGCAACCCGGTCAGGCTTTCGACCTTCGACGCCCGGCCCAAGGACCTGGTCGCCGTCCTCTCGTGGGACAGCCCGACCGCCGACCTCGACCTGCACGTATGGGACAGCTTCGGCCACCATACATTCAACGACGCGCGCGACCCGTTCGAGTGCGACGCGGCAATACCAGGCGGCATGCTCGACATGGACAGGAAGGGCGGCTACGGCCCGGAGGTATTTTCTCTCGAGGCCGCCGAGCCCGAGGTCTACACATTCTACGCCAAGTACAGCCCCGGCATAAAGGAGGACGACAGGGCGGGCGCGTACCTCAGGCTCCTCCTGCACGGCGACGAGCCTTCGAGGCGGATACTCAGGTGCTTCGGCCCCGTGCGGATGTCCGAGATGTACCCGGTATGGGAGGCCGCGCACGTCAAGATGCCGGAGGGCGTTTTCTTCCAGGAGAAGGACAGCGACCTCGTGAAGACGCTCGGCATGGACGAGAAGGCGGTCAGGAGGCTCGCCCTGATGCTCGACGAGGAGAACCCCGCATTCCGTCTCGCGGCCATATCCGCGATGGGGCAGATAAAGAGTGAGGAGGCGGTCGGCCCGCTCCTCGCCGCGCTCGCCAGGGGCGAGACCGAGGTGCGCCGCGCCGCGGTGGGCGCGCTCTGGAACATACGGTCGGTCGCATCGCTCGGCGGCCTGGTCAGGGCGCTCACCGACCCCGACCCGGAGGTCAGACAGGCGGCGGCCGGCGCTCTCGGCGAGCTGGAAAGCCCGGATGCCCTTTTCCCGCTTACCGGCCTGTTATCAGAGGAGAGCGATACGATGGTGAAGATCGAGGCTATCCGCGCGCTCGGCGGGCTCGGCGACCCGCGCTCATACGACAGCCTGGTATCGCTAGTGCGGGACACCGACCCGAGGGTGCGCGTCGAGACGGCGCGCGCGCTCGGCAAGGCCGGGGAGCCCAGGGCTGCCGAGGCTCTGGCCGCGATGCTTGCTGACGACGTCGGCTGGGTCAGGGAGGTCGCGGCCGGCGCGCTCGGGACGCTCGGCCGGCCAGGCTCGGCCAAGCCCCTCATGGACGTGCTCCGCTTCGACCAGTCCGACGGCGCGCGCGCCCATGCGGCGGTCGCGCTCGGCAGGCTCAGGGAGCCGTCGGCAAAGGCCGAGCTTGAGACCGCCGCGGAGCGTGACAGCAGTCCAAGGGTGCGCTCCTGTGCGGCGCGCGCCCTCGAATCCCTCGTTGCCCCCAGCGCGCCAGGGCCTGCCGTGCCCAGGCCGGCAGTCGTGGACGACGACCTCGTGGTCAACTGATGGCCGCGTTAACCGCCCGGATACGCAATTTGCTGACATCGGCCGCTGTCTCGGCCGCCATCTGCACAAGCCCCGCCTTCGCCAGCCAGCCTTATCATCCTCCGGTTCATGGCAGACTCGACCAGATTGTACGGAACGGCTTCGTCGTCGACGTGCGTCACGGCCCGTTCGGGACGACCGCCCTGATGACCAACGCCGCCCAAGGAGAGTCGCTGACGCTGCTCAGGCTCCTGGAGGCAGGGGCCGACCCGAGGCTCGAGGACTACGCAGGGCGGGACTCCCTCGACTACGCGGCGGAAGCTTCACAGACGGATACCGCCCGTCTGCTGGTAGCGGCCATGCGGGACACAGGCCCGGAGGTTGACGCACCCGGTGTTGCCGAAGGGCAGCCGGAAACGTCCGCAATATCCGAAAGCCAGGCCGCCGGAGACAGCCCGGAGGCGCGGAGGCTCGACGCGAGGTTCCGGAAGCTTGTGGAGCAGGGAAGGTACGACGAGGCGCTGAAGGCCGCCGAAGAGCTGCTCGACGAACGTCGCAGGACGCACGGAGGGCTGGACCCGCTGACGGCGGACGCCTACGACAACGTGGGCGACGTCTCGCTCATGCGGAGAGACGCGGCCGGAGCGGAAGGCAGCTACCTGCGCGCGCACGGCATCCGTGAAAAGACGCTCGGGACGGACCACCCCGAGACGCGGTCATCCGCGAGCAGGCTCATGTCGCTTTATTCGAGCCTCGGGCAGACCGACAAGGCCGAGGCAATAAGGCCTGAGACGTCCGGAGATGCATCGGGGGCCGGGGCATCCGGCGGCTGGGACTCTCTCAAGAAATCGCTTGCGCCCGCCCTGAAACCTTTCCTGATAGTGTCCTTCGTGGGCCTCGCAGGTATGGCCGCATACAGGGCGCGGCTGATACCGGCCATTATTGGCATCGGCGACAACCGGGAGAAAAAGGCCCGGAGGGCCTTTGACGCGAAGCGGCTGTGCGACAGCGCGCGCATGGAGGAGAGGACCGGGAACTACGGGGGCGCGTCGCTTTTGTACGAAAGGTCGCTCAGGCTTCTCCCGGACAACCACCAGACCAGGTTCCGCCTTGCCCGGATATACCAGCTGAGGCTCAAGGACGCCGTGTCCGCGAGGCGGCACTACCGCACGCTCACCAGGACGCTTCCCCAGGCCGACGGCCTCCGCAGGGAGGCGCTCAGGTGTCTCCGAGAGCTGGGAGAAAATTAGCCCGGCTCAGTAATGCACGTCCCGCTCTCCGGCCTGAACCCTGGCGAGCTTCGTCATAAGGTCGCGCCGGAGCGGCTCTTCCACGCCTTCCGCGACCTTTGCGACCGCCTCCTCGCACAACCCCTTCACCTCACCCTCCGCGCTGTCCTGCGCGTACTCCTTTAGCGACAGGAGCGCGTTCGGTGTGCAGAGGTCGCGCATCGCCCCGGACGACGCGGCGTCGTGGAAGTCCGAGCCCTGCCTGCCGCTTCTGTAGCACGATGTGCAGAGCGACGGCAGTAGCCCCTTCCTCGCTATCACGCCTATCATCTCGGAAAGCTCTCTGAGGTCCGAGACGTCGAACTGGGTCGCGGCGTGCTCCTCCGCGCCGTACCCGCCCGGCTCGGTAGAGGAACCCGCGGATATCTGGGATGCGCCTATGTCGAGGCAGTCCTCCCGAAGCTCCGCGGGCTCGCGCGTCGAGACGACGACACCGGCGGTCGGCACCGACAGCCGGTACACCGCGACTATCTTCCGGAACTCCTGGTCGGTCACGGGATAAGGCGCGTCCGCGAGCGCCGCGCCCTCGGCGTGCCGGAGCCTCGGGACGGAGATGGTATGCGCCGCCGCCCCGTACACCTCGGCGAGGTGTCTTGAGTGGGCGATTGTAGCCAAGACGTCGTAGCGGTAATCGTAAAGGCCGAGGAGCGCGCCAATGCCGACGTCGCCGAACCCGGCCTCAAGGGCGCGGTCCATCGCGGACAGACGGAACATGTAGTCCTTCTTGCGGCCCGCGGGGTGCATCCTTGCGTATGTGTCCGGGTGGTAGGTCTCCTGGAAGCACTGGTAGACGCCGTAACCGGCGGCCTTCAGCCGCCTGAACCCGTCCACCGTCAGCGGCGCGCAGTTGACGTGCAGGATGCGGATGTCCGTTCCGGCGTATATGGCCCCGGCCACGTCCACGAGGTAGTCCACGCCGTGGCGGCCGTGGTTCTCCCCGGCAACAAGGAGGAGTCTCTTGAAGCCCTTGGATGACAGGTAACGGGCCTGCTCGACCGCCTCTTCGGGCGTGAGCGCCTTACGCGCCCCGCCGGTGTTTGAGCGGCGGAAGCCGCAGTACAGGCAGTCGTTGGAGCAGTAGTTGGAGAGGTAGAGCGGGGCGAACAGGACGACCCTCGGGCCGAAGACCGCGTCCTTCACCCTGCCTGCCGCACTACATATGAGTTCTATCTGGGCGGGGTCGTCCACGGCGAGGAGAGCGGCGGAGTCATCCAGCTGGAGGCCGGCAAGGGCCTCGGCCCTCGCAAGGATGCCTTCCAGCTCTTCCCTGCCGGGGGCATGCGTGCGCGCGAGGACGTCCTCAACGTTCCTTATGGCATCTGAAAGCCCTACGGTATCGCGCATCTTCAGTTGCTTTCGGACCCGCACTCGCCGAGCAGCAGCCTCAGGACGCAGTTGGCCTGGTGGTGCGCGGCGACGCCCACCCTCGGGGCCATGAGTCCGACGCCCGCCGCGGCCTCGGTGACTCGGTCGCCCACGACGTAATAGTTGTTCGAGAACTTCGAGGTCGTTATCGTATTAGACGGGCCGTGGCCCGCGACGCCGGATGAGACCACCACGGGCACGCCGGGGCAGGAGCCGGCCATCGCGTTCGTCAGGACCGCCTTCATCTCGGCGGTGTCGAAGGCCTCCACGAGGACGTCCACCCCGCCGAATATCTCCGGTATGTTCTTCGCGTCGAGCACCACCCTGTGCAGGACGTTCCTGACGTAGGGGTTTATACGGCGGAGGTTCTCGTCCATCGCCTCGACCTTGGGCTTGCCTATCTGGTCCACGAAGTACTGCTGGCGGTTCAAGTTGGAGGGCTCGACCACGTCGAAGTCCGCGAGTACAAGCTCGCCCACGCCGACCCTCGCGAGTGCAATGGCCACGGACGAGCCGAGCCCGCCCAGGCCCGCTATCCCGACCCGCGCCGACTTGACCTTCTCGGTCACGCCGGGGGTGTGCCGGGCGGTGATAAGCGCCTCCAGCTCGTCCTTGGGGGGCTTTTCGCCCTTCCTTATGAGTACGACGCTGTCACCGTCGGCAAGGAGCAGGTTGTCCGGAGTCGGGAAACCGTTGTGGATGACCAGGTCGGCGTCCGGCTTGAACTTCGCCCGGACCTCCATAAGCTTGGGCGCGTCGGGGAACTCCACGAACCTCTCGTTTATCTTTATTTTATACATAACCTGAATTTTAAGGCATAAGGGCCTTCAAGTCAACCTAATAAAAGCACGGAATTGGTATGGATTTCTTGACAACCGGCATTCAGGCGTTATATGCTGTAATTCTGCCGGAAAAAGAACGGGCAACGGAGGTTGGTTATTGAATATAGGGGATAATACGGGCCGCGAGAGAAAATTCTACCCGGACTACCTGTTCGAGATACTGGTGGTATGCCTGCTCGTCCTTGAGGCCGTGCTGGCGCTGTCGTTCGTCTTCGCGCCGCACACCGGGCGGCCGGTGGACTTCTCCCGGAACTTCCAGCCGCTCCCGGAGTGGTATTTCATGGGCCTCTACCAGCTACTGAAGTACTTCCCCGGCAGATGGGCGTTCATGGGCGTCGTCCTGATACCATGCGGCGCGCTCTGCCTCATGTTCGCGCTCCCGTTCATCGAGAAGACTCCGTCCAGAAGGCTCCGGGACAGGATGCCGTCCGCCGCCGCCGCCTCGTCCCTGCTGGCCGCCCTGACGGTGCTGACGGTGCTCGCATATATGTAAAACGGCCGGGCCGGCACAATGGCCGGCCCTTAAATCCCCCTCGTTCCCCCTTTTTCAAAGGGGGAGGTTTATTCCTTATTTCCCCACTTTGCAAAAGGGGAGGGGGGATGCAAGGGGGGATTTGACTTTCCCCTACCCGCCCGCCTTCTTGTTCACCCACGCCCCAATCTGCTTTACGAAGCCGAGCCCGCCGGACAGGTAGTTGGACAGCTCGTACGGCGTCCTGATGTGCCAGAGTATCCTCATGAGCCTTCTGGGGTCGGAGTAATACAGCTTGCTCGCCTTGGCGATCAACCTCTCGACGTCCTCCTTGGACACGGTGGCGTTCTTGGTCAGGACGCAGTTCTCGCCGATCGCCACGAAGTCGTCCCAGCGTATGTCCTGGAGCGAGACGTCCGAGAAGAAGTAGTTGAAGTCCCGCGTCCCGGGGTAAGGCACGAGCATGTTGAAGAACGCGAGCGTCGAGTCCACCTCCAGCGAAAACCTTATAGTGTGCTCCATCTGCTCCAGTGTCTCGCCGGGGGTGCCGAGCACGTAGAACGCCTGCGTCTTGAGCCCGACCTCGTTAGCAATATGCACAGCCTCCACCGCCTGCTCCGGGTTTATGTTCTTGCCCATCTTCCGGAGTATGTCCTTCTCGGCGGACTCCACACCGAAACCGATGGTGTAGCAGCCGGCCCTCTTCATGAGCTTCAGCGTCTCCCTGTCCACGGCCGTGACCTGCGAGAAGCAGAACCAGGCAAGGTCGAGCCTGCCGTCTATCATCCCCCGGCATATCTTTTCGAGCCGTTCGCGGTTCAGCGTGAATGTGTCGTCCGTGATGACGAGCTGCCTGGTCCCGTAGGTCCTCTTGAGCGTCCTCATCTCGTCGAGGACGTACTCGGCCGAGTGCATCCTGTACTTCTTCCCGGAGACTATCCGCGCCGCGCAGAAGCTGCAGTTGAACGGGCAGCCCCGGCTCGTGAGTATGGTCTGGCATTTCCTGTAGCGGGCGTTGTGGGCGTTGGGGGCGAAGAGGCCCTGGTCGATGAGGTCCCTCGCCGGGTGCGGCAGGGTGTCCAGCTCGTCGAGGAGCGGCCTCGGCTCCGTCCTGGCGGTCCGGCCCCCGTCCATGTACACTATGCCCTTTATGCCGGCGAGAGGCCTGCCGTCACGGAACGCGTCCACGAGTTCGAGCATCGTCTGCTCGCCCTCGCCGACCACGACGCAGTCGAAGCAGTCGGGGTAGCTCTCGATGATGAACTCCGGGATGGCGCTCGCGTGCACGCCGCCCAGGACTATCCTCGCCTTCGACTCCTCGCGGCATATCCTGGCCAGCTCGACCGCGCGCGAGAAGTTCGGCGTGGAGCTTGTGAAGCCTATCACGTCCGGGGCCTTCTCCCGTATGATTCCGCGGATGTCGTCGTAGGACAGCCCCTGCGCCTCCGGCTCGTACATCCAGACCTCGTGCCCGCCGTACTTCCTCAGGTACGAGGCTATGTACGCGAGTCCGAGCGGGAAGTACCGCCCGGCGGCGGAGCTTATCTTGCCGTACAGGTCGAGGTACGGCGGTGCCAGCAGGACTACTTTGGACAATGCGTCACCTTTACTTCTTCCACCCGACGAAGAGGTGGTTCAGGCACCACTCCGTCAGGAAGTATTTCTTGCGGACGCCGGTGAAGCCGGCCTTGACCAGCCTCCCGCGTATCTCGCCGTCGGTCAGGAAGTACGACTCCTCGTGGTGCATCCCGCGTTCTCCGTCGACGTCGAGGTTCGTCCCGAGGAGCCTGTCGTAGATTGCGACGACCTGGTGCACCAGCACCTCCGTAACCGGGTTCCCCATCGTGATGACGACGTTGCCGCCGGGCTTCAGCACCCGGTACGCCTCGGCAAGCTCCACGTCCCGCATCGACTTGGGTATGTGGTTTATGTTCCCGATGAACGTGACCGACTCGAACGTCCCGTCGGGGAAAGGGAAGTGCGTGATGTCCTCGACTATCTGGTCGTCGGTAAGGCCCTCGTACTTGAACACGTCTATGCCCTTGCCGTTTCCGCCCAGGTGCCGGTCCACGAACCGGTTCTGGCGGCCGCACCCGACGTCGAGGGTGTAGCCCTTGACCTCGCGCGCGACGTGGTCGAACCGCTCGGTCTTGAGAGACGACATGCCCCACCTGTCGTCCTCGAATATCGTCAGCGCCCTGAGCGGGAACGTGACAAAGTCTATCACAAGCTGGGTATTGCTCCTTAGTTTCAAGTCTTCTCCTCCGGCTCCATTTCTTTAAGCTTGAGCTTCAACAGCGCGACTTCCTGCGTAAGTATCTTGTTCCTCTCCGACAGCTTCGATATGACGACCGAGAACTGGAGCGTTATAAGCATCAGGAACAGGAACGCGAGGAGGAAGAAGGCGGACGGCGCGTAGTATATGCCCATCATCCCCGCGACCCTCTCCATCAGCCCGCGCGACAGTGACAGCACGAGCAGCACGACGGCCGTGAACAGCCAGAGCAGGGAATACTTCTCCTTCAGCCGCCTGCGCCTGACAAGCTCCAGCACCAGGCCCATCAGCCCGAGGCTGCCTGCGAGCGCGATTATCTCCGTCCTGACCATCTACCCCTCCAGAACAGGTTTCTTCCTCACGAGCCAGATGAATATCACCATCATGACCTTGATCATATAGTAAGCCGAGCGTACCGGTGTGATGGACGACCTGCCACCCGCGCGCGGCCTCATAAGCACCGGCGTCTCCGCGACCTTCAGCCCCGCGAGGTGCGCGAGGAAGAGGCTTTCGACCTCCGGGTAGTCCTCCGGGTACTCGTCCGCGAAGAGCCTTATTACGCGCCTCCCTGCCGCCCGGAACCCGGACGTGGGGTCGGTAAGCCGCTCGCCCGTGAGCCTCGTCAGCACGGACGAGAAGAGCCCTATGCCGAGCCGCCTCATCGGCGTGGACCTGAATCCCGCGCCCTCGATGAACCGGGAACCGACGACTATATCCGCCTTGCCGCCGAGTACAATCTCGAGCAGCTTGCCCATCTCCTCCGGGTCGTGCTGGCCGTCACCGTCCACCTGTACAGCGACGTCGTAGCCGCCTGCCCGCGCGTACCGGTACCCGGTCTGCATCGCGGCGCCGATGCCCATGTTGTAAGGCAGTGTGACGACCTTCGCCCCGGCGGCCCGTGCCGCCTCCGCCGTCCTGTCGGCCGAACCGTCGTCTATGACGAGCACGTCCGCGTCCGGGTACGCGGCCTTGACGGCTCGCGCGACGGAGCCCACCGACGCCTCCTCGTTGTAGCACGGGACTATCGCAAGAAGTTTCATGGCCTCACGGTATCTGGTACAGGAATATCCCGTTGTCAGCCTTTATCAGCCGGGTGTTGGCGACGAAGTACGGGTCCTCCGGTATCGTCCGGCCCTCCCTGTTGGCGTTTATGAGCAGAAACTGCGCCCCCATCGCCTTCAGGTTTGCAAGTATCTCCTCGCCCGGACGGAACCCGCCGAACGAGTTGTGGCCCCTTATGTATATGACCTTGTCGCGGCCCGTTGCCCCGAGCGTGGACGGGAAGCCGAGCGTCCTTCTCTCCCTGAAGTACACGCTCGCGTCGTCCCATAGCTGGTATATCACCGCGTCCTCGGGCAGGTTCGCGTTTATCCATTTCCATGTCCCGTAAGACGACAGGAAGCCCTGTGTCATGGACTTCTCGGTATAATACCTGTCGCGGCCGGCCGGGTCGGCGGCATAATAGCCGCGGGCCGCGGCGTGGTCGGAGTTAGCGTATATCGCCGAGAACGAGAAAAGCGCCGCGAGGGCAAGCCCAGCCGCCTTCAGCGCCCCGCCCTCGCCGGAAAGCCTCGCTATGGGGTACGCCGCGAGGACGGCAAGGAAAGGCCCGGCCGGGACGAGATAGCGTATGTTCTGGCCTGTCAGGAACCATACGGCCACGTATGCGAGACAGTAGGCCATGAGGAGCTTTACCTCGCGGCCCATCCCCCTGACGAGGAGCAGCCCGGGGATAAACATCAGGAAGTACGGCCCGAGCGAGTTGGCCTCGCCGACATAGAAGCCGCGCGGCTCCATCGTCACGCGCCAGGCAACGGTCAGGAAGTGGAGCGGCCCGACCTTCATTCCCTCCTCGTAGTATACCGCGAGGTCGCCCGTGCCGCCGGACGAGGCCGCGAGCATCGGGTAGAACGGGTTCCCGTAGTACGCGAGGTTCTTGACGTACCAGGGCATGACGACGAGGACGGCGAGTACGGAGAACTTCAATGTAAAGACCGCCGCCGCCTTCGCGCCCGCCCGTTCGATGTAGTATTTCCTGTACAAGACTCCCAGGACGACCACGAAGAACATGAGGTTCGACGTGTACTTGATGCACATGGCGAAGCCGACGAGCACCGCCGAGACGTACAGCCATCTGTCGCCCTTTTCGCTGACGGATGCGATGAGCGCATATACCGCGAGGCAGATGTAGAACCCCTGCGCGAACTCTATGTAGGCCTGAGGCAGGAGCCATCCGACTATCGGCAGGGTCAGGAACATCGCCGCGGCAAGCATCGGGTGGGACGGGAGACTAGTGAACCTGCGGGCGAAGGCGTAGGCCACCAGGCCGCCTCCGGCCGCGAAGGAGTAGTTGACGAGGTTCGCGGCTACCTCGCCGTCCACCAGCATGGCGAGGAGGTACAGCATCTCCGCGCCGAACGGGTACGACGAGCCGTTTATGTCCGGCGTCGGGAATATCCTGTGCGCCTCGATATAGAGGTTCGGGACTCCGAGGTGGTACATCAGGACGTCGAACCCGGTCGGCGGCATCAGCGCCTCCCGGAACCCGCCGTACAGGACGAACGCGGCCGCGGCTAACGCGAGCGTCCCGGCCGCCGTCGGCCTGATTTCCAGCGGAAGCGCGCCCAGCCTCTGTGCCAGGCTATAAAGCCCCTTCCACCCGGCGGCCAGGCATGCCGCGAGAAGGACGTACCCCGTGGCAGGGTACAGGAGGCCCGCCAGGCCCAGCAGGAACACCGCGTAAGATATGACGGCGAGGCCGAGCCCGGCCTTGAACATGCCCTCCTCCAGCAGGCTCCCGAAGCCGGGCAGGATGCGAGAGAATAAAAGCCCGCCTATGCCGTACGCGGCGGCCGCGAGGACGAGGATGAAGACAAGCCCGGACAGCCCGGAGGCGAAGAGAAACCCGGCAAACCATGCAAGCGGGGTAAGCTCTGTAAGGTGCAGAGAGTACTGCGCGAGGATAAACAGCGCGTAGACGAAGAATACGGACGCGAGCCCGGCGGTCATGAGCCTCTTCATGAGCCGTCCCCCCCGTCCCGGACGAGGCTCCGCCTTACCGGCGCGCCCTCCCGCCGGTGGGTCAGAGAAGTCAGCATCTCGCCCAGGAGGCCGGTGGATATGAACTGGACGCCGAGTATCATCAGAAGGACGGAGAGCATGAACAGCGGCCGGTCACCTATCCAGCGGCCCATGAACCAGCCGACGACGAGGTACGCCATCGCGCCCGCGCCGAGCGTGAGGAGGCCGAGCCCGGCGACTCCGAAGAAGTGGAGCGGTTTCCTGATATAACGGGTAAGAAACAGGACCGTGATGAGGTCGAAGACCCCCTCGATAAACCGCTTCCCGCCGAACTTGGTGTGTCCGAACTTGCGCGGGTGGTGGAGCACCTTCAGCTCGTCCACGCGGAACCCGCCCGCCTGGGCGAGCGCGGGTATGAAGCGGTGCTGCTCGCCGTAAAGCTTGAGGTCCTTCACGACCTCGCGCCTGTATGCCTTGAGGCCGCAGTTCATGTCGTGTATCTTCACGCCGGTGAGCTTCGCGGTCAGCCAGTTTATCGTCCTGGACGGTATGAGCTTGGTCAGCGGGTCGTGGCGCGGGAACTTCCAGCCGGAGACGAGGTCGTTGCCCTCCTCCAGCTTCGCTATGAGGTTCGGTATCTCGGCCGGGTCGTCCTGAAGGTCGGCGTCCATCGTGATGACGTACCCGCCGGTCACGCGTTCGAAACCGGTCGCGAGCGCGGCGGACTTGCCGAAGTTCCTGCCGAACGAGTACACAGAGACGTGCTCGGGGTCTTTCCTGTGCAGCTTCTCCAGTTCCGAGTACGACCTGTCGGTTGAGCCGTCGTCCACGAAGAGCAGCTCATACGCGCGCCCCATCCGGGAGAGCGTCGCCGTGAGCCTGTCGTGAAGCTCAGCGATGCTCTCTTCCTCGTTGTACAGCGGTATGACGACCGAGATGTCCATTGCGCTCCCGATGCTCATTCGAATATAATAAATCCGGCAAATAAAATGCGGACTTCCTGGACCCCGTGTCAAGCACGGGGCGACGAACAATAACACGTCATTCCCGCGAAAGCGGGAATCCATTGTAAGTCATGAAAGTCAAAATGGACCCCCGTTTTCACGGGGGTGACATTATAAGAGAAAGAGGCCGACCTGCGTGTCGGTTCCTGATATTAATTGTCGCCCCGTGCTTGGCACGGGGTCCAGGAAGTTGTAGTTGCCTGATTCATCGGGCGTCTTCTTCAGTAAGGGCCGACACGCGCTTCGCTTGGTACGGCCCCTACAATAACCCCAGTATCGCCTTTATCTTGAGTATCCAGACGACCGCGAGCGCCTCGAACACGATGCCCTTGTTCATCTTGGAGTGGCCCTGCGCCCGCTCGGTGAAGACGATGGGTATCTCCTTCAGAGTGTACCCCTTGTTCTGGCAGAGGAAGCTCATCTCTATCTGGAACGAGTAGCCGTCCGAGTGCACCCGGTCGAGGTCGATGGATTCCAGCACCTCGCGGCGGAAGCACTTGAACCCGCTGGTGCAGTCGATCAGCTTCAGGCCGGTAATCGTCCGGGTGTATACGCTCGCCCCGTAGGACAGCATCAGCCGCTTGATGGGCCAGTTGAGTATCCTGACGCCTCCGACGTAGCGAGAGCCGACCACGACGTCGGCGTCTTTAACCGCCGCGAGGAAGTTCGGCAGCTCGGCCGGGTCGTGCGAGTAGTCCGCGTCCATCTCGAAGACGTAGTCGTACTTCTTGGAGATTGCGTACTTGAACCCCTCGATGTACGCGGAGCCCAGCCCGAGCTTGCCCGCCCTGTGCTTCACGTGGACGCGCGGGTCTTTCGCGGCCATCTCGTCCGCGAGCCTCCCAGTCCCGTCGGGCGAGTTGTCGTCCACGACGAGGACCTCGATGCCCTCCGCGCGCGACAGGATGTCGGCGACTATCGTCTCTATGTTGTCCCGTTCGTTGTACGTCGGGATGATTACGAGGGCTTTCATATAATAACGTGTTCCGTGTTCCGTGTTTCGTGTTCGTGTTCGTGTTCGTGAAGAGCACTTACCCCCGGCCCCTCTCCCACTACGGGGAGAGGGGAGCAAACCTCTTAACCCTCTCCCTTCAATGGGAGAGGGCAGGGTGAGGGTTGGTTTGCCCCTACTTCTGGCAGAGGGCTATCAAATCGAGCCCCCTGTCCGCGTCCTCGTTCGTGACGTTGAAGTCGTCCGCGGTTATCTCGGCAGCCGGGCCCATCTTCTCCGTGCGCTCGTTGACCTTCTCGAACGCCTTCAGGTAGAGCGGCTTTATCATCCCGCGCGGCACGAAACGCCTGAGCCTCAGGAAGTCGAGCCAGAGTATCTTCCTGGCGAAGCCCTGCTCCTCGGCTTTGAGCGCCATGTACCGCTCGCTGCCGAACAGGCCCATGACGAGCACTTCCTTAAATACCTTGCGGAGCGCCTTCTCGAGCTCGGCCGCGCTGAACTCCTTGTAGTGGTACGGGTTCACGCCGTCTATCATCATCTTGCGGTTCGGCGTGGCGATGATGGCCTGGCCGCCGGGCCGGAGGACCCGCGCGGTCTCCCGCACCGACTTCATGTAGTCCTTGACGTGCTCCAGCACCTGCGAGCTTATCACGACGTCGAAGGAGCCGTCCGGGAAGGGCAGGTCGGTCGCGTCTCCCTTGACGAAGTACAGGTTCTTCTTCGCGTACTTTGCGCGCGCGTGTTCCACGAGCGACATCGAGACGTCGAGGCCGGTTATCTCCCTGGCCTCCTCCGCGAGGTAGTACGTCCCGTACCCCTCGCCGAAGCCTATCTCCAGGACCTTCTTGTCCTTCGTAAACCCGTTGAAGTACCTGTAGGCCGCGACGTGTCGCATGAAGAGCGGCGTTATGTTGTCGTGGTCCGGGCTTATTACCTCGCCGGTTACGTCTATCATGCTTTGTGGATTTGCTGCCTGGGACATTGATTGATTACCTTGCTGCCTTTTGTAGGGGCGCAGTTACTGCGCCCGTGATTATTTTGTTTGTCTCCCCGTGCTTGACACGGGGTCCAGGAATTATGAACTTCCTGGATTCCCGCCGGAGTTTACCCCGGTATGCCTAAAGCCGGGGCGGGAATGACGGTCAAATGCAATTTCGACCGGCGTTGCACGGTGCAAAACCCGGCGCGCCGGGGGCGTCGCGCCCTACGAAATACCACGAACGAAAAACATGGACACGGACCCAAGCCTTTGCCTGGCAGCCCCTATCCCCTTCTTCCTGTACACCGGCAACAAAACCACGCCGGCGAGGAACAGGAGCGCGGTAATCGACATCGCCGCCCCAACCTTGAACGTGGCCGGAGAGAACTCCATCACGACTTTATGTTCCCCCGCTGGCATCGCTATGCCACGGAGCGCGTAGTCGGTGCGGTATACCTGCGTCTCCTTGCCGTCCACGTAGGCCTTCCAGCCGGGGTACCAGACCTCGGATATAACCATGAACGAGTTCGCGGGCGAGCTGACGTCCAGCTCCATGCGGTCCGCCTCGTAGGACGTGATGCTGACCCTCTGCGCCGAGAGGTCCGCGCCCTGGTCGAAGGGGGCGTCGCCCCCGACGTCCTCGGTGACCACCGCGACCTGGGCCGGGACGAAGCGCCGGTCGGCCAGGACGGTCAGCGCCTGATTGTCGTTCTCCAGACGCCAGAGGTCGCTGACGAGGTACGCCCTCGGCGCGGCCGTCTTGTTTCTGTAGAAGTATATCTCCGTGTCGTCAAGAAGCTCGTACTTCTTCGCCAGCTCCGCACGCGCCTCCGGCTCCGGGTAGTTCAGGAAGTCGTACTGCGGCTCCTTGGGGAGCATCAGGTACCTCGCGTTCAGCAGGTCGAGGGTCGAGTTACCGAAGTTTATCGTCCCGAGCAGCTTGTTGATGTTCTCGAGGTTCGCCGCATGGTAGCCGGTCAGCGCCTGGAGGCGGTGGAACAGCAGCTCGTTGTTCGTCACGAGCGAGAACACGCGGAACTGCCCTCCCTTGTCCGCCTTCATGTACTTTATCTCCGGGGACTCCCGGAAGTACACGCTCTCGATGGAGGACGTCGGGACAACCTTGATGAACTCCCAGCCTATGCTCCAGAGGTCGGCGAGGATGAATGCCGAGACCGCGAGCGTCAGGTATTTTACACCGAGTATGCCCCTCCTGTAAACAAAAAGCAGGACGAGCGAGACGGCCAGCAGGGCCAGGAACACGAGCGCGTTGTCCATGAAGAAGCCGAACCGGGTCATCAGGTCGCCGTATTCGCCCCAGAGCATCTCCCGCACCGTCTCGAAACCGAGGAGCCAGGATGTGACAGAGGCCGGGTTCGTGACGAAGTACAGCGAGACCGCGAGCATGACTACGAGCGCGCCGCAGCCCGCGAGGATGAACTTCATCAGCCCCCCGCCGGTGCGCGCCTCGTCCGCGTCGAGCAGGTACTGCATCCCCTGCGCGGACATTACAGCGACCGCGAGCGGTATCAGTATCATGATGGCGTACGGCACCCGGAAAATGGAGAAGCCGGGCACGAGCTTGTAGACCAGATAGTACAGCGGGTTGAACCCGCCGAGCGCGAGGAAAGCCGCGAGAAGCGCGAGCCCGAAGAACGCCTTCGTGTAGATGTTGCGCCGGAAGAAAAGCGCGATGAGCGCGAGCACCGCCCCGAACACGCTCAGGTAGTCTATCGAAAGCCTCAGCCCTATACGCCCCTTGTAGAACGGGTCGGACGTCGTCGGGGTCAACGGACCGTAGTCCTTGCCCCATCCGAACGGGTTCCGGAGCAGAAGGTACAGCATGTCCTCCGGCGGCTGGGAGAAGGACGTAGCAAACTCATAAGACGACGCGCCGACTATGCCGCCCTTACGCTCGGTGTGGCCCCTGTACTCCCACGCAGGTACCAGTATCACGGCATAGAGCATAATGCCAAGCAGGAAGGCGTACCCGAAACCGAGCGCGCCCCTGCCCGCCCACTTTATGCCGTTGGAACGGACGCCGGCCGCGACCCGGAAGAGGAAGAAGAAAAGCAGCGTGATGCCGCAGTAGAACAGTATCTGGACGTGGCTCGCATAGAACATCAGCCCGACCATCAGCCCCATCAGTGTCATGTTGTAGAACGGCTTCTCGTCCAGGCCCCGGTCGAGGAACAAGAGGCCCAGCGGCAGGTACGTTATCGTGAATATCTTTCCGCCGTGTCCGGGATAAATGAGCGATATGTAATGCGCGGCGAACATGAACAGCAGACCGCCGACGAACGACGCCTGACGCGAGAGCTTCGTGTGCCGCAGGAACGCGAACATGAAGCAGCCCATCAGGAACGTGTGCAGGACGTAGACGTAGGACATCGAGAAGTCGTACGGCAGGACGAAGAAGAGAAGAGAGCCGGGGTAGAAGAACGGGAACGAGAAGCTCGCCAGAAACGGCATGCCCGCGAATATGTAGGGGTTCCAGAGCATAAGCGAACGCGTGGACAGCATCTCGTCCACAGCCATCTTCTGCACCGGATAGGCCGCGCCCATCGTGTCCGTAGAGAACGCAAAGTTGCCCGGCACGAGGAACTTCCAGAAGAAGACGTGCGTCAGGACGAAGAACAGCAGGATGTAGAAGCGGTTGTTGAGGCTGCCGTCAGTTTCGTCTATGAAGAAATCGCGGAACTTGTTCAAGGTCGACCCCGTATGATATAAGAAAAGTCCCGCCTTCTTGTAAGAAGGCGGCCCAAGAACTTTTGTGAGATATTTTATGTAGGGGCCGACCCGTGTGTCGGCCCCTGCCTTTAGTTGTAGCTGCCCCATTCATGGGGCGTCTCTAAAATCGCCCGATGAATCGGGCAGCTACAAATTAAAACCGTCCCTCCCCAGCACATAAACCGTGCCCAGCACAAACACCTCGCGCAAGACGGGCACGCCGCCCCACGCGGCCTCGCGGCACTTCCAGCCGTAGCGTATCTCGTGCGACGGCCGGACGAAGTAATGCTTCTCGTGCTGGATGGCAAGGCCGAGCCCGCGCACCAGACGCTCGAAACCGCCTATGCTCATCGCCGCGCCGCGTATGCCCTCCACGGCGGCAATTGAACTCTCAGTCTCTCCCGCCGCCCGAAGCACCGGCCCGAGGACCGAGCCAGGCACCCAGCCGAGGAACGGGACATTCCGGAAGCCCGTCTTCAGCTCCGCCTGCTGGTGGAGGCCGAACGGCGACCAGAAAGGCGGAAAGGTCAACAGTATCCGGCCCGAAGGCTTCAGGAGACGGAGCGCGCTCCTCATGAATCCCGCCTTCATCGCCGCCGGTATATGCTCTATAACGTCCCGGAGGACGAGGATGTCGAACTGGCCGCCAAGCATGTCCACCGCGTCCGGCGCGGTTATGTCCTGCACAATGTAACGGAGGTTAGGACGGCCCGGCTCCCGCCATGCGAACGGCTTTATCTCGACGCCCGTGCAGTCCGCGCCCGCGTCCGCGAGCGCGGCGGTGAACCCGCCGTCCCCGCAGCCGACGTCGAGGAGTCTGGTTCCGGAAAGCGGGACATTCCATCCCGCAAGCATCGGCACGTACCAGTCGCGGGCGAGGTTGTACTGGTATGTCCAGTAGTACTCCGCCCACGAGCCGAAATCCTCCGGCCTGAGCCGCCCCGCCACCGCGCCGCCGGTCACAACCCCGCCTTTATGACGAACCGCGTCGCGAAAAGCTCCGGCCAGATCAAAAGCAGCGGCCACGGCATGAAAGTCGCGGCTGGCTTGACGTCCAGGACGTTGAACCCGGCCTTCCGGAAAAGCTCTGGCGCGGTCTTCCTTGTGAAGAAGCGCAGGTGCGTCCTGTCGAGGATGCCCGTCTCGGTGTAATCGAACCGGCCGAACAGTAGCCCGAACCGAACACGGAAGTTGGCCACGTTCGGGAGCGACGCCACTATCACGCCGCCATCCGACAGCAGGGCCTTCATCCTCTTTATCGTGACCTCCGGGTATGCAAGGTGCTCCAGGACGTCCGCGAATATAATCATGTCGTACTGTCCTGAGAGCCGCCCGAGCACCGCCTCGTCCTCGATACTGCCGACGTACACGTTCTCAAGCCGCTCGCCCGCCTTCTTTGCCGCCTCGGCGTCCATCTCGACGCCCTCGGCCTTCATGCCGAGGCCCGCCAGGCACGAGGCGAGGTTGCCGGTGTCGCAGCCGACGTCCAGAACACGGCCGCCGGGCGTCGCCCAACTCAGTATCCGCGCGTAGACCGTCTTCGTGTTCGACGCGTCGACCGTGTAGTCGTATCGGAGGCCCATTATCTTAAACGCCGGGGCGAAAGGAAAAGTCCCGCCTCTTTGGAAAGAGGCGGCCCAGAAACTTTTATCAGGTTAAAACGCAACTCTTCTTATATTCACCCCGCCGGTATACGGCGCGGGTTTGCCCTTCGCCCCCTTGAGTGCGCCCCAGAGGAAGCCCGCCCCGTAGCCCAGGTGCAGGCTGATGAACAGCCACGGCATGACGAGGAATATCAGCAAATTCCTCCAGCCGTTCGCCCGCGCCTCCAGCCCCGCGCCGACGGCGAAGACCCCGCACAGGCTAAGATATAATATCGCGGGCAAAAAGTAAACATAGTTATGAATAAAGAGGAGCGATAACGCGTAAAGCAGGAACGCCGAAGGCACGACATGCAAAGGTTTAAAACCTTCCGGGTGGGCGTAGTTCTGGTCCATCCGGCCCCGGCCGTAGGTGAAGACCTGCTTGAGGAACAGCCGGTAGGACGTCCGCTGGCTCCTGTACAGGAACGCGTCCGGGACGTACAGGAACTTGTGGCCCTCCGCCTGGAGCCGGTTCATCAGCTCGTTTTCCTCGTTCGGGTAGAGGTTCTCGTTGAAGCCGCCCGCGTCCAGGAAGACCTTTCGCCGGAAGCTCATGTTGGCGAGTATCAGGTCGTTCTCTGTCGCGTCCCGCTCGGCCCCGAGCTTCTTGTACCGGCCCCGGATGGACGAGCCGCCAAAGATGGACGCGAGCGCGAGACCGTACCCCTTCTGCATCAGCGTGTCCGTGTCCGGTGTGAGTATCGGGCCACCTACCGCCGAGACCGCCGGGTCTTCGTACTTTCCCACGACCATCCGGAACAGCCCTTTCGGCACGAGCGAGTCGTCGTCGAGGAAGAAGATGATCTCGCCCTTCGCCTGCTCCGCCGCGCGGTTCCTCTGGACGGAGGGCTGCCTGCCTTCGGCGACGATTATCTCCATGAGTTCGGTGGGGTAGTCCACGGACGAAAGCGGCGCCACGGAGCGGACCTCGCCGCCCGGCTTGACCGGTATGATGATGGAGATAAACGGCAGGGCCAATTGGGGCGGAGCCTCCCGGACGTGAGCGAAATATTCAATTCTATTGGGATATTAGCATATCTATTGGGGGAATATCAAGCGATAATTCATGGTGAGGGCGGGTTTGGTTTTATCGGGGGCTTTTACGCTGTACTTCATAACGCCCCCCGGCCCCCTCTTATCTTAAGAGGGGGAGTCAGAGGATGGGGCCAGATTTATTTCAGGACGTACAGGGCTTCCTCCCTCATGCACTCTGCGGCGAATGCGAATACCGCCCGAAGCTTGTCAGGGTCGAGCGACGGGTAGTTCTCGATTACCAGCGTCTCCGTCCAGCCTTCGGCGAAAAGCCCGAGCAGGAACTCTACGGACAGTCGCGTGCCAATGACGACCGGTTTGCCGAGCAGGACGTCAGGGTCGGAGACTATATACCGCCTCCAGTCTATATCAGTCATTGCGTATCCTCCGGCTGTGCAGGATGTAATCGACAGTGAAATTATATCAGGCGGATGCCGTAGAATAAAGCACATTATTCCTGTCCATGAGTTAATGCGATATGGTTTAATAAAATTTCTTGACATTGTCGGGGGGGGGGGGGGGTATTATTACGAGCAATATTTTCACGTATGGCACGACCCCGTTCTAAACGATAGCGTGGGCTGCAAGAGATAGTATATGAAGCCCACCTCGCGGATGACGTGGTGGGCTTTTTGTTTTCTAATTCCAATAACAATTGGGGCATTAATTGATTATGGATGAGCTAAAAATTATCACTGAGGATTTCTTGTTGATATTACTGAAATGCTCACCATTCATGGTAAGTTGGTGGTGTATGACTACGTGGTTTGATTATGTCCCTGGTATATTAACATTACTTATACTGCCTGTGACCTTTGCAGGATATTTAGCGACGGGTGCCTCTATAATTGCATTCTTTGGCTTTTTGTCAAGCATATTTGGGCTAATTAAAGAGCGCTTGACTATGCGGGGATAAATGGTCATGAAGACAAAGCACTAACCCTGCTTAATACGGGCACGCATGGGCATGAAGTCATGGCGCTAATGCTAGAAACCCGCCGGCGCTACCGAGTAGCCTGCATCGGCGGCGCCACTGTCCTCATCCCATTTCTCCGGCAATCCTCTTGACTTCTTCCCTCAGGGGGGCCCGGCCCACACCGATGGCCGTCCAGACTATCTCGAAGTCCACCTATGGTCTCGCTTACGCATACATGACCTCTTCCAGTATGCGGTCCTTTATGTACGGCTTGAGGGCGTTCTTCGTTACAAGGTCCACCTTCCTGCCAAGCAGCCCTTCAAGGTGCATCTCAAGCCCGATGAACTCGAAGAGGCCCACCGGTCGGTCAAACTCTACGAGCACGTCGACGTCGCTCATTTTTGTCTGCTCGCCGCGCGCAAACGAGCCGAACACGCCGATCCGCTTGACGCCGAACTGTCGCCGGAGTTCATCCTCGTGCTGTCTTAGTATTTCTATGGCGTCCATAACCTGATGATAACACAACACCGTGCCGTGTCAAGGGTTTTGACCACTCAACGGCAACCGCTACGGCATCGGCGGCGCCCCCGCCTTCAACACACCCAAAAACCTCGACCTGAGCATCTCCCCCGTCAGCGCCCTCTTCACCGGCGAAAGCCTCAGGAACCCGCCCACGAAGCCGCGCATGCGGCGGCTTTATTCCGACGGCTCGAACCCGCCCGCCATGTCGACGACGCAGACGGTACCATGCACTTTATGAGGGCCGACGGCCGCACCCGCGACCTTGAAATCCGGGTTGAACAGGTTTGCCCTGTGTCCCCTGCCTGGCACGCCGTCGTCGATAATCCAGAGCATCACTATCCGGCGGGGGTCGTCGGTACCGTACGAGATGTTCTCGCCGATGGTCTTTTGCCATGTGCCGCACCTGCCGACGCGGTCGGACATGCTGAGGCCATCAGGCGATACATGGCCGGTCTGGCCAGCCGCGCCCTGTTTGTCCACATGTTCTCTCGCGGCCCGTTCAAGACCTTCGGAGCGGGTAAGCGGCCCGACGGGTTTCTGCTTCTTCAGGAACCTTATCGCCTCGTCCACGGCCGACGCGTCCTCCTGCATCTGAAGGTAGTAGGTCTTGGAAAGCCACACCCGCCTGCCGTCGTACAGCTTCTTCCATTCCCGGAGATACCCGGCATATTTCGCGGGGTCGGTGCGCGCGGCGTTAATCTCGTCGAGAACGTCCCGCGATGCGCAGTCAATGGAGTCCACGGTCACGGACATGCCGGGCCCATCCGCCGCCGCGAGGCAGGCAAACGCCATCGGCATCAGAAGCAGGAGGAGCGCGGCCAGGAGAGAGCTTTTCATGCGGTCACAACACTTCCAAATAAAAAGTCCCCGGCGGTTGCAGGGGACAAGCAAG
Source organism: Nitrospirota bacterium (assembly GCA_016212105.1). Taxonomy (GTDB): domain Bacteria; phylum Nitrospirota; class JACRHJ01; order JACRHJ01; family JACRHJ01; genus JACRHJ01. The sequence continues at coordinate 53,969 of JACRHJ010000047.1, forward strand.
AGTCGCGCCGGTAGGGACCAGGCAGTCGCAGCCGTGGCCGAGCCTGCATGATAATTTGGTGGAGGCGGCGGGAATCGAACCCGCGTCCGAAAACTCCAGACTGCAAGCGTCTACATACATAGCCGAAGTACGTTTAACCTCCACCGGCGCCCTTCGGCAGGCTCCGAACTGGAAGCGGTTCCGCCAAGGTCTCACCCCGCCCTCGCGGAAGGGAGGGAGGGGAAAAGCCCGCGATTATGACACCCTTGCCCGGCCTCCGCGAACCAAAAGCCGGAAGGGCGTTAGCAGCCTAAGCTGCTAAAGCGTACTCGTTGTTGTTGGCGAGTATGTTTGTTTTCCGAACGTTTAACGAGCGTTTGGACCTCGGTATGCAGCCTGCGCCAAGATATTCCCGTCGAAACCCTTCGCCCCCATGTGGAGAACTGTTTACAACGACCTGACGATAATATATTATAGGACTTAATTAGGGCGAATACAAGGGAAAAGAGAAGGCAAATCCCCCCTGTAGTCCCCCCTTTTCCAAAGTGGGGACGAAGATTTCAGCCTCCCCTTTTGACAAAGGGGGATTGAGGGGGATTTGAAATTGCCGTCATTCCCGCGAAGGCGGGAATCCAGGAAGTTGTAGTTTCTTCATGTAGGGGCGGGTCTCCGTGCCCGCCCTGGTTTTTGTAGGGCGCGACGCCCTCGGCGCGCCGAGAATGCAAAGGGCCGACACGCGGGTCGGACCCTACATAAAATCCTTCACGAACACGAACCACGAACACGTCCCACGGGGTTTTTCAATGGGCCACATCTACAAAAAACTCGGCGATAAGATCGACGGCCTGTCCGTGCGTGCGCCGTGGGACGAGACGTTCCACAAAATCCTCGCGGAGCTGTACTCGCCGGAGGAGGCCGAGGTCGTGGTGAAGATGCCGTACGCGATGGCGAACCTCGGCAGGATTGGGCGCGTCACCGGCATACCCGAGGCGCGGCTCCGGAACACCCTCGAAGGCCTCGCCGACAAGGGCCTCGTCCTCGACCTCTTCATCGGCGGCGAGTACGTCTATATGCCCTCGCCGATGGTAATTGGCATCTTCGAGTTCACAATGATGCGCGCGGGCGGGGTGGACCATAAAAAGCTCGCGGGTCTGTTCCGCGAGTACATGTTCGGGGATTTCGGCAGGACAAACTTTGCGGAGGGCCGCATCGCGATGATGCGCGCCCTGCCCTACGAGTCCGTGATAAAGGACGAGCCGCACGTCGAGGTCCTGGACTACGAGCGTGCGCGGTCGATTATCGAGGGGTCGAGGAAGTTCTCAATAGGCACCTGCTCCTGCCGCCACGAGAAGCTCCACGCCGGCGAGAAGACCTGTGACGTCCCGCTCGACACATGCTCTTCCTTCGGGTTCGCGGCGGACTACCTGATACGACACGGACTCGCAAAGGAGGTATCGAAGACCGAGGCGTTTGAGAACCTCGCCCGGTCGAAGGAGCTTGGCCTGGTGCTTAACGCGGACAACGTCAGAAACGGCGTCGCGTACATATGCCACTGCTGCGGCTGCTGCTGCAACGTGCTGCTGGGCGTGAGCCGACACGGATACGGCAACATCGTCGTCACGTCCGGCTTCGTCCCGGATATAGAACCGGCTGTCTGCAAGGGCTGCGGGCAGTGCGCGAAGGCCTGCCCGGTCGGGGCGATGAAGATGCACCCGGCTGGGGACCCTCAGAAGCCCAGGAAGATGCGGCCCGCACCGGATGCGTCCGTGTGCCTCGGCTGCGGCGTGTGCGGGTTGAACTGCAAAACGGGGGCATTAAAGCTTGGCCGGGGTGAGAAGAAGCCCATACTCCCGGAGGACACGTTCGAGCGCGTGATACTCCAGTGCCTGGAGAAGGGCACGCTCCAGAACATGATGTTCGACGACCCGGGCCGTCTCACGCACAGGTTCCTGCGCGGGTTTGTGGGAGGGTTCCTGAAACTCCCGCCCGTCAAGCGCGCGCTGACGGGGGATATGCTTCGGTCGAGGTTCCTTGAAGGCGTCAAGGCCGGTGCGGCCAGGCAGGGCGGGCTGCCCGAGCTGTAAACACCCTTCCGGCCGACCAGTTGAGACCTCGCTTGCCGTTTGAGATGGTTTCAGCATAGGCGGACGCGGCGTTCGTGGGGGCGGTGAGGGGCAGGTTTCCGGTGGCTGAATAATCTGTATATAACAGGAGGCTGTTATGGCGCAGGAGTTGACGGAGAAAGAGAAGAAGTATATCGAGAAATCATATAAGACATTCTTCGGGAAAACATTGTGGCTTTACATAGCTCTTATTGTGATTGCAGCTGCGGGCAGTATCTTCATGATCGCAATGCTTATAACGATGCCGCCTCCGAATAATACAATAGAACACCTACTAATCGAACGCGGGTTAGACATACTCTTCAGTCTTGTGCTGATGTTGATTTTATTGATTAGCACAGTATGGCTGCACAGAAAATATCTCGTCATTATCAAGAAGCTGCAGGATTAGCCGGATAAACCCACCCCCACCCCAGCCCTCCCCCTGTGCAGGGGGCAGGAGATTCGTCGAAGCCGTTTTTTTATTGACTGCTTCAACCATTATCCCCCCTCTTAAGATAAGAGGGGGGCAGGGGGGCGTTATGAAGGATTGCGCAAACCGCATCAGACACCATCACCCCCGGCCCCCTTCGGCTTCGCTCAGGGCAGGGCTCTCTCCCATTGCAGGGAGAGGGGAGATTCGTTGAAGCCCTTTATATTATTCCTGCTCGAATCTTCCCCTCCCTTCACAGGGAGGGGATAAGAGGGAAGGGTTGGTTTATCTTCCCCCCCCTCTCCTCGCGGGAGAGAGCCTGCCCTGAGCGAAGCCGAAGGGGGGTTGGGGGTGAGGGGTCTCCAACTAATGGGGGGCAGGTAGCGTCTTCCTCCCCTATTTTACCTCTCTATTCACAATTACAACCCCCAACACCAATTAGCTGTTGACTTTACCCCGCAATTATATTATAAAAAAGGTTCTTCGCGGAGAGATGGCCGAGTGGTCGAAGGCGGTTGACTCGAAATCAACTGTGGGGGTGACCTCACCGGGGGTTCGACTCCCTCTCTCTCCGCCAGAGAAAAAGGCCGTGTTTCGTGTTCGTTATACGTGTTCGTGAAGAAGAAGCCATTTACACCTGATCAACTTTCCGGTGTTATGGTTTTCACGAACACGAACCACGAGCACGAACCACGTTTCTACGGCTGCGGAGAGGTGACCGAGTGGCCGAAGGTGCGCGACTGGAAATCGCGTGTATGCCAAAAGTGTACCGTGGGTTCGACTCCCACCCTCTCCGCCAGATTTTCCAGGGGTCAGCAGTCAGGGACCGGCGGCTGTACAGGCTTTTTTGAGTTTGTCAGTCTCCTGTCCCTGACCGCTTATCCCCTGCATTCAGACATCCTATGGGCCGTCGAGCCGGGTTCCGCGCGGCGGGAAACCGTGAACCACGTCAGGTCCGGAAGGAAGCAGCGTTAAGCGGAGCTTCTCGGGCGCCGCGGACCAGCCTGGTTCGCCGGTCCTTAAGATGTCTGAAGCGCCGCAGGCGGGCGCCGTCCGTTTTCAATCGGGCTTCCGGCGCCTGCAAACAAAAGTCTGAAGCGGGCCGGGCGGCCCTTGCCGGCCACCGTTCATTGACGCTCATAGACTATCCCCGCGGGAACCTTACACGACCGTCCTTGCCCCCTATTGTCTTTCGGAGCCACAGATGAGCTACACCGTCCTGGCCAGGAAATGGCGCCCCCAGAAGTTCGAGGATGTCGTCGGCCAGAGGCATGTAACCCAGAGCCTCGTCAATGCGCTCAGCATGGGCAGGGTCGCGCATGCATTCCTTTTCTCAGGCACACGAGGCGTCGGCAAGACCACCACGGCGAGGATTCTGGCCAAGGCGCTCAACTGCGTCCAGGGCCCGACCCCGGAGCCGTGCGGCGTATGCGACTCGTGCACCGAGATTACGCGCGGCGTATCCGTGGACGTGATGGAGATAGACGGCGCGTCGAACACCGGCGTGGACAACGTCCGGGAACTCCGCGAGAACGTCAAATACGCCCCGTCCCGGGGACGGCACAAGGTCTACATAATAGACGAAGTGCACATGCTCTCGACCTCGGCCTTCAACGCGCTCTTAAAGACGCTCGAAGAGCCGCCGGAGCACGTGGTCTTCATATTCGCCACGACGGACCCGCACAAGGTCCCGGCTACGATACTGTCCCGCTGCCAGCACTACGACTTCCGGCGCGTGCCCAAGGCGCAGCTCCAGGCGCACCTGAAGGGCCTGTGCGACCTCGAAGGGCTGAAGGTCGAGGATGCGGCATTGGCGAGGCTTGCCACGCTCGCGGAGGGTTCCGTCAGGGACTCGCTCAGCCTGCTCGACCAGGTCGTCTCGTTCCGGGGCGAGGAGGGCGTCAGCGAGGCGGACATAGACGACATTCTCGGCCTCGTCGGGCGCGAGGCGGTAAAGGGCGCGGCGAAGGCGGTCACGACCCAGGACCCCGCGGAGGCGGTGGAGGTCGTCGCGGGCCTGGTGGACAAGGGCCACGACCTCAGGCGTTTCTCGACCGCGCTGCTTGAGTTCTTCCGTGACATACTCGTGACCAAGGTTGTAAAGGCGCCGGAGAAAACGCTTGAGCTTCCCACGTCCGAGATAGACGAGATTAAGGCGATAGCGAAGGGCATCACCGCCGAAGAGGTCATGCGGGTGATGAACATACTCGCCCGGCTCTCCGAGGAGATGAAGTGGTCGGCGCACCCTAAGATCTCGGTAGAGCTTGCCCTGATTAAGGCCGCGTCCCGGCCCATAAGCTCCATTGAGGACGTCCTCGCGAGCGTCAGCCGTCTGAAAGACGGGGGCTGCGCATCCACCGCCGTGCGGGAGACACGGGCGCCGGGTACGGGCTTCGGGCAGGCTGCCCATGCGACAGAAGGCCCACAACCGTCCGCGCCGCGCAGGTCCGTCCGGGAGCCGCTGCCGACGGCCGACGACTCCGCCTACTACGACAGCCCCGCCCCGTCGGTCGCAGCGGGCGACTCCGAGGCGACCGAGCTGTGGGACCAGGCGCGAGCAGGCATTAAGGCGATGGGCAAGGCCCCGCTCGCCGCGAAGATGATGACCGCCGCTCCGGAGAAGGTGGACGGCAGCCAGCTCGTCGTCGTCAACCAGGGCGTGCTTGAGATAAAAGACGACGAGGTCGCGCTGATAAACCAGGCGCTCGAAGCGATAAAGGGGCCGGGCTTTACATTAAAGGTTACGCGCGGCGCGGGCTCCGGCGTGAAGAAGAAGACCCTCGCCGAGGTAAAACAGGAGCGCGAGGTCACCCGCAAGGACAAGATGAAGTCGGAGGCCGTGGAGCACCCGTTCGTCAAGTCCGCCCTCGACCTCTTCGGCGGCGAGGTCGTGGACGTCGTTGATGAGAAGGCGGGGACGTAGGCGGAGACCCCTCACCCCCAACCCCCTCTCCCGCGAGGAGAGGGGGAATAATGGTGTCATTCTGAGCGAAGCGAAGAATCCGCCTGTATCCAATGTCTGTCATTCCCGCCCGTTCGACTTCGCTCAGGGCAGGCTCCGGCGGGAATCCAGGGGTTGCTTTTGTGTAGGGACAGGTCCCTGTGCCTGCCCTGCCTGTCATTGCGAGGAGCCGAAGGCGACGCGGCAATCTCAGCCTTTAAGAACCGAGGTTGCCACGCTTCGCTCGCAATGACGAGCAAAACAAAGGGCCGACACGCGCTTCGCTTGGTACGGCCCCTACAAAATGCATCAAGATAGAACCATAATATAGCGAGGATAGCATGTCCAAGAAGATGCTCGGCAACATTATGAAGCAGGCCCAGATGATGCAGGACAAGATGGCCAAAATCCAGGAGGAGGCCGCGCTCAAGCAGGTCACCGCCACCGCGGGCGGCGGCATGGTCACGGTCACCGCCAACGGGAAGATGGAAATCCTGTCCATGAAGATAGAGAAAGAGGTCGTTGACCCCTCCGACATCGACATGCTCCAGGACCTAATCGTCGCCGCGACAAACGAGGCGCTCAAGAAGGCACAGGACATGATGTCGGACGAGATGGGCAAGGTCACGTCCGGCCTGGGGCTCCCCGGCATGGGCGGGCTCGGTGGACTCGGGAACCTCTTTTAAACCATGGGGCTCCGCCCCATACCCCTTCTGCCTTAAAGCCCCGCGGATAACGCGAGGGGGTGCTTACCCCCTCGTATTATCCGTTGAAGTTAAACTCAAATGGGTCCAGGGGTCCGTGACTCCGTGGGGGTTTGGGGGCAAAGCCCCCAAGGTGTAACAGATGTCCGAGACGCTGGAAAGACTGGTCGGGGAGTTTGCGAAGCTGCCGGGCATAGGCAGGAAGACCGCCCAGCGTCTTGCGCTGTATATTCTGAAGTCCGGCGGCGACGAGGCCAGGTCTCTCGCGGCCGCGCTCATAGACCTGAAGGAGAAGGCGCGTCCCTGCCGCGAGTGCAGCAACATCACCGAAGAAGAGCTTTGCGGCGTCTGCTCCGACACGAGGCGTGACACCACACGCATACTGGTCGTAGAGGAGATCTCCGACCTGATGGCGGTCGAGGCGACGCGCGAGTACAAGGGTCTGTACCACGTCCTGATGGGCGCGATCTCGCCGATAGACGGCATCGGCCCGGACGACACGACGGCCGGCAAACTCGTCGAGCGGGTGAAGCGGGGCGGGGTCGAGGAGGTAATCCTCGCTACCAACCCGAACCTCCGGGGCGAGGCCACCGCGCTTTATATCACCGGCGCGCTGAAGCCGTACAAGGTAAAGGTCACGCGCATCGCCTACGGCATGCCTATGGGCGGGGCGCTCGAATACGCCGACTCCGGGACGCTGATAAAGTCGCTGGAGGGGCGGCGGGAAGTATAGCAATTATATTTCAAGAAGGCATTATTACATGCGATTATTCGCTCTCCGTATAAGCATGAAAGGCCTTATCAAGGCATTCGTTTTCTTGTTTCTTTCATTTGCCAGTCTTGTTTTATTTCTTTTCTATGGGCGTTTCTGGACTGTTACAGATTATGCTTATAATTGGCCTGAAATAAAGTATGAATGGGGTTCAGCGGGTGGACATATAGACTCCTACTATCATGAAATTGATTGGGGCTATGTAGGTTCTTCACCATATAAATTAAGTTTTTGGGTTGAACCCAAGTATATTCATTCTCAGGAAGAAGTAACGATTGACAATGTAAGATTACAAGACTTGAGGGAAAAAAAGAGCATCTCGTTCGACATCAAAACCGCTAGAATAGAAACATCTATCATAGAAAGTGGAACATTCAAGGGGAAGAAAAGCTATTATTATAATTTCTCTCAAGAGTTAAATTTGGATTACAATGAGCAGCTATTAACATTTGACCTAATTATCACGGAAAACCATAAAACGGTTAAAGAACAGGTAACTCTCAAGTTTGACAAGGACTTAGAGAAACATAGGTATAACAAATACCTTGAAACCATGATGAGCGTATAGATGTAATTGTCGGGTGGGCACTGCCCACCGTTCCTTTTTGTCATTGCGAGGAGCCGAAGGCGACGTGGCAATCTCAGCCTTTAAAATCTGAGATTGCCGCGCTTAGCTCGCAATGACAAACAAACAAGGGCCGACACACGTGTCGGCCCCATAAAAACAACCCTGGGTTCCCGCTGGAGCCTGCCCTGAGCGAAGACGAATGGGCGGGAATGACGACATAAGGTTCGGTGGGCATAGCCCACCCTGTAATAATCTGATACAGGCGGATTCTTCGGCTTCGCCTCAGAATGACAGAAAAATGTTCCCTCCCTTCTTCCTCCTCCCCCCTCGCGGGAGAGGGGGTTGGGGGTGAGGGGCCTCCGCTAAGGTTTGCTTCCACGAACACGTCGCACGTGTTTTTTTCAACAACAGGAGGTATGTAAATGGCCGAGATACTGGAAATCAGGTGGCACGGCCGGGGCGGGCAGGGTACCGTCACGGCGGCCAAGGTCCTGGCCGAGGCCGCGATGGCCGAGGGCAAGAACGTCCAGGCCTTCCCGGAGTACGGTCCGGAGAGGATGGGCGCTCCACTGAGGGCCTACAACAGGGTCAGCGTCAAGCCGATGACCCTGCACTGCCAGGTTACGAACCCGGCTGTCGTGGCGGTCGTGGACCCGACGCTCCTCGACACGGTGGACGTTACCGACGGCACGACGCCGGACGCCGTCTTCATCATCAACACGTCCGCCTCCCCCAAGGAGCTGCGCGCGAAGATGAAACTCAAGAAGACGCAGAAGGTCTTCAGCGTGGACGCGAACGGCATAAGCATAGCGACCATCGGGCGCGTCATGCCGAACACGCCGATGCTCGGCGCGGTGGTAAAGGCGACCGGCGTCATAAAGCTCGAAACCCTGCTGAAGGACATAAAGGCGAGCTTCGGCAAGAAGTTCTCGGAGGCCATAATAAACAACAACCTGAGCGCGGCTACCAAGGCATACGAGGAGGTAAAAGCGGAATGAGCAAGCCAAAGGGATGGAAAGACCTGCCGACGGGTGGGATGATACTCGAGGCCGGTAACGCCGACAAGTACAACACCGGCGCATGGAGGAGCGACAGGCCGATATGGATCGAGGAGAACTGCATACAGTGCATGTTCTGCTGGATATTCTGCCCGGACACCTCCGTCACCGTCAAGGACGGCAAGCGCTCAGAGTTCGACTACCAGCACTGCAAGGGCTGCGGCATATGCGCGCTCGAATGCCCGTCCAAGGTCAAGGCGATAGTCATGCTGACCGAGGCCGAGGGCGCCGCCTCGGACGCGCTGGAGAAGGCCAGGGCCATAGCCGGCAAGATGGCCGCTGACAAGGCAGCCGAAAAGGCAAAAGCGGGCAAGGAATAAAAACGTCGCGCCGATGCATCTAAACGTAGGGGAGCGCCTCCGCGCGCTCCCGGCGTGACACGAAGATACGGGAGGGGGCAGAGCCCCTCCCCTACGAAATGATACACAACTGCGGCAGCGATACCAATACAAGGAGAATTAAAGATGCCGAAAAAGGTTGCAATGACGGGTAACGTGGCCGTGGCCAACGCCATGCGCCAGATCAACCCCGACGTATGCGCCGCGTACCCCATCACGCCCTCGACCGAGATAGTCCAGCAGTTCTCGAACTTCGTCGCGGACGGCATTGTGGACACGGTGCTGGTAACGGTCGAGTCCGAGCACTCGGCGATGAGCGCGTGCATAGGCGCGTGCGCGGCCGGCGGGCGCGTCATGAACGCGACGTCCGCGAACGGCCTCGCGCTGATGTGGGAGATGCTGTACATCGCCTCGGGCAACAGGCTCCCGATAATACTGTCCTGCGTGAACAGGGCGCTCTCCGCGCCTATCAACATACACGGCGACCACTCCGACTCGATGGGCGCGCGCGACTCCGGCTGGATACAGCTCTACGCCGAGAACGCGCAGGAGGCCTACGACAACACGATAATGGCCCCGCGTATCGGCGAGCACTTCGACGTGCGGCTGCCCGTGATGTCCTGCATGGACGGTTTCATCATCTCGCACTCGATAGAGAACATCGAGCTTTTGGACGACAAGCAGGTCAAGGATTTCATCGGCCCGTACAAGTCCAACGTCCCGACGCTGCTCGACATAAACAACCCCGTCACTATGGGAGCGCTTCACCTCCAGGACTACTACATCGAGTCCAAGCGTCAGCAGCACGAGGCGATGAAGAAGGCGAAGAAGGTCGTCATCGACGTCGGCAAGGAGTACGGCAAGTTCTCCGGCCGCACCTACGGACTGTTCGAGGAGTACAAGCTGAAGGACGCGGACATCGCGCTCGTGGTGCTTAACTCCGCCGCCGGCACCGCGAAGGTCGTCGTGGACGAGCTTCGCAAGCAGGGCATAAAGGCCGGCCTCCTCAAGCCGAGGCTGTTCAGGCCGTTCCCGTACCTCGAAGTCGCAAACGCGCTGAAGAACTGCACCGCCGTCTGCGTGATGGACCGCGCGGACAGCTTCGGCGGCGCGGGCGGACCGCTGTTCACCGAGGTCAGGAGCGCGCTGTACGACCTGCCCGCCAGGCCGCTCATGATAAACAAGATATACGGGCTCGGCGGCCGCGACCTGGGCCTCGAGGACGTGCGCAAGGTCTACCGCGAACTCGTCAAGCTCGCCGAGTCCGGCAAGGCCGCCAAACTTTACGAATACATAACCGTCAGAGATTAGGAGACTAACATGGCTGTCATAAAACTCAAGGAACTTTCGGAGAAGGAAGACAGGCTCACAGGCGGGCACAGGATGTGCGCGGGCTGCGGCGCGCCGATAGTCGTCCGCCAGATGCTCCTCGCCATCGACGAGCCGGTCGTCATTGCCAACGCGACCGGCTGCCTCGAGGTCGCGACGACTATATATCCGTACACCGCCTGGAAGATGCCCTGGATACACAGCGCCTTCGAGAACGCCGCCGCGACCATTGCTGGCGTAGAGTCGATGTACCGCTCGCTCAAGCAGCAGAAGAAGCTGCCGGTCGACAAGGACATAAAATTCATCGCGTTCGGCGGAGACGGCGGCACCTACGACATCGGTCTCCAGTCGCTCTCCGGCGCTCTTGAGCGCGGCCATAACTTCATGTACGTCTGCTACGACAACGGCGCGTACATGAACACCGGCATCCAGCGCTCAAGCTCGACGCCGTTCGGCGCCGACACCACGACCAGCCCGGCGGGCAAGGCCATTCCCGGCAAGCAGCAGAACAGGAAGGACCTGACCAAGATCTGCGTCGCGCACAACATACCCTACGCCGCGCAGGCCTCGCCGCACAACTGGAAGGACCTGATGGAGAAGACCAGGAAGGCGATGTCGCTCGAGGGCGCGAAGTTCATGAACGTCATAGCCCCGTGCAACCGTGGCTGGAGGACTCAGACCAACGACGCCATCATGCTCTCCAAGCTCGCGGTAAACACCTGCTTCTGGCCGCTTTACGAGGTCGAATACGGCGTGACCACGGTCAACTACGCCCCCAAGAAGAACCGCAGGCCCATCGTCGAGTGGCTCAAGCCGCAGGGCAGGTTCAAGCACCTCTTCAAGCCGGGCAACGAGTGGATGCTCGCCAAGTTCCAGGAGTACGTCGACGACCAGTGGAGGGCCGTCGTAAAGCTTCACAACGAGGCGCACCCGGCCGACCAGATAGACCCCGAGGAGGGGAAGACCTGGTAGTATGATTTCTCAAGGGGCGCGGGCGACCGCGCCCCTTTCTTTTTATTGACAACTGCCCACTTCCTCTGCTATTTTATAAGCATACTTATCATATTATTTCCAGCCACAATAACACTGGAGGCGGGGTAAATGGAAAACCTGTTCCTGGTCCTCAGCATATCCGCGATAATAGTCATGCTATACGCGCTCTACAGGGTCAACGTCCTCCGGAAGAAGGTGCCCGGCGGCGTCGTAAAGTCCACCTGGAATTTTCTGACCCTGCTGATAGTGCTGTTTACCGTGGGCTACCTCGCCACGCCGTTCTTCCCGATGCTCCCGCAGGAAGTCAGGGACATCCTTGTCGGTGTGATATTCCTCGCCGGGGCCGTATTCGTCGTCATCGTCATCAACCTCTTCTACAGGGTCGTCGAGGACCTGGGCCTGTGACAAGGAGGCTGACATGGCTGTCACAGCCGATGAGCTGAAGCTCGCAATCCGCCAGATACTCGGCGACGTGGCGAGCCAGATATTCCTCACCCGCATGGACAAGACCTTCGACGAGGCGGGCACGGACAAGGCCGCCCTCACGGCAGCATGCACCCGCGTCGAGAAGATGGCGAACCTCTTCATAGGCGCCGAAGAGTCGAAGGTCATAGCAAAGCGCTGCAAGGAGATACTCGACAAGGCCTGAAGAACCCGCCCCGCAACCGCCACCACCAGCATTTTATTTCCAGTAACAAAATAGGCAAACTTCCTGGACCCCGTGTCAAGCACGGGGCGACGAACATGCACACGTCATTCCCGCGAAAGCGGGAATCCAGCGGCTTTATCTTGAATTGTCTGCTTGACCTGCTTATTAGCCGTATTATTAACCCGGTGGTTAAACAGGGCAATCACGCCGCGTAATTTACTTTCTCGTGCTTGAAGTACCTGCTGACGTGCAGTGGTCTTGTTTGCAGTGTTTTCATGAACGACCGGGTTTTCTTCACGATGTCCTCTTGGCT
>JACRHJ010000048.1 GCA_016212105.1 Nitrospirota bacterium
AGGGTGGACAGGGAGAGGGGCACGCTGGACTACCTCCAGAAGCTGGCCCCCGGCCTGAACCTCCGGGTCAACTACACCCACGACTACAAGGAGGGCACGAAACTATCCAGCACCGGCGTGTACCAGAGGGCGACGTTCAACGCGGGCGCGCTGCCCACTACGTCTGGCGAAGGCGGCGAGCGCTGGAGGGTGGTGGTCATCGAGGTGCCGGAAGTGGTGGACTACGACACGGACATGGTCACCGCCGGGCTCGACCTCATAAGGGACGACTGGAACGCCTCGCTCGCGTACAGCTTCCAGCAGTTCTCGAACAACGTCAGCACGCTCACATTCGACAACCCGTTCACCGACACGAACAGGGACGAGAAGATAGTCGGTGCGGCATTCAGGGGCATAGGGACGAAGACCCTTGCGCAGGACCTCGCCCCGGACAGCCGTTCGCATACCGGGACGCTTTCCGGAGGCTGGGACATGCCCTTCCTCAACGCGCGGCTGACCGGCACGGTATCCGCGGGCGGGACCTGGCAGGACGACCCTTTCCTGCCCTTCTCGACAAATTCCGCCGTCGTCACCACTGTGCCAGGCGGGACGAACGCCGCCGACCCTGCGCTCCTGCCCCGGCAGAACCTCGACGGCTACGTCCTCAACGTGACTCAGAACTACCTGATAACCATGAGGCCGGCTGACCCCCTGAACCTCACGGCCAGGTACAGGAGCTACTACTACGACAACAAGACCCCCCGCATCGAGCTGCCGGGTTACGCCGAGCTGATAGAGGAGCGCTGGAACAGCGACCCGATACACGGGCCCGCGGTGGCGAGCTACCTCAGGCAGAACGGGGACGTCGAGGCCGACTACGAGGTTTCGGACAACGTTTCCGCGAGGGCCGACTACGGCTGGGAGCGCTGGAGGAGGTGGGAGAGGAACGTCGACCACACCGACGAGCACAAGGTCGGCGGCGGGTTCACCGTCAAACCGCTCGCTTGGATGAAGGTGATGGCCGACTACCATTACTCCAACCGGGACGGGGACGGGTACAACGCCACCACGACCGGCGTCAGCCTGGAAGCCCAGGGCGCGAGGATGTTCGACCAGTCCGACAGGAGCAGGCACGCGGTCGAGGCCAGGTTCACCGTCAGCCCGACGGACAGCCTGGACCTCTCCGCCGAGGGGTCTTACATGCACGACAACTATAACACCGACAAGCTCGGCCTCGACAGGGCCTATACCTGGGAGGCCGGCGCGGACGTCACGTATTCCCCGACGGATTTCCTTACGTTTATGGCAAACTACTCGCACGAGGACTCACGCTTCAGGACGTTCGGCGGCTCGAAGACCGGCGCGGTCGCCGGCGTCACGACCGACGGCGCCAACTACACCGACAACAACCTATTCTACTCCAACCTGATAGACACGGTGGACAACTTCGGCGTCGGGGTTAACGGCACCGCCATACCGGATAAGCTGGATTTCGGGACTTATTACAACTACAGCCGGGGCACCGGGAAAATAAACACGTTCAACCCTGGGCCGCGCACGACCCTGGTCAGCATAAACAGCTCCCAGGCGCTGCCCTTCGAGGACACCGAGACGACCGCCCAGGAGGTGAGGGCTGAACTCACGTACCGTTTCCTGAAACGGTTCGCCCTGAACTTCAAGTACACATTCGAGAGTTTCCGTGTCAGCGACTTCGCGTGGAACGGCATGGCCAACCAGATACCCCAGGTTGTCCAGGACGGGATAATCGTGAACGACACGCAGAGGGTACTGCTTATGGATGCGCAGTACTCGGACTACGACGCGCACGTCGGGGCCATCATGCTGAGCTACATGTTCTGACAGCAGGCAATGCGAAGTTCGCGCATAGCGGGCCGCCAGTCATGGGGCCCGTTTTTTTGTGTCCGGCGAAACAAAAGGCTGGTTAAATATTGACGTATCAGGATTCTTCTGGTATTTTTTTAAATGCACGCAATTGTTTATCAAACTGAGCAGAAGTCACTCATACAACATTAAGGAGGCAAAAATGGGCATGAGAAACACCTTGACGGCCATCGGCGCGGCAGCCGTCCTGCTGTACGCGGCCCTTGGCTGGGCGGGCACGTCCGGGTCCCACGAGGACTACAAGGCCATGGTCGCGGGCAGGGCGGGGGCCGAGCTTGTCGGCAACAAGACCTGCTGGAACTGCCACATGAACGACACGCATGCGGCACAGGAAGGTGCCGTGGTCAACTGCGAGGACTGCCACGGCGCGGGCGACCTGGCCGTGAAGGACCTGCACGAGGAGAAGGGCCGGATGGCCTGCAACTACAAGACGTTCATCAACATAAGCGAGCTGCCCAAGCCGGCGCAGTCGATGGTCTGCATCAAGTGCCACAGCGGCAACGCGACGTTCAACCTGCACAACTGGAACGCCGGCGCCCACAACCTTAACGGCGTCTCCTGCCTGGATTGCCACAACATGCACCACGGCGACAACCTCAAGCCCTCGCGCGCGGACATGGACAAGATGTGCTACAACTGCCACCAGAACGTCAGGGCGCAGTTCATGCTGCCGACCCACCACGCCGTCCCGGAGGGCAAGGTGGCCTGCGTCGACTGCCACAACCCGCACGGCTCGCCCAACCCCGGCCCGATGCTCCTCAGGCAGACGGTCAAGGAGACCTGCGTCCGCTGCCACGCCGAGAAGGAAGGCCCGTTCGTGTTCGAACACTCGGACGTGATGGAGGACTGCACCGCCTGCCACTTCGCGCACGGGAGCGCCAACGACAACCTGCTAGCGCAGCGCATGCCGTACCTCTGCCTCCAGTGCCACGGCAACCACAGCATGACGACCGAGGACACGTCGAGGAGGTTCGGCACGAACTGCACCGACTGCCACTCCAGCATCCACGGCTCCGACCTGAACGGTATCGGCTCCGGCAACGGTCGGTTCCTGAGATAAGGCGTTTCGACACAAATACAAGGAGGCACACATGGCAAGGCATCTGCTTATGGTTACGTTACTGCTGTTGCTGGTGTTTCCCGGAAACGCCTTCCCGGACACCAGCGGCGCTTCCGGCGACGACGCCGGCAAAATGATGACGCAGGAAGAGGAGCTCTACGCCCTCTCGGACTACAGCGGCAGCGATGTCGAGATGGTTTCGGGCTCCACCGGCGAGACGGCCGGCATGACATACCCGCCGGCCCAGCACTTTCTCCTGCGTGACGACGTCACCTTCGGACTGGGCGCCAGGTTCACCGGGCTTACCAGCGGGGCGGACTCCATGCGCGCGGCCGAGTACGACTACCTGCACGACAGCGTCGCGGGCGGGCTCAGCCTGCACTACTACCCGCTTCCGTGGATGCTCGACCTCGACTTCGGCATCGAGAACTCAAAGGACTACGACGCCGACCTCGGCGTCAAGTTCAGGGACATGATCATGCTCGACTACAGGTCGATGGGCATGTACCACAACATGGACCACAACCTGTTCCTGAATACCCAGGCACCCGGCGACCTGGAGCCGGACGCGCTTTACGGTGTCACCATCCGCGACAACGACCTGACCCTGACGCTCAAGTCGCCCGGCAGGCCGTACCACGTATACGTCAACCTCAGGCAGTTCGACAAGGACGGCACCGTCCAGCAGCGTTTCGACAGCAACTCGTTCGGCAACAACAAGGAGTCGGTATCAAGGGACATCGACTGGCGCACACAGGAGCTGACCGCGGGCGTCAACGGCAACGTCATGGGGCTGTTCGAGCTGGACTACCACCACACCGTCAAGAGGTTCGACAACCAGGCCGACAGGCTCATGGCCCACACGATAGTCCCGCCGGGGCTCATCCTCAGGGACCACAACTCGATACCGGACGTCATCACCCACGAGAACGTGATAAGCGTCCACTCCAACCAGGCCTGGCCGCTCTCCGGCGCGGCGACCGTCGCCTGGGGCAGCAAGGACAACGAGTACAGCGGCACGAGGGCGGACTTCGACCGCTATTACGGAGACGTAACGTACCGCATAAGCGACAGCATATTCGCGGCCGTCAAGTACGGGCGCCAGAACCTGAACGTCACGAACCTCGACACCGTACTTGTCACGGCCAACATGACCGTGGCCCCGGGCACCGCGGTCCTCCGCGACTCGATGTCCACGAAGAGGGACAGGGGCGAGGTATCGCTGAACTACTACCCGGCAGCGAACCTCCTCCTGCTCGCCCAGTACAAGCTCGACTCAGTGGACAGGAGGAACTATAAGGGCTGGAACGATACCGCCCTCGACGACATCATACTGAGCGCGGCCAGGGGCTCGTCCATCAACCACACCGGCAGGCTGTCGGCGACGCTCACCCCGATGAAGCACACCAAGCTCCGCGCGAGCTTCACCGCGACGTACAACGGAGACCCGTCCTTCGTCACAGACTTCCAGAACTCGTACGAGGGCCGCGTCTGGGGCACCTGGACGCCTTCGCCCGGCCTGGTCCTGAACGCCGACGCAAAGATATTCAGGGGCGACAACCCGGCGCTTTCCGTCCCGTCCGCGACCCTCGCCGAGCTGGACCTCAACAGGGACGTGGAGAAGGACACCGCCGGGCTGGGCGTTACGTGGTATGCGGTGCCCGGCCTCACACTCGGCACGCACTACGATTACATGCGCTTCAAGGCGAGGCAGACGATAGTCGTCGCCACGACGAACATCAAGGAAGTGCCCTACTGGGACACCTCCCACGGCTACACCGTCTTCGGCGCGTATTGCTTCCAGAACATACCCCTGTCCCTCGCTGCCGACTTCACGCAGGCTTGGACCAGGGGCACGTTCTTCGCGGAGACCGCCGCGCCGGACATCCTCGCGTCCCTGTCCGACCAGAAGATAAGGGACACCAGGCTTAACGTCAAGGCCGACTACGAGGTTTACAGGGGATGGGGCACCACGCTTGCATACGGCGTGAGCCAGTTCAGGGACATGTGGAGCTACGAACTCGCGGAGAGGAACAGCACCGCCCATTACGGCTCGGTCATGCTGACGAAGAAGTTCAAATAGGCTTGTCTTGCGGGGGGCCGCCCGTGGCGGGCGGCCCTTTTTTTCTAACCATAACGCACATAGATTTGTATTGATATTCCGTTTTTCATGTTTTATAATTCGCAATTAGAAAGACGGCTCTACAAGCTCGACCTTAGTACCTCTGCAAGACGTGGGCTAAAGCTGGCATGGTGCAAGACAAAGCCCATCTCTGTAAACAGGGATGGGCTTTTTTACTATCGAGGACATCAATAATATGAACGGCCTTGTTGAATTAGCACAAATGAGCTTCGAGGACATTACCGAAGAAGAAACGGCCCTTATTAGTGCTTCAGAAGCAGGGGTGGTTGCTTGTTTCGGTAAATCAAAGTGCGGCGCGCTTGAACTTCCTGATGGCGAAAGCCCTGCCAATTCCATTCGACCAGAATTGTTGTATTGGATGTGCACAGATGAGGAGGCAATAAAGCTCATTCACGCCCGTGGCGTTCAGATAATCGGTGCGAAATTTGATAAAGACCTCTTCTTTGATTATGCCGAACTTCTATGCCCGTTGGCTATATTCTATTGTTCCTTGCACGACGTTATACTCGTCGGCGCCAGCACTAAGTCGCTATATTTTAATGGGAGCAGCTTATGCAACTTCATGGCGGATGGTTTAGACACCGAGGGTGATGTAATTCTCAATGACGCTAACGTTCGAGGTTCTGTAAGGTTGTTAGGGGCCAATATAACTGGCAATTTTGAGTGCATGGGCTCTGTCTTGGGTGTAGGAGATAAGACTGTATCAGCCAATAACCAATGCAAGGAAGACCGTCAGGATCTCAGCGAAATTGATTATAAGGCGCTTAACCTAAAAAAACGCAAAGAAAAGAGATTATTGGATACACAAACACCGGACGATCATATTAAGCGAATAAAGGAACCGTCAGGATTTGTGTTGAACGCCGATGGAAGCGACATAAAAGTAGACGTTCGACTCGACTATCTTAAAGCATACGGCGAGGTTAGCTTTGTAGGAGGCAATCTCGGCGGCGACTTTGTGTGTACCAAGGCCGAATTTAATTCAACAGGTGACGATGGGCGGGCCTTCACCCTTGACGGTCATATCAACGGTGGCGATATATTTCTTGATAATGTTGTATCAAATGGTGAAATCAGGCTCTTGGGGGAGGAAATGCGCGGAGATCTTATTTGCAGGGACTCCGTTTTTAAATGCGTTAACGCAGAAAAATCCAACGGCAATGCTTTTTATGCTGACGAGTTAATAATCGAAGGCAATGTTTTCTTTGAGCGAACTAAATGTTTTGGAACAGTCAGCCTTCATGGTGCAGATGTTGGGAACAGAATAGACTTTGCCAGTGCAACTTTGGCAAATGGCCCAAAGAGCAAGATTGCTATGACAATAGAGAATGCAGATATAGACGGGACACTCTCAATGCAAGACGTTAATATTGAAGGACATCTGATATTGGCGCACGCAAAGGTCCGACAGTTAAGCTACAATTTGCAAAGTTGGCCAAAACCGGGGTACCTTCACATAGATGGTTTCCAATATCATCTTTCTGAAGGTAAATCCAAAAACAAACTTTGAAAAGGGGCACTCTTGCGCATGAAAGACGACTCTTATCAGTCCATAGCCAACAAGCCTCTTGAGTGGCTGAAGTTACAGCCTCACGACACATTCCGCCCCCAGCCTTATGAACAGCTTGCAAAAATATTCCGAGAAATGGGACGCGATTCTGATGCAAAGGAGATCTTGATTGCGAAACAAGATGCGCAGCTTAAATATCTGGAAAAGTTCTCCGCCAGTTGGTTCTGGAAAATATTCCTGAAATATACGATAGGCTACGGCTATAAGACTTATTATGCAATAATATATCTGTCTGTTATGCTATTGCTGGGGTGGGCTCTCTATGCCTGGGGATTCGCAAGCCAATTCATCGTGCACACATCACAGCATGAGGGTTGTTATCTTTGTTCGCCGTTTAACTCGTTTATATATTCGTTAGACGTGTTGATACCTGTCGTCGATTTATGCCAGACAACACATTGGATACCTGACGTTGGAAACTCCAATGGTCTGTTAATTCGCGTGGCCATATGGGTTGAAACTGTGTGGGGATGGTTATTCTCATCAATGGCCATAGCGTCACTTACCGGCCTGGTGAAAAAAGATTAACGCATTAAAGGGGAGAAGCCTGCTCGAACTTATTGAACTTACCAGTCACTCTCCCGAATTCAGCGCGGCCTATCGCCTCATCAGCGAGAACATTCCGCCGGAGTTCGTTGAGACCGAGGACTTCCTGCGGAACCGCCTGAGTGTTTATGAGCGAGGTACACGGAACGAGGAAGAGAGGCTGTTAATTCCCGATGGCTTCTGCCCGCACCTGATTATCGCGGAGGAAGGCGACGACTTGGCGGGAGTAATATACGGAAGTCATGTTCCCAACGCAAGCCTGGATGATAGAGGTGTAGGCTTCGTTTGCTATATTGTGGTTGACGCCAGGTATAGACGAAGAGGTGTTGCAAGAAAACTTGTTGAGGCGCTCCAGAAAGCTGTCAATGATGATGCGTACAAACTTACTGGAAAACCGCCAGTCGGTATGCTGTTCGAGATCGAGTTTGACGAGCATGCGGCCATCAAGAACCTTGTGACATCCTTGGGCGGTTATCCGCTCGATATTGTGTACTACCAGCCGTCCGTGCGCGAAGGATGCGCCGCCCAGCAAATGGGCCTGTGGTTCATGCCATATGCATTATACGCGCCGGATGCCCAAAGGGCATACTTTCCTACCGTCTTCATACATAAGATGGTAAGGGCGTTATTCGTTAATGCCCATTCTGGATATGGTGGCAAGGGATTTGATATGCAAAGTTTGCCATATCAAGCGTTGACGAAATCCTTACTTGGAAGAACTAAAATAGCTCTCAAAACAACTCACCCATAACGCAGGATACACTATGCACGACTTCAACAAAGCAGCCGCATTAATAGTGACGCTTGGAATACTTGGGATGTGCATGCCAAGTCATGCCGGAGACATTGAAACCGGCCTTGATACAGATAGTAAGACTAATGTATATGTTAGACCAGGTGATGGTACGACTGGTTATTCTGTTGATGGGAAAACGCAGTTAGTTTTTCCTGGCAATGGAAAGCAAGGATTCACACCAGATGGAAAACTTGTAACAGTCACACCAGGTTATGAAAGAGAAGAAGAACCACAAACCCCGCCCCAATCCACACAAGCAGCACCTTCTGCTCAGGGAATCATTGCTGGTGGTTACGAGCTTGTGTATATACCGGCAGGCGAGTTCTGGATGGGCAGCCCTGATGGCGAAGGCGAAAGCGATGAACGCCCACGTCACAAAGTGTATCTTGACGGTTATTACATCGGCAAATACGAGGTTACTGTAGCGCAGTACCGGAAGTTCTGCAACGCAACGGGCAGGACCATGCCCGGACAGCCTGACTTGAACGGCCACGACAACCCTGTCGTTGGCGTTAGTTGGGATGACGCGAAGTCGTACAGCGAATGGGCAGGTATGCGCCTGCCGACGGAGGCGGAATGGGAGAAGGCTGCGAGAGGCGGTACGGATACGAAGTACTGGTGGGGCAACAGCGAGTCTCACGATTATGCGAACTATGACGGCACTGGCGGCCTGGACAGGTGGAGCGGTATGGGCCCGGCGGGGAGTTTCCCATCTAACGGCTACGGTCTTTACGACACGTCCGGCAATGTATGGGAGTGGTGCGCTGACTGGTATGGTGGTGGTTATTACGGGAGCAGTCCGGCAAACAACCCCGCTGGGCCGACGCATGGTTCATTTCGGGTGCTTCGGGGCGGCTCGTGGTACAACGCGCCAAGCGGCGTGAGTTCCGCCAACCGCAACAGGAGCGACCCCGGCGGCAGGGACCCCAACGACGGGTTCCGTTGCGCCAAGTGATTTCACGGATTATTAATCTAAGAACTAACCGTTGGACAGGTTCAGCTTTTACTGAGTCTCTGATGGTAAGAAACACAGCTATCTCCCCATTCCAGAAAACCCTTGAGTTTCTGTTCTTCTTCGGACTCACGGCGGGTTTTATGCAAACAGGACCTCCGCTCGATACCGTAGGCAGCATTGCGGTCATCAGGCTGATAATGGCCGGGTTCTGCTCGGAAGGCTACCTGCTATGCAATATCAGCCTGTTCTTGTATTACGCTGTACGGCCCAATAGCTTCATCCCAATCGGTACTTTGGGCAAACTAAGCATCGGGCTATTTATTGGGAATGTGTTTATGCAGGTTGCATCCAGCACCAGGTTGTTTCATGTTTATGACTGAGAATGCGCAAACATTGTCTCTGCCTACTATGAATGAACTGAAACAGGATTATCCGGTTGATTCGACGCCCCCGATATGCTAAATTATTCTCATGAAAGCCTGCCCGGAACTCATAATAACGCCGTGCAAGACCTGCAACGCGCACGTGATGTCGTACCTCTGCTACGACGACCGGGGGCACGCGGTCATCACCTGCCCGACCTGCAAGTCCACGCTGTTCGACAAGGTGTACGACGAGACGTCGGAGAAGTTTCTCCGGAACCAGAGGAGCTACTACGTCCTCGCGGCCGAGCTTATGCCGGAGTTTCGGGAGCTTGCCGGACCCGGAGACAGGGTCGATATAAATGAAGGTGAAGAAGAGTCCGCCCACTGAGCGCTTCGAACTGTTTTCCAGCGTCAAAGCAAGCCAAACCCAGATACAACATCGCAAGGAGGAAGTCAACTCATGAAAGGTCTGTCCAGGTCCGTATCGCGCGCCGCGCTGTCGGCCGCGGCCGCGCTCGTCATCCTGTCCGCAACCGTATCCCATGCCCACCAGCTGCCAGAGGGCTTCTCGGGTTTCGAGGACCCGTCCGTCTGCGGGAAATGTCACGAGGAGATATACAACGAGTGGTCGTCGTCCATGCACGCGAAGTCGTCGAGGCAGGGCGACCCTGTACACGCGGCCGTGCACGGGGCGTACACGAGCGCCATAAAGGCACAGGGGGGTAAGGCCGACTACCACTGCGCGAACTGCCACGCGCCGGCAGCCGCCAACCTGGAGGCGCTGACAAAGGGCGACGCCGCGCCGGACGATGCCGACCCGTCGGCCGCCGGGGGTGTGACGTGCTCCTTCTGCCACAAGGTCGACGGCCTGGTCGAGGGAGAGGAGTTCCACACATACCGCGTCACGGACACCATAAAGGGGTCGGCGGACAATCCGGACGCGGCGCACGAGGTCGAGCTCTCCGAGTTCGCCTCCTCCTACAAGATGTGCCTCGGCTGCCACGGCAAGAAGGTGAACAGCAAGGGTGGCGTCACGTGCAGCATGGAGGAGGAGGGCATTTCCGACTGCCTGACCTGCCACATGCCGCAGGTCGGGGACGCGTCCGGCAAGCCGTCTCACGCCTTCCACGGGATGCACGGCGGCCACAACCCTGAGATGCTGAAGCGCGGGGCGGCGGTTTCTCTCGGGGCGGAGGTGGGCAGGCTGGTAGTCTCGCTCAAGAACACGAACCCGCACTTCTTCCCGTCCACGAACCCGATGAGGGTGGCGTACGTCAAGGTCGAGGTCTTCGGCGCGGACGGCGCGCTCCTGTTCACGAACTTCGACAAGGACCCGTCGGCCGACCCCAAGGCGATGATGATGAGGGTGTTCAAGGCGGGCGACAAGCTAGGCGTCGCGTCCTGGGACGCGGACGGCGTCGCCAGGGACACCCGCCTCGCGGCCGGCGAGGACAGGCTCATCACATACGAGCTTCCGGCCGGCGCGGCGAGGGCTACCGCGAAGCTCTTCTACCGCCTCGTGCCCGGACCGGCGATAGAGAAGTTCAGGATACCCAAGGACGGCGTGGTAGATGTCCCGCACCTGGTGTCCGAGGCGGAGATAAAGCTTTAAGAGAAAAGTCCCGCCTTCTTGTAAGAAGGCGGCCCAAGAACTATTATGCGGCCTCCGGCCAGCACGCGGAAGACCTCACAAAAGTTTCTGGGCCGCCTCTTTACTAAAGAGGCGGGACTTTCGTCCCTTCCTTTCACATAGCAAGGGGGTTACCGTGAAGAACTTCCCGCGCATCAGAAAGTACCTTCCGCTTTTCATCGGCCTGTTGATACTCTCACAGATTGAGACCGCCTGCGGCAATTCCAAGGATATGCACAGCTACAGCGGCCCAGCGCCGGAGTCCGTGGCCCCGGCCGCCGCGGCGCTCGACAAGCAGCGCGACGCTTCCGGTGAACTGGCGTCCGTCCCGGAGGGCCGGAAGGTCATCGTCAGCCACGCCATGACGGTGGAGGTCGGCGACCTCGATGCCTCGTTCAAGAAGGCGGTCGCGCTCGCCGAGAAGTCCGGGGGCTACACCACCGGGACGAACAGGTACAAGGACTCGGACGGGAGCCTCCACGCGAGCGTCGGGATGCGTGTCCCGCCGGGCAGGGTGTCGTCCGTGCTCTCGGAGCTTCGCGGGCTGGGCGAGGTCGTCAGCGAGTCGTCGTCCGGTGAGGACATAACGGACCAGTACGTGGACCTGGAGGCGAGGCTCGGCAACGCGAAGGCGTCCGAGAAGAGGCTCCAGGAGATGATGGACAGAAAGACCGCGAACCTCTCGGACGTCCTTGCCGTGGAGCGCGAGCTTACCCGCGTGAGAGGCGACATAGAGTCCATGGAGGCGAGGAGGCGTAGCTGGGACACGCTGACCCAGACGGTCGAGATAAACGTCGAGCTGAAGGAGCCGCCTCGCGCGATGCCGGCGGGCCGCAAGATATGGGAGCCGATAAAGACCGCGTTCGGCGATGCGATCGAGGTCTTTGCTAACTCGCTGCACTACGCGATAGTCTTCGTCCTGGGGGCGATACCGTGGTTCGTGGTCTTCGGCGTCCTGGTATACGCCGGGGCGAAGCTTGTAAAGAGGCGGAAGAAAACTATGGAATAACAGTCCGTAGGCGAGCATTCTTGCCCGTCATTCCCGCCCCGGCTTAAAAATGCCGGGGTAAACTCCAGCGGGAATCCAGGGACTTTATGAGATTCCTGGGCCCCGTGTCGAGCACTGGGAGACAGAGGTTATTAAACCGGCGGCTGAATATTTGGGTTCATCGCCGGTACTTCATAACGCCCCGGCCCCCTCTTATCTTAAGAGGGGGAGTCATAGGTTGGGGCCAGGTTGTTTTAAATCCGGCGGGCGAAGCTCGCCATGAGTTGGCTTCCATCCTAACAGGATCGAGGGGATGCAAGGGGGAACGTTTCCCCCTTGTCCGGGGGTGCAAGGGGGCCGCGCCCCCTTGAGGCCGCGCAATGAAGAGGATGTTCGGATATTTAACCGCCGGATTAATAGTATAACGGAATATTTGATAGAGGGCGGCCGTTTCCAGCCGCCCTCTGTTGTTACGAGTACGGGCCTATTTATCCGGCAGTTCGCAGATAAAACATTCCGGAAGTATCTTATTAAGCTCTGTGTTGAACGTAAAGCTGTCCACTATCCAATTGTCCCCGGCCCTGTACGTCATAAACTTAAAGAAGGCCGGCCCGCGTTCGTAGTCCATCTCAAGGAATACCAGTTTGTATGATCTGGAGACGTCCTTGACCGTTATCACCTGATACGACAGGTACTTGCCATAAATACTTTCGACCATGTTGAACATGTTGGCCTGACCCAGAGCCTCTTTATTGTTCTCAAGAACGCTGCCCTTGATCCATGCCTTAACAGCGGCCTCGGCACCGTTGGCCTTGTACTCGGCAAGGCCCGCCTTGATGACCCCCGGGACCCGGTCATCGCCTTCTTCCGCCCGGGCGGAAGAACTGACCGAAAACATGAACATGAAAGATGCGATTGCCAGTAATAACACAGATGCGGACCTCTTGAACACCATACGCCTCCTTTGCATACATTGGGTGAATGAGAAAATCGGCGGCCCTCATCAGTCGCCCTCTATTTTTGACGCCGCGCCGGTATCGAGGAGCCAGACGAGCCTGCCGTCGGCCGGCTGCACGAGGCCTGCCGGATAGGCCTGCCTGTCCGGACCTCCGCCGAGGATGCGCGCCACGACGTCTGCCTTGCCCGCGCCGGAGACGAGGAACACCACGTTTCGCGCCGCGTTGATCACCGGCAGGGTCAGGGTCACGCGTCCCGGCTCCCTGTCCACCGAGACCGCGTACCGCTCTGTTTCAGCAAGCGCATCCGAGCCGGGGAAGAGTGACGCGGTATGCCCGTCTTCGCCCATTCCGAGCAGGACGAGGTCGAAGACCGGCATGCCTCCGAAGCCTTGCCGCAGTTCATCGTCGTAGAGCCGCGCGGCCTCGTCAGGCACTGCCTCTCCGAATATCCAGTGGATGCCGGCATGAGGCACCGGCAGCTTCGAGAGCATCGCGCGGTACGCGTTCCCGAAGTTGGAGTCCTGTGACTCCGGCGGCACGCACCGCTCGTCCGCCCAGTAGAACAGGACGGACTCCCAGTCTACGAGGCGTGCGTATTCCTCCGACGCAAGCAGGGCGTAAAGCCGCATCGGCGTGGTGCCTCCGGAGAGCGCGACGGTGAACCGGCCGGATTTCCCGATGCGCTCGCGCGCGAGTTCCACGAACGTCAACGCCGCCTGGTGGCTTGCGGCCTCGAGGTCGGGCAGGACGTGGATGCGAGTTGTGTTATGCATCGATGGTGTCGTTCTGGGCTATGCGAAGGACCCGCCTGTATATAAACCTTGCAGGGGCGCAGTTAACTGCGCCCGCACCAATTGTATGGGCCTACCTGCGTGTCGGCGCTTCTTGGTCTTATGTAGGGGCACCCCTCCGCGGGTGCCCAGGTTTTGAAAGAGGGCGGGCACGGAGGCCCGCCCCTACATGAAACCCGAACCGCCCGATGAATCGGGCAGCTACAACTTCCTGGATTCCCGCCTTCGCGGGAATGACGCAATAAAACTACAGCTCCCGCCACCTTCGTCCCTCGCGGGCGAGGAGGGCGTCCGCCTCGGCGGGCCCGGCTGAGCCTGCGGGGTATGACGGCAGTTCGGTCGTGCCGGCGACGGACTCCAGACGCTCGATTACCGGGGTCAGGATTTCCCAGGTCTTCTCCTCGCCGTCCGCGCGGACGAACAGCATCTGGTCGCCCAGCATGCAGTCAATCAGGACGCGCTCGTACGCGTCGAGCCTGACCGTCCGCTCGTACGCGAAGTCCATCAGGACCTCGGAGAGGCAGACCTTCGAGTCCGGGGTCTTGGTCTGGAAGTAGAGGTCTATGCCCTCGTCCGGCTGCACTCGCAGCACAAGAGTGTTCGGCTCGATAGTCTCCTCCAGAACGCCCCGGAACATCATGTGCGGGACGGGCTTGAACTGTATCGCAATCTCGGCCGCGCGCCTCGGCATCCTCTTCCCGGAGCGCAGGTAGAACGGAACCCCGCTCCACCGCCAGTTGTCCACGAACAGCATCATCGCGGCGTATGTCGGCGTGTCGGAGTCCTTCGCCACGCCCGGCTCGTCACGGTAGGCAGGCACGGCCTTCCCGGACATCTTGCCCGCGCCGTACTGGCCGACGACGACGTACTGTCCGAGCCTGCCCTCCGGTATCGGCCTTATGGACGTGAAGACCTTTGTCTTTTCGTCGCGCACCCTGTCCGCCTCGAACGCGGACGGCGGCTCCATCGCCACGAGGGAGAGCAGCTGGAGCAGGTGGCTCTGGAACATGTCGCGCAAGACCCCGGCCTTCTCGTAGTAGCCTGCCCTGTGTTCGACGCCGAGCGTCTCGGACACGGTAATCTGGACGTGGTCCACGTACTGCCTGTTCCAGACCGGCTCGAATATGGAGTTGGCGAACCGGAACATCAGGATGTTCTGGACGTTCTCCTTTGCGAGGTAGTGGTCCATCCGGTATATCTGCGACTCGGTGAACGAGACGCCGAGCGCGGCCGAAAGCCTGTGTGAGGACTCCAGGTCGCGGCCGAACGGTTTTTCTATCACGATGCGCGTATATCCGCCGTCTTCCGAGGACATGCCCGCCTCGCCGAGACCCTTCACGACCTGCTCGTATACCGTAGGCGGGATTGCCATGTAATATATGCGGTTGCCGTGCGTGTCGTGTTCTGCCTCGATGCCCGGCAGCCTTGCCTTGAGGCGCGCATAAAATGCGTCGTCGGCGAACTCGCCCTGGACGTAGTACAGGTTACGTGCGAAGCGCGCCCACTTTTCGTCCGAGTAGTCCTCCGGCGCGGCCTCTTTTACCGCGTCCCGCATCCGCGCGCGGTAGTCCGTGTCGTCCCAGGGCTCCATGGCCGTGCCCACGACCGCGAAGTCGTCCGGCATGTGGCCTCTGGCGAACAGCCGGTATATGGACGGCAGAAGCTTACGGTGCGCGAGGTCTCCGGACGCGCCGAAGACGACCATGCAGCACGGGCCGGGGCTCTCGATGCCGCAGACCTCGTGCGGCCTGACAACGGAGCATTTCGCGGAAGGACTGACCCTCTCGGCTGGATCCATCAAATCTCCTTATGCGTATAACTTATGTCAAGTTCAGGGCCGGCACACGGGCCGGTCCCTACATAAAAACAAAGTCACTGGATTCCCGCCTTCGCGGGAATGACGGGTTATTGCGTCACCCCGTGCATATATATCTTGTCGCCCCGTGCTTGACACGGGGTCCAGGAAGTTGTAGTTGCCCGATTCATCGGGCGCTTTTCGAACATGGGCCGACACACGGGTCGGCCCATGTATAAAATCAAAGTCACTGGATTCCCGCTTTCGCGGGAATGACGGGTTATTGCGTCACCCCGTGCATATATATCTTGTCGCCCCGTGCTTGACACGGGGTCCAGGAAGTTGTAGTTGCCCGATTCATCGGGCGCTTTTCGAA
>JACRHJ010000049.1 GCA_016212105.1 Nitrospirota bacterium
AGCCAAGAGGACATCGTGAAGAAAACCCGGTCGTTCATGAAAACACTGCAAACAAGACCACTGCACGTCAGCAGGTACTTCAAGCACGAGAAAGTAAATTACGCGGCGTGATTGCCCTGTTTAACCACCGGGTTAATAACGCATGGGGCCAGGCAGGCTATTCTGTTGGATCCGCCAGATATTTGCCGATCCATAGATGTGTAATTACAAGAAAAATTGAGCAAGGTGTAAAAACACCCTTGACTTTCCCTAAATAATATTCTATATATATGTGAAGGGGGAATACGATGAACAAGCATGATTTGGATACCATATTAAAAGACAGCAAGCCGATCAGCCTGTCGTCATTACGCAGACACTCCAACAAAGCGCCGACGGTCGTGGAGGTGGATACCAGGTGGCTGTTTACGGAGATTGAAATCAGCAGATGGAAGTCCGTCATCAACGAATATCACGTTGACGCCGTAGTTGCCGATTACCAGCGCGGGGGCGCCGGCAAAGCACTGATTATTCTAAGCATTAAGGAGGGCCGAAGACCGCAGCAGACGTTGTTCAGGGCTAACGGTCTGGACGTGAACGAGTTTCGTGTCTCTCCCAGCGTTATAGAGAGCGCCGACAGATTAGACCCATATTTTCTGATGTGGCAGGAACAGGTGCTCCGGGGTATCGACGGCTTGCAACGATTAGATTCAATCTGCCCGGACGTCAGAACTGGGGTCAAGTTTAACGTATTGCCGGAGCAGGAGTGTACTGGTACAAGAGTAGGCATCGTAAGCCCTAAGAACATATCCGAGCATGGTTGCCTCATCGGCGAACCCGAGGTAGTATGCGTTAAGAGCACCAAGAAGCTTGATCCCCTTGAGGAAGGCAACTTGTTGATGGTTAATTTCGGCGGCACTATCAGGAGCTATGATACTGGCCAGATCGGTCAATGCGCGGTCGTCGGCAAGGACTTCCTGGATTCGATGGACGTGCCGATTTACCCCGGCAACTTCGTCATGTGGCTTAGGCCAAAGAAGCGGGTGGACGCTCACTACCTGATGTACAACCTGATGTTCTCCCGTTCGATCAAGAGCCAGATACGGGCCTTGGTGAAGGGAGCGAACCCCTACCAGTTTATCCTTGGACTGCCGGAGGTGAAAGGCCTCCTCCTGAAGAAACGGGACGCACGAATGGATAAAATGATAGACAAAATGAAACTTAACATCGAGTCGCGTAAGATACTCGACGCTGAAATACGGGACTTAATGACGGACTAATTTTTTTGACTAAGCACGCGGTGTAATTACACCTATGAAAGGAGGTGACGACGACAGACTAACGGCAACTCAGGGTTCCCACATATCATAACTATCCCCGGCTTTAACCTGCTGGTGGCGAAAATATAAACGGTGGGTATGGTAAGGGAAGTACCTCGGACGTGAGTTCTGGGGGAATTGGAAGGAGCGGTAAATATTGAAAGGAAAACGGAAGAATAGCGGTAAACCCCGGTACGAATACGGCTGTAACAGGTGTTACGTCTGTTACAAGCCGGACGGGACACGCGAGATATCGGCTTGTATATTATGGCCGGTGTGTGATGAAGTCGGCTGTCCAGTACGGATCGCCATGGAAGAGTCCGAGGCGGCATCGTCGCATTGTACAGATTAGGAAGGAGAAGATAATTATGGGAAATACAACAATTCAATGGACGGATAAGACTTGGAACCCGGTAACTGGATGTACCAAGGTCTCTAATGGATGTAAACACTGTTACGCCGCAACCATGGCCAAGCGGCTCAAGGCGATGGGGCAACCAAACTACACGAACGGGTTCGAGCTGACGCTCCACCCGCACATGCTGGGACACCCGCTTCGGTGGAAGAAACCCGCGAGGATCTTCGTGAACTCGATGAGTGACCTCTTCCACAGAGATGTGCCACTGGAGTACATACAGCAGGTGTTCGACGTGATGCGTAAGACGCCGCAGCACGAATATCAGGTCTTGACTAAGCGAGCGGAACGACTCGCAGCGGTATCTAGAAGTCTAAGCTGGCCCGATAACGTCAGCATGGGGGTAACGGTCGAGAGCGCCGACTACCTTCACCGCATTGACCATCTAAGGGGGACAGGCGCAAAGGTCAAGTTTCTGTCACTGGAACCGCTGCTTGGCCATCTATCAGGACTTGACCTGACCGGGATCGACTGGGTCATAGTTGGCGGCGAATCCGGGCCTGGGGCAAGACCGATGAACCCCGAGTGGGTCAGGAAAATACGCGACAAGTGTGTAGCGGCTGGAGTGCCATTCTTCTTCAAACAGTGGGGCGGCGTCAGGAAAAAGACTGCCGGTCGCATATTGGATGGCCGCACATGGGACGAGACACCGTTCACGGCTGCGACAGAAGGAGAATAATATGATTTACACGATTGGATACGGCGGGATGAAGAACGTCGATCAACTGATTAAAATTATGGACGACAAGGATATTACGCGGCTCATTGATGTCCGCACAGTGCCGAGAGCGTGGTGCAACGCCTTTTCAAAGCCCGCCCTGCAAGACAAGCTGGGGGAACGCTACGAGTGGCTCGGGTTCAAGCTCGGCGGTCTGTACGAGATAAAAGAAGACGCAATCGCGGAACTGTCAAGACGGCATCAAGGCGAGCGTCTCCTCCTCATGTGCGCCGAGAAAGACCCGGCAAGTTGCCACCGGCACCAGCAAATTGCTCGTCGATTATTAAAGTACGGCGTCATCGCAGTTCACCTTATAGGCAAGCAGGAGTACCCGGCAGACCAGATGCCACTGATGGACGTGGCATCTAAGTAACTTAACAAAAGGTCTCCGGTGCCGCATATCCGGGGTTGCGGCACCGGAGACGAACAACAGGAGGTTAGTATATGTCAAATTTCATTT
This sequence comes from Nitrospirota bacterium, assembly GCA_016212105.1. Classification (GTDB taxonomy): domain Bacteria; phylum Nitrospirota; class JACRHJ01; order JACRHJ01; family JACRHJ01; genus JACRHJ01. The sequence continues at coordinate 2,892 of JACRHJ010000049.1, forward strand.
ATAACTCAAAGGCCATTGACGGGCCAGCGGTCTCCCTCTATCGGGGCTGCGGGCATCGGTGTTCCTATTGTTATTGCCCCCTTATCATGCACATGACAAAGGCAGACTTCTACCGGGCAAGACCGCGTGAAGGCGTGCTCGATGGACTTCGCAAGGAGGCACCGAAGTACAGGGGGCAGAGTGTCTTTATGTCACTATCTTGCGACCCGTACCAGCCCATTGAGGCCGAGCTTGGGTTAACACGCAAGGCAATAGAGATTTTCCACTCCAACGAGGTCGGCGTAACCCTGCTGACGAAAAACGGCAAGCTTGCCCAGCGCGATTTCGACCTGCTGGCCAGCCGCCCAGATTTGAGCAGGTTCGGGGTTACGCTGACTTTCGACAATGAGGCTGACTCACGGGCATGGGAACCGGGCGCCTCTCTGCCAAAAGAGAGGATAAAGAGCCTGAAGAAAGCGCACGAGCTTGGCATCGAGACGTGGGCGAGCATTGAGCCGGTTATAATACCTGAACAAACTCTACGCTTAATACAAAAAACGCACGAGTTCGTTGACTCCTACGAGATCGGGAAGTGGAACCATGACCAGCGGGCCAAGGAGATAGACTGGCACGCCTTTGGGCACGCAGCGATCGCTTTATGCGAACGACTCGGCAAAGAACACTTGTTATTCGACGACCTAGTAGCGTACCTGTAGACCCGGCCAAACAATGCGTGGGCAGATGTCACTATACAGGATTAATGCGAAATCACGCCATTACACATGGAAACGATGTACGGCGACAAGGAAGCCGCCTTCGTCCTCCTGAGCCACGGGGCTGCCATTAATCTGGTGGACAAGGCTGAGAACACGCCAGCGCACTTGGCGGCATTTGCCTTCAGCGCCGTGGCGCTCGATGGTCTGGCCGCAAAAGGCGCGGATTTGGACGCCGTGAATGAGGATGGGGGTACGGTGGCGCAGGTATTCCTTGTGATGGATATGTACCGGGCGCTCCACCAGCCTTGGACTGCCTCAGGGTCGGGCCGGTAGATTAACAGAAGTGAGGTAAAGCCGGGGGCACTCAGCCCCGGCAGCCTCAGCACGACGGGAGGTAGGCAAATAGACGGGTTGTAGGTATTCGTCGTATCTAGTTCATAAAGAATATGATTACGTTAAGGATTCGAAAGGGGTGTCAGTTATGCAGGATAAATTTATAAGAAGGCCGGAAGTTTTGAAGATAGTAGGATTGTCAGCCACAACTATATGGCGACTAGAACGTGCGGGGACGTTTCCAATGCGTCGGAAGTTGTCTACAGGGGCTGTAGGCTGGCTGGAGAGCGAGATACAAGCGTGGATGACTGAGAGGGAAACGGTTGGGGAAAAGGGCCACTAAAACGGGAAAAGCTTCCTCAATGGCGACTATTAATAGATTTTTAGAGGTTACCTCAGAGGTTACCTGAACTAAAAAGGGCTTGCGGAGATTTCCGCAAGCCCTTGATTTCTTTGGCTCCCCGGGCCGGATTCGAACCAGCGACACGGTGGTTAACAGCCACCTGCTCTACCGACTGAGCTACCGGGGAATGGTGTCGGCCTTGCCCTGGCCCCTCTCGGGCAGGACGGATATTTGTATCACAACGGGGCCGTCTTTGTCAAGCCCCTTTTCATCTCATTTCGCCATTAATCCGCTTGACAACCGCAAGGCTTTAATGCTAATTTATACATCTCGCGGCGGCCGGTCATATTACGGCCCGTCCGGGTACGTTTTCCGATAAGCCGAAGTGGTGAAACTGGTAGACACGCTAGGTTCAGGGTCTAGTGGGCGCAAGCCCGTGGGGGTTCAAATCCCCCCTTCGGCACCATCCCCTCAAGGGGCAATTTAATGGCCGCCAGCTTCTGCTTGGCGGCTTTGTTGTTTCCCTGCCTTCTCCGATTGCTTTTCCAAAGACACCGCGGGCGACGAATAGTGCCCGACTACGAAACCTTCACCCTCGGGTCCACGATAGCATAGGATATGTCCGCGAGCATGTTGCCGACGAGCGTCAGGAAGGCTCCGATTGCGAGGTTGCCCATCACGAGCGGGTAGTCGCGCGCTGTGACCGACTGCCAGAACAGCTGCCCCATGCCGGGTATGGCAAAAAGATATTCCAGTATCACGCTCCCGCCGATAAGGCCCGGCACGGACAGGCCGAGTATGGTTATCACCGGCATCATCGCGTTCCGGAGGGCGTGCTTGTATATTACCGCGTTCTCCGTAAGCCCCTTAGCCCGCGCCGTCCTAACGTAATCCTGGTTCACGACCTCCAGCATGTTCGAGCGTATGTAGCGCGATATGCCCGCAAGCCCGCCGAACGCGCCGAGGAACACTATGAGTATTATGTGCTGGAGACGGTCCCACTGGAGCGCGAACCAGCCCACGCCGGTCACGTCGATGCTCTGTATGCCGGATATGGGCAGCCAGCCGAGTTCCACGCCGAAAAGTATCATCAGCAACAGCCCCAGCCAGAACGAGGGCATGGAGAAGCCGAGGAATACAGTTACCGTCGTCGCCTTGTCGAAAAACGAGTTCTGTCTCACGGCAGACAATATTCCGAGCGGCATGGCTATGAGGAACGCTCCCAGAAGCTGGAGTATGTTGATCGATATGGTCACTGGGAGCCGCTCGACGATCTTGTCGAGCACCGGCCTGCCGTCGATGTACGAGTCGCCAAAGTCGAGCTTGGCGAAGCGCTTCACCCAGTTGTAATATTGGACGTGGAGCGGCTTGTCGAGGCCGTAGAGCTTCTTCAGGTTCTCCCGCGCCTGCGCGGACGCCTTGGGGTTCATCTCGGTCGCCACGTCCACCGGGTTGCCTGGCGCGAGGTGTATCACGATGAACGATATGACGGTAATCCCGAACAACAGCGGGACCATCATGAACGTGCGTGTGGCGAGGTATCTAAGCATGCGGGTATCGTACCAGAAATCGGGGGCGGCTTCAACCGATAAAAGGCAGCCACGACGCAACCTGGTGCCATTATGCCGTCATTCCCGCCCCGGCTTTAGGCATACCGGGGTAAACTCCAGCGGGAATCCATTTAATGCGCAATGACAAAATGGACCCCCGTTTTCACGGGGGTGACAAGCAAGGGCCGACACACGGGTCGGCCCCTTACATAAAACCATCCACAATTCTCCCCTCGCCCCTTGCGGGAGAGGGGCTGGGGGTGAGGGTTACATTAAATCCGGCCTCGACCAATTCTCCCCTCGCCCCGCAATGTGAAGGGGGCCGGGGGTGAGGGTTATCCCTACACCTTGAACGCCGACGGGCAGACGTAGTTGACGATGCAGCCGGCACAGTCCGGCTTCTTGGCGTGACAGGTGTCCCGTCCGTGCATTATGAGCCGGTTCGAAAATCCTGTCCATTCCTCTTGTGGTATTACCTCGTACAGGTCGTACTCTATCTTCTCCGGGTCCTTGTGCGCGGTCAGGCCGAGCCTCTGTGATACCCGTATGACGTGTGTGTCGCAGACGATGCCCGGCACCCCGTATATCATCCCGAGAATCAGGTTCGCGGTCTTCCTGCCCACTCCGGGCAGGTTCACAAGCTCCTCCATCGTGCCGGGCACCTCGCCCTCGTGGTCCTTGAGGAGCGCCTGCGCCATGGCGATGATGTTCTTCGCCTTGTTGTGGTAGAAGCCGGTCGATTTAATGTGCTCCTCGAATGCCGCTATGTCCTCCTTCGCGTAGTCCTCGGCCGTCCTGTATTTTTTGAGCAGCTCCTTGGTGACGATGTTCACCCGCGCGTCGGTGCACTGCGCCGAGAGCATCGTCGCGACGAGGAGGTCGAGCGCGGTCTCGTAGTCGAGCGCGGTCTTTGGATCGGCCGGATATTTTTCTTTGAGGTGCTTTACGATGCGCAGGGCGCGCGTCTTCCTGTGATCGAGTGACTCGTCCGTCATATAATCCTTTCAAATCCATATTTTCCCCTCCCTTCAGGGGAGGGGATTAAGGGGAGGGTGCGCTGTAATTTCTTTCACCCCCACCCTGCCCTCCCCCCTCAAAGGGGGAGGGGAAAAGGTGAGGGATCTCCTTTTACGCCACCTCGTCGAGTTTGACCTGTTTCTTGACCTTCAGCAGGCTGTATGCCTTCACCTTTTCCGCGTAGCCCCTTATGTCGAGCATGAAGGCCTCCGTGATTATACGGTCCGCGACCAGGACGCGCGTCGCGTCGCTCAACAGGACGCAGTTCCTGCGCGCCTGCGTCTCCAGCCGGGACGCCATGTTCACGGTAGAGCCTATTGCGGTGAACTTCTTGAACGTGTGGTGTCCGATGTTCCCGACGACGACAGGCCCGGTATTGATGCCGATACCGAGGCCGAGCGTGTAGTACTCGTCCTTCTCCCAGCCGTTCCGTATCGCTGCCATCCTCTCCTGCATCTCGTTCGCGCAGCAGACCGCCATGTGCGCGTGTTCCTCCATCGGCTGGGGCGCGCCCCAGAAGGCCATCATGCAGTCGCCCATGAAGTTGTCGAGCGTGCCCTTGTACTTGAAGACCACGGTAGACATCTCCTCGAATATCTCGTTCAGCATCGAGACGACCTCCTTGGGGTCGTGGGAGGCGGAGAACGCGGTGAAGTTCCTTATGTCCGCGAACATCACGGTCACCTGCCTCGTCTCCCCGCCGACCGCGGAGATCTTCTCCGGGTTCTTGACCAGGTCGTCCGCTATCTCGGGCGATACGTAGCTGCCGATGATACGCCTCAGGAGCTTGTTGTGCGTGTCGATCATCAGCTCCTTACGGAGGACCTCCTTTGCCCGGACGGAAATCCGACGGAAGGAGCGCATCCGCGCCACGACCTCGTAGGTATCTATCGGCGCGTTCAGTATGTCGTCCGCGCCCGCGTCGAGCGCGGCTATCCTGTCGCCGTGCCCGGTCTCGTGCGTTACGAACAGCACCGGTATGTACATCGAGGCGGGGTTGTCCTTGAGCTTCTTGCAGGCCTCGCAGGCGTCCTCGCCCTTCAGTCCGTAGTCGATGACTATCATGTCGTATGGCGACGCCCCGGCGAGCTTCAGCGCGTCCTCTGACTGGGCTGTCCTGTCGACGGCGTAGCCCACCCGGTCGAGGAACTTGCCGAGTATGTCCATCTCGGAGTTCTCGGCGTAAAGCATCATGACCCTGCTCTTGTTTTCCATTGACGCACCGCCTGTTTATTGCCTCGGCAATTAATTCTGCAATAGACACTGGGTCCCCGTTTTCACGGGGACGACAATAAAGGCGTCATTCCCGCGAAAGCGGGAATCCAGCGACTTTTCATGTTTTCGCATGGTTTGCATATAATGCTGCCGGATTCATGGCTGGCCTCCTATATGCCGCACTTAACAATTATACAGTATACCAGCAAAATTAATGTTGCGGGGTTATGTGTATGATTATTTACGCCTTGACCTGAACCACCCCGCCAGCTCGTCCGCCGTCATGGCGTTCAGGACGTCGTCCTTCGAAAGCCAGCCTTTACGCGCTATGCCCACGCCGTAGCCCACGACCTTCAGGCCTTCGATGTTGTGCGCGTCGGGGTTTATGGCTATCTTCACGCCGAGCCGCCGCGCGTACATGATCTCCCGCCAGTCTATGTCCAGGCGGAGCGGGTGCGCGTTCAGCTCTATCGCCACGCCGTTCGCGGCGGCCGCCTCGATTACGCGCTTCATGTTGACGGGGTAGCCCTCGCGCGAGAGCAGGAGCCGGCCGGTGGGGTGCCCGAGGATGGTGCAGTACGGGTTCTCGACCGCGCGGACGAGCCGGGCGGTCGCCTCGTCCTCTGTCATGTTGAACCGAGAGTGTATAGAGCAGATAGTGAAGTCGAACCCTTTGAGGACGTCCTCGGCGTAGTCGAGCGAGCCGTCTCCCAGTATGTCCACCTCCGCGCCCTTGAATATGCGGATGTCGGTGTACATCGCGTTGACCGCGTCAACCTCCGCCTGCTGGCGCAAGAGGTCGTCGGGCTTCAGCCCGCCCGCGTATGCAGCAGACGGCGAGTGGTCGGTCAGGCCCAGGTACCCGTACCCCATCTTCCGCGCGGCCCCGGCAAGCTCGGCTACCTCGTCTATCCCGTCCGAGTACAGGGAATGGACGTGGAGGACACCCCGGATGTCGGTTTCCTCCACAAGCAGGGGCAGCCCGCCCTTTTCGGCGGCGGCGATCTCGCCCATGTCCTCGCGCAGCTCCGGCGGTATGAAAGACAGGCCGAGTGCCTTGAATATCTCGGCCTCGTCGGCGCACGGGACGGGCGCCTCCTCCCCGCCCCGGAACAGGCCGTACTCGTTCATCTTGAGCCCCATGTCCTTCGCACGGCCGCGCATGGCGGTATTGTGGAGCTTGCTGCCGGTGAAGTGGTGGAGGGCGTATGGGTACTGGACGTCGGTAACGACGCGGAGGTCGGCCGCGATGCCGGACTTCAGTATTACCGACGACTTGGTGTCGCCTCTGGACGTCACGGTCTCGACGTCCGGCAGTGTCGTGAACAGCTCCATGACGGCGGCGGGGTCGTCGGACGAGACAAGGACGTCTATGTCCTTGACGGTCTCCTTGCGGCGGCGGAGGCTCCCGGCTATGGACGCGCGGATTACAGTTCCGGACCCGAGTATCGGGCCTATGAGTTTTTCCGCCTCGGACATGGCGGCCGGGTAGAGTGACTGGCCGGAGTGTTTCTTTATGAAGGCGATGCCTTCGAGGATTTTTTCCTGGGTCTTCAGGCCGAAGCCGGGCAGCTCGACCAGCCGGTTCTCGTGGCAGGCGTACTCAAGCTCGCCGATGTCCGCTATGCCGAGCGCGTCGTATACAGTCTTCGCCTTCTTCGGCCCCATGCCGGGTATGCGGAGCATGTCCATCAGCCCGGCGGGAATTCCGGCCTTCAGCTCCTCGTAATACGCCGAGCGGCCGTTCGAGTGGAGTTCCAGTATACGCTCGCGTATGCCCTCGCCTATGCCCTTGACGCCCTTGAGGCCGGTATCGCGTATTATATCGTCCAGGTCGCCGGGCATGGACAGGAGCGTCCGGGCCGCGTTCCCGTAGGCGCGCGTCTTGAACGGGTTCTCGCCCATTATTTCGAGCAGCGTCCCGATCTCATCGAGGACGGCGGCTGCGGTCTTCTTGTCCATTTGCGGCACCTGTTTCGGTTCATGCCAGCTTATACGAAGAAGGGCCGACACGACGGCCGGCCCTGCATTTAAACAAACCCACATCCCGCGCTTCGCGGGAATGACGGACAAACCAGGGCGGGCACGGGGACTCGTCCCTGCATCCCCCTCACCCCGGCCCTCTCCCGCAAGGGGAGAGGGGGTAGCGCGGCGATGGCGTTGTCCTTTATCTCCTGAACTTCTCCTTCAGCCGCGCAAGGACGCACGCGGGCACCAGCCCTTCCACGTCACCGCCGAAGCCCGCAACCTCCTTCACGACGGTCGAGGTCAGGTAGGAGTATTCCTCGGACGGCATCATGAAGACGGTCTCGACGTGGTCGGACAGCCGGCGGTTCATGAGCGCCATCTGCAGCTCGTACTCGAAGTCGGACACCGCGCGAAGCCCGCGTATAACGACACGGGCGCCCTTCTCGACGACGTGGTCCACGAGCAGCCCCTCGAAAAGCTCCACCTCAACCCTGTCCAGCGCGGCGGTCGCCTCGCGTATCATCGCAACCCGCTCGGCGGCCGAGAACAGCGGCGCCTTCTTGGGGCTCGGGGCGACCGAGACTATCACCCGGTCGAATATCGCCAGGCCGCGTTTAATCAGGTCGACGTGGCCGTTCGTAACGGGGTCGAACGTGCCGGGATATACCGCTACCGTCTTCATTTCTCGAAGTCCACCTTGGGCACCGCCTTGGCCTCTTCCGGCACCTTGAAGTACGCCGCCTCCTTGAAGCCGAATATCTCCGCTATGAAGTTGGTCGGGAACCGTCTCCGGGCCGCGTTGTACTGCTGGACGGCGTCGTTGTAACGCTTCCTCTCGACCGATATGCGGTTCTCCGTCCCGGCAAGTTCGTCCATGAGCCGCAGGAAGGTCTGGTCGGCCTTGAGGACCGGGTAGTTCTCGACCACGAGCAGGAGCCGGGAGAGAGCGGACGACACGGCGTTGGCCGCGGCTATCGACTCCTCGCGTGTCTTCGCCCCGGCCATCCTCGCGCGCGCGTCCGCGATGTTCTCGAATATCTCCTTCTCGTGCGCGGCGTAGCCCTTCACGGACGAGACGAGGTTCGGTATCAGGTCGTTACGCCTCTGGAGCTGGTTTTCGACCTGGCTCCACTGGCCTGTGATGCCTTCGTCCATGTTGACGAGCGAGTTCCTCGCAGACATCGCCCACATGAACGCGCCACCCATTACCAGCAGCAGCGCGCCGAAGACGGAGAGAGCGATTATAAGGCCTTTGTTCATTTGAACCTCCATTATGTTGTCATTCCCGCGAAAGCGGGAATCCATTTTGAAGTCAGAAAGTCAAAATGGGCCCCCGTTTTCACGGGGGTGACAGGGCAGGGCCGACTCGCGCTTCGCCTGGTACGGCCACTGCAATTGGCGCGGGCGCGGCAAACCGCGCCCCGTCAAACATCACGCATTCCCGAACATGCCGGGCGTGGACTCTTCCTGCTTCCTGAAGAGCTTCTTCGCGTGCTCGGCGGCCTGCTCGGCCTCCTCCAGCTTTCCCATCTGCTTCAGGACATACGCCTTGCCGTCCCAGGAGAACGCGTTCTCCGGGTTCCTGTCAATCATCTCGTCGAACATCTGGAGCGCCTCGTCCATCTTGCCGAGCTTGGTAAGGGCGGCGGCCATGCCGTTTATCGCGTACTCGTCGTCCTGGTCCACCTTCATGGCGAGGCTGAACGCGAGGAGCGCCTCCTCGTAGCGGCCAAGCCTGCCGAAGAGCTGGCCCTGGCAGTCGTAGAAGTACGTCTCCTGCGGGAGGAGCTTCGCGGCCTGCCTGAAGGCGTCCAGCGCCCCCTCGTACTTCTGCATCTGCTCCAGGAGTATGCCTTTGTCGCGGAGCACCTCGACGCCGGTCGGGTCTATCGAGAGCGCCTTGTCGTAGGCCTCGACCGCCTTGTCGTTCTCCTCCATGCCCGCGAGCACGTCGCCCTTCTTGTGCCAGTAGTCCGGGTTCTCCGGGGCCATGGATATAAGCCGCTCGATGACGCCGAGCGCGTCGTTGAACTTCCCGAAGTTGTAGAGGTACGCACCGTACATGTCGAGGATGCCGGTATTGTCCGGGGCGAGCTCTATCGCCTTCTCGATGGCCTTGAAGCCCTTCTCGACCTCCTGCATCCCGAACAGCGCGTTGGCCTTGCCGCTGTACGCCTCGGCGTTCGCCGGGTCGGCGTTTATCGCGTCCTCGAACGCCTTCTTGGCATACTTGTAGTCGCGCTTCTGGAGCAGCTCGAAGCCCTCCGCGTACTTCTTTTTCGATTCTTCCTTCTTCCTGTCTTCCACTTCCAGATACCTTCCTTTCGCTTTAATCGCTCAACCATCTATACAATCAAGTTGGCCTCATCCAATTGCTCCCCCTCTTAAGATAAGAGGGGGTTGGGGGGCGTTATGACAATCCCGCGTGCCGACACCAGGCTTAGAACGCCCGATGAATCGGGCAACTACAACCGGGGCCAAGGGGCCTTATGAACTCCAGATAATCCCCTCGCCTCGCGGGCGGGGATTATCTGGAGTGGGATATTATCACCAACCGCCGGAAGCGCCGCCCCCGCCGGAAAAACCACCGCCAAAACCTCCGAACCCGCCACCGCCGCCGCTGCCGAAGCCGCCTCCGAAGCCGCCGATGAACGGGCCTCCGCCGAAGCCGCCACGGCCCCGCCTGCCGCCGCCGAAGAACAGCGGGAGCACGAATATGGCCAGCAGTGCCGCGAGCATGAGCAGGGAACGGCTGCCGGACCGCCCTTTCCGCCTCTGCTGTTCCTTCGTCGGCGTCTGGACACCGCCCGGCGGGACCCTTTCGGACACCGCCTGTGCCCCGGCCATGAGGCCCGCGCCGAACTGCCCCTGCTTGAAGTACGGGGCCATCGTGTACCGGATGATGTCGCCCGCGGTGCCGTCGGTTATCGCGCCTTCGAGGCCGTACCCGACCTCTATCCTGACCTTCTTTTCCTTCATGGCGAGCAGGACGAGGACGCCGTTGTCCTGGCCCTTCTTGCCTATCTTCCATGCCGCGAACAGCTCGTTCGCGTACTCGTCGACGTCCGCGAACCCGTCCATGTCCGGTACGGTGACGACTGCGACCTCCGCCGTGGTCTTCTTCTCAAGCTCCGCGAGGTAGCTCTCAAGACCCGCCGCCTCGTCCGGCTTCAGTACCCCCGCGTAGTCGCTGACGTAGCCCTTCGGCTCCGGGAAGGTGTGCGCGGCGAAGGCCTGCGTCGCGGCCAGGATAAGGAGCAGGGCCGCGAGGAGGCCGACGGTAATTTTATTATAAATGCGCAACAGACTCCAGACTGTTAATTGGCAGCGTGTCACGCACCCCGCGCGGGATGCCTGCCCTCTTGTTTTTATGGGGCCGACCCGCGTGTTGGCCCTGATTTGTGGTTTCAGAGGTGCGGGCGCAGTAAACTGCGCCCCTACAACTTCATCATATACAGGCGGATTCTTCGGCGCAGCCTCAGAATGACAACCACCTTCGACTTCCTGGATTCCCGCCGGAGTTTATCCCGGTAAGCCTAAAGCCGGGGCGGGAATGACGGACAAAGGAGACATCCGGCCGAACTGTCTACTTTATACTCATACCTCCATCTTGTCAACCTTTTCCGCGAGTTTGACCAGTTCCGCGAGGTAGAGCGCGTAAAGCCTGTCCGCCTCGGCCTTCTTCATCCGGACCGCGCCCTGGCGCACGCGGAGCGCCTCGGCGAAGGGGTGCTCGTCCAGCCCGGCCTCCGCGCAGAAGGCCTTTATAATAGCCTCCCGGCCGGCCGGGACAGGCCTGCCCATAAGCCGGAGCAGGTTCCTCATCACGTCGGCGAACGGCTCTATGGAGGTCGAGATGAGCGAGATAATGAGCGCCTCGTCCCCGCCGGACTCCATGTACGACTGCCGGAAATGTATGAGCTTGCCCTTTACCTGCTCCTCGCACTCGCGGCGCAGGTTCTCGGTGCCGACGTCGAGCCCGGCCAGTACGTCCTCGCCGAAAAGCAAAACGTTCGACTCCTTCATCTCCAGGAACTCCATCGGGAAGATGTCCGTCGAGGACTCTATGGTCTTCCATGTCATCATGAGGGGCGCGGCGATGCCCTTGCCGTGCCAGGTCGCGTGAATACCCGCGTACCGCCCCAGGACGTCCATGTCTATGACGGACATGACGGCGACCAGCTTCAGGTGGCGGGCGCCGAGGCTGCCTGGCTCCGTCGCCCCGTCGCCGACCAAGTAAAGCGCGGTGAGCCTGTCGCCGTACAGCGACTTCATCGCCGCGACGAACTCGTCGAGCGACTTCTTCCTCTTCTCGTCAAGCATAAGTTCAGCCATCCTTGCCCTCCGGCTCAATGTGTACAATCACGTCGTATACACCTGGAATCCTCGCCCTAATCCTGTCCTCGACCTGGTGCGAAATGTCGTGCGCCTCGCCTGCGGTGATTTCCGCGTCCACGTGGACACGGAGGTCTATGCACACGGCGTCGTCCCTGCCCCGGCTCCTGACGTGGTGGCAGTTCCTGACGCCCGGCACGGACAGGCATATCCCCATTATCTCCTCGGAGCGTATGCGGGCGGTGTCGCACAGGATGTCCGAGCTGTTCTTGATTATGCCGAAACCGACACGCGCTATCAGCACGCCGATTACCAGCGCGGCTATGGGGTCCGCCACCGGGTATCCGAGCCTGACCGCCGCCAGGCTGACGATGACGGAGCCGGACGCGAGGATGTCGCTCCTGGTGTGACCCGCGTCCGCGAGCAGGAAGTCGCTCCCGTACTCGCGCCCCTTCTTCGTCTCGTACAGTGTGACGAATATGTTCATCGCCATGCTGCCGAGCATCACGGCGAAGCTGACGGCGGTGACGTTTGCCGGCTCCACGCCGTTTACAAACTGGCCGTAGGCCCTCTGGAGCAGCTCGAAGCAGGTCAGGAACAGGAGCAGCGCGACGCCCACGGCCGCGAACGTCTCGTACTTCTTGTGGCCGTAAGGGTGCGACTCGTCCGGAGGCATGCCAGCGATGTGGATGCCGGCCAGCCCGATGACGTTCGAGGACGCGTCGAAGAACGAGTGGAACCCGTCCGCAACCATGCCGATCGAGCCCGACATGTAACCCGCCACGAGCTTGGCGCACGAGACCAGGAGGTTCAGGCCGAGGGTCAGGAGCAAGACCGCTCTGACGCGCCCCATGTTGTCGGTCGCCGCGCTCCGCACTTGAGCGCTATTGCTCTTAATATTCGCCACTCGCCCTGCCCTGTTTTCCGTGCCGGGGATACGACTCCAAGCATATCAAACGGTTAACGCGCACACACCACAAAAGTTTGCATCTGGTACGATTCTTGCTTATACTTGTATCAGCAGGTCAAATATATCGCGGGGTACCATGAGCTTCTTTACGCGTCCGAGAATAAGAAACGCCAACTACGACAAGGTCCTGTACTACGTGGACAAGATGCTGTCGGAGAGCGACCGCTACTGCCGATGCCACCGCTGCCGGCTGGACGCGTCCGCGCTCGCGCTCAACACCCTCCCGCCGCACTACTACGTGGACTCCGGCAGGGAGGACGACAAGTCGCTCGGCTCCTCCTGGATACTTATCGAGATAGCCGTGCGCGAGGCGCTCGAACGCGTCAACTCCGCGCCGCACCACGAAAGGCCGGACATCGCCGGCCACGACGGGCCGGAAGCGCCGCCCTACGTCGTGGTGGATACCGGGACGGAGGGGTAGAAGCTAACGCCCTATATTTACAACGGACTGTACTGTTCCCGGCAATAACACCAACCATTAATTGCCGAGTGTGAAATGACTTCGTCGCCTCTTTCCTGGCTTTAACAAAGCCTGCCGCCCAGTGTATAAACTAAAGAACGCTTGTAGCCCGTGCTTGACTTTATCAAAGCTAGTCGCCCGTGCTTGACTTTATCAAAGCTTGTCGCCCCGTGCTTGACACGGGGTCCAGGAAGTTCATCCAAGCTTTTCGTACAGGTCGTCCCAGCGAGGGTTAAACCTGTCAATTAGCTCAAGCTTCCATTCTCTTTTCCATTTCTTAATCAGCTTTTCTCTGCTAATAGCGTCCCTGATATCCTCATGCATTTCATACCATACCAGCTTGTCCACCCCATGCTCTCTGGTGAAACCGTCAACAAACTCGTTCTTGTGTTCGAATACCCTCCTTATGAGGTCTGATGTCACGCCCGTATACAATGTCCCGTTGCGTTTGTTGCAGAGTATGTAGACGTAATGGGGCATTTGTTAAGAATTATGAAGATGAACGCCTAACAAGAAACTTCCTGGACCCCGTGTCAGGCACGGGGCGACAAACCTTTCTGAAACTTCCTGGACCCCGTGTCAAGCACGGGGCGACAAATCAAATTTTACCTCACCTGCTCTTCCCCACCCCAACCCTGTCGCAGAAATCAAATACCGGACATGTTGAGCAAATCGGAGAGACCGGCTTGCACAGGTTCTGTCCGAACGTCACCAGCAGGTCGTTGATCGGTATCCAGTACCGCCCGGGGAGCCTCGCCCGGAGCGCCTTCTCGGTCTCCTCCGGAGTCCGCGTCACGACGTAACCCCACCTGTTGGTTATCCTGTGGACGTGGGTGTCCACGCAGATGCCGGGCTTCCCGAACCCTATCGTCACGACCAGGTTCGCGGTCTTGCGGCCGACGCCGGGCAGCCTCAGGAGTTCGTCTATATCATCCGGCGTCTTTCCAGCATAATTATCGACTATTATCCGGCTGATTGCAAGGATGGATTTGGACTTGTTGCGGTAAAATCCGACGGGGTATATGGCGCGTTCGATATCGGCTTCGGGGATGCCGAGCATGGCCTCCGGCGTTCCGGCGAGCGCGAAAAGACGCGCGGATGCGGCCGCGGTCGCCGCGTCCTGCGTCCGCAGGCTCAGGATGCAGGATACGAGCACCTTGTAAGGGTCGCGCTCCCGCGCCACGACGGTCACGGCCGGGGTCTTCCATGCCCTGACAGCCTTCTTCAACAGCGCTATGGCCTTTGGGAGTTCCTGGTCGGTCAAGCAGGCCTCAATGGTTCCCGCAGGAGCAGTTCCCGTGGTACGCGCCGGTCATGCCGCCGCTGAGGAACTGCCTGACCGCGGACTCCGGGTCGGTCTCGGTGGTTATGACGGGTATGATGCCCGCGTCCACGAGGCCGTCGTACAGCACCCAGGCGATACCCTGCGATATTACCGCCTGGCAGTCCGAGAGGTTGCCCAGGACCCCGCCTTCCGGCCTCGCCTCAGGACAGCCGCCGGCCTTCCTGAGGTGCCTGGCCGTGATGTCGAAGCCGTCGGCGTCGTATATGACGAACTGCGTGCACCTGCCCAGATGCCCGCATACTGTCTTCCCGTCCGTGCTGGATACGGCTATCTTCATGGTATTACCTCCGGTCTGTGGGGGTGCCCGGTCAGGTGCCGCGTTCCATATAAAAATAACACATAAAGCTGTAATTATCAACAAGGCGCGCATGTCTGCGGTTTATGTGCCTTATATACTTGCTAAAATTCCAATTTGGTGTAAAATACAGGGTTATGACATTCGACGAACTCAACCTATCCAAAGAAGTACTTCAGGGGATCCGGGCTACCGGGTTCACAACTCTCACGGCCGTGCAGGAGGCCGCGCTGCCCATCGCCCTGCTGGGCAAGGACGTCGCCGCCCAGGCACAGACAGGCACGGGCAAGACCGCCGCGTTCCTCATCACGCTCTTCAACCGCATCAAGCCGATGCCGGAGGCCATGCCAGGACGCGCGCCGCGCGCCCTCATCATCGCGCCGACGCGCGAGCTTGCCGTCCAGATACTCGAGGACGCGAAGACGCTCGGGCAGTTCACGGGGCTCTCCTGCCTCGCGGTCTACGGAGGCGTGGACTACCAGAAGCAGAAGGAGGGGCTTGAGGCCGGGGTGGACATCCTCATCGGCACGCCCGGCCGGTTGATCGACTACTTCAAGCAGAAGGTCTTCAGCCTGAAGTACCTCGAGGCGATGATTATCGACGAGGCCGACCGGATGTTCGACATGGGCTTCATCGCCGACATCCGCTACATGCTCCGCAGGATGCCGCCTTTCGACCAGCGGCAGTCGATGCTGTTCTCCGCGACGCTCTCGTTCCGGGTCATGGAACTCGCGTACGAGCACATGAACAACCCGCAGAAGATTGACATAACGCCTGAGCATATGACGGTGGACAGGATAGAGCAGGCGCTCTTCCATGTCGGGCGCAACGAGAAGTTCAGCCTGCTGTTGGGCATCCTCCTCAAGGAGCAGGTCAAGCGCGGGATGCTGTTCGTCAACACGAAGCGCGAGGCCGAGCGTGTCGTGGACAGGCTCAACCGTAACGGTTTCCCGGCGGACGTCATATCCGGCGACATACAGCAGACGAAGAGGCTCCGCATCCTGACCGACTTCAAGGAGGGCAAGCTGCCCATCCTCGTAGCGACCGACGTCGCCTCGCGCGGCCTGCACGTGGACGGCGTGACGCACGTATTCAACTACGACCTGCCGCAGGACGCCGAGGACTACGTGCACAGGATTGGCCGCACGGCGCGCGCTGGCGCGTCCGGCAAGGCATACTCCTTCGCGGACGAGACCTACGTCTTCTCTCTCGAAGAGATTGAAAAATATATCGGCAACAAGATACCGGTCACCTGGCCGGACGAGGACATGTTTGTCAAGGAGAGACGCCGCACGCAGGAAGAGAGGCGCGCGGACGAGGAGAAGGAGCGGCTCAGGAGGCAGGACTACGCCGAGAAGATGGCGCGGCGCGGTGGCGGAGGCGGCAGGGGCGGAAGCGGCGGCGACGGCCGTGGCCCGCGCGGCCCGAGGCCGGAAGGCGGCAGGCTTCCGAGGCCCGCCGACAGGCCCAGGCCCGCGGCCCAGCCGAAACCGGCTGCCAACCCGATACCCTCCGTGAACCCGGACAGCCCGGAGTCCGCCGAGGCCAAGAAGAAGAGACGCAGGCCGCGCAAGAAGAAACCGGCGGGTGCTCCTCAGGCGGAAAAACCGGAGTAGACCCTGGGGCGCCGCCCCAGTCCCCGCTGGGGCCGGGGGCCCCAGACCCCTTCAGCACTAACCCACCGCGGCTGCCACATGGCAGCCGTTGCTGTTAACCTCAAACAGGTCCAGGAGTCCGTGACTCCTGGTGGGGTTTTGGGGCAAAGCCCCCAAGGTGTACCATGACTTTACCGGTAAAAAAAGCCGTCGTCCTCCTCTCCGGCGGCCTTGACTCCTCCACCGTCCTCGCCTATGCCGTAGCGAAGGGGTATGAGTGTTACGCCCTTTCTTTCGACTATGGGCAGAGGCACAAGTCCGAGCTGATGGCAGCGCGTAAGGTCGCCAAGGTGCTCGGGGCTACCCGGCACGAGGTGGTCAAGGTCGGCCTGTCGAGGTTTGGCGGCTCGGCGCTTACGTCTGACGTGGCCGTACCGAAGGGCCGCACCGGCAAGGAGATCGGCACGGGCATACCAATAACCTACGTGCCCGCGCGAAACACCGTGTTCCTTTCGCTCGCACTCGCCTTCGCGGAAACACTCGGCGCATACGACATATTCATCGGCGTGAACGCGCTCGACTACTCCGGATACCCTGACTGCCGCCCGGAGTTCATTCGCGCCTTCGAGCGCACCGCGAACCTCGCTACCAAGGCCGGCGTCGAGGGCAACAAGTTCAAAATACACGCCCCGCTCATAAAGCTCACAAAGGCGGGCATAATAAAACTAGGCCGGAAGCTCGGCGTGGACTACTCGCTGACGCTTTCGTGCTACGACCCCGCCCCGGACGGGACTCCCTGCGGCGCGTGTGACTCCTGCCTGCTCAGGCGTAAGGGCTTCCTGGAGGCGGGGGAGGAAGGCGCGTGACTGCGCCGTTCCCGCCCCGGCTATAAGATACCGGGATAGGCCCCGGCGGGAATCCAGGGTTTCATAACACCCCCTCCCCCTCTTATCTTAAGACGGGGTGAAAAACGAATGGGATTTTATGCTGGGGCCGGCCCGCGTGCCGGCCCTTATTTGTGTTATTGCATGGGGGCCGAGCATTGCGCCGGATGCCGCCCTGACCGCCAGGATTTTTCCACGCGGTTTCTTGCCGTCCATGAAACTATATGGTATTCTTTACTAACAACATTATAATTACAGGAGGACTCATGAAAACAATCTATCGCACACTGGCTTTATCGGTCCTGGCATTGTTTACGGCCGCGTTTTTCGGGGCAGGTCACACTGCGCATGCCGCGGACCAGAAGGCTGGCGCGAAGGGACAGAAGGCCGAGCCCATTACCGTGAAGGACCTCGTCTGCGGCATGGACGTCGAGACGAAGGACGCAAAGTGGGTCTACGAGTACAAAGGGACGAAGTACTACTTCTGCATGAAGGGCGACCTGGACGCGTTCAAGAAGGACCCGGGAAAGTACATCAAGAAGGGCGGGAAGTAGCCTCGCGCCTCAGATGAAGAACGTCCGCGGCGTTTGACTGTTCGCCGGTAATCGGATATACATTAAGTTATGGCCAGTCACGCTAAAAGACGCCGTATACTGCTGTCCGCGTCCGCCGGGGCCGCGCTCGGTTTCTTCGCGCTGCACCCGTACACGATGCTTGTCTACGGCCTGTACATGAGGCACAAGCCCGGCTCGGGCATGCCGCAGGCCGCGGACATGATGCACGGCGTGTTTCATCTGGACGCCATGCCGATGGGCCTGCCGTTCGCCGCGCTCGGCGCGGCGGCCGGGCTTTTCTTCGGGTTCTGGCTCGAGGCCGTGCGCCAGAGGGAGGAGATGGAGAAGCGCGCCTGCGCCGTGGATACGCTCCGGCAACTCATGGTCACGCTGTCCCATTACCTGCTGAACGCGAGCACCGTCATAGGCGGTTATGCCTCCCATGTCATGAAGAAAGAAGACAATGAGGAAATCAGGAAACACCTCGCGGTTATAAGGGACGAGGCGGTGTGCATCGAGGACGTGGTCAAGTCGCTCCAGTCGCTGGAGACTGTGGCGGCGGAGCATTATACCGGGAGCGGCGAGTCGATGATGATCGACATCCAGAAACAGCTTGAACAGCGTATCAAGGACTCTGCAGGGAAGAGGGCAATTTCCAAGGGAAACGCTCAGGCACAGGGAGGCACGCCATGACAAACAGGACAGCACTGTTCGCGGTACTGTTGACGGCTGTAATATCGCTTTCAATTCACGGCTGCGCGAAGGACGACCACAAGGCGGAAGGCACCGCCGGGGAGCATGGTGAAGCGGCCGGCGTGGACGAGCACACGAAGCAGATGGTGGAGCAGCACGAGGCGATGATGGGCATACAGGAGGACTGGACAAAGGCCAGGGGCGGCATCGAGGGCGGCGACGCCCAGGCCGTCTTGAAGTCCGCAGAGGCCATGTCAGAGAAGTCCGCCGCGATCGAGGGCTTTATGCTCCACAAGGGGGCCGATAACCGCGAGGAGTTCGTCAAGAAGGCGACCGAGTTCAGGAGCATGATAAAGGACTTCAACGACTACGCCAGGAACAAGGACGTGAAGAGCCTGAGGGAGATGGCGCCCAAGATAGACGCCGCCTGCAACGGCTGTCACCAGTCATTCAGGTAGAGGAGCAGTTTGTCGAAAAGGATAACCACCATAATACTGGCTCTCGCGCTTTCTGCGATGCAGGCCGCGTCCTGCGCCGCGGATACGCTCGACCTTGCCGCGCTCATCTCGGAGGCGGAGACGAACAGCCCGTCGCTCGCGGCCATGAAGGCGCGGTACGAGGCCTCGCGGGAACGGATACCCCAGGCCGGCGCGCTTGATGACCCGATGCTCGGCGTCGGCATCCAGAACCTGCCGGTGGACAGCTTCGCGTTCGACGTCGAGCCGATGACGAGCAAGATGTTCGAGGTATCCCAGACCTTCCCGTACTGGGGCAAGCGGCCGCTAAGGCGCGAGGCGGCGGAGCGCGAGTCCGAGTCGCTCGCCGCCGGGTACGACGACGACCGGCTGATGCTCCGCGCGGAGGTAAAGGCGGCTTACTTCGAGCTTTACGCCGTCAGGAAGGGCATCGAGACCGTCGCCAAGAACATCGGCCTGATGGACGTCTTCACCAGGCTCGCGGAGACGCGCTACACGGTGGGCATGGGCACGATGCGTGACGTCATAAAGTCGCAGGTCGAGACCGCGATGCTGGTGGAAAAACGGCTCGACCTCGAACGCGAGGACAGGGTCAAACGCGCATACCTTGCCTCTCTCATCGGACGCGACAGGCCGGTGGAGGGCGACGTACCGGACATAACCCCGACTCCCGTGCAGTATGACAGGGAGACGCTCGCGGCCAGGGCCGCAGAGTCCCGGCCGGCCATGCGCTCCGCCCTGTACAAGATAAAGAAGGGCGAGGTCATGGTCGAGCTCGCCCGCAAGGAAGCCTACCCCGACTTCACCATCTCCGCGACGTACATGCAGAGGGACGACCCGCTCAGCGGGATGGAGCAGCCGGACATGATTTCCGCCGTCCTGACCGTGAACCTGCCGGTATGGCGGGCCGCGAAGCTCGACCCGATGGTGCGCGAGGCCGCGCTTGAGAAGGTCATGGCCGAAAAGGAGATGGAGTCCGTCCGTACCGGCATATATTACAAGACCGGAAGCCTCATGGACGAGGTGGAGCAGTACGACCGGATAATGAAGCTCTACAGGGATACGCTAATCCCGCACGGGACGGACGACATGGACGCGGTGCTCGCCAACTACGAGTCCGGGAAGTCCGACTTCATGGACCTCCTGGAGTCGAGGCGCGCGCTGTACGATTTCGAGCTGACGTATCACGAGACGCTCGCCATGCGCGAGAAGGCGGTCGCGGAACTCGAGGCCGTGACCGGCGTGGAATTCAAATAGAGTTCCCTCCGGCATTGTGCGGGTAAGCCAGGGGAGTTTACTATGAATGCGTCCCCCTCAAGACTACACCGTCGTCCCGACCGAAGTGGAGGGACCCACAGTAAGTCTTTAAGTCATTAAAGAAAAAGGTGGGTCCTTCGGCTTCGCTCAGGACGACAGACATCAAGACGGTTCGGGCTGTTATCCGATGCCGGTTCCACCAACACTAAACGAGCGAGAACCTCAAATAGAGGAAACTGATGTCCAGACAGACCAGCATAATCGTAACCGTGGTAATCGCACTGGCGGTGCTCGCGGGCGGGGCGTACACGACCCGGCACAAATGGATGCACGCCGTCTCCAAGGGAAGCCCCGAAGAGTCAGGCGGCTTCAACATCGTCGAAAAGGGCGGGGTGAGGTACAAGGAGATATGGACCTGCCCGATGCACCCGCAGATAATCAGGCCCTCGCCCGGCGACTGCCCGATCTGCGGGATGTCGCTGGTCAAGAAAGACGTGCCGCTCGAAGGACAGGCTCCCGCGCCCGGCATGGACAACATGACCGGCATGGGCGGGACTGGGACGGGTCTCACGCATGACGAGCTTGCGCGCGTGACGCTCGACCCCAGGCAGCGGATGCTCGCCAACGTGGCGACCACCGAGGCGGTCTACGGCGAGCTGTCCGGCGACGTATACACCGTCGGGCGGATACAGTTCGACGAGCAGAAACTGACGAAGGTATCGTCCCGTTACGCGGGCAGGATAGAGCGGCTGTACGTGGACTTCACCGGCGCGACGCTCAAGAAGGGCGAGCGTGTCTTCTCCATCTACAGCCCTGAGCTTGTCTCGACGCAGAAGGAGTACCTGATAGCGAAGAAGTCCTCCGAACGGCTCAGGGCGTCGGAGTTCCCGGAGGTGTCACGGAGCACCGAGGGCATGCTCGGGGCCGCGCACGAGCGGCTGAGGCTGTGGGGGATGACCGACGCGCAGATAGACGAGCTTGCAAGTACCGGCGCGGTCCGGACGGCGGTGGACGTCTACTCGCCCGTCTCCGGGACGGTGGTGGAGGTCATGGCGCGCGAGGGCGACTACGTCTCGGAGGGCATGGTGGTGTACCGGGTGGCCGACCTCAGACGCGTCTGGATGCTCGCGGACGTCTACGAGTACGAGTTCACGAAGGTCGGCCTGGGCTCACGGGTCGAGCTGACCGCGGACGCCTACCCCGGCAGGACGTTTGCCGGGCGGGTTACTTTCATAGACCCGGTCGTGGACGCCGAGAGCAGGACGGTCAAGGTGCGCGCCGAGTTCGACAACCCCGGCGGCGTGCTCAAGCCGGAGATGTTTGTGGGCGCCCGCATATTCTCGAAGGGCAGGAGGGCGCTCACCATACCCGCCTCGGCGGTGCTCTATACCGGCCTCCGGGACGTAGTCTGGGTGGAGTCAGAGCCCGGGGCCTTCGAGCCGAGGGACGTCAAGCTCGGGCTCCGGTCCGGCGATATGTACGAGGTGCTCGAAGGCCTCGCCGCCGGCGACATGGTCGTCTCACAGGGCGGGTTCCTGATAGACTCCGAGGCGCAGCTCCGGGCGAGCGCGGGCGGCGGCATGGCCGGGATGGAGTCCGGCGGTGAGGCCCCCACGAAAGAGACGCCCGCCGGGCACAGGCACTGAGCGCTAACTGCTGCAGCTTGTCATTCTGAGCGCAGCGAAGAATCCGCCTGAAATACTGTAGGGGCGCGGATTTCCGCGCCCGTCCGCTTCGACATTGTATTTGCTCGTTTTTGCGAGCAAAGCGAAGCAATCTCCTCGACAGGTTATCTTATAAGGAAGAGATTGCCGCGTCGCTTTGCTCCTCGCAATGACAAAAGAAGGGCCGACACACAGGTCGGCCCCTACAACTGGTAGAGGCCATCAATTGATCAACCGCATAATCGAGTTCTCGGCCAGAAACCGGCTCATCGTCGTCCTGCTCTACGCCGTGGTAGTCGCGGCCGGGGTGTGGTCGCTTACGAGGACGCCGGTGGACGCGATACCCGACCTCTCGGAAAACCAGGTCATAGTCCTGACGAACTGGCCGGGCAGGAGCCCGCAGGTCATAGAGGACCAGATAACCTACCCGCTCGCCTCCAACCTCCAGGGCGTACCGAACGTCCGCGCCGTGCGCGCGTGGTCCTACTTCGGATTCTCGATGATATACGTCATATTCGACGACGACGTGGACATCTACTGGGCGAGGACGCGCGTCCTCGAACGCCTCAACTTCGCCGCGTCGCTCCTGCCGCCGGGCGTCACGCCTTCGCTCGGCCCGGACGGCACGGGCGTCGGCCACGTCTTCTGGTACACCGTCGAGGGCGCCGGGTACGACCTGGCCGAGCTTCGCTCCATACAGGACTGGTTCGTCAGATACCAGCTCAACTCCGTGCCCGGCGTGGCCGAGGTCGCGTCCATTGGCGGGTACGTCAAGCAGTACGAGGTCTCGCTCGACCCGAACAGGCTGGCCGGGTACAATATCGGCGCGGACGAGGTGGTCGAGGCCGTCACGATGAGCAACATGGAGGTCGGCGGCGAGCTTATAGACAGAAACTCCATGGCCTTCATGGTGCGCGGCCTGGGCTACATAAAGGGCATAAAGGACCTCGATGAGACCCAGGTCGGCGTGTTCGGCGGGACGCCCATATACGTCCGCGACGTCGGCCGGGTGCAGATGACCGTCGAGACCAGGCGCGGCCTGATGGACAAAAACGGCGAGGGCGAGGCGGTGGGCGGGATAATCGTCATGCGGTACGGCGAGAACGCGAAGACCGTCATAGACGCGGTCAAGGAGAAGATAAAGTCGGTCGAGAAGGGCCTCCCGCCCGGCGTCAGGATAGTGCCGGCATACGACCGCTCGGACCTCATCGAACGCGCGGTCGAGACGCTGAAGCGTGCGCTCACCGAGGAGTCCATAATCGTCTCGCTCGTGATACTCCTGTTCCTGCTGCACCTCCGGAGCGCGCTCGTCGTCGTCCTGACCCTGCCCATAGCCGTGCTCATGTCGTTCATAGCCATGCACAGGCTCGGCATATCGTCCAACATCATGTCGCTCGGCGGCATCGCCATCGCCATCGGCGTCCTCGTGGACTCCGGCGTCATCATGGTGGAGAACTGCTACCGGAGGCTCTCCGAGACGCCGCAGGAGGAGCGGGCGGCGCGACGTCTGGATATTATCATCGCGGCCTCGAAACAGGTCGGCCGGCCGATATTCTTCTCGCTCGCCATAATCGTGTTCTCGTTCATGCCGGTCTTCATCCTGACCGGGCAGGCGGGCAAGCTCTTCCACCCGCTCGCGTATACAAAGACCTTCTCGATGGCCGGCTCGGCGATACTCGCCATAACGCTCGTCCCCGTCCTGATGTACGCCTTCATGCGCGGGAACATGCCGCTTGAGGAAAAGAACCCGGTATCCCGTTTCTTCATAATGCTCTACTCGCCCGTAATACGGTTCGTCCTGAACTGGAAGAAGCTGACGATACTGCTGAACGCCGTCGCGCTGGTCGCCGCCATATTCATGTTCACGCGGATAGGCAGCGAGTTCATGCCGCAGCTCGACGAGGGGAGCCTCCTGTTCATGCCTGTGACGCTGCCGTCCATCTCGACGACCGAGGCGAAGCGGCTCCTCACGGTGCAGGACAGGATAATCATGACCGTGCCGGAGGTGGACCACGTCCTCGGCAAGGTCGGACGCGCCGAGACCGCGACCGACCCGGCCCCGGTCTCGATGGTCGAGACGCTGATACTCCTGAAGCCCAAGGACCAGTGGAGGCCGGGCGTCACCAAGGCGGACATACAGGCCGAGCTTTTCGGCAAGCTCGAGATGCCGGGCGTGACACAGGGCTGGACACAGCCGATAATCAACCGCATCCAGATGCTCGCCACCGGCGTGCGCACCGACTTAGGCGTCAAGGTCCTGGGCGACGATCTCGATACGCTCAGCCGGCTCGGGCAGGAGGCGGAGGGGATTCTGCGCACTGTGCCCGGAGCGGTAGACCTCTACGCCGAGCGAGTCGTCGGGGCAAAATACCTCGACATCTCGGTCAGACGCGAGGCCGCGGCCCGGTACGGCCTGAAGGTCGAGGACGTCCAGAATATAATCGAGAACGCGGTCGGCGGGATGAGGCTGACGACGACCGTCGAGGGCCGCGAGCGCTTCCCGGTGATAGTCCGGTACGCGAAGGACTTCCGCACCGACGCCGAGGCACTGGGCCGGGTCCTTGTCCCGGCCGGGATGGGGAGGCAGGTGCCGCTCGCCCAGCTCGCGGACATACGCACGACGGCCGGCCCGGACATGATAGCCTCCGAGAACTCGCTCCTCAAGACCACCGTGATGCTGAACGTCCGGGGCCGCGACATGGGCGGGTTCGTGGAAGAGGCCAGGAAGGTGCTCGACGAAAAGCTGAAACTCCCGCCCGGATACTACGTCGTCTGGTCCGGCCAGTGGGAGCAGCAGGCCGAGGTCAACAAGCGGCTGTGGCTCGCCGTGCCGCTGGTGTTCCTCATCATATTCGTCCTGCTGTACTTCACATTCCACTCCGCTCTGGAGGCCAGCATGGTCATGCTGTCCGTCCCGTTCGCGCTGGTTGGCGGCGTGTTCCTCGTATATGCGCTCGGCTACTACTGGACGACCGCCGTCTCGGTCGGGTTCATCGCGCTGTACGGGGTCGCGGTCGAGACCGGCGTCGTGATGGTCATATACCTGCACGAGGCGCTCGACAGGAAGCTCGCTGCGGCAGGGCCGGCTGGCATAACCGAGCAGGACATATACGACGCGACCTTCGACGGCGCGGTGCTGAGGCTCCGGCCCAAGCTCATGACCGTCTCGGTCGCGCTCATGGGCCTGGTGCCCATCATGTGGTCGTCCGGTACCGGCGCGGACGTGATGAAACCCATAGCCGCGCCGCTCATCGGCGGGATGATAACCTCCGCCGTCCACGTCCTCATCATGACCCCGGTCATATTCGTCCTGATGAAGAAGCGCGACCTCAAAAAGGGCAGGCTCACGGCATCCGGGATGCAACATTAAGGACAAGACAACGTCCCGCCTTTTTGAAAAAAGGCGGCCCAAAAACTCCTATGTGGCTTTACCTGATAAAAGTTCTTTGGCCGCTTTCTTACAAGAAAGCGGGACTTCCCCCCCCGCTTGCATTTTAAGACGAAAAATGCTACATTAGTGGCCAGCGAAAATCCCCCCGGACGATAAACCCAAGGGTTGACGATGCCCGACCTGTTCTACTTCTTCCTGATGCTGGCGTCCGGCGTATTCGTCGCGCTGCAGCCGCTCATCAACGCCGGGCTTGCGACAAGGGTCGGCGTGGTGCAGGCGGCGCTTGTCTCGTTCTCGGTCGGCACGATGACGCTCGCGGGCGTCTCGCTGATATACGGACACGGAAGCCTGAAGGGCATAACCGGGGCACCGCCCTGGCAGCTCACCGGCGGGCTTCTGGGCGCGTTTTTCGTGACCGCGATAATACTTGCCGCGCCTCGTATCGGGACGACCGCCGCGCTCGCCGCGACGATTGCATCCCAGCTCGCCGCCGGGGCGGTGCTCGACCACTTCGGGCTGCTCGGCGGGCGGCAGATACCGTTCGACCTCTGGCGCGGGGTCGGGGTCGCTCTCCTGTTCGCGGGCGCGGGGCTTATACTTAAGGGATGAACAATATCCCGCCCATGTCATTGCGAGGAGTCCCGCGCTTTGCGGGACGACGCGGCAATCTCCTCCTTATTAACACATGGAGGAGGTTGCTTCGCCTCGCTCGCAAAGACAATGCGAGTATTTTAATAACCGGTCGCTTATCGTAATACGCAGGGGCGACACATAATTGTCCGTCATTCCCGCGAAAGCGGGAATCCAGTGACTTCTATCTTGGAGAGTCCTATGGGTTGGGAATGGCACATGGTCGAGGAGGAGAAGGCGCTCCGCGCGCTCCGCAAGGTAATGGACGCTACCGCGCGCAGGCTTGGCGAACCCGGCACGACCGCGGCCGAGGCCGCGCGTCTGATGGACATGACGCGCAGCTGGGTGTCGAAGGTCTTCCCGGACAAGCTCCAGGTGTACGACCTGATATACAAGCCGAGGTTCGAGAACATCATACACGGCGGAAAGAGCAAGACCAGGGCATGAAGGACGCCAAGCTATTAGCCGCGCTCGAAGAGGTCGCGGGCCAGCTCGGGGTCAAGGTCCGGTACGAGCGGATAAAGAAGAACACCGTGCGCCAGCCCAAGGGCGGGCTCTGCCGCGTCCACGACGAGCCGTTCATCATCGTGCACAAGCTCCTCTCCGACGAGGAGAAGGTGCAGGTCGTGGCCGACGCGCTCCGGGAGTTCGACCTCGAAGGACATTACATCACGCCCGAGGTGCGGGCCGCCATAGAGGGCGCCGCGACCCTCATAAAGTAACACGCCTGACCGCATACCATCTGCGAATTCAATCAACGCAGTTTCGAAACCCGCATCGCCTCCCTTAAATTACAGATAGCTCCCTGGCTCTATTACCGCATTTTTCCTGCCATCCTACAGGTTGACTCTTTTAATGAAAATGATACACTTTAATAGACAGGAGGTCCGTATGAAACTGGAACTGGACGAGAAAGAAACGAAGGTGCTGACGCTGGTCCTCAAGTCGTTTGAGGCCGAACTGAGAGGCGAGATCGGTAAAACCGACAGCCGAGACTTCAAAGCCGACCTAAAGGGAGAGGAAGAAGTAGTCAAGGAGCTGCTGAAAAAAGTAGCTTAGCGGAATGCAGGCGGGCAGCTCAGCCTCTTAATCCCCCTTGTGGCGGGATGCGAACTCTTGCTGGACACCGTGAAAGGCCCTCCATAACTTAGCCCGGATATGCAGGTATCTGGGCTAATCGTTATTCTTCGACCACCGTAGGCTACATGGTATATTCATAAAGACAACCATCCGCCGCACAGGGGGCGGGATAATCAGGCGCAGAAATCATGGAGGGCAGGATGGAACTGAAGGGGAGCAAAACCGAGAAGAACATACTCACGGCCTTCGCCGGGGAGTCGCAGGCAAGGAACCGCTACACGTATTTTTCCGCCAAGGCCAGGAAAGAGGGCTACAGGCAGATTTCCGAGGCCTTCGAGGAGACCGCGAACCAGGAGCGGGAGCACGCGAAACGCCTGTTCAAGTTCCTGGAGGGCGGGGACGCCGAGGTCATGGCGTCCTTCCCGGCCGGCGTAATTGGCAGCACGCTTGAGAACCTGCGGGCGTCGGCCAGCGGCGAGAACCACGAATGGACTGAGATGTACCCGTCCTTCGCCGTCGTCGCGCGCGAGGAGGGCTTCCACACGATAGCCGCCGCCTTCGAGGCGATAGCGGTCGCGGAGAGGCAGCACGAGAGGCGTTACCTCGCCTTCGCGGACAACATCGCAAGCGGCAAGGTCTTCGCCAAGGACGAGCCGGTCACATGGCGGTGCATGAACTGCGGCTACCTCCACGAGGGCCACGACGCGCCGGACACCTGCCCGGCGTGCAGCCATACGCGGGACCATTTCGAGATGCTGGGGGAGAACTGGTAGAGGTTGCGGCTTCGCCAGTTTGCGAAAATACAAAGGGCCGGTCTTCTGACCGGCCCTTGATTTGTACAATACTTGGAATAAGCGTCATTGGTTCTCATGGTTCCTGCAAGTTATCATGGACTCATCGAAGTATATATCCATGATCTTCCTGTATTTATCAACAGTCCAATAATTAGATAGCGTTTTGGATACCAAGGCATCGTCGATGTACAACTTGTCATCCTCAACATCAACATCGCATAGCATGTGAGACATCACATTTTGGGCTGTATCATTTCTTGAAGCCGCCAGAGCATCAAGAAACAGGCGTGGTTTCTTAATGCATAATGTCGGGATAATGTCATACTTATATTCTTCGTATTCTGCTATATTTGTTTCTTTATTGCAAATTTCAAGAAAGCTAATGGTATCCTCAATATTCTTGCCATCAAACGCCTTCTTCTCCGCGGCATAAATAATATCCCAGAAACGGTCATTGTCTTGCACGTAAGTTTCTCCGGTATATCGTTTTAAGCACTCAAACATTGCGCTATCATCCGTACTCAGACCGCCTTTTGTATCAAGGCATTGTCTTAAACCGTCTACCCAATGTTTGATATCGTGATGGACTTCTTTGTATTCGTCTTCTGAAAACAACGGGAACGTGAATCTGAACGGTATCCCCTCTATTGTAAAATAGGTGATTATCTCCTTGCCGCGATACTCGCTTACAAAATGCTCGCCGGTCATCTCCACTATGCACACGAACGCAAAATCCCTGACCTGTATGTTAGCTGACGAATAGCCTGGGTAATCCGGGTCATCTTTCAGAATAACCTCGCGGCTGTCCATCAGCTCCAGCAGCATCGCCAGGTCGTCCAGCCGGGGGCCTTCTTTTCCATAATGATAAATCAGACCAGCGACTTCTTTTGTTGTAGCGTGCCTCAATTTTCGCACGAGCTTCTCGGCATTGTCTGTTACACCGGAATATCCAGATACAGGCAATAACAATATGATACAGAAAACGATGAGCAACGTGGATTTACGCATGGCTGGATTCCTTTGCACGCCCTCAAGGGCGTTCTACTTCACCGCCATCAACACAAGTATCACCGCCGCGAGCGCGAACCGGTAGTACGCGAACACGTTCAGGGGATGTCTCTTCAGGTAGTTTATCAGGAATGCGATAGCCATGTAGCCGGATACGGCGGAGCAGAGCATCCCGACGGCGAAGGCGGCGCCCTCACCGGCAGGCAGGCCCGCAAGGACGTCGTCCAGCTTGAATACGCACGCGCCGGCGATTACAGGCGTCGAGAGCAGGAAGGAAAACCGGGCCGCGTCGTCCCTCGTGTACCCCTGCCACAGCCCGGCGGTAATGGTCGCGCCGGAGCGCGACACGCCGGGTATCAGGGCGCATGCCTGGGCGAAGCCTATGACGAGCGCGTGCGGCAGGGTCATGCCGGAGATCGGCCGGCGCTCGCCCGTCGCCGCGCGCTCGGCGAGCATCATCAGGACGGCAACGCCCGCGAGCGTACAGGCTATGACAGCCGGGCTCCGGAGCGTCGTCTCGACGTAGTCCTCGAACATCAGGCCGAGCACTCCGGCCGGCAACGTCGCGGCGAGTATCAGCCAGACGAGCCTTTCGTCAGTGCCCGCGAGGCTACGGGTCCTGACGCTCCTGAAGAACGCGGAGATGAGCCGCAGCCAGTCGTTGCGGAAATATATGAGCACGGCGACGAGCGTCCCCATGTGGAGCGCGACGTCGAAGGTGAGCGATGAAAGCAGCGGGTCGTCCCAGCCGAAGGCCCAGGGGAAGAGCACGAGGTGCGCGGTGCTGGATATGGGGAGGAACTCGGTCAGCCCCTGGACGAGGCCGAGTATGGCGGCGGATATGAGTTGCACGTATTACTCCGGTGGATGGATATCAGGTTAGTGTTCTGCACTTCGTCCAAACGAACAGCCAAATCCCCCTCGTTCCCCCTTTTACAAAGGGGGAGGTCGGAAAAAGCCGCCCCTTTTGTTACCCCCCTTTGGCAAAGGGGGGCAGGGGGGATTTGACCTTAGCCTTTCTCTCTTACGAAGTGTCCCGAGCGGCCGCCGGACTTCTCCATCAGCCGTATGTCGCCTATGACCATGCCCTTGTCCACCGCCTTGCACATGTCGTATACAGTGAGCCCGGCGGCGGCGACGGCGGTGAGCGCCTCCATCTCGACGCCGGTCTTTCCGGTGACGCGGGCTGTCGCCTCTATTTCTATCAGCGACTTCGCCTCGTCGGGGAAGAAGTTTAGCTCGACGGACGTGAGCGCGAGCGGGTGGCAGAGCGGTATGATGTCCGGCGTCTTCTTCGCGGCCATGATGCCCGCGAGCCGCGCGACCTCAAGTACGTCGCCCTTTGCGAGCTTCCTGTCCATGATGAGGCGGAACGTCTCCGGCGCCATCGTGACGGTGCCGCGCGCGAACGCCTCGCGTTTGGTGACGTCCTTGTCCGAGACGTCCACCATGCGCGAGCCGCCATGATCGTCGAAGTGTGTGAGTTTGGACATGTGTTATTTTCTCAACTCGATGAATTCGTCTACGGTCAAACCCGCCTGCCTCATTATGGACCTCAGAGTACCTTTTGCCACGTCCTTGTGATTGGGGACGGTCAACCTGCGATAAGGCGGGTTTTCGTTTCTGAGTATGATATGGCTACCCGTCCGGTAATCCATGAAGTATCCGGCTCTCTCCAACGCCTTGCATATCTCTTTTCCTGAGACGGCAGGGAGTTTTGTCAAACGGCCACCTCGACTATTTCTTCATCTATGGAAGGCGGTATCGGCTCGTTGTGTTTCTTGAGGCTTTCGAGGTAGCCCTTGATGGCGTCCTGGATGTTCTCCAACGCCTCCTGCCTCGTCCTGCCCTCGGATACGCAGCCCGGCAAGGACGGACATTCCGCTACATAGACCCCATCCTCGTCCTGCTCAATAAGAATCCGGTATCTCATGTTAGGCTCCCATCGTCGTATTCACTCGCGTCAAGTTTCTTGACCCTACCTGAAAAAACCATATGAAGCTTTTCGAGTTTGTTAAACAGCCACTCATGCTGGTTCGGCCAGTCTTGCTTGTTCTGCGGATTTGCATTTTCAAGAGCAATCTTTATCTGACTTTCTTTCTTATCCAGAAGCTCTCTCCATTCAAGAGGTTCGCCGAACTCTTTCTCGATGGACTCCCGATCATTAAACAATAAACGATAATGCGCGATTCTATCCATGCCGTACATGACAAGATATGCAGTCAGTCTATTGTTGCGGGTGTTGACTGTTGCGACTAAAGCGAAATCTGCTCTGCCAAGTGCAAAGTTTGTCCAGCCTTGCGGAAGAGGACTCTGCGATTTAAGAACGCTCTTGCGTTGCGAAATAAAATCTCTTAAAGCAGACCAATACTCCAGTTGTAACTGCGTACCCGGGGTTAGTCCAGGCTGTGGAGCCACAGTTTTAGACCAGTTGTTTGGTTTGCATACAGCATTAAACTTGGGTGCCATAGGGGAGCCGCCAATACGCCATAGTTCAACCTCAAGTCCAAAGAAATTAAACCGTTCATCTGTAATCTTGTTTAGCCAGTCTATTGCGGCACGATGCTCATCAGTAAACTTTGCCGCTATCCATACTATAGTTACCGCATCGAGTCCGGCTGCATAAGTTAGTAACTGACCTAAATGCGTATGGTCTGTTCTTTCTAGCTGGTTTTCAATAAGAACCCAATTCGAGGTCGTAGTGTCTCGACATAATATATCCGCCCTGAATGGGCCAACATTTTTCTCTTGGGCTTCAACTTCAAGCTCCATGCCTATGGTATCGCACAATAATGCCATGTTATCTTCCTGGGCAAGCCAGGGTGTAAATTCTCCTGCCTCGTCTTCCCAGAACTTGCGGAGGTCAACACGTTCCAGACGGCCTAATGCCTGTCCGTTCATGGTTTGTCCTTTATTGTGAAAGGTGTTATCCCGCCATCAGTTCTATAGTCGGCTCGGGTATGGCCTCCGGCAGCTTCATCCTGACGACAACAAACGGCTTGCCTGCCTTCTTCAGCTTCTCGACGAGCTTCATGTTCTCTTTGTACATGCGCGGCTCATTCTCGGGCAGTATTACCAGTTCCGCGCCCTTTGGTATCCTGTCCAGTATATCGGGGTTTTTGAAGGCGTATTTCATGAACTCGTTCAGCATGTCGAGGTTGTTTTTTACGATGTCGTCTTTTTTCATTTTTTCATCTCCATCTCGTAACCGTGGCGATACCAGCGCCACAGGGTCTTTATATCGTTTACGGCGAAGGTGAACGCCGCATTATAGTCCTGATATGGTAACGGCTGCTTTTCCTTCCTTCCGTTTGGGTGCAGTATGTCCTTGTGCGCGAATCCGTGATGGGTGTCGTACCGGACAACCACCCGCCACCTTCCCTTGATGAACGCCTCATACTGGACGACGAACCCTGCTATGTAACCCCTCTCTTTAAAAGCCTCGACCCTTATTCTGTCTCCGCCCTCTTCGGAAAGCGAGTTGAGGAACTCGAACTCTGGGCTCATTTATCCCCCGATTTTTGACATCGTCCGGTGGTACTTCTTCTTCACCCCGTCCGCCATGCCGTGGCCTTCGGGCTTCACGGACAGCGCCACCGAGAACAGCCGGTCGAGTTCCGCGTCGTCGCAACCCGCGCGCATCGGCGTCTTTAAGTCTATCTCGGACTCCGAGAACAGGCACGGGCGGAGCTTGCCGTCGGCGGTCAGACGGAGGCGGTTGCACACGCCGCAGAAGTGGTCGGACACAGGGCTGATGAAGCCCACGATGCCCTGCGCGCCTGGCAGCCGGAAGAGCGTCGCGGGCCCGGCAAGCTCCCTGGCCTTGACCGGGGTAAGCCCGCCTAGCGCGGCGACCCTGTCCTTGACCTCCTGGGTAGGCACTACCTTCGTGTCGTCCCAGAGGGCGCGCGCGCCAATGGGCATGAACTCTATGAACCGGACGTGGTACGGCTTGTCGAGAGTGAGCCGGGCGAAGTCCTCTATCTCGGAGTCGTTCAGGCCGCGTATCGCCACGACGTTTATCTTTATGGGGCCGAAGCCCATCGTCTCGGCGATTGCTATGCCGTCCAGCACCGTGGACAGCTCCGCGCCTCGCGTAAGATCGCGGAAGGTGTCCGGGTTCAGCGAGTCGAGGCTGATGTTTATGCGCCTGAGGCCCGCGTCCCAGAGTTCCGCCGCCATCTTGCCGAGCAGCATACCGTTGGTCGTGAGCGAGAGGTCCTCTATTCCGGGTATCGCCGCGATCTCGCGTATCAGGCCCGCGACTCCCTTACGTACAAGCGGCTCGCCGCCCGTAAGGCGCACCTTGGATATGCCCATCCTGGTCGTCACGTTCACGACGCGGAGGACCTCCTCGTAGCTGAGTATCTCCTCGTGGCCGGTGAAGACCACGCCGTCCTCCGGCATGCAGTAGACGCAGCGTAGGTTGCACCTGTCTGTGATGGAGATGCGGAGGTACTCTATCTTCCGGTTGGCCCGGTCGAACATGCCTTTCAAATTTCTTCTCCCGACTGGTTCAATCATATAACCATACTGCTGATAATGCAAGGAAATAGCTGTGTTCCCCCGCCTGTCATTCCCGCCCCGGCTTTAGGCATGCCGGGGTAAACTCCGGCGGGAATCCAGGAAGTTAAAGTTCTTCGTATTCTGTCGTCCCGACCGAAGTGGAGGGAACTACAGTTGACTTTGATTAGTTGCTCAACTTCCTGGCCCCCGTGTCAAGCACGGGGCGACGTATTATTTTCTTGCTCCCCATCTCCTCCCGGGAGAGGGGGCCGGGGGATGAGGGAGAGCCTTTGGTTCTGGGTGATGGCTATCCCTTCACGCCAGAAAGAAAAACTCCTCCGGCTCCCGGAAGCCCTCAGCCAAGAGGTAATCCCGTATCTGTTGGCGCGCGCCTTTAATCCCGACCGCGCAGACTATCGGCATGCCGCGTATGATGTCGGCGGGCCAGACGACCGGTATCCCGCCGCAGGCGCGTCCCCCGACCTTCTTCTTATCTATGTCTATGAACTGGACGACCTCGAACCCGGTGGCAATCAACAGCTTGGCCCAGGTCTTGCCGTCCCTCCCCGAGCCCCAGAGTTGCAATTTCCGTGCCCCGGAGAGCCGCCAGTTCCGGATAAAATGCGCCTTGACACGCCGGAAGCCCTCGGGCGAGTACATACCGTGCTTTCTGGAGAGCCGGTGCTCGCCGTCCCGCCAGTAAAGGAGCGTGTCCGGGAGCTTCGACATGCCGTGGCCGGCCTGAGCGAACCGGAGCCAGAAATCGTAGTCCTCCGGCCAGCCCATGTCCCGGTATCCGCCGAGCCCAACCGCGACGTCCCGCCTGAACATCACGGACGGGTGCGCCAGAGGGGACTCGACGAACAGGTCTCGGCGGATTTCATCCGGCGTGTTGACGGAATTCAGCCAGGCCTCGTAATGCAGCATACCCCCTTGCAGGCGCGGGCGGGGGAACAGCCGCACACCGCAGCCTGAGAGCGCGGTGCCGGGGTTTTCCCGCATATGCGCGAGTTGCAGCTCCAGCCGTCGAGGGTGACAGACGTCGTCCGCGTCCATCCTTGCGACGAGGCCCGCGCGTGCATCCGCGAGACCCGTATTCAGCGCGGATACTATCCCGCCCCTCGGGATGGGGATGACACGGATGCGTCTGTCTTTATGCGCGGCGTCTTCGAGGATGGACAGGCTCGTATCGTCCGAGCCGTCGTCCACGGCGACTACTTCGTGGTTTGAGAGTGTCTGCCTCTGGATGCTTCTAAGTGTCACGGGGAGCGTCGCCGCCGCGTTGTGGACGGGCATGAGGACGGAGACTTCCGGCGCCGCGCCGGGCGCTTCGTACTGCTTCACGGCGCTTCTTCCTTCTGCCTTATCAGGAGCCTGTATCCGTACAGCAAGAAGACGAGCGAGAAGGCGAACGTGACCAGGTGGCTTGCAAAGCCGGTGGCTATGGCCATGTCCTTCGTGGAGCCGAGCGCGACGAGGAGCAGGGTCCAGAACGCCTCCATCGTCCCGAGGCCGCCGGGGCTGTGTATCGGGATGTTGGCGAAGAGCGTCATGGACGTTGTGAGGAATATCATCTGCATGACGGTGAGGTCGAGGCCCACGCCCCAAAGGACGAAGAAGTTGGAGCCGTACAGGAGCACCCACAGGAGCGCGGTAACGAGGAGCGAAAGCGCGAGCGTCTCCTTGGAGCGTATGACCTCCGCGCCCTTGAACACCTTCTTGACGTTGGCCATGAAGACGCCCTCGGCCAGGGGGCCTTCCCTGAACCAGTTAGGCATCCTGGCGTAGATCTCGCGCGAACGGCCCATCAGGAACAGAGACGCGACGGTCGCGAAGAACAGCGCCCCGGCCCACGGCATTAGCTCCCTGTAGAACTCCGGGACGACGGGGAGCGCGGAGATCGAGACGAAGAAAAGGGATACCACGACGAGGAAGTCGAGCGCCTTTGAGAGTATTAGAATCGCCGCGCCGACCGGGTACTCGACGCCGTGCTCCTTCTTGAGCATGTACATCAGCGAGAACTCGCCCGCGCGCAGAGGCAGGTACACTATGGCGGCGGTCTGAACTGCGATGATATGGAACAGGGACTTCATCGGGATGTCCGCGCGGAGGAGCACCTTGAAGCGTACCGCGCGCACGAGGTGGCCAAGGACGAAGGTGGCAAACGCGGCGGCGAGGTACTTCGGCGGGAAGTCCACGACCACGCGCCATACCTCGCGTACGTCGATCTGCGACAGCAGGAAACCCGCGAGCGCGAGCGAGATCAGTATAAGCGCGGCCTTCTTCAGCAAGGCTTCCTCCCGTCAGACCGGGCCTCCCGCCCGTCCCGGAGGTTACGGACGTCGGCGCGCGTCATAATGCTACTCCCCGTCCTTCTTCGTCTGCTTGAGGTACGCGAGCGGCGAGATGGCCCCCATGAAGTTGCCGGCTGGGTCCGCCTTTACGATGAGCGTCGCGGTCTCTATGTCGAAGTACCGGCCGTACTTCTGCCAGCGGCCCTGGGGCGGCATCCACGAGAGCTGCCATACCTGCTCGCCGTCGTGGAAGCTGAACTTCGCTACCGGCACCGTGACCCACTCGCCCGGCTTCTCGGCATCCGGCCGCGAGTCGTAGAGCGCGTAGCCGAAGCCCTCCTTCTCGATTATGTAGCGGTGCTTCTCCGGGTCCGGCGTCGGGAACGCCCTGTTGAGGTCCCGCATGACACGCTCGTCCATCATCTTTTTTCTGTTGCTTTGCACTGTGATACCTCTATCCTATTGTAGGGGCGGGTCCCCGTGCCCGCCCTTCTTATGAAAATGCTCCCCGTAAACGGGACAGTCAAGAGGGCGGGCACTGGGACCCGCCCCTACACAAAATCCATTTATTGACCTTGTAGGGCGCGACGCCCCCGGCGCGCCGGATTTATTCAACTACCTATCGCACCCCGGGTCCCTGCCGTCCCTGCCCGTCAGCGCGAGCGCAAGGCCTCGGCATCCGCCCTTGCAGACGGCGGCCTCTTCGCAGGCCGCGCAGTCCTCCGGCGCGGCGGACAGCGACTCCCGCAGCCTCTGCCTCGACTCGTCCGACCAGATGTCCCGGAACGGCGTAACCTTGAGGTCGCCCATCGGCGTTGGCCACGAGGCGCACGGGTAGAGCATCCCGTCCGCGCCTATGTACGCGATGGCGTCGCCCGCCTGGCAGCCCGCGTACTCGATGCGCCCGCCGAGTCCGGGAAGCGCAAGCGTCTGGTGCAGGAACAGGTCGTGCACGCCGAGCCGGACGTCCTTGCCGAGCGGTGCAAGAAGCCTCTCCAGCCCGGCCTTGAGCGCGGCGCGCTCGTTCGCCCCAAGCACGTACTCCTCCGCCCCGCCGCCGGTGATGGGCGGGTTGGGCAGGTTGAATATCCGTATCCCGCGCGAGACCGCGAGCGAGAATATCTCAAGCATAAGCTCGGTATTCGTCCGGGACGGCACGACGGAGACCGCGACCTCGACGGGCTTGGGCGAGGATGAGGCGACCTCGTCCAGAAGCCTGCCGAGCATGCCCGCATCGGAAGGCCGGAGGTCGAGCGCCGATATGCCCGTAACCGCGTCCCAGCCGGGGAAAGTCTCCACATCCGGCACGGACACCGTGACGCGGGAGCCGCCCTTCTTCAGGGCGGCGATTACCCCTGCCGTGTCGTCCCGCCTGCCGCCCGTCAGGCCGAGCGTGACGAAGAAGACCTTCAGCGCGGCAAGCTCCTCCGCGAGCGTCATCGCGCGCGCGGCGGCCAGCCCGCCGGACTTCTCCGGGGCGATGTCCCAGTACACCCTAAGCGGCGCGGACAGCGACTTCAACAGATCCTCCGACTCATGGTAGCCGTCATTCCCGAGAAAGCGGGAATCCAGTGACGTTGTTTTTCGATGCAGTTCTGTATAATCCCATATCCGGCGGGGTATTGTCAAACGGTAAACACAACCTTCCCGCACCTCCCGGTGCGTATCAGCTCGAAGGCCCTGTCGTACTCGGAGATATGGAACTCGTGGGTGATTAGCGTGTGGCATTTACGGCGGGCCGATTAGCCCGCCGTTCTTGTCTAAACGTGTATTCTAAAATCCGAACATTACATCAAAGATATCGACCAGCCATCTTAGAAGTTTTTTTCCAGTAGGGTATCTTGCTGGTTCGTAATCTGTAATGCTCAATAGAAATGTATATTATCAAGGTCAAGCCTATTGCAATCCAGATAATTTGCCCCATGGCTATAGTTTTCCAAGTATCGTGTAAACGGCGTCGCGTACCCTTGCCGCAGCCTCACTCGCCTGCATGGCCTTCTCCTTTGTGTATCCGCCCGGCCAGTGGACAGGGTATCTCGTGTCGACGTAACAGCCGTCCAGGAAGTTTGCTGCATCCATAAGGACCGCATCAGACGGCAGGCCGCCCTCCCTGCAGGATTCAAGCAGGACGGCAAGGCTATGTACTTTTTTAAAAGGTAGTTCCCTGGCGATTACGAAGGCTTTAAGGTATTTCTCGGCGGCCTGCTGGAAGTGAAAACAAGTTGGCGAATAAAATTCGGTCTCCTTGAGGGCGAAGTCGGCGAACCCGAAGTCCTCGTCCGCCTTGTCGAGCCATTCCCGGATAATCTGCGGGTCAACCATAGAGCAGCCTGCCCTCGTTGACCATTTTCCTGACAAACGGGTCGCCCATCCTGATGCGCTCATCTATCTCGCCGGGCGTATAGACCAGCATGTCCACGGCGAACCCGCCCCGGTCCACAAGGCTGTTTATCTCGTAAAGGCGGTCTATCCCGCCCTCCGGCACGTCCTCCTTTATTATAAGGAAGTCGAGGTCGTTAACCTCGGCGGCAGCCTCGTCCGCAGCGGAACCGAAAAGGATGACCTTCAGCGGATGGTACTTTTCAACAATCTGAGTGAGTACCTTCTGGATTTCCTTGTCGCGGAGTTCCTTTGTAATCATTTTGGCCCCCATATCACTCTTGTAAAATAATATAACCGTCAGAAAATGTCAACAATTACCGCCCCCCTCACACCCCAAACACAACCTTCCCGCACCTGCCGGTGCGCATCAGTTCGAAGGCCTTCTCGTAGTCGGAGATATGGAACTCGTGCGTAATAAGCGGGGCCATGTCGAGCTGGCCGGAGGACAGGAGCCGGGACACGGTATGCCATGTGGAGAACGCGATCCGGCCTGTGATGCCGTAGACGCGCAGCTTCTTGAAAATCACGTCCTCGTTCAGCCGGAGCGAGACCTCGCCTCCGAATATGCCGAGGAGCGAGACGCGCCCGCCTGGCGTAACGAGCGGCAGGGCCTCGTGGAGCGCGGCGGAGCTTCCGGAGATCTCAAGCAGGACGTCCACGCCGTTCCCGGACGTAGCGGTCAGCACCGGGCCGGACAGCGGCATGACGTTCGGGTTCAGGACTATGTCCGCGCCCATCCGCTCCGCAAGCTCCAGCCGGTACTCGTTCGGGTCGGATACTATGACCCTGTACGCGCCCGCCGCCTTGGAGACCGCGAGGCACATCAGCCCCATCGGCCCCGCGCCGGTAATCAGCACCCACTTGCCGGTGACGTCCTCGGCCAGGACCGTGTCCACGGCGTTGCCGAGCGGCTCCTGAAGCGTGGCGACCCTGTCCGGTATGTCCGGGTGGTTCTTCCAGAGGTTGACCGCGGGAACCAAAATAAACTGCGCGAATGCCCCGTCCGCGTCCACGCCCATGATGCGCATGCTCCGGCAGACCTCGCGCCTGCCTGTGCGGCACTGGTAGCAGCTCCCGCAGAAGTAGTGCGACTCGGCGGAGACCCGCGTGCCGGGCGGATAGCCCGTCACTCCGTGTCCGACCGACTCGATTACTCCCGCGAATTCATGGCCGGTAATCCTCGGGAGCGTGGTCATCCGCCGCTCCGCCCAGGGCTCCCAGTCGTATATGATGGAGTCCGTGCCGCATACAGACGCGTTCACGACACGCACCAGCGCCTCGCCCGCGCCCGGCTCCGGGACGGGGACATCCTTGTACGTCAGGCCGGGGCCCGGCGACTCCTTTACGAGTGCCATCATCGTGGACGGTGTTGTCATGTTGTCCGCCTCTAAAGAAGGGCCGACACGCGGGTCTGCCCCTGCATAAGGGCATGGTGGGCGGTGCCCACCTTACAAACAAAGCATCGACTGTCATTCCCGCGAAAGCGGGAATCCATTTTCCGCATGAAAATCAAAATGGACCCCCGTTTTCACGGGGGTGACAATTCAGGGCCGACACGCGCTTCGCTTGTTACGGCCCCTACCTAAAATCCGATTTTTTCTCGAATCTCCCCTCTCCCCTCTGTGGGAGAGGGGCCGGGGGTGAGGGTGTCCCTATATATACACGCTCATCCTCTCCCTGAACTCGCCGGCAAGCTCGCGTAGCCTGGCTTCGCGCTTCTTGAGCGGGGACTCGCGGCCATCGGCGAGCGCAGTAAACGCGTCCTCGAACTCGACTCTCTCGAAGCTGAAGTACGGCTTGAAGACGATAGCGAACGGCGGCCGGGCCTCGCCCTTGAAGGCGAGCAGGAGCCGCTCCGGGAGGTCGGCCCCGCGCCTCCACCATCCATGCGCCTCCGGCATCGGGACGACTACCGTCACGTCGCCTATGCGCGGGAGTATCCTGTCCTCTGCTATCTCGCGGAAGAGCTCGTCGTCCGACGGGCAGAAGACGACGGCCTTGCCTTCCGGGAACCACCGCCGCCTTACTTCGACCATGAGGTAGATACACCAGAGTACACGCTCCGCCGAGAAAAGGAATAGCGCGGCCCCGAGCAGGATGAAGAAGCTCACCAGGCCGGAGTCGAGGTATCCCGCGAGGCCGCCTATGACTCCCGCCTGTAAATCCTGACTATCTCCTCGTACTCGCCCGCGTTCCACTTTATGTAGTTGAGCGTGGCCTCGTCCGCCTCTTTCATGACCTTGGCCGGGATGCCCGCGATGACGGATCGCGACGGGAACTTTTTCCCTTGGGTCACGACCGCGCCGGCGGCTACGATGGACCATTCGCCTATCTCGGCCCCATCCATGATGACGGACTTCATCCCGATGACGCAGTTGTCGCCGACCCTGCATCCGTGGAGCACAGCGCCGTGTCCGACCGAGACGTTCTCGCCGATGACTATGCCCGGCTCGCCCTTCGTGCAGTGGCAGGATGCGTTGTCCTGGACGGACGAGTTCTTTCCTATGCTGATGGAACCCATGTCGCCCCGGAGCACCGCGCCGGGCCAGGCGCTCGCGCCCGACGCCAGCTCGACCTCGCCTATGACTGTCGCGGCCTCGTCCACGTAGGCCTCGGGGTGGATTCTGGGTTTTATGCCGTTGAACTCGCGTATCATGATTGCCTCGCAATTTAACCTGCCCCCACCCCAGCCCTCCCCCTGTGCAGGGGGCGGGAGATTGGTCGAGGCCGGTTCAATTTAATAATTCCTGCTCGAATCTTCCCCTCCCTGCACAGGGAGGGGATAAGAGGGAAGGGTAGGTTTCTCTTCTCTACTCCCTCGGCTTTATGCTCCTCACCGTCTCGACGGAGAGCTGTATCCAGCCCACGTCCGACTGGAGGAAGACGTCCGTCTCCGATACCTCGACGAGGGTGCCCCGGTATGTCATCCCGTCCGACTCCACCTCGACCGCCTGCCCTATCATCGCCGCCAGGTTGTCTGTGTACATTACCGGCCCAGCGCTTCCTGCAGGTCCATCGCGT
This sequence comes from Nitrospirota bacterium, assembly GCA_016212105.1. Taxonomy (GTDB): domain Bacteria; phylum Nitrospirota; class JACRHJ01; order JACRHJ01; family JACRHJ01; genus JACRHJ01. The sequence goes on from JACRHJ010000049.1 coordinate 43,647, forward strand.
GCTCCTGCTCCATCGCCAGAATGTTCCTCAGGTTCTGGGCGAGGTGGTAGAGGTTAAGCTCCTCGGCCTGGGCTATGCGCTCGGTGTAACGCCTGATGGCGTCCTCCTCGCCCGCGAGGTCCTGCTCCAGCATCTTTATGTTGTCCGGGTCGGCCTTGGCCTCGTAGACCTTGATCTCCGGAAAGCCTCCGAGGTAGGATATCTGGTCCGCGAGTATTACGGCGTGCCCAAGTTCCTCGGACGCGTGCAGGATAATCTCCTTCTTGATGGACATGTAGGCCGCGCCGGTAATAACCCCGGAGTGCTGGATGTACTGCACCATCGCGGTGTACTCCCAGGACAGGTCCTTGTTCAGAAGCTCGATGAACTTTTTCTTGGTGATAGGCATGATTTCGTTTCCTCCTTGTTTTCTGTGATTACCATCCCGGCCCTATCTCCATGACGGCCTTCGCCTCGTATGGAAGGCCTGAGCCCTTCGCCCGGACGGTGACCATCACCCGGCCCGGACCGCCCCGCTTCCCGTCCGGGGTGTATGTCCATGCGTTGCTGCCGGTGTAGTCGGTCATCGGCTCCCAGTCGTGTACGGTGTCCACGCCGTATGTATAGAACCGGTACTCGTAATCGCCCGGCAGGGTGGACGGGTAGGCGACGAACTTCACGGCGGAGTATGAGTCTTCCGGGTCCAGCCTGTACGCACGGAGTGAGACGTCCCTTACCATCGGCCTCGGAAGTCCCGAGAGGGAGAGCCTCGACCCGACGTCCAGCAGTTCCCGCGGGTCCAGTTCCCGCGCGAACGGACTCGGGTAGCCCTCGACCCTCATCGTCCTTATGACACCCGGCTCGCGCGCCGGAGCGACCGTACCCGTGATGACGACGTCGCCGTCCGGCTCGACCACGACACCTTCCGCGCCGGCGTCGCCCTCGGCCGGGTATACGAAATCGCCCATGAGCGTCCCGTCCGGGCCATACACGAGGAGCAAGAAGTCGCCCTCGCCGTCCGCGTCGGCCACCCTTCCGGCCGCGTATATCCTGCCGTACCTGTCTACCGCGACCGCGTTGGCATGGTTCTCGTGGGCCGTCCCGCCGTAACGTTGCACCCAGAGCAGGTCGCCATCAGGCGAGTATTTGAGGACGAGCGCCTGACCCCCGGCCTGGGAGGACTCGCCCGCGATGACTATGCAGCCTTCACCGTCCACGGCCACGGCCCAGGCCTTCTCGTCCTCGTACAGGTTGTTGTATGTTACGTCCATCATCGCCCTGTAGCCGTCCGGCGGGTAGCGTAGCGTCCTGACGTCGTATGTCTCGGAGCGGGGGTCCTTCTCGTACCCGGTGATTACCGTGTTCCCGTCCGGGTCGACCGCGATGCCGGTCGCCGCCGCCTCGTCTATCCAGTCCTCGGCACGCTCCCACAGGAGCTGGCCGGCAGGGTCGAACTTCACGGTGTAGTACAGCGTCTGAGTGTCCGGCGCGTTCTTCGCGGAGCCGGTCACGTATATCCCGCCCTGGTCGTCCACGGCCACGGACGCCGGGACGTTGTTCCTCATGAAACCGGACGCGGTCATCTCGAAGAGGGGTTCGCCTTCCGGGCTGTACTTCACGACGTGGTAGTCTGTGTAGTAGGAGCCGGAGTATGTGTCCCTAGGGTTTGCGAGGTTGTAGCTAGCGCCCGCCACGACGGCGTTGCCGGTGTTGTCGGACGCGACCGCGCGGCCCGCGTCGTACCATGTGCCGTCGTACGCCCTGACCCATGCATAGCCGCCGTCAGGGGCGAACTTGAGCGTCAGGTAGTCGTAGTTCCCGTCTTTCGTGATGCGGGAACCCGCGACCAGCAGCCCGCCCTTCGGGTCGAGCGCGATGCCGCGCGCTATGTCGGAGTCCTGCCCGGGCTCGGAGGAGTACTCAGACTCCCAGAGTATGTCGCCGGGCGAGGCGCAGGCGGGCGGCGGCGCGCCTAAGGCGCACGCCAGCATGGCGGCCACGCCAACGGCCGCGAAACCCATAAACGACTTACGCATCGCCCCTCCCGTGAAATGCTTATAGGATTAATTTAATCATAAACGGGGAACGCCGTCAATACAATCAGAGGTTGGGCTACATTAATCCCCCTCTCCTCGCGGGAGAGGGGGTTGGGGGTGAGGGGTAACCTCTGTGTCCCAAAGAAATTCCTGGATTCCCGCCGGAGTTTACCCCGGTATGCCTAAAGCCGGGGCGGGAATGACGGAAAAAGGCATTTCCCCTCCCTTGAGGGGAGGGGATTAAGGGGAGGGTGAGAAATGCGTCAGGATCTCACCCCCACCCTGCCCTCCCCCCTCAAGGGGGAGGGTAATACCCCGCTGGCGGGGAGGGGGATCAGGCCACTCTCCTGCCATGAATTCCCTTTATTTTATATCCCCTTTGTGATATTAATAATAGACACCGCAGGCGGGCCGGACTGTCCGCCGGGGGCAACCCAAACCAGAGGCAACTACCACATGGAACTCCACCACGACTGCCGGCATTTCGTCGGCTACATACCCTGCCGTCCGCACAAGGCGCACGGCGTGCACTGCTCCGGCTGCAAATATTACGACGCAACCGATTACAATATCCTTATCATAAAGCTTGGCGCGATAGGAGACGTCATACGCACGACCCCGCTCCTCCACAGGCTGAAGGCGGAACACCCCGGTGCGTATATCAACTGGCTGACGCTGACGCCTGAGGTGCTGCCCGGTAGCGTGGACAGGAAGCTTGGCTTCAACCTCAAGGACATGACCACGCTGATGGGCCGCGAGTTCGACCTGCTGATAAACCTGGACAAGGACTACGAGGCCTGCTCCCTTGCGGCAAGTATCCCCGCGAAGGTAAAAATGGGCTTTACGCTCGTGGACGGCAAACCCCGTAACATCGACGACGCGGCATACCACAAATACCTGACCGGCCTGTTCGACGACGTGAACAAGGCTAACACGCAGAGCTACCCGGAGGAGATATTCGATATCTGCGGGTACAGGTTCGCCGGGGAAAAGTACATACTGGAGCTGCCGGCGGAGCGGCCCGACTTCGGCCTACCGGACGACGTCCGCATTGTGGGGCTCAATACAGGATGTGGCGGGCGGTGGGTGACACGGCTATGGCCGGACGACCGCTGGGTCGCGCTGGCGAAAGGCCTGCGGGAGGCGGGCTACTGGCCGCTGTTCCTCGGCGGCGAGGCGGAGCACGAGAAGAACGCGCGGCTGGCGGAGCTTTCCGGGGCGGACTACCTCGGCCATTACTCTCTGCAGGAATTCTTCTGTCTGGTGGACAAGTGCGAGCTGGTCGTGACCGCCGTCACGATGGGGCTCCACATTGCCATCGGCCTCGGCAAGAAGGTCGTCCTGTTCAACAACATCTTCAACCCGCACGAGTTCGAGATGTACGGACTGGGTACGATACTCTCGCCGGGGATAGACTGCGAGGGCTGCTTCAGGCCGACCTGCGCGGAAAACTGCATGGAGAAGATAGCGGTTGGCGATACGCTTGAGGCGGTGAAGAGGTTGATGGCGCAAGAAGGCTGAAATGATTTTATTCTATCCGGCCAGGATAACGCACGTACCAGAGGACAACAGGTACCTCGTCGAGTTCCCGGACCTTCCGGGCTGCCTCACGGATGGCGCTACGTTCGAGGATGCGAAGCGCAATGCGAAGGAGGCCCTGACCGGCTACCTCGCGTCCGCGTTCGAGAAGGGGCAATATATCCCTGAGCCGTCCACCGCGAGGAGCAGGGGACTGTATTTCATAGAGCCGGAGCCGGAGGTATCTGTGCCGATTGTCATTCGCAGGCTGAGGGAGGCCAGTAACCTGACCCAGCCGGACGTCGCTGACGCGCTTGGTATAGCGCTTCAGGCCTACCAACGTATCGAGAAGCCAGGCAAGTCCAACCCGACGCTGAAGACGCTTGCGCGACTCGCCAAGGTCTTCGGCAAGGAACTGCACCTTGAGTTTGTCTGAGGGACAACCCTTGAAAATCCTCCTGATAGGCCCCGCACACCCCCTGCGCGGCGGCATAGCCCAGTTCCTCGCGCTCCTGCAGGGGGCGCTCCGGAAGGCCGGGCATACCGTTGTATTCCACAGGTTCATCCGACAGTACCCCAAGTTCCTGTTCCCCGGCAAGTCGCAGGAGGACGAAAGCGACGAACCGGTAAAGGCGGATTCCGTCCCGTCGCTCGACCCGCTCAACCCGTTCAACTGGCCGTTCGCGGCGTATCGCATAGCACGCGAAAAACCCGACCTCGTGATACTCAAGTGGTGGATGCCGTTCTTCGGCCCGTCCTATATCGTCACGCTCTGGCTGGCGAAGCTCCTCTGCAATACCAAAGTAATGCTGATCATTGACAACGCCATACCGCACGAGAAACGCCCCGGCGACATGCTCATAACGAAGCTGGGCTTCGGCGTGACCGACTACTTCGTCGTCATGTCCGAGACGGTCAAGCGCGACCTGCTGACCGTAAAGCCGGACGCGAACGTCGTCCTCTCGCCGCACCCGCTGTACGAGGTCTTCGGCGAGCCGCAGGACAAAGACGCGGCGAAGAAGGCGCTAGGCGTATCCGGCCCGGTGCTGCTGTTCTTCGGTTTCGTCCGCGCATACAAGGGGCTGAAGGTGCTGCTCGACGCGATGCCCGCCGTCCTGAAGGAGATGGACGCGACGCTCGTCGTCGCGGGCGAGTTCTACGAGGACAAGGAGTCCTACTTAGCGAAGATAGACGCACTCGGCATATCGAAGAACGTCGTGGTGCTGGACAGGTTCATAGCGAACGAGTCAGTTGGAGAATACTTCTCCGCCGCGGACCTGCTGGTCCTCCCGTACCTCTCCGCGACGCAGAGCGGCATCACCCAGATAGCCTTCGTATTCGGCTTGCCGGTCGTGGCGACCAACGTCGGCGGACTGCCGGAGGTGGTGAAGGACGGTGAGACCGGCTTCCTCGTCCCGCCGGAGGACCCCAGGGCCCTCGCGGAGGCCATCCTGCGATTCTTCAAGGAAGGCCGCGAGGCGGATTTCAAAGCCGGCATCGCCGTCGAGAAGAGGCGTTTCTCCTGGGATGGCATGGTGAAGGCCATCGAGGGGTTCTTCGATAATCCTTGAGCAACACGCTTTTATTGTGATATATTATTGCTTCTGCAATTAAATATGCTAAAGACGCTGGGTCCCCGTTTTCACGGGGACGACAATAAATAACGTCATTCCCGCGAAAGCGGGAATCCAGCGACTTTTCTTACTTCCTCCGGAAAGGTAGCAAGACCACCGATGACCGACGTCAAGCAGTTCAGCTCGGACAAGATACTGAAACATTTGGACCGCGTCTGCGACTGGGTCGAGGGCAGGAACCCGCCCCCGATCACCGTCGAACTCGACATGACCAACGTCTGCAACCACCTCTGCCCGGAGTGCGTCGCGGGGTACTTCCAGGACGTGAGCCGTGACAGCCTCACACGCGAGAAGGCGGAGGGCATCGTCCGCCAGCTCGGCCATGCCGGCGCGCGCGGGCTGATATTCACCGGCGGCGGCGACCCCTTGTGCAACAAGCACACGCTTGAGATGGTCGCGCTCGCCAAAGAAGTCGGCATGGACGTCGGGCTTATCACGAACGGGACGCTCCTGACGAAGCACGCCGCGAAGGTGATACTGGAAAACTGCGTCTGGGTGCGCGTCTCGCTCGACGCGGCTACCCCCGAGGTGTTCAAAAAGACGCACGGGCTGGGGCCAGCCGCGTTCGACAAGATAGTGAAGAACATCGGCGCGCTGGCCAGGATGAAGAAGGACACCGGGAGCGGCTGCACCGTCGGCGTGGGGTACCTGACGAACGACGACACAAAGGACGAGATGTACGAGGCGGCGGTGCTCTGCCGCGACTTAGGCGTGGACTATATCCAGTTCCGGCCAATGCAGATACACCGGGGCGGCCAGTTCGACTACCACTGGACGGACGTGACCAAGACCATAAAGAAGTGCATGAAGCTCACGAGGCCGGGCTTCGACGTGCTCTTCTCGAAGCACAAGTACGACATGATGAAGACCAAGGACTACGGCAGGAACTACAAGGTCTGCTACGGACACCAGTTCGCCACGACCATATGCGCGGACGGGAAGATGTATATCTGCTGCCACCTGCGCGGCTACGAGAAGTACTGCATAGGCGACCTGAACAAACAGACCTTCCAGGAAATATGGGACTCAGAGAAACGGCGCGAGGTCTACAAGTCGATAGACTTCAAGGACTGCATACCGCTCTGCCGTGACAACACGTTCAACCAGGTGCTCTGGAACATCAGACAGAAGAAGGAGCATGAGAACTTCCTGTAATACCTGCGGGCATCGCCCGCCTTCCATCCTGTAGGGGCCGACCGTCGTGTCGGCCCTGCCTTGCTTGTCATTGCGAGCGCAGCGCGGCAATCTCTGCCCTTAAAGGCCGAGGCAAGAAGGGCGGGCACGGGGACCCGCCCCTACACTAAATGCAACGTCAGATTCTTCGCGCAGCCTGCCCCGGTATGCTTAAAGCCGGGGCTCAGAATGACACCGTAAATACAAAGAAGGGCCGACACGCGCTTCGCTTGGTACGGCCCCTACCTAAACCCCAGAAACCACCCCATGAACGATTTCCCCTCCGTATACGTTATCGTCCTCACCTGGAACCAGAGAGGCCTGTGCCTCGAAACAGTTGCGTCCGTCCTCGCGTCCGATTACCCGAACATGCGCGTCGTCGTCGTTGACAACGCGAGCGAGGACGGCACGCCTGACGCGGTCCGGCAGTCCTTCCCGTCCGTCCACCTCATCGTCAACCCGGAAAATCTGATGTACGCGGGCGGTAACAACGTCGGGATAGACTGGGCGATGACAGAGGGCGCGGACTACGTCCTGCTCCTGAACAACGACGTTGTCGTGGACCCGGCGATGGTCACGAGGCTGGTGGTTGCCGCCGAGGCCGGAGGCGCGGGCATGGCGGGGCCGATGATGTACTACTACCCGCCGAGGGGTGAGGGCCGGGAGCTTATATGGTACGCGGGCGGCCTTGTCTCGTACTGGATGGGCAGGACGGCGCACCGGGGCATACGCAAGGTTGACACGGGGCAGTACAGGGGCGCGGAGGACACGTACTACATATCAGGCTGCGCGCTCCTCGTCCATTCGGACGTTATCAAAGACGTAGGCCTTCTGGACACGTCCTACGTGATATACAGCGAGGACGCGGACTGGTGCGTGAGGGCGTCGAAGGCGGGCTACCGGCTCCTTTTCGTGCCGGAGGCGAGGCTCTGGCACAAGGTCTCGGCGTCGTCCGGTGGCGGAATAACGCCGTTCAAGGTCTACCACAGGGTCCGTAGCGGCATAAAATTCTTCGCGCGGCACGGCCGTCCCTGGCACTGGCTGACGATGCCGTTCTTCATGGCCGGATACGCGGTCTGGTTTCTGTTGAGGAAGCTGGCGTCAGGCAATACAGGCGACGTCTGGTCTGTCGTACGCGGACTTTTCACGCCGAAGAGGGGCTGAATAATACGTCCTCGCGGTTAAGTAAGGGGCCGGCACGCGTGTCGGCCCTTTTTGCTTGTTGCCCGTCATTCCCGCGAAGGCGGGAATCCAGGAAGTTAGTAATTCCTGGCCCCCGTGTCAGGGCCTGCCCTGAGCGAAGCCGAATGGGCACGGGGCGACAAACACAAGGTGCGGGCGCAAATAATTGCGCCCCTACAACTGATTAATACGTCCTTGCATTATAAGCGCCCGATGAATCGGGCAACTACAACTTCCTGGATTCCCGCCGGAGTTTACCCCGGTATGCCTAAAGCCGGGGCGGGAATGACGAACAAAGGATGAGATTGCCGCGTCGCTTACGCTCCTCGCAATGACAAACGATAGAGCCAGCATCAGCCCGCCGCCGGCAGATAAAGCCTGAACTCGCTCCCCTTGCCCACCTCGCTCGTCAGCTCCACGCGGCCTCCGTGCGCATCGGCGACGGCCTTGACGACCGCGAGCCCCAGGCCGCTCCCCTTGACGCCGCCCGCGGTCTTGGACCTGTAGTACCTCTCGAACACCCTCTCCTGCTCGTCCGGCGGTATGCCCACGCCGTTGTCTCTGACGGACACCTCTATACAGTTTCCGAACTTATCCGAACGCTTCGCGGATACGGTTACGTTGCCGCCCGCCTGCGTGAACTTTACCGCGTTCTGTATGAGGTTCGCCAGCGCCCTCCGGACATAGCCCGGGTCCACCAGCGCCTTGGGCAGGCCGTCCGCCGCCGCCTGCTCCATCATGACGCCCTTCGCGGCGCAGAGCGCGGAGCAGTCTCCGGCGGTCTCCTGTACAAGCCCGGCCATGTCCGTCAGCGTGACGTTCAGGGCCATGCTCCCGCTGCCCAGCCTCGCTATGGCGAGGAAGTCGTTGACTATGCGGGCAAGGTTCTCCGAGCTGTGCTCTATATGGCCGAACATCTCGGCCGTGTCCTCGTCCTGCATCTTGCCCATGTCGCGGAGAAGCTCCACGTACCCGCGTATGACTGTGATGGGCGTCTTCATGTCGTGGGTGACCATCGCATACAGGTCCTCCTTCTCCTTCTCCATGCGCACCCTCTCGGCGACCTCCGCGTTCAGAGACTCGACCGCCGACGAAAGCTGCGCTGTCCTCTCGGAGACCCGTCCCTCCAGCTCCTCGTTCAGCCTTTCGAGCGCCTGCGTCGTCTCGACCACCTCGCGTGTCAGCTCGCGGGCGACATATCCCGCGGGTATGAGGCTGAGCAGCCAGCCGGCCACGCATATCGCCGTTATCACGATGACCGGGTCGACGGCTTCCCTGTCCACCCTGTCCCTTGAGACGAGTATATGGATGGACGCACCCGTGCCTCCGACCTGCGCCGCGACGTCGTAGTACACGTGCCCTACTGGGTCACGGATCACCGCTTCCGAGACGCCGCCCGCGCCGGGAGGGTTTATCCCGGCCAGGCCCGCGGGCGGACGGGAAGGGAAGGTATGCACGGAGACTGTCCCGCCATACTCCGCGTATATGTCGTCAATCTGCGGGTTGAGCTTCTTGCGGCTGACGAACAGCTCACGGAGCGCCACGCGGTCGTCCCAGAGGATGAGCCTCTCGGACTGCCCGGCAAGGAAAACCGCGTCGTTCCTGCTGAAGTTGCGCCAGCCTTCGCGGTTGTGCACCACGGCGAAGAAGGACAGGACGAGCCAGCACAGGAAGATAAGCCCTCCGAGGAGTGCGGCGGTGCGTCTGAATATGTCCCTTCTGAGGTTCATTCGGGGGAGCCTTTTTTCTTCAGCCAGCGGTCCATCTCGCGCACGGAGTCGTATGAGCCGTCGTCGCCGGGGACGAAGCGCTCAATCTTCAGGCTGTCGAGGTACGGCCGCGCCCGCACGTCCTTGTCGAGGGAGAGCAGGGCGTCTTTCAGCCCGGCCTTGAGCGCGGGGTCCAGGTCCGGGTGCACGACGACCGGCGGTATGCCGTACGGCGGCGACTTGTCTATGACGCGGGTGCGGGCGACATACGGGTCGTCCTCGGCCTTCATGAACTCCCAGATGAGGGAGTCCACGGACGCCCCGTCCGCCTGTCCCTCGGCGACCGCCTTTATGGAGTTGTCGTGGCTGTTCGAGAAGAAGGTGTGGCCGAAGAAGGAGGAAGGGGTCTCGCCCATCCTGGCCAGCATGTAGGTCGGCACGAGGCAGCCGGTATTGGACGACGGGTCGGTGAAGGCGAACGTCCTGCCCCTCAGGTCTTTAAGCGACGCGGCCCGGCTGTCCTTGGGGACGATGACGTAGGAGTAGTAGACCTTCTCGCCGTGGCTGACCGGGACGGCCAGCATCTCCATCCCGAAGCGTTTGTGGCCGTCCACGTAGGGTCCGGAACAGACGAACGCCAGGTCCACCTCCCTGTCCTCGACGAGCGCGTTCACCTCGGCGTAAGTCTTTCGCTGTATGAACTCGACCCTCCGGCCGACCTTGTCGCCTATGACGTTCAGGACGTCGTTGTAGTACTGCCTGGTCGCGGAGGGCGAGATCATGGCCGAGACCGCGACCCGCAGGACCGGACGGCTGTCCGCCGCGACCGGCGCCGCTTCGTGCGCGGCCTCGTCGAGCGCCACCTCACTGCCCCGGCTCCCGAACAGCAGCAGCCAGGCCCCGGCCAGAAGCAGCACAACCGCGGCGCAGGCCGCGAGCCACACATTTTTCCCTTCCAGGCCCATAGCCCACCTCCGGGACGGCGGTTATAAAATCAGACGGTATGCGGAAATATAAGTAAAGTATAGATGACAGCGGCGCGGGGGTCAAGGCGGAAGCAGTGATATACGGTATTAATCCGGCATCATTATGTGCAAACCATGCGAAGTAAGAACAGTCACTGGATTCCCGCTGGAGCCTGTCCCGGTATGTCTAAAGCCGGGGCGGGAATGACATGCGTTTGTTCGTCGCCCCGTGCTTGACACGGGGTCCAGGAAGTTTGCCTATTTTGTTGCCGGTTTAATAGCGTTGCGGGACGAGGTCCGCGGCCGGAGGTTACCCGGCAGGCAGGCAGAGCCTGAACTCGCTGCCCCTGCCCGGCTCGCTTGTCAGCTCCACGCGGCCACCGTGGGCCTCGGCGACCGCCTTTACTATGGCGAGGCCGATGCCGCTGCCCTTGACGCCGGCTGAGCTCGACGAGCGGTAGTACTTCTCGAAGACCCTGGTATGTTCGGCCGCGGGTATGCCGGGCCCGGTGTCCGCGACGGATACCACTGCCCAGCCGCTACTGCCGCCGGCCTCACGGGAGACGCAGACGGTTATCACGCCGCCCGCGAGCGTGTAGTTGACCGCGTTCATCAGGAGGTTGGAGACCGCCCTGTGCACGAGATTCCTGTCCACCACGGCACGCAGGCTGCCGGACGCCGGCTCCATGACGAGCGCGAGGCCCTTGTTGTGCGCGGCCGCCATGAACTCACGCGCCGTCTCCTCGACGAGTTCTCCGACGTCCTCCGGGGCGGCGGACAGCATCGTCCTGCCGGACTCCAGCCTGGACACCGCCATGTAGTCCTCGACCATCCCGAGCAGTTTGCCGCCGCTCCGTTTTATACCTGCGACCATGGCGACCGCGTCCTCGCTCATGCCGTGTGACATGTCGTCCAGCAGCAGCTCGGAGTAGCCGAGTATGACCGAGAGCGGAGACTTGAGGTCGTGCGTCACCATCTCGAACAGGTCGGCCCTCTGCCGCTCCAGCATCACACGTTCCGTGATGTCGCGCGTCGTCTCGATAATGGTGAGCGGGCCGCCTTCTCCGCCTCCGAGCGGGGTGGCCATAACCTCGACCACCCTGCCGCCTTCTCCGGGCTTGAAGTGTTCGTGCGTCACCGTCACGAGCCTGCCGGTCCTCTTTATCTCAGCTAGGGGGCACGGGTGTCCGCTCACGGTAGAGCACGGCACGTCGCTGTGGTGGGTGACCTGGTGGCATTTGAGGCCTTCGGCGGCCCTGTCGCCGCACAGCGAGAACTCGCGCGCGGCCCTGTTCATGAGGGTGACGGTGTAGTCCTCCTCGAAGACCATGACTGGCTCGGGTACGCCGTCGACCACCGACTGGAGGAAGGTCCTCGCCGTTTCGGCCTGTCGCTCAGCCTCCTTCTGGCGCGTGATGTCCACGAAGGTCTCGAGCAGCATTTCGCGGCCGTCGAGCACGAGCCTGCTTACCGTCTTGAGTATGGGTATCCTGCGTCCGTCCCTGTCGAGGAGGAACTTCTCGGAGAGGTCAACCTTCTGGCCGAGGTCGAGGATCGGGCACCGCCCCTGCTCGGCCGGGCATATCACGCCGTGGCAGACGCCTCCCACAATCTCGTCCTCGGAGGTGTAGCCCATCATGGCAAGCGCGGTCCGGTTGACGGCGGCAACCCTGCGGTCCGCGCCCACGATAATCATCCCGAACTGGATGGCGTCCAGGACCGCACCCGTCGTGCTGCTCGAGTTCAACATTGCAGTGCACCGGCCTCTGTTAGCTATTACCGCTCCGCCCTGAGAAGGCGTCATACATGACCTTTATATAATAACAGAACCCCCGGTAAAAAGAAAGACCACCCCTTGGTTTCCGCCAGCACCGCTATATGCGCGGGATGACGAGCCTGAACACGGAGCCCCCGGTTTCCGGACAGGACAGCTCTACCCGTCCCCCGTGCGCCTCCGCAACCGCCTTGACGATCGTGAGTCCGAGCCCGGAGCCTCTCGCGGAGGACGTCTTCGCTGAGCGGTAGTACTTCTCGAAGACCTTCTCCCGCTCCTCCGGAGGTATGCCCGGGCCGGTGTCGCAGACGGTTATCGTCAGGGCGTCGTCCTCGAGCGCGGCGGAAAGCTCGACCCGGCCTCCGGCCGGCGTGTAGTTCACCGCGTTCTGGAGGAGGTTGGCGACCGCCCTCGTTACGAGCTTCCTGTCGAAGCCGACCGGCGGGATGCCCTCCGGGATACCGGCGTTGAACGTCAGGCCCTTCTTGCCGGCTATGGTCGTGAACTCGGCCACCGTGTCCCTGAGCGCCTCCGCGAGGTCGTCCGGGAATGCCGAGACCTGAAGACGGCCGGACTCCATCTTCGACACAGCGAGGAAGTCCTCGACCAGCCGGAGGAGCTTCCCGGCGCTCCTCGCTATGCCACCTACCATCTCGGCCGGCTCGCCGTCGATGCACTCGGGCCTCAGCGTCTGGAGCAGTTCGGCATAGCCCATTATGGCGGCGAGCGGGGACTTCAGGTCGTGCGTGACCATGGCGTAGAAGTCCGCCCTGTCCCGCTCCAGCCTCTTGCGCTCGGTTATGTCGCGGTTGTTGCCCCTGTGGCCCAGGAACTGTCCCTGTTCGTCGTACACCGGCTGGCAGAGGTGCTCTATCCAGCGCTCGGCGCCGTCCGGGGTAACGATGCGGAACTCGGTCGCGCCGGGCCTCTCGCCCACGTCGTGCCGGTGCGAGGTAAACGCGGCCGCGTCCTCCGGGTGGATTATCCTGGACAGAAGCGACGGGTCGTCCTCGAACTCCGACGCGCCGTGGCCGGTCACCCTCTCGCAGGACGGAGAGGAGTAGAGGAACCTCCCGTCCGGCGCGAGCCAGAACTCCCAGTCGTAGGTGTTGTCCGCGACTATCCTGTACTTGGTCTCGGAGTCAATCAGGGCCTCGACCGCCTTCTTGCGGTCGGTAATGTCGCGGGCGACGCCGGTCGTGCCTATGACCTCGCCCTGTTCGTTGGTTATCGGCGTCTTTATGGTGTGTATCCAGAGGACCCCGCGGTCCTTCCAGGAAAGCGGCTCCTCAACGGACTTCCGCTTCCCGGAGGACATCACCTCCCGGTCGTCGGCTATATACCTTTCCGCAAGCTCCGCCGGCCACAGGGCGCGGTCGTCCAGGCCGACGATCTCCTCGGGCTTCCTGCCGCACGCATTGCCGAAGGCGTCGTTCGCGGCGATGAACCGGCCATCCGCGTCCTTCAGCCACGCCATGTCCGGTATGTTGTCGAGGATGGCCTTCTGCTGACGCTCCTTCCTCTTCAGCTCCTCCTCGGCGAGCCTGCGCTCCGTCACGTCGAGCAGCGTGCCGATTATCGCGGGCCGGCCCTCGTACTCGGTTAGGGAGCCCATGACCTCTATATCGACGGTCTCGCCGTCCTTCCTTGTCCACCGGGAGACATAACGCACGGTCTGGACCCTGCCCGACAGCCTGTCGGCAACCTTATCCGCGACGAGCCCCCTGTCGGCCGGCACGACCAGCTCCATGAAGTCCTCGAACGCCAGGAGTTCGTCCTCGCTGTAGCCCATGATAGCGCTCATGGTCGGGTTGACGTACCGGAACCTCTTGTCCTGTATGATGTAGACGCCGACCAGCGACTTCTCGACAAGCACCCGGAACTTGGCCTCGGACTCGCGCACCTTGCCGAGCGCGCGGGCGAGGTCCCTCTCCTTCTCTTCCAGCCGCCGGCCGTACTCGCTCAGCGCATCTATGTAGCCGGACTGCCTGCCCGCGTACCTGTACAGCGACATGCCCGCTATGACAGTGAACACCAGGGCTGAAAAGAACAGTGCGGCCGTGATGACCTCGTATTCGAGAAGGTTCTTCCCGATCTTTTCGTGGAGCCCCCGCTCCACCTTGTCCGCCTCGGCAAGGATGTGCTCGAACGTGGCGTCGAACCTCCTGTCCTCGTCCGGAGTAAACCGCGTCCCGCCCCCCTGGGAGAGGTATTTTCCGGCGAACCCGCGTACCTCCATCAGTTCGCCTATGACGTTGACGATGTCTTTTCTAAGCTCCGGGTCGTCGAGCGGCTGGTACCTGCCTTCCGGCCCTTCTCCGCCGTCCAGCATCAGGCGGGCGTTTTTCTCCGCGCTGTCCAGGTGGGCGTATGCCTTCGCCGCATGCTCCCCGCTTCCGGTCTCCGCCGCCCTGTGGAGATCGAGGTGGAACATCGCAAGCTCGTGCTTGATCATCATGCTCGCGTCCTGCAGCGGGACGTACCGCTCCACCATGCGCACGCCTATGCGCGCGGACATGAGAAGCGAGACCGATACTGCCGCACCGAACAGAAGCACTGAGAGGAGCACAAGCCTGGGCCTGCGGTATTTCCCGGATATATTTCTCAGTTCCAAACCCTTCCCTCCACGCGTCTTTCAACTTTTACAATAATAGCATTTATTCTCCGGTTTAGGCAACGAACCGGCAAAGTTTCTTGACATCGGATTGAGAAGGTACGAAGATACTCATACACGAAACCGGGAGAGACGGGGACAATGGAACACGCGCTTGTCACGGCGGCGGTATTCGCGGCCTTCGCCTTCGTACACAGCCTGACTGTGTCGCGCGCCTTCAAGCGCCGTGCCGCCGGGCTTCTGGGCGAGGACTGGATGCGGGCGTACTACAGGCTCGCCTTCACGGCCCTGTCGGCCGGGACGGCCACCCTTGCGGTCTTTATAATCTATTCGCTGCCGGACGAGCTTCTTTACACGCCGGACTGGTACGTGTACTGGCCCTGCCGTATCGTCCAGGCGGGCGGAGTCGCCCTTATGCTCGCCGCGTTCCGGCCGTTTTCGTTTGGCCTTTTCTCCGGCGTGTCGCAGGCCGCGGAGTACCGCCGCACCGGCCGGACCGGCGGGGACATCGAGGGCATGCCGCACGGCCCGCTTATCACAACCGGCGCGTACTCGCTGGTCCGTCACCCGATGTACACCGCCGGCATCATGCTGTTCATGTTCGAGCCGGTGGTCTCTGTGAACTCGCTCGTCCTGAGGCTCCTCGCGTCTGCCTACTTCGTGTACGGCGGGTTTATAGAGGAGAGGCGTTTCGCGGCTGACTTCGGGGAGGAGTACGTGCGGTACCGGCGTGAGGCGCCGATGTTCAATATCGTCTCTGGGGTGGTGAGGCGGTTGGGAAGAAGCTGAATACGGCTGGAACCGAGGTATATGCAGTTGGCCGGTCCATCTGGCATATGATATAGAAGGGGCGGGCACGGGGACCCGCACCCGAGAAATATCCTTCACGAACACGGACCATGAGCACGCACAACGTCTATGGGAGGCGCCATGTCAACAGTATACTACACCACGATGCGCGGCACGCGCTGGGACTACAGGGAAAGCGTCAACGGCCGGCTGGAGCGGATGCTCGCGGGCTCCGGCCTGATGGGCCGTTATGCAAAGGATGAGTGGGTCGCCGTAAAGACGCACTTCGGCTCGGATGGCGCGCACAGGGTCGTCCGTCCCAACTTCCTGAAGAGGGTCGTGGACGCTGTGCGCATGTCAGGCGCGAAGCCGTTCGTCACCGACACCGTCCGCATCATGGGGCTGGACTACCTCGAAGTGGCGAACGGCAACGGCATCAACCACCTCTCCGTCGGGGCTCCGGTGGTGCTCGCGGACGGGCTGTACGGCAAGGACAACATACTCGTCAAGGCGGGCGAGATACTGGGCGAGATAGCGGTCGCGTCACTGATACACGACGTACCCGCGATGGTTGTCGTCTCGCATATCAAGGGCCACATACAGGCGGGCTACGCCGGGGCAATCAAGAACCTCGCGATGGGTGGGGTGTCATCCGCGCACAGGGAGCACGGCTGGAAGAAGGGGCGCGGCAAGATGCACTGCTACGGCGAGGTGCCGCTTCAGTGGGACGCGGAGGTCTGCACCTTCTGCGCCCAGTGCGAGAACGTCTGCCCCAAGGAGGCCGTCGCCTTCAAGGACGAGAAGTTCGCGTATAACGAAAAGGAGTGCTGGGCCTGCGGCCGGTGCGCGCGGGTCTGCCCGTCCGGCGCGCTCGTACTCCCCGCGGACGACACGACGTTCCAGAAGTCGCTCGCCGAGGCGTCCGCCGCTGTTCTGTCCACGTTCAAACCGGGCAAGGTCCTGTACCTGAACTTCATGACCGAGATACAGCCGGAATGCGACTGCATGCCGTCCTGCGACACGCCGATGCTCCAGGATCAAGGCATTATGCTCTCGGACGACGTGGTCGCCATAGAGAAGGCGACGATAGACATGCTGCGGAAGGCGTCGCCGCTTCCGCAGTCGGTGGCGTCCGACCGCGAATGCGCGCCGGGCGACGACGTGCTGTCCATAGTCAACCCGCGCAACTTCATGCTCCAGGTGGAACATGCCGAGGCACTGGGGCTGGGGAGTCAGGAGTATGAGCTGGTGGAGGTGTGAGGGGATCGAAAGGCCCCGTCCGGGAGGATGGGGGCCTTTTTGCGGGCATTGTTTCCTACTGCAGCTTCTGCAGCTTGTCGAACAGTTCGAAATGCGGCGGGCTCTCCGCGAGCGAGTTCACGACTATCTGTTCCAGCACGAATACGGTTACAAGAAAACCCCGCTTCCTGAGCCTCGGCCAGTCCCGGCTGAAAAGAGATACCCCGCTCATGATAATGTAGACCACTGCAAGGAAAAGGCCGACCTGGCCGGGCGGGTCCCTGTGGTCCAGCACGAACACGCCCGCTATCACAAGCAGCTTCAAGAATCCGCTCAGGTTGCTCATACGGCCGGCCTCCTCCCGATACCTCGCGTCACTACATCGCTATCTCGGTCCCGATGCCTTCCTTCGTGAATATCTCAAGGAGCAGCGCGTGCGGCACGCGTCCGTCTATGATGTGGACCTTGCCGACCTTGCCGCCGAGCGCGTCGAAGCAGGCCGCGACCTTTGGCAGCATCCCGCCGGTGATGACGTCGTCCTTGATGAGTTTTTCGACCTTCTTCTTAGTAAGCGCGGTGATGAGCTTCCCCTTGCCGTCCAGTATCCCCTCGGTGTCGGTCATGAGGATGAGCTTCGACGCCGAAAGCGCGGCGGCTATGGACCCGGCCACGAGGTCGGCGTTTATGTTGTACGTCTCGCCCTGCGCACCGACGCCGACCGGCGCGATGACGGGTATGAACCCGCCCGCGTCGAGCGCTTCGAGTATCTTGGAGTCCACGCGCTCGACCTCGCCGATGAGGCCCAGGTCGAGTATTTCCGGCGCGCCTGTCTCCGGCGAGTTCTTCTTCATCAGCTTCTTCTTGGCGAGTATAAGCCCGCCGTCCTTGCCGGTGAGGCCGACCGCGTGACCGCCGTTCGCGTTAATCAGGTTGACGATTTCTTTATTGACCTTGCCGCCCAGGACCATCTCGACGATGTCCATCGTCTCGGTGTCGGTCACGCGGTATCCGGACACGAACTTGGGTTTCAGGCCCATCCGCTCCATAGTCTTCGAGATCTGCGGCCCGCCTCCGTGTACTATCACGGGGTTTATGCCGATGTACTTCATAAGCACGACGTCACGCGCGAACGACTCCTTCAGGTCTTCCGCGACCATCGCGTTGCCGCCGTACTTTATGACGAACGTCTTCCCGTAGAACTGCCTGATGTAGGGCATCGCCTCCATCAGGACCTCGGCCTTCTCGATCAGTTTTTTCATGTGAGTGTCCATGTCTCTTGTCTTTGGGTAGGGGCCGACGCGTGTGTCGGTCTGCCTTAAATCCCCACTGTAGTCCCCCCATTTTCAAAGTGGGGAGAAAGATTTCAACCTCCCCCTTTGACAAAGGGGGAATGAGGGGGATTTGCCTTTGCCTTGCATTCCCGCGAAGACGGGAATCTATATCATCCCCCTGAACTCGTCCACGTTGATGCCCATGTCGCCGATGATGCTGAGCAGCGTCTTTGGCTTTATTGTCTTGCCCGGATGCGCCGGGACCACGACCCTTCGTCTGTCGGACTCCCTGAAATATATCGCATGGCTTCCAGACTGGCGGTCAAGGACAAAGCCGAGCTTCAGGACGGCCCGGACCACCTGCCTGGATGTAACGGCGGGCAGGTGAGGGGTCATACAGCGACCTTGAGCGGCTTGATCGTGATGTCGTCCTCCGGTACCTTCTCGCCATGCGCAATAAGGCTCTCTATATACAGCCGGACGGCGTCCCGGATATTTTCCACCGCTTCCTCGTACGTATCACCCTGGCTATGACAGCCCGGCAGTGCCGGGGCAAAGGCGTGATAGCCGCCGTCCTCCTCACGCTCAAAGATTATGGTGTAGCTGAACTCCGTCATGTCTTGCCCTCCCTACAGTATATACCTGCTCAAATCCACGTCCTTCGTTATGTCCTTCAACTGGCCCTGGACGTAACCCGCGTTTATCGTGATGTTCTTCTGCACCGCATCCGGGGCGTGGAAGCTCAGCTCCTCGGTCAGCTTTTCGAGGATGGTGTAAAGGCGCCGCGCGCCGATGTTCTCGGTCTTCTCGTTGACGGTCGCGGCCATCGAGGCTATCTCCTCGACCGCGTCTGTGGTAAACTCGACGTCCAGCCCCTCCGTCCCGAGGAGCGCGACGTACTGCTTCGTGAGCGCATTGCGCGGCTCTGTGAGTATCCGCACAAAGTCGTCCTTCGTCAGGTTGTCCAGCTCGACCCTTATCGGGAACCGGCCCTGAAGCTCAGGTATCAGGTCGGACGGCTTCGATACGTGGAACGCGCCGGCCGCTATGAACAGGATATGGTCGGTGCGCACCATGCCGTGCTTTGTGTTTACCGTCGAGCCCTCTATTATCGGGAGCAGGTCCCTCTGCACGCCCTCGCGCGAGACGTCCGGGCCGGCCCCGCCGGACTCGCGCCCGGCGATCTTGTCTATCTCGTCGAGGAACACGATGCCGGACTGCTCGACACGGCGGACCGCCTCGCGGTTGACCTTCTCCATGTCCACCATCCTGGACGCCTCTTCCTGCGTGAGTACCTTCATCGCCTCGGGAATCTTGAGGGTGCGCCTGCGGGACTTCTCCGGGAACATATTGCCCATCATATCCTTCAGGGATGATTCGAGGTCCTCCATCCCCATGTTCGAGATGATGCCCATCGGGACCGCCTTCTCCTTTATCTCAAGCTCGATGGTCCGGTCGTCCAGCTTCCCGTCCCGGAGCATCTTCCTGAATTTTTCGCGTGTGGCGGACTCCGTCTCGACAGGCTCGGCGGGCTGGCCAGAAGAATCGCGTGGCGCGTCGTATGCCGAGTCCGTCGGCTCGCGGTATGAAAGCCCCGCGTCGGAGCGGCGCCTCGGGAGCAGGGCGTCCAGCACGCGCTCCTCGGCGGCCGCGGCCGCCTTCTCCTGCACGTCCGCCATCTGCTCGGTCTTTACCAACCCGACCGACTGCTCGGTCAGGTCGCGTATTATGGACTCGACGTCCCGGCCTACGTACCCGACCTCTGTAAACTTTGACGCCTCGACCTTGACGAACGGGGCGTCCGCGAGCTTCGCCAGACGCCTCGCTATCTCGGTCTTGCCGACGCCGGTCGAGCCTATCATGATTATGTTCTTGGGCACGACCTCGTCACGCAGGTCGTCCGGCAGCCGAAGACGCCTCCAGCGGGTGCGTAGCGCGATGGCGACCGCGCGCTTCGCGTTCTTCTGACCTATGATGTACTTGTCGAGTTCCGCGACTACTTCGCGCGGCGTCAGGTTTTCCATGATTTATAGTTCCTCTGTTGCTATCTGGTCGTTTGTGTATATGCATATGCGTGCCGCGATGGACATCGACTCCCGGACTATGCCGGGCGCGTCGAGCGCGGAGTGCTTGATGAGCGCCTGGGCTGCCGCCTGGGCGAACGCGCCGCCGGAGCCGATCGCCGCGATGCCGTCCTCAGGCTCTATCACGTCGCCGTTCCCGGATATGATGAAGGTG
>JACRHJ010000050.1 GCA_016212105.1 Nitrospirota bacterium
AGCCAAGAGGACATCGTGAAGAAAACCCGGTCGTTCATGAAAACACTGCAAACAAGACCACTGCACGTCAGCAGGTACTTCAAGCACGAGAAAGTAAATTACGCGGCGTGATTGCCCTGTTTAACCACCGGGTTAATAACATGAATACAAAGAAATATGACATAATTTCGATAAACAACGACACCAAACGCCCAGAAAAATCCAGCAGGTTTATCAGCTACGATATTTACGATGATAATGGTAGTGTAATTGGGGATATAATTGATTACGGCCGTGACGGCCAGCCTGACTTCAAGACGCTCTACGGAGACGGCAAGTCACAAAAACCGAAGGAATTTGCCGTGTGGTACGGCGGAGAGTGGCGCACGTTAATCCAAAAAGGCAAGCCTTATGGCCTCGTCATCGATGGGCGTTTCAGGAGATACCACATTAAAGACAACCACGTGGTGTTAGCCGATTAGCGGCCATTTCCGTTGCAGCGGGAACCTATAACCAAACATTAGCCGCCCCTTCACTCCCGCCCATCCCAGTCCATAGACAAGAACACGTCCACAAGCCTCGCCTCGAAATGGCTGCCGGCCTGCGAGCGTATGAACTCGCGCGTCTTCTCGACGTCCCAGGCGGGGCGGTACGGCCTGTCCGAGCGGAGCGCGTCCCAGACGTCTATGATGGCGAATATGCGCGCGGATAGAGGTATCTCCTCGCCCTTTAGCCCGCGCGGGTATCCGCTCCCGTCCCATTTCTCGTGGTGGCAGTAAGGTATCTCCAGGGCGGGGCGCAGGAACTTCACCGGAGACAGGAGCTTGAACGCGATGTTCGGGTGTCCCTTGATTACCTCGAACTCCTCGTCCGTCAGCTTGCCCGGCTTCAGGAGTATGCTGTCCGGCACCCCAAGCTTCCCGATGTCGTGCAGGAGCGCGCCACGCCGCACGTGCACCAGCTCCTCGTCGCTCATCCCAGCCGCCTTGCAGACCCTTACCGCCATGCCGGTCACCCGGATGCTGTGGCCCTCGGTCTCCTTGTCACGGAAATCGAGCGCGCGCGACCAGCCCTCTATCGTGGTGTCGTATGCGAGGAGCAGGTCGCTGTTCGTGCGCTCCAGCCGCTCGAACATCTCGGCGCTGTCGAGCGCTATCGCGGCCTGACCCGCGAGCGCCTCGGCGAAGTCCAGCCAGTCCTTCTCCTGTTTCAGCGTGGTGCGGTGGAATATCTCGATCACGCCCTTGACCTGCCCCTTGGCGACGAGGGGCACGCCGGCGTACGCCTCGAAACTTTCGTCTTCCAGGAGCCGCCACGGCGCCGAACCTTCGAAGGCTACTGAAACGTCCGGGATGGCGAGAGTCCTCCGCTCAAGGGCGACGCGACCCGCGAAACCCTCGCCAAGCCGCACCCTCGACAGCTCGATGCGTCCTGTATTGAACCCGCGCCCCATGGCGTATTCGAGGACCTGGCTGTGCGGGTTGAACATCAATACGCAGGCGGCGTCGACGTGCAGTTCCTTGACCGTCTGCTCAAGCAGCACGTTGAGGGTAATCCTGAGGTCGAGGCTGCCGCTTATCGTCGTGTCTATGAACCGCAGGGAGGCAAGGTGCTCCATGTCCCGCTTAATCTTCTCCTCCGCCTGCTTCCGTTCGGTGACGTTGTCGAAGACCACCACAAAATACTTGTGCGCTGTGCTGTAGGAGGAGATGGAGAACCATTTCCCCATCTGCTTTATCTCTATCTCGAACCTCTCGGGCAGGCCCGTGAGGGCGACCCTTCCGTATATGTCGAAAAGCTCAGGGTTGGACTCCCTGATACCCGGTATAGCCTCGGTTACCCTCCTGCCCGTCACGTCTTCAAGGCCCGTCAGCCTGCCGAATGCGGGGTTGACGTCAATATAGACGAAGTCCACCGGGTGGCCGCCGTCGTCGTATATCATCTTGCAGTACGCGAACCCGGAGGACATGTTCTCGAAAAGGGAGCGGTATTTCGACTCGCTTTTTTTGAGGTTGTCCTCGACGAGGAATTTTGCCAGCGCCACGGCAAGGTAGTCCGCAAGCCTTTCCCACAGCGCGATGCGTTCCCGGGAGAACATCCCCTTCCGCTGGTCGTTCAGCTGGAGCAGGCCTATCGTGTTCACGCCTAAGTGGAGCGGCAGTAGCGCGACCGACTCGTACCCCTCCCCGTTGCAACGGTTCCGTGTCCGGCTCTGCCTGTCCGCCTCGGTAGTCGTCGCGAGCAGCTCCGTCGTGCAGTTCGTCCAGAAGCTCCCGCGGCCCGTGAAGAACGGCTTGGACGGGTCATACCGCCCGCATATCACGTTCCCGCACATGCATTCGAGAACCGGGTTGCCGGAGGCGTCCCGGATTATCTCGCCCGCCCTGTCCCTCAGGCAGAGCGAGTTCTCTATCTTGACGAAGGCATTGGGGAACCCCCGCGCCTCGAAGTACGGGTAGTCGTCGCCCTCCTTCAGTCGCACCCCTACGGCCGTGCAGCCTGACTGCTCCTGGAAGAACACGGCGGCGACCCTGATGAGGTCTTCGGTCCCCACGCTCTGGTTCACCAGCCTCAGGAACTCTACCGTTATCTCGCGCTCCCTCTCGGCAAGCCGCCGCTCCGTGATGTCCATCAGCGTGCCGATTACTGCCGGGCTGTTGTGGCGCTCCGTGAGGCTGCCTATAATTTCGAGGTTTATCTGGGCCCCGTCCTTCCGCGCGCACCTTACCTGCCTGGTGATGGTCTTGGCCTCGCCTCTCAGGAGCGTCTCGACGCTGTCCTCGATGGTCCGGCGGTCTTCCTCCAGGAAAAGCATCTCAAGGGGGCTGTCGCTGCCCGATAGTTCCTCCCGGGAATAGCCGGTTATCTCCTCTATGAGCGGGTTGACGTAAACGACCCGGCCGGCCTGGAAGACATAAACGCCGACCTGCGACCCTTCCGCAAGGGAACGGAACATGGACTCCGACTTCCGCAGGGCGTCCTCGGTCTTGACGAACATGTATATTATCGGCGAGACAAGGATTGCGAGAAACGCGGTGTCAAGCACGCTTTCCAGCAACTCGTACTTCGATACGCCAAGCATGGGGAACACCTGCATGATCGTGAACTCGGCGCCGGCTATCATGGACAGCAGGAACACGAACCTCGCGCGTCCGCCCATGCGGGTGTAAAGGGCACTCTTGGATGCGTCCGTTGAAATCTTCATTGTATTAATATACCATATCCATGAAATTGCGCCTGATAATTATTCCGGTTTGCGCATTATTTCCTCGCACGTGCTATACTGACTTCTATCCTGGCCTTCCGTAAGACTAAAGACATCCCCCGTGTATCCTGTATTCAAGGAGGCGTCATGAAGACCTTATCTGCACTGATAATCTCCGCGATAGTCCTATCCATGTCCGCACTGCCCGCGTTCTCCGACGAAACGGCGCTTACCCACGAGGCCTGCATGAAGCCTCTCGTGTCCGCATTCGCCGCGCTCTCGGACGAGCACATAAAATCCGTCCAGAGGGGACTGCACATGCTCGCGGACACAAACGAGGCGAAGAGCGGGGACTGGGAGAGGATGAAGGGCCCGCTCGCGGACTTCAGCGGAAGCGGCATAACCGTCGCGGCGGTATGGTTCGCCAACCCCGACGGGTCGTACTTCACCGTCGCCGAGGGGCTGACAGGCCTGAACATCTCCGACAGGGCGTACTTCACCGGCCTGATGGAGGGCAAGGACGCAGTGGGCAGCCTCGTTATAAGCAAGTCCACCGGGAAGCGCTCCACCGTCGTCGCGGTGCCGGTCATAAAGGACGGCGGGGTCGTGGGCGCGCTCGGGGCGTCTATGTCCGTCGAGGAGATGAGCAGGATGCTGGGCGACGACATGGGCCTGCCGGACAACATGGTATTCTACGCGCTCGACAAAGACGGCCAGTCCTCGCTTCACAAGAACGCTGACCTGCTGTTTGCCTACCCGTCCGACATGGGCAGCGAGTCTCTGGACGAGGCGCTGAAGCAGATGATGTCCGAGCCGGAAGGGGTTGTGCGGTACGAGTTCCGGGGAAAGAAGACGGTGTTCTTCAAGCGGTCGACGTACACGGACTGGGTATATGCGGTGGGCGTGGTAGGAAAATAAACAGCGAGGCAGCACGCGGTACAAATAAAAAAGGCCAGGATTTCTCCTGGCCTTGCTTTTTTACATGGCGGGGACGACGAGACTCGAACTCGCGACCTCCTACGTGACAGGCAGGCGCTCTAAC
This sequence comes from Nitrospirota bacterium, assembly GCA_016212105.1. Lineage (GTDB taxonomy): Bacteria > Nitrospirota > JACRHJ01 > JACRHJ01 > JACRHJ01 > JACRHJ01. The sequence goes on from JACRHJ010000050.1 coordinate 4,227, forward strand.
CGACTGAGCTACGTCCCCATTAAAAGCTCGTATTTTATACTACAAAAGCGCGCCGGAGTCAACTGGTTTTTGAGGGAGCCGGAAATATTAATCCGGCGGTTACTTCCTGGACCCCGTGTCAAGCACGGGGCGACACACAACTGACCGTCATTCCCGCCCCGGCATTCGAGATACCGGGGTATACTCCAGCGGTAAACCCTGTGACTTTCTCTCGCATTGCCTGATTAGCCGGTTCGCGGATACAATTGAGATGTGGCACGTAATCGCGGCGGTTTTACGGTATCCTCCACAAGACCTGAATCACACCGCCCTCCTGAAGCCTCGCGATAAGATACGAAACCGGTATCACGAGCAGGAAGACGCTCGCGTCGAGCAGGTTCTTCATGAATATGCCCGGCGCAACGCCGGTCGTCCCGCCGAGCGACAGGCCGGTCAGCTTGGGGAAAAACGCCGGTGTGGTCTCCCTGTAACGCCTGAACTCGTCGCCGAAGATGCCCTCCAGCCGCTTCTCCTCGGACTTTATGACGCGCGGGTAATACCATGCGAAGACGGGCGCGTATATGCCGAGCAGGACGACGTTCCCGAGCGACATGCACGCGCCGATCCCGGCTATGAACGAGAACAGGTACAGCGGGTTCCGGCATATGGAGTACGGCCCGCCCCGGACCAGCTCGGCGTTCTTCCTGCCGCCGATGTAGAGCGTCGCCCACATCCGGCCGGCCGCGCCCGCGACGATGAGCAGCGCGCCGCCCCAGTCGAATATCATGTCCACCGTGCTGCACTCCGCCCAGCTATGCCTCGTGAACACCGCGAACAGCAGGGCAAGCACGAGGAATATCGCGGTCAGCGCCCTGCGCTTCTTCTCGAAAAAACTGAACGTCTCTTTCATGGGTATCCTTGTAGAAAACCAACCCCCACCCCAGCCCTCCCCCTGTGAAGGGGGCGGGAGATTGGTGGCGACCAGGTTTATTTATATTAACTGCTTCAACCAATCTTCCCCTCCCTTCACAGGGAGGGGATAAGAGGGAAGGGTTGGCTTGCGTTATACTATTCGTGGCTCCCGCCCACGACTATATCGTCTATGAGGAGCGTCGGCTGGGCGTCCGAGACCGGGGCCCCCTGCCCGTCCTTGCCGCATGTGCCTATGGCAAAGCCGAGGTCGGTGCCGACCATGCTGATACCCATGAGCACGTTCGGGCCGTTGCCGACGAGCGTCGCGCCCCTGACCGGCTCGCCGACGACGCCGTCCTCTATCAGGTACCCCTCGCCGACCTCGAACACGAAGTCGCCGTTCACCGTGTTCACCTGGCCGCCGCCCATCTTCTTCACCAGAAGCCCCTTCCCGCAGGAGCGTATAACCTCCGCCGGGTTGGATGTCCCCGGAGCTATCATTGTGTTCGTCATCCTCGGGATTGGACGGGAGGTGTAGGACTCCCGTCTGCCGTTACCGGTCGAGACGACGCCGTCCTTCATCGCGGTCAGCCGGTCGTACATGTAGCCTTTCAGCACGCCGTCCTCCACAAGCACCGTCTTCCGCGCGGGCGTGCCCTCCCCGTCGAAACGGTACGAGCCGCGCCTGCCGGGAATCGTCGGGTCGTCTATGACGGTCACGAGCGGGGAGCCCACCTGCCGGCCGACCTTCCCGGCATATACCGAGAGGCCGTTCTGGGCGAGGTCCGCCTCCAGGCCGTGGCCTACCGCCTCGTGCACCATCGTGCCGCCCGCCTCGGAGGATATGACCACCGGCATCCGCCCGCCGGGCGCCTTCCTTGCGGTCAGCATCATCACAGCGCGCTTTGCCGCCTGGAGCCCGATGTCGTCCGCGGGCCGCTCCGAAAAAAGCTCGAAGCCTATGTTCCCGCCGGCGGACTCGTACCCGGTCTGGACGTTCGCGCCGTCACGCGCGACCGCGTTCACGGCCGATACCGTGTAGTACCGCCTGTCCTGGGCTATGGTCCCGTCGGAGCAGGCGACCGTCACGTCCTGCATCGCGTCCCGGTATATCACCGTGACCTGGGACACCCGCTTGTCGTACGCGCGCGCGGCCCTGTCGGCGTCCTTCACCAGGGCGAGCTTCCTCTCGACCGCGACCAGCTCCGGCGGCTCGACTATGGTAAACTCCACGGAGGGCCGGAGTACCCGCATGTCGAGCGTAACGTCCCTGCCCGTCTCGCCGCAGGCGCGCGCGACCTTGCCCGCGAGGTCAAGGAGCGACTTCCCGGTCAGGTCGTTCGTGTATGCGTACACCGTCCTTAGGCCGATGATGACGCGGATGCCCGCGCCGGACTCGACGCCGGTCAGCACCTTCTCGACCTTGCCGCCCTCGACGACGATGGAAGTCGGGCGCGTGTTCTCGATGTACAGGTCGGCGTACTCGCCGCCCTCGGCCAGCGCGGCCTTTATGATTTTTGCGTAGTCGATGTTCAAGAAGATACCCCCACCAGATTCTACCCTCACTCCCCCGCTCTGCCTCCCCTCCCCTTGCGGGAGGGGACTGAGGGGAGGGGGATAAGGTGTGGTATTGTAGCATAACGGGGCGGGCCGCGGAAAGCACAAAACGCGGCTGCGGCTTCCGGCATCGGAGCGGCTTTTGTGATACCATTTATGGTATCGGCGGGATTTAACCCTCCCCATATTCCCTCCCCCTATAGGGGGGAGGGCAGGGTGAGGGTGTAATCCGTACGCTTTTTTTCACCCTCCCCTTAATCCCCTCCCCTCAAGGGAGGGGAGAAGCAGGTGGCCGCATATGACGCAACAAGGCTGTGCGTTCTGGCTGACGGGGCTGCCCGGCTCGGGGAAGTCCACGCTCGCGCTCGCAGTGAAAGAAGCGTTCCCGGACGTCTTGGTGCTCTCCATGGACGAGCTGCGGAAGGTCGTCACTCCGGAGCCGACGTACAGCGACGAGGAGCGCGAGCGCCTGTACATGGCGCTCGCCTACACCGCGTGGATGCTGACTGCCGAAGGCCATGACGTGGTGATTGACGCCACCGCGAACAGGCGGCGCTGGCGGGACGCGGCGCGCGTTCTCATCCCGGACTTTCACGAGGTGTATGTGAAATGTCCGCTTGATGTCTCGCGCGGACGGGAGGCGGGGCGGGTGGACACGCATGGGGCCCCCTCCGGTATTTACGAGAAGGCGGGCGCGGGTGCGCCGGTGCCCGGGGTGAACGTCCCCTACGAGGAGCCGGAGCGTCCGGAGCTGGTCGTCGATACTGGCGTGCTTACGCCGGACGAGGCAGGGGCGAGGCTTGTTGGGTATGTGGGGATGGGGAGGATGCGAGGGAAATAGACGCTTCCACCACAAAAAAGGCCTGGGTAAATGGCCCAAGCCTCTCTTAAAGATAACCTTGAATCAGAAATAACACAAATGGCTCCGCTACCCGGCGGGGCAGCTCCATTTACCCACACGAAAACCAAAAAACCTACGCAGCCTTCGCCGCCCCAGCCTTCTTCGTGAACAGGTGGCTCCTCGTGACGATCACGTCGCAGGGCGCGCCGTCCACCAGCTTGTCTATGTTCCTGCCGAACAGGAACCTCTCCATCTTGCTCTCCTCGTGGTGTCCGAGCACCATAAGGTCTATCTCTTCCTTATGCGCCACGCGGAGGATAGCCTTGACCGGGTCCTCGTCCTCGACGTTAATCTCCTTGACGTCCACCGAGACCTTCAGGAGCCGCATCTCCTTCCTGACGAACTCGTCCAGCTTCTTTATCGCGTCCAGCCTCTCCTTCTCCAGGTCCTTGGGGAAGAGTATGCCGCCCACGCTGTGGAACATCCTCGGCGGCGTCTTGTACACGTTCATCACGTAGAGTTTCGCGTCGAACGCGGACGCGAGGGTAGCGGCCGTCCTTATCGCCTTCTTCGAAGACGGCGCGAAGCTTATCGGCACCAGTATCCTGTTCAGGTCCATAACCCACCTCCCTCATGCATGAGTGTTACGCTCATGAATCTTGATTCAAGTATACCACCGGGATGGTGGAGTGGCAAGGTTTGGGAGGAGGTTGGTTTTGTGTTGGGGCAGGTCCCCGTGTCTGCCCTGCTTTGGATATAACGGTGTCATCCTGAGCGACGCGAAGGATCCGCCTGTATCCAATTCTTACGTGTAGGGTGGGCTCTGCCCACCGTCCGAAAAAGCAGGGCACTGGTCGAGACCCCTCACCCCCAACCCCCTCTCCCGCGAGGAGAGGGGGATTAGATACAGGCAGATTCTTCGCGTCGCTCAGAATGACAGGCCAAAAACAAGAAGGGCCGACACACGGGTCGGCCCCTACATAAAAAATTCATCAACCAATCTCCCCTCTCCTCCCGGGAGAGGGGCCGGGGGTGAGGGCGGGCCTTTGGGCCAGGGGTGAGGGCTCCCTACTCCCCCTCGAAAACCACCGGCAGGGCCTCCAGGACGCCGTTGACGCCCGCGACCGGGAGTATGGTGAGGATGGCCTCGGCCAGCTCGGCGCGTGTCGCGCCGGCGGCCAGGGCCTGCGGCACGTGCGCGCGCACGCCGGGCGTATAGCCCTGCGACGCCATGACGGCGACGAGTATGAGCTGTTTGGTCTTCCTGTCCAGCGCGGGCGCGTCCATGACGGACCTGAACAGGCCCAGGTACGCCTTTCCCGCCTCCGGGCAGGTCTTCAGGAACAGGTCGAACTCCTTCGACATCGAAAACTCCGGTAATTGTGGTTTCCGGCTGCTTGCAGGCGGTTGTCTTTACTAGCCCCTAGCCCCTAGCCCCTAACCCCTAGCCCCTGTCTTTTCTTACTCCCTCACCACCCACGTCTCGTAGCCTTCGTTTGCAAGGCGGGACGCCAGGCGCGCGGCCATGACCTTGTCGCCGAACTGCCCGACGCGCACTCGGTTGACGTCCGCGCCGCCGACGTTCACGCGGTCTATGCGTACGTCGGCGTAGTTGAGTTCGAGCCCCATCTTGATGCGGCCCGCGTTCTCCGGGTCCGCGAACGCGCCGACCTGCACGCGGTACTGCCCTTCGCCTCCGGATGCTGGCATGTGCACCGTCTTGATGTAGCTCATGTCGCGGTCGAGTTCCTCGATTATCACCTCGCCGAAGCTGACGCCGATGGTACGGGACGCGCCTCGGGAGAGGTCTATCTCCCGGCCGTCCACGAATGGTCCGCGGTCGTTGACGACGACGACACAGGAGCGGCCGTCGGCGGGGTTGGTCACGCGCAGCCTCTGGCCGAACGGGTACGTCCTGTGAGCGCAGGTCATGCCGTCCATGTCGTACACCGCGCCGGACGCAGTGCGGTTCCCGTGGAAGCCGGGCCCATACCACGTGGCGACGCAGCGGTAGCTCTTGCCGCGTCCCGCCGTCCCGCCCCCCTGCGGGGCGTGCGCGCAAGACGCTGTCAGAGCCGTCAGGCAGACGAGCAGGACCGCCGCCCAGCGTCTCAAGAGAGTTCTGACTCCCAGATGTTGTACTTGCAGCTCTTGCAGTAGAAGACCGGCGTCTCGACCGAGATGATGCACCCTGCTAGGAGACATTTGCCCTCCTTTTCCAGCCTCTGGTACCTTGCGTAATCGGAACGCGAACAGCTGTAGATAATGGGTATGACATGGTCCGCCCTGCCGCACTTGGGGCAGACGGCGGACTCCAGCTCTTCCTCCATCGACGATACCTCCGGATAATTAATTTCTGTTAATGTGTAATATACTTCAGATTGAAAGAAAATTCCAGATTATTCTATCAGGAGGGGTTCTGGTTTTCCTGCGCCTATTTTGCGGGCGACAAATATACAGGCCGGCACATTGAAGGCACGCGTGTCAGGCCTAAGAGTGCCGACCTGTAAATTCACACCCGCAGTGCTCTTTAAATGCAAAAATGATGGCTGCAACGAATCTCCCGCCCCCTGCAAGGGGGAGGGCTGGGGTGGGGGTTGGTGTCAGGCTGGGGCCTACTTGGGATGGCACCCGTCGCAGCCCTCGCGGCGGGTCAGGTGCGCGCCGGGCGCGCCGTGCGGGTCGTGGCAGGTCAGGCACATCGTCTTGCCGTCGTCGGTCATGGGGAAGTCGGCGGGCAGCGTGAACTGCGGTTCGTGTCCGACCATGTGGAGGTGTCCCGGCACGGGTATCTCGTGGCAGAGGCCGCATATCTCGGCGCGGTTGGCCTTGAGGTTGTACTTGAAGTCCGACGAGTGCGGGTCGTGGCAGCCCGAGCAGTTGCCGGACTTGAACGGCGGGTGCAGGCTGTTCTGGGTGTTCCACCTGTCCGCGTCCTCCTGGTGGCACATGATGCATATCTCGCTCTTGGCCTTTATGAGCTGGAACGGGAACGGCGTGCTGTGCGCGTCGTGGCATATGGTGCACATGCCCGCGCCGACCGGGCCGTGGAGCAGGAGCTTCGAGTCGTCGATCTCCTTCCTGTCCGTATGGCAGCCGTAGCATAGCACGGTGTCCCGCTCCTCGACCCTGTACCTGTTGGGCTCGCTTCCGGGGTCGTGGCATACCGTGCAGATGCCCACCGCGACCGGACCGTGCACGTTGAGGTTGTCCGTAAGGCCCTTGTGGCACCGGAGGCAGCTCTTCTCCATTCCGGTCTCGATCTCGGCCTGGGTCAGCGTGGTCCTGTGGCACTCCTGGCAGTGTTCTTCGTTTTCGTCCTTGTGGAAGACGTAGGGTGGGTATGTGCTCGCCAGGCCGCCTTCGAGCTTGGACGAGCGGAATATGGAGAGCGTCTTGGACTCCCACTGCCCGTCGCCCTTCCTCCAGCGCACCTCAAGGAGGTTGACCCCGAGCGAGAGTGTAACCTGGGCGTGGAAGTGCCCGTCGCGCATATTGGGTATGGTCCTGGAGCGGCCGTTGTTGTTAAGCTCGACCTGGACGTCCTTGCCGTCCACCTTGCCAACCACGGACACCTTCTTGCCCGTGGTAGAGACCACCGCCATGGACGCGGTACGCCTCGGCCCGGAGAGCGACGGGTTCTCGGTGGACACGGACGTGAGGCTTTCCGGGACGAAAACACGTATATCCCCTACCGGTCCAGCTATGGCCGGAGACCGGAGGCTCAATACAAGCGCTATGATAAGTATATATATAATCGTCTTCATATTAGTGGTTATCAGATGTTCCACGGCGCAGCCAGACTGCGTCGCCATTCCCGAGTGGACGGGCGGCGGTGAACGCGCCTACTTCGGCACGTAGCGGTAGACCATGTTCTTCACGGCGTCCGTGACGTAGACGTAGTTGTTTCTGAGGACTGTGATGCCCCTTGGGTCGGCAAGCTCGTCACCCCCGAACGCGAAAATGAAATCGCCCTTGCCGTTGTATACCATCACCTTCTTGCGGCCGCGGTCGGTCACGAAGACGGTGTTGTCGAAGTTGTTGACAGCGATGTTCACGGGCTCACGGAACTGGCCGTCCTTGTCGCCGGAGGTAGCGAACACGCCAAGGAACTCGCCATCCCTGTCGAAGCGGACGATGCTGTACGTGCCGTCCTGAAGCTTGTCGAGCACCAGGAACCCTCCGTAGCCGGAGTTGTCAAAGGCGATCGCGGTCGGGAAGTTCAGCCGGCCCGCGCCGTACGGCATGTTGAGGTCGTTGCCCCACTGGCGGAAGAACGTCGTGTCGGTGCCCTGGTTGCCAGGGGTAACGAAGAAGCCCTGTACCCTCGCGTTTTCGGTATCCGTTACATACAGGACGTCTTTGTCGTCCATCGCCAGGTAGGTCGGCAGGTTCAGCTTGCCCTCGGTAAAACCGAGGCCGCCCCAGACGAACGGGGCGAGCAGTATGTTGTCGGCCTTCCTGATATAAACCGGGTCGAGTATGACCTGTCTGCCTTCGGACTGGTATGTGTTCATGAGCGTCGCGTCCGGTTCGGCCGTGCCGAGCTTCCTCATCATCAGGAAGACGTTTACCGGGTCGTTTACGTCGAGAGGGTTGTCCGGGAAGGTGGCGCTCGAGTCCTGAGTCAGCAGGAACCTCTGTATGCGGTAGTTAAGGGAGTCGACGACCGTGATACGGATGAGGTCCCTTGTCGCATCGTTGTCGAGTATCATGCCGACCGGCTTGTTGAACTCGAACTCGCCAGTCATCCTGAGGACCAGGCCAGCGCCGTCGTTCTCCTCGGCGAACTCACCGTCTCCCATACCCTGTCTGCCGAAGGCGAACTGGAATATCCCGAACCGGTCGAACTTCTGAATACGGTAGTTGCCCTGGTCGACTACGTATATGTTTTCCTGTTCGTCTACCGCGACTGAGACCGGCGTGTCCAGCAGCCCCTGTCCGAGCCCGAAACCTCCGAACGAGAGGTCGAGCGAGTAGGGAGACGGGACGGCCTCGCCGCCGGACTCCTTGGCCTCGGCCTTAGGCTTTGCGGGAGATCTCTGCGGGGCGGCGTCCGCCTTCCTGTCCTCCGGCTTTGGCGGGACGGACTTGGGACCCGTGCCCACCCTCGCCGCGGCGGTCTTGGCGGACGCATCTGGCGAGGCTGCCGCCTTGGTTTTCTCCTCGGACTTGGCGGGCGGCATCGAGGGCTCTGCCTTTGGCTGCTGGTCGGCCGTCTTCCCTGCGGCGGGCGCGGTCTTTACGGGCGGCGGCGGGACCGGCTGGCCGGACCTCGCAACCACTACCCTGTGTCCGCCGCACCCGGCGGCCGCCAGGATACCGGCCACGGCTATCGCGGCTGCTATCCATCGTGCCAGTGAACATCGGAAGGTCTGGTGAGCTTTGCGCATGGGGGTCTCTTTCGAAGTGGCTGCCCGGCAAAACGCCCCGCGGCGGCCGCCGGTGGCCCTGACGATAAAAAAACAAGGCGCTACGTATGGACTCCCGGAGCGCCTTCAGGTATCATTGTTTATGCGAAATCCCCGCTCCTTTGAATTACGAAGCGGCCGGAAGCCGTTATCTGCCGCCCAGGGCCGGCGTCGCCACCATGCCCGCGGACGTCGCCTTGACCGCGAGAGGCGGTGTGGCCTCCGCCTGCTGGCTGCCGGCGGGCTTGCCCTTGCCCTTGTCGCTGGAAAGCACGTCCTTCTTGACGGCCTCCTTTCCCGCGACGTCTTCGGCCTTGGCGGACTCGACCTTCCTGTCCATTATCTCGTCCGCTATGTCGTCTACCAGGTCTTCGATGACGTCCCTGGCGACAGCTATGACCGTCGGGCCTTCCGAGAGGCCCAGAGACTCGGATATGGACCCGCCGCCCTCCATCGAGGCGTTGCCGAGCCAGAGTATGCTGCCCGTCTCCACGTCTACCATGCGGAGCGATATGGCGAACTGCGCGCCCTTGGCCGACCTCTCCGTGTATTCCTCCACCACGCCGAATATTATTGCCTGGACGCCGAGGTTGTCGCCGAGCGTCTTCATGGTGTCCTTGCCGATTGCGTCGGTCTCCCTCAGCTTGAGCTTCTTCATCACCTCAAGCATCTCGCCCTCGTCTACGACGTCCTTGAACGCCCCAGAGATGTAGAGTTCCGACAAAAACAGCTCCCGGACCTTGAGGCTTGCGTCCTTGTCTTTCGCGACGCTGACAAACGGCATCACGGCCACATTGCGGTTAGGTGACCATTCCGGGTAGGTGACATACGTGGATTCCGCTATCGGCTTAGAATAGAGCCTCGTGGTAGAGCCACACCCTGTCAGGAATACAGACAAGATTATAGCCAGAAGGATAAACCTTCTGCATGGCAAAGTCATAGAACTTTCCCTCCCCGTAGTTTTACCGCCACGATTTTGTAGCATATCCATCATTAAATATCAACCTAATTTTACATATAGCGCTATTTATTAAACTTATTTAAGAATGCGTCATTTTTTCATGTTAAGTACTATATATACGGACTGCGCGGTGCTTTCAGGCGTGCTGTTGGTGACGGAATAACTGTACCTCGCCTGTAGGTTCAAGGTGACCCTTTTGAGCCGCAGGTAGACGCCGTACTGGAGGCCGTAAGAGCTGCTTGAAAAGGTGTTGGACCCGGTCTGGTAGCGCATGTTGGCGCTTATGGTATGCGGGGCCATATTCCAGTTCCCGGTAAGCGAATAAGAACTGGTGGTTGTAGCGACACCGTTCCCGGTGCTCGACGATGAGAAGGAGGCGTCTGCCGATACGCTCGTCCCGGGGAGCGGCCTCCTGAGCGTCAGCCTTATCACGGCGTTGTTGTTCTCCGAGGCCGGGGTGGTCGAGATGCCGCCCGAGCTTCTCCTCGTGTAGTTGTCGGTAATGTTTATGTCCAGGTTGTCGTGCAGCGTCAAGCGGTAGGCTACCGGGACGGTCAGTATCGTGGTAGTGGACTCCTGGCCCTTGACGCCGGTAGTGACGGTGTAGTCCACGTATGGCGCCACCAGGAGGTTCCGTACCGGCCCGAAGTTGACTTTAAGCCTGTACTGGTCGGTCGAGGTCTCGCCCGTCGCGGCGCTGTTCAGTACATACGCCTCCGAAAGCGACGCGCTCAGGTAGCCCGATATCCTCACATTAACCATCCAGTCGAGGTTGTCCCGCGACGTGTCCCTGGTCACGGTGGCGGCCGCCGTCTTCCTGCCGAACGTATTGTTCCTCTTCTCGTAGCGCGATACTATGTCGAACCTTCCCACCCTGTGGTTGAAGTTCACGCCCATGACGGTCGTGTCGCTGGTAGTGATGCCCGACGAGTTTTCCGTATCCCTTGCGGTATAATTCCCGTACAGTTTGACATACTTCGGGAACTTGTAGGCGGCGGCGGTGCTCCATGTGTTTTCTGTCACCCGTGCGGCGGGATCCAGAAGGTCCTCCTGTACCCTGTATATGTACGAAGTGTTGACCGAGCCATATCTCAGCACGCCCATACCCGCCTTCGCCTCGGTGGTGCCGACGGACTTTTTTGTCACGCCGCCTTTGTCCGGGGTCACCTTGCTGTAGCTGTAGTTCTCCCTAAGGCTTGTCCTTAGCTTGCCCCCGAATATCTTGGCCATGGCCAGCTGCCCGCTGAAGTCGCTGGAACCCGAGGTGCCGCCCTGGGAGCGGTTTTTTCCCTTCTGCGTCCTGTAGTCCGCGTTCAGTGTGAATATGCCGATGTCGTAGTTGGTGCCAAAAGACACCTCGTCGGTTACGGTGTCGGAACCCGTGACCCCGTTGCTTATCTGCCTCGACTCCCTAGTGCCGTACCTCATCCTCAGGCTCGGGAGCTTGCCGGGGCTGATGGTGTTATCGAAGTAGAGGTCCTTGGACTCGGTGGAACGGGTAGTGGTGGTATTACCGGACATGACTATCTCATCACGCAGGTTTTCGCGGTAGCCGGTGCCTGCCTGAAACCCTCTGCTGGACAGCTGGAGGCTGAGCGAGGGCTGTGCCTGCGTCCCCTCGGAACCGTCACGGGTGTCCTTCACGATGTCGAGCTTGAGCTTGCCGAGGAGCGACATCCCAGCCGAAGGTTTGCCGGTTATATTGTAGTAGAAGTTTAGCTTGTCCTGGCTGCTGGTTCTCGTGGTCGTGCCGCTCGAAGACTCGTTGGACTGGTGGGAGACCTGTGTGCCGTAGTTCACCAGGGCACAGGCCTCCCCTGGCAGCGACAGGATGGCCCATAGCAGCAGGGCCGTCCACAGGGTCCCCCCCCAAAACCCCGTGAAGCAGTTCCTCGTCATCTTGTAATCCGTGCGAGTTTGTTCCAAATACTATATATCGGCCCGGAAGCCCTCTCGCCGCCATGCGAAACGCCCTTGACTTCCGGCTCTACCGTATCCTGCCGATCTCCTCCCCCTCTATTACGTTGATGCCCTGCCAGACCGTTATGTCTTCCAGTTCGCCGCTGACCGGCGCATAGACCGTCATCTCGCCGAGCGGCGTGCCGACAACTGCGACCGGCTCTCCACGCCCGACCTTGTCGCCTATCGCCTTGTACCACGAGAGCACCGTAAGCTCAGTAAACTCCATGTTGTCGTAAACGAGCGGCGCGACAACGGCGGACATTGCGCCCGCGAGTTCCTCATAGGTCGGGGCCCCGGAGCTCGCAGTGACATCGATGGTAGCGACACCGGGCGACGTGCCCGCGCTGTAGATGAAGTCGCATGCGCCCCTGAAATCCGTGACCGCTCCATCCACGGATACCATGCCCTGCTCCTGGCCGCCCCTCAACAGGAAGCCAACGGACACGCCCTCGGTCGGGTTATCGTTCACGTCGGCGACCTCCACCACCACCCTTGAGCTGCTGGCGCCGTCGGCCGGGATGGAGTCCGGGTAAGCCCTGACGTATATCTTAGCCGGGGCGTCCGCGAGCAGCGTGACGACCTTCACGGCCGACACACCCGTGGACGTCTCCGTGGCGGTAATGAGCGCCTTGCCGGCCTTTGTGCCCGCAATATAGAACACCTGCGCCCGGCCGGACATGTCCGTCACACAGCTCGTCATCGTCAGGCTGCCGCCCGCGCCGCCCACTGAGAAGACGACAGTCTTGCCCTCTACCGGGACGCCGTCCTTAGTAAGCGTCGCTATTACGGCCGCACGGCTTACCCCGTCCGCCGTAAGTGTGTCCGGCACGGCCTCGACGACAAAGCCCTCGTAGACCCGGACGGGGTTGGCCGGGTCGGGCTCCATGACCACGTCGAGCTGGTAGGCCGCATCTTCCGGCGCGGACACAGCCGGGGCGCCAGCGGGGTCTTCCAGGGTTATGTTCACGGAGGACGTGAGGCTGGTCGTGATATAACCCATTCCGACGCTTCCTGTGATGAAGTCGCGGGCGACGAGCATCGCGGTCTTTGCCGCGAAGCCGGAGGTATACGTCGCGGTCACCTCGCCGCGTGTGTTCGTCAGGTCGTCGAAGTCCACCTCAAGACGGCCGGCGTCGGATGCCTGCGCCAGCCCGAAGGCCTCGTCCGGCGGCAAAGCCCCCACGCCGCCAGCGCCCACGACGCCAGTATAGCGGGGCGGGGCCTCGAGCAGCACCGAGATCCGCCGGTCGGCGACAGGCTCGCCGTCCGCGTCCGTGACCGTGAACGTCACCTTCGCCTGGCTCCTCGCGTCCGCCGGGAGCGAGGAGATCGACGTCTCGACCTTGATGTCCACGGTTGTGTCCACGACCACCGGCTCAGCGGCCTGCTCCGGCTCCGACACAGCCCCGGTGGGGCCTTCAAGGTAGCCCGTCAGGTATACCGCCGCGAGCGGGTCCGGGTTCATGCCGGCGCTGTCGCCCGGACGCACCGTATAACTACCGGTATATGTGCCGGGGCTGTCCGGCGCCTCGGTCATCGGCACCTTCCAGATGCCCTCGCCCACGCTGAAGTACGCCTTGTTTCCCGGCTCCCCAGTCATCGTCACGGTGAACGTCCTGCCGGCTGTAAGCCGGCCAGACGGACCTGCCGCGGACCGTATGTCGTCCGATATGCCGTGAACCCGCGGCCTGTCGCCGGCGGCGGCCGCGGACCCGGCAGACCTTGGCGCGTCAACGGTTACGAACGTCCCGGAGTTCGCAAAACTGGCCGACCCATAGGAGTCGCGGAAACTCACTGCGACGCGCACCTTGAATACGCCGTCACCCTCCCGGACCGTATATCCGCCCCGGTATACACCGGGCTCGGTCTCTGGCATCGATCCATCGCGGACTGCCGTACCGAGCGTAAACGCCGCCTTGCCGCCGGGCACAGTCCTCGCCGTCACGGTGAGCGTGTCGCCCGGCCTCAGCACCCTGCCGGACGAGTCCTCCTCAACTGACGCGATGCCGCGCCTGCCGCTGGATACCGGGACCGTCACCTTCAGGTTTGCGGAGTAGTCGATGACGTCGCCATTGGGGCCGGCTACCGCGAGGACGTAGTAGTACGTCTCGCCGGGTACCAAGTCCGTGTCTATGTATGCGGTCACGCCCCCGTATATGTTCGACGACAGCGGGGCCAGGCCCGCGAGGTCAATTATGCCGACGCTGTCCCTGTAGACGCTGTACCGGACGTCTTCGCCGTCCCGCCTCGGCCAGTTCAGCCCGACCCTGTCCGGCTCCACGATGCCGGCGTAAAGGCCGGAGAAGCCGGGCCTCGTCACGCCGGAAAAACTGAGCGTCGGGGGCGTCTCCGCGACCGCCCTGCCGCCTGCCTCGTCCATGACAGTGACCACGGCGCGTGCGTCGCCGAGCATCAGCCCGCCGGGCACCCTGAAAGAGCCACGGTACGTGCCGGGCTTTAGTTCCTCCATTCTTATCCCGTCCGCGGCGCCCGGTATGTCTACCGTCGCAGTAAGGCCGGGGTCGGCTTCGAGCATGAACACCGCCTCCTCGCCCATGTATGTGACCTTGCCGAGCGCGTCGGACGTGAAGAACTGTATCCTGGGAAGCCCTACCTGCTTCGTGCCCGGCGATGCGCCGGCCTTCATGCCGACCGGCTGGGTCGGCCTGCTCTCGCCGCCGTCAGCGAATACCGTCGTCACCCTGTAGTAATAGACCGTCCCGTCCACGAGGCCCGCGTCGTCGAAGCCCGGCGTCTTCACCGGCGCGTCGCCCACCCTCTCGTAATGGCCGAGGATGCTCTTCGAGCGGTAGACGTTGTACCCGACCACGCTCGCCGCGTCCACGTCCTTGGGCGCCTGCCATGTAAGCCGGATGCCCGGCCCCGCGGCCGGCGCGGGCGTGGGCGCGGCCAGGGCCATGAACATTATGGCCGCAAGGAGCGGTAAAATACCAAAACCGGAGGCTATGCGCTTCATGATGCTACCTCTGAAAAGCAACCGCAAAGGGCAACCGCGAAAGTCCCGCCTTCTTGTAAGAAGGCGGCCCAAGAACTTTTTATTGGCCCAATGGCCTTAGCTTGTCGTCCCGACCGAAGTGGAGGGACCTGCTTTTCGCTTTTCAACAGACTACTGCAGCGGTACCGCCGTCAGCCCGATGGGTATGCCGAATATGGTGGACGGGTCCACCGGTTCCCGGTACCACTTCGTGCCCGCCGTGCCGTCCGCGTCCCCGTTCGCATGGCAGACATAGGTGCACCGTGTGGTGCTGTAAGCGTCGCTCCCGAGCCACATGTACGACGGGTTGACCGACTGGTTGACCAGAGCCGAGAAGACGCCGAGCGCGAAGTCGTCGTGCACCATTGCCTTCTGGTTCGTGCCGTGCGGGTTGTGGCAGCTCTCGCAGACCATGTACGAGTCTCCCGTGCCGTCCCCGTCCGAGTCGTAGAGCTTGTATCCTATCTCCGCGGTATCCCTCCGGGAGCTTCCGTAGTCGTCCATGTGGTTCCAGTGTATGTTGGTCGGGACGTCGTGCGTATACCCGGACCTGGTCGTGGAGTCCCAGTTGCCCGCGAACTTGCCGTCGTAGGTGGACATGTTCCTGAAGTTGGTCTTCCAGCCGCTGGTGCTGCCTATCGGCGTCGAGTGTACGTGCAGGGCCGAGGGCCTGCCCTCCGCCGGCATGCCGACGACGTTCGCCTCGGTGTGGCAGTAGTAGCACATCCCGACCCGCGCGCTGGAGTAGGCGCCGAGGAGCGGGACGTCGTTGTTGATGGAGAGCCTGTAGAACGCCTTGTAGTTGCCCGACGACGCCCTGTACCTGACCGACGTCCTGTTTATGTGGGCGGTGTTGTAGACGTGGCAGTCGCTGGCGCAGTCCATCCCGATGCCCGGGCTGCCGTGCCCGGAGACGTCGAAGCCGTATGATAGGGCGTCGCCGACGACGTCCGGCGCGGTCACGGAGACCCCGCCCGTGCCGGATACGGTGTTCACCGTGGAGGAGCCGTCGTGGCAGCCCTCGCACCATGCTACCGTGCCCCGGAATGCCGTACCGCCGCCCCAGTAGCCCTTTGCGTCCGCCGTGCCGCTGCCGTGGCAGGCGGCACACGCGGCCGTCGTGGACAGCGGCTGGCCGTCCTTGAAGTCCACGTCTCCGTCGACGTGGCCCGAGTGCCTTCCTGTGGAGGAGCTGGCCGGGTGGCAGTCGTCGCAGGCGGCCTTCGGACCCCATGTGTCGCCCAGGTGGACGCTGTGGTCCGCGAGCGTGGCCGAGGTTACGCCGTGGCAGGTCCCGCAGTCCCCGGTCGAGGCGTCGTCCCAGGCAGGCGTGTTCGACGTGACGCCGCCGGGGAAGTTGCCGTGACAGTAGGTGTTGGCGCACCCGAGCGTCCCGCCCGTCGTATTGCCCGCGCTGAACGTGTAGCCGCTGATGGGCGAGAAGCCGTCGAACCTGCCGCTGGTCGAGACTCCGAAGGCGGAGAAGTTGATGTCGATTACCATGTCGGCGTTTCCGCCGCTTCCCATACCCCTCGTGTGGCAGACGTCGCAGGCGTAGCCCGCGCCTCCCGCCGTGGTCAGCGTATGGAACGCGTGCTTGCCCGCGGTCGTGGCGCCGGTCGGCGGGTCGCCGGGGTTCGCGGAGCGCCCCACCAGCGTGGCAAAGCTCACCGGCGGGTCGCCGTGGCACGCGTCGCAGCCGGTGGCCGCGAAGCCTCCTGCGTGGCCGTGGCAGACACGGCAGTCCTTGCCGTCGTGGTGGTTCGGAGAGCCGGTGTTGTCGTGGTGCGTGGTCTGTGTGTGGCAGACCTCGCAGACCGCCTGGTACGGGTTCGTGTTCGTCCCCATCGAGCCCGCGCCGGTGAACGAGCTGAACACCACGGTCCTGCCGCCGCTGGACGGTGTGGTAATCGCCGGCCTTATCATGTAGAGGTTGTCCGCCCCGGGGCTGCCGTCCCAGGTCTGGTGCGGGTCGTGGCAGGTCGTGCACTGCACTACGAAGCTTCCGCGCTTGGTCGCGTAACCGGCCGCCTGCATCTCCCTGGTGGAATGCGTGGCCACCTTCATCGCCTTGAACCCTGTAACCTGCGACCACGCGGGCGAGGACGCGGTCCCGCCGTGGCAGTCAAGGCAGAGGTATATGCCCGGGTACTCTCCTCCCGCCGCCTGGTCGAGCGATGCCGTCTTCGCGGCAGCAAGTCCCCTGCCTCCGTCACCGGGAGCCTCTTTGTCGGGGCTCCAGAGCCTCTTCCCGGAATAACCATGGGGCTTGTGGCAGGCTGAGCATGAGTTGTCCCCGAACCCATAGCCCACGACCTCGCTGATGTTGTGCCTGGACGCGGTTCCGCCGATGTCCGCGCGAGCGCCCGCGGCGAATGCCGCGATGGCCGCGAGCACCGCGAGAAACGGCAAGGCATGCCTGGCACAACGGTTCATCCGTGCTCCTGTCGGTCAATAGTTTATATGGCACTTCTGGCAAAGTGGCGCGAACTCTATCTCTTCCCTCTTCCTTATCACATAGGGGTCCGGTACGGTCTGCTGTTCAGCCGGGACGATGAACTTGTTCAGCTCGGTCTCGCGCAGAATATAGAACCCGCCCCTGCTGTCCGCCTCATGGGGCTTGTGACACGACTCGCAGTTTATATGGTTGTTGAACGACAGGTTTATCGGCGCCAGAGGCCGCGTCTTCGAGCCGTCCGCCTCCATCATGGGATGCGTGAACCCTTCCCCGAACTGAGAATCTGGGTGGCTGTTTGGGGTGAGCCCGTGACAGCCGGTACAGAGGTACCTGTCCACCTTCTGCACGGTGCCCCTGTCCCCGCCTATCTCCTCGAGCCTGGTGTCGCTGTCCAGCCACTCCTTGTAGCTGCCCGCGAGCGCGAGGAGGCCCGACGTAAGGTCGCCGGGCTGGTAGTTAGCCCCGACTATCGGCCCCATGTAAGGCGACTGGTCCGCGTCTCCCGCCGTGATGTTACCCACCTTGAAGGTGTGGCAGGAGCAGCAGTCCACCTCGACCCCGTCCGCCCCGCCGTAGCTGGACACCTGGTGCGAGTCCGGCCACTCGTCCTTCTTCAGCGGCGGGTACTGGTCCGCGTATCCCCTCTGCGTCCCGAAAATTACCCCGTCCACGTTGACCTTGTCTATCGTCTCGGCGGTCGGGTCCCCCATGAAATGCGTGGCCTTCTTCGTGTCGTCGGTCTGCCATGTCGGGTTGAACTTCTCGTGGCACATCGTGCATAGCGCGCAGACGCTGCCCTCCTTGCACTCAGCCGACTTGATCAGGAAGCAGTTGACGTTGTGCGCGCCGTGACAGCTCGAGCAGTACAGCCAGTTGGGTTTTGGAGATCCGTATGTATAGCCCGCGGGAAAGCTGTCCGGGACCTTTACCTCCCTGGTCTTTGTGCCCTCCTTGCCCGAGCTGACCTCCGATACGCCCTTCGTGAGGTCGCCCGTGACATGGTGCTGGAACGGCACGCTGTGGCACTCCTCGCAGAACGTCTCGGAGTTGACAAGCGGCCTCAGTATCGGGCTTTCCTTCATCGCCCTGTGGGACTTGTGGCAGGTCGTGCAGAGCACCTCGCCGCCCACGCCGAACTGCCAGCCCGGCGGCTGGACTATCTCCACGACCCGGCCTATGCCGTTTCTCTGGTCGTTGTCCGCAGGGTGATAGAACTCGGTCCCGCCGGGGTTCGGGAACGGAGGCTCCGGCAGCCCGTCGTACCTCTCACCCCTGTGGCAGCCCTCGCAGAACTCGTTGGCGCTCTGGAGCACAGGGTCCATGCTGAGCAGGTTTTCAGAGACCGGGCCGATGCCCTCCTTGCCGTGAACGCTGTGGCATGTGGTGCATTCTATCAGCCC
This sequence comes from Nitrospirota bacterium, assembly GCA_016212105.1. Lineage (GTDB taxonomy): Bacteria > Nitrospirota > JACRHJ01 > JACRHJ01 > JACRHJ01 > JACRHJ01. The sequence continues at coordinate 22,703 of JACRHJ010000050.1, forward strand.
CTGATCGCCCTCGGAGAGCTTGCCGCCGAGAGTCCAGTGCACGTCCAAAGTGTACTTCCCGTCCTCGGACGGGTACTCGTCTGGCAGGACCGTCCTGAAGTCGTCCACAACGTCTATCGGCGTAGAGCCTTCGGTCTCGTCTGCGGGCAGCTTATGGACCGGGTGGGTACCCTCGACGTTGTTGACGCCGTATCCGGAGTTCTCCCTGTCCTTGTGGCATTCCAGGCATATCTCGGTTATCGGCTTCCTGATGAAAGGCCTGTTCGTGTTGTCGTGTGGGTTGTGGCAGGTGCTGCACTCCATGCTCTCCTCATCGTTCCCCTCGGCGTAAGGCAGGCCGGACCCGGCCGCGTCGTCGCCCTCCGGGAGCCTTGGGAGCTTCAGTCCGTGGCTCAGCGGGTGGAATGCCGTCCTGGACGCGTCGACGTAGGGGGAAACGATGGCCACACCGTCATGGCAGGAGTAGCAAAGAGGCCCCACCTTGCCCCAGCCCTTGAGGGAGGGAGGCGCGGTCGCCCACAGCCTCGCCCCCTTGGCCTTGTGCGGCACGTGGCAGAAGTTGCAGACGTTCTTCTTCTCGTCCTTCTTCTCGCTCGCGGCCTCCTGGGACTCCAGGTCCTCTTCCTCGCGGGAAAGGGTGTACCTCTGTGCCGATATGTCGTGGGGCGAGCCCACTATGCCCGCGACGGCGCGCCCGGCGAACAGTGCGGCGGCGGCCAGCGCGAACATTATTGCAAAAGACTTTCTCACTACTCCCCAACCTGCCTTATCTGTACCCTGTTGACAAGTTTTTCGACGATATATATCCTCTTCTTCTTGTCCATGACGATGCCGTTAGGTGTACCGAGGTCTATCTGGTTCCCCCTCTCGTCGCCGAGAATGAAGATGAACCGTCCCATGTCGTCGAAGGCCTGTATGACGTTCGACATCGAGTCAGCTACATATATCCTGCCGTCGTCTCCAATGAATATCCCCTTTGGACGGCCGAAGCTGCCGACTATGTTGCCGTAGTCGCCGAACGTCCAGAGGAAGTTGCCGTCCTTGTCGAATATCTGGACGCGGGCGTTCAGGCAGTCGACGACGTACAGGTCGCCACCAGGCCCAAAATCGGCGAACGTCGGCCCCTGGAACCGGCCGTATTCCTTGCCCTTGCCTCCGAAGGTCTTGATGTAACGGCCGTTGGGCGAATAGACCTCTATGCAGTTGTTGTAGTTGTCGAGCAGGTAGATGGTCCCGTCCGGAGACACTACCGGCTTCACCACGCCGAACTCCGTGACAGGCTCCTTGAGGCCGAGGTCTTCGGCGATGGCCTTGCCGTCTTCTGACATCTTCTTGGTGAGGAGCAGCCGCCCGTCAGGGTCGAACTTCTGGATGCGCCCGGAGTACGCGTCCACGCCGTAGACGGCCCCACTGTCGTCGACGTCCAGTCCCAGGAGGTTGACGAACTTACCCTCCTCGTCGCCCTGCCCCCCGAGCACCCGGACAAACTCGCCGGACGGCTTGAACACCTGGATGGAACACGTGCCCGAGTCTGACACGTACAGGTTCCCGTCCGGCCCTATGACGATGTCCGTCGGCGAGAACAGGGGCTTGTCCTGATAGCCCTTGACGATATAGCCTATTACCCTGGTCGGCTTGGCTATCAGCTTGTCCGGCACCTCCGGCGCCGGCCCTCCCCTGGGCCCAACCGGGGCCGTAACGGAAGCGGGTGCAAGCCTGAACACGACCTCCCTGACCTCGCTGAACGGCGTCTCCCGGAACTCCTTGTCCAGGGCTGTCAGGGCGTAGTAGTAGGTCTCGCCCTCCCTGACGTCCGTGTCGGTCAGGGTCGAGTCCTGGGTTGAGCCGACCAGCTGGAAACCCTTGTCCTTCTCCCTGCTCTTGTAGACGTTGTATGCGAGCGCGTTAGAGGACGGCGACGGCACCCATGCGAGGCTGACCCGCTTCTCCTCGACAAGCGCCCCGACCCACGCCGGAGGCGTCACCGGCAGGCCTGCCCCGGTAAGGGGCACCTTGATATAACGCTCATCGGAAAACGGGGACTCAGAGTCGTCGAACGCCACCGTCTTAAGGACATAGTAGTACGTCTCGCCTGGCTTCACGCCGGCGTCGATGAAGGACACGTCGGTGGTGGTGGCGGCAAGCTCGTACCCCTGCCCGCTCGTGACCGTGCGGTAGAGCTTGTACCTGGCCGCGTCCTTGACGCGGGTCCATTTGAGGCCCACCTTGCCCGCCGTGGTGTAGATGCCCACCCAGCCAGGCGGCTGCATGGTCGCCTGGGCAGAAGACGGCAAGGCCGGCGTCGCCGCGGCCATCAGCGCCAGGAAACCAATAACCAGAAGCCTCTTTAACATCGTCGGCACCGCCAGTACACCCCGTCAGTCCTTCAGGTCTTTCATCAGCTCCGAGTTCACCTGGAGGTCGGCGGCGTCCCTGAGTTTCTTGTAAAAAGCGGAGACCCTTGTAGTCCTGCCGTCCAGTATCACCTTCCTCGTGAGCTTGTCCATCATTTCCTCCATGGGGACGATGCCTCCCGGCCGGGACTCCGTGACCTTGACTATCTCGAAGCCGTACTTGGTCTTAAGGGCGCCGGAGATGTCTCCGGGCTTCATCTTGAATACCACCGAGCCGATTGGCTCGAGCGTGTTGCCCTCGTATACGAAGCCGACGTCTCCGCCCACCTCCGCCGACTTGTCCTTGGAGTACTTAGCCGCGAGCGAGGCGAAGTCCGCGCCGCCCTTGAGCTCCGCGAGCAGCCTGTCCGCCTCTCCCGGCGTGAAGACCAGTATGCGCGAGAGCTTGACCCTGGCGGGCCTGGTGAACTCGGACCTGTGCTTCTCGTAGAAGCCTTTGAGTTCCTCTTCGGTCGGGGGCTTGTCCGACCAGAACTTCCTGCGTATGTAAGTGCCGGCGAGGACGTCCTCCTCGGCCAGACGGCTGTCCATCAGGAACTCCGGCGTGATGTGGAGGTTCCTCTTCATCGCCTCCTGACCCAGGAGTATCTCGCTCACCACCCTGTTGGCGGTATACCTCAGCTGCTTCTCGCCGACCGCCTGGTGCGGCTGGTGGAACGGGTCTGTGCTCTCGAGGGACTCCGGGTTTACCGTGAGTTCCTGGCCGTTGACCCTTACCACCCATCCGAAGGGGTCCTTGCCCGCGAAAAACTTCTCGTTGTACTCGACCTTGTTCTCCTTGAGGAGCCTTGCGAGCAGGTCCGCCAGGGCCTTTTCCTTCTTGGCCTTCAGGGCTTCCTCCCTGAGCTTTTCGCGCATCTGTTCGAGGACCTCCGCCGTCTCCTTCTTCGACTTCACCATGAATATGGCGTAACCCATATCCTCCTTGACGACGGGGGAGACCTCGCCGGGGGCCAGCTTGTTTATAATCGCCTTGACGCCGAACGGGTAGACTGAGCCGGGCAGGAATACCTCGCCCAGGAACCCGCCGCCCTTCGCGGAGATGCCGGTCGAGTACTGGAACGCGACCTCCTCGAACTTCTTTCCCGACAGGACCTCGGCCCTGGCCTTCTCGACCATGTCCATGTCCTTGTTGATTATCTGGTACAGCTCGACCACGGTACCAGCCTCGATTTCCGGCTCGGGGACTTCGCTCTCGTCAAGCTTCGTCTCATCGTCTACCTTGGCCCTCATCATCTCCGCGAGCCGCGAGTTCCTCTCCTTGAGCACCTCGGAGACGACCTCCGGGTCGTTGAGCATGCCTTCCTTCCTGGCCACTTCGCTGGCGAGCCTCCTATCGATCATCCCGGAGAGCTTGTTCTTCTTCCCGTCTGGGTTGTCGGGTATCATGCCTCCGCAGAACATCCGGAACTCTTCCACCGTAATGTCCTGGCCGTTGAGACGCGCTACGACACCGTCCGGAAGGCTTGTCTTCTGAGTCTCGCACCCCAGGAAAGTCCCCAGTATCACCAAGGCGCCGGCGATGAACAAAATCCTATTAAACATAGTTATACCTTTGCTCACTTTCGTTGTCTGAAGGCCATGGTACGGCCGCTGCGCAGGCCGGTACGCTCGATTGCATAAAACACTTGATTATATAAAATAAATGGTGCCGCCGTCAACGAAATTCGCCCGCTTCGAGCCTCTTAATTTCTTCCAGCCTGCGGCCTGGCCCGGGGTCGCCCGGCGAGTACCGCGCCGCGGTTTCAAACGCCTCCCTTGCCAACCGGTATTCACCGTTTGCAATGTAAATCTCGCCCAGGTTCATGTATGCCGCCGGCGTCGCAGGCGCGAGCCTGAGCGCCTCCCTGTACTCCCTGACCGCCCTGTCCGGCATACCCCATGAGTTGTACAGGTTGCCCGCGTTCACCCTGACCCATATCAGGTCGCCCCCCACCCGGACCACGTCGAGGAGGGCCGCCTCCGCGAGCCTGTACTCGCCCATGCCAGAATACCTCCTTGCCATGTGGTAGTTGTAATTGGCATAGATGGAACGGTCGGGGAAGTATGCGTCCGCCGCGTCCACGGCAGACGCCCTGAACGTGTAATACGGCGCCGGGTCCGGCGCGGGCACGCCTCCCATGTCCCACCAGTTGATGATCCCCGCCTGCCTAACCTTGATGCCGGGGAAAAAGTCCAGCTCGGAGTCCTGGCTGCAGTAGACCGTCTGGGACGGCCCCCTGTATATATCGGACATCCGCTCGTAACCGCTGAAGACCACCCCGGCCTCGTCGAGGAAGGTCACGTCGGGCCTCGCGGCCTCTACCGTCTTCTGGTATATCCCGAGGAACGGGTGGTGGTCGCCGTCCGCAAGGAAGAGCGCGCCCTCGTTGAACGTCCTCATGAGGTCGACCGAGTAGTCGTGAGGCCAGTAAAGCCTGCTGCTGTCGGCGGCGGCATGGTTCCGGACGGCAAGCATGGCCGCGAACGCGAACGCACACGCGGCGAGCGCACCGGAGACGGCCCTTGCGCGCCCGCCGCGGACGCTGTCCGCGAGCCCGGCAGCGCCAACGCCGGCGAGCAGCGCGGTGATCACGAACCAGGGTGTAAAAAACTTCGCCGCAAGCGGCAGGGCGTAGTCTGTCCTCGATACCGGCACCCTGATGAGCATGACCACGGTCAGGGACGCGAGCAGAAGCGAGGCGGCATAAAACAGGTCCCTGTCTTTTACGTAAAGCCGGTAAATGCCGAACGCGGCGAACGGCAGGACCGCCCACCAGGACTCCTCACGCAGGATGCCTGCCATGTAATGTATCTTTGCGGCGGTAATGCCTTTCACGCCGAGCTTAAGGAGGTACAGGCAGGTCCCGGCCGCGAGCAAGGCGGGCAGCAGCCTGAACGACCTGCCGGCGGCCCGTTTCAGGAGGACCAGCATCAACCCGGCAAGGGCCGCGATCGCGGCTACCGCCATGCCGCCAGAGCCCGCGGACAGTCCGACCGCGGCCGGCGCGCCTCCGGTGAACATCCTGAACGCGCCAAGGTCCCCGTAACTCGCGCGTGTGACGTGGGCCAGAAAGGCCTGGATGCCGTCGGGCCTTCCAAAGTTCAGAGGCGGCGATGCGGCCGCCCTCAGCGGGAGGTAGACGAAGACCGACAGGCCTAACAGGAACCAGAAGGCCGACAGAACGCCGGACCTCAGCCTGTCCTCCCTGCCTGCGCCGAGCGTGAATATGAGCGCGAACGCGGGCAGGAAGACGAGCGCGGTATAATGCGACGCGACGGACAGCCCGGCCAGGAACGACCCGGTATAAAGAAATGCCGGACCGCCGCCCTTCCGCCACCTCGCGAGCGAGTAAAGCGCCAGGAGGCTGAGCAGTATCTGCAGCGGGTAGACCTCGGCGGACGTCGCGAGCCCCCAGGACTCGGAGCAGTACGCCGCCGCGAGCGCGGCCGCCGCGTGCACGCCCCTGCTCCCGCCCGCAAGGACCCCCATAATCAGGTACGCCGCGAGCGCGGTAAACGACATGAGCGCCGCGGACAGGACGTTCATGCGGGACGCGACGTCCCCGAGCGGCACAAGGCTCGCCGCCTTCCCGGCAAGCGCGTACAGCGGGTAGCCGGGCGGGTGCGCGACTCCGAGGGTGAACGCGGCCGAGACAAGCTCGCCGCAGTCTCCGGCGGTGACCATCGGCGCGGCCGTGAGGACGTAAGGCAGGAAGCTGCCAAACAGCACCGCGGCGGGCGGGATATGCTGTTTAATAAGATCAGACGGCATGGACTGGACGCCTTTCCGGGTTGGTCATGGAAGTATGGCCAGTACGGTTAATGTAATAGTTGTCATGCCCCTTGTTAGATTCTGTCATTCCGAGCTAAGCGAAGAATTGCCAGTACCTTGAAATTCAAAGACTTAGATCAATTCTTCGCTTCGCTCAGAATGACAAGTCTGGAGTTGCACTCCCAATCTTGCCCTTTCAAAAAAAAAGGAGGGCCTTTCGGCCCTCCTTTCATGTCAGTTCGCGTACATCCTACCTGTCGTGGCAGGTAACGCAGACGAGGTCGACGTTGGTGCTGTTGTTGCCGGTCTCGAGGATGGCCGGGACGCTGTCAACCACGCCGGAACCAGTCCTCGGTTTGTTCGGGATGAGGCCGTACGCGTTGTGCGGCCTGTGGCAGCTGTCGCAGTCCTGACCGTTGGCCTTCGGGTACGAGGCCACGTAGCCAGCGCCGCCGTCGGGGCTCGTCGCCGCGTCAGCGTAGCCGGCGGCCATGCCGGTCAGGAGGGTGGTGGTCGCCCTGTTGGAGTCCACGGCCCTAGTGATCGTCCAGCCGGTCATCGGGTGCATGTTCCTCGGGACGAGCGTCTCGTCGAGCGCGCCAGCGGCGTCGATCGAGCCTTCGATCAGGCCGGCGACGTCGTCGGTCTGCCTGTGGCACTGGAGGCAGAAGCCGCTGCCGGTGTCGATGCCGTCAACGTCAGCCGGGCCACCCGCGCCAGCGCCCCAGTAAGCGGGCACGTCAGCGGTGTTGCCGGTGCCGGGCGCCCTGTCCTCGTAGAGCTGCAGGAGGAGGTTGGTCCTCCAGCCGCCTTCAACGAGCCAGTTGCTGTGCGTGGTGTCCCAGGCCTTGCCGTTCACTTCGGTATCCCAGCCAGCGTTGAACAGGACCGAGTGGCAGGACTCGCAGACGACCGTCTGGTTCGCGTTCCACGCGGCAGCCGCCGCGGTGTGGTGGGTGTCGGTGCCGCCGGTCGCATCGGAGGCGGCGGTCACGCCGTACTTCGAGTAGATCGCGGTGTTGACGCCCTTGTACGGCACGGTCCTCCAGGCGCCCCTCTTGACGTTGATGTCGAGGGTGGAGGCCGCGTTGTCGACGAACGTGCCGAGGTAGTGCGACTGCGTGCCGGCGTTGTTCATGACGTGGCCGTTCGGCGGGGAGAAGCCGCTGACCGGGTCGGTGCCGGTATGGCAGCTGAGGCAGAGGTCCGAGCTGCCGTTAGAGGTAACCGGGAGGGTAAGGGCAAGGTTGAAGAAGCCGTTGTGCGCGGTGAGGTTGCCGCCGCCCACGTGGCAGTCATTGCACCATATCTGCGAGTTGCCCGGTATGTCGCCGGCGGTGTAGTTGGCCGGTGTGCCGCCAAGGCCGCCAACGTCGGTGTTGGTCGAGTGGTGGAAGCTCGGTACCATGTCCTGGACCTGGTGGCAGTTGTAGCACCAGGCGTTCCTGATGTCGCCGCCGTTGGCGGCCATCTGCGCCGCGGTCGGGTTGCTGGTGGAGATGCCGCCGCTGGTGAGGGCGACGCCGCCCTTGCGCCTGAGCGAGGTCTCGGAGATGCCGTTGTGCGCCGAGTGGCAGCTTATGCAGATTATGTTACCGAACGAGACGCCGTTCTCGACGTACGGAGAGCCGGGTACCGTGCCGTACGGCCAGCGGCCGGCGACGGCGTTCGGGTCGCCAGCAGATGTCGCGCCCCAGGCGGTGCGCTCGTACCTGGCGTTGGCCGCGTTGGCCCAGTTGACCAGGGCGGGTGCGCCGTCCGGGGTCATGTCCAGCGGATGGTCGTCGTAAACGCCGACGCCGGCGGACTGGCTGCCAGCGACGTAGTGCAGGCCGTTGCTGCCCGCGGTGCCGTCAACGAGGGCCAGCGAGGTGAACGCCGTTGTGGAGCTGCCGCCGTGGCAGGACTCGCAGAGCGGCGCGTTGGTGTTCGAGCCGTTGTTGTTGACCGCGAGCAGGTAGATGTTGGTCGGTGCGGCATCGCCGCCGGCCGCGCCGTTGTTCGTGCCATGTACCGCGTGGCAGGTGTTGCAGCCGAGGTTGCCCGTGGAGCCGCCGCCCTCGAACTTGCCGCCGAGGCGCCAGTTGTTGGTGTTCGGGTTCGGGGTCCTGAGCGCGGCCGGAAGCTCGGCCTGCGTGCGGAGGATGGTGTTGCCGATCTTGGAGAGGTCGAGCGGGCCGTTGTTCTCGTTGCCGGCCTTGTCGTCGTAGGTTATGCCGACCGGGTGCATGGAGGCGACGGAAACGCCGTCGTTCGCGCCCCTGGTCATGGCGTTCGTGGTGCCGTAGCCGCCGTTGACCCTGTCGTGGCAGCCCTCGCAGACGTCGGTTACGGTCGCCTGCCCGCCGATCGCCCTGAGGAACGGAGCGACGGTGTTGTCGTGCGGGTCGTGGCAGGTCGAGCACTGTATCTTGTTGTTCATCGCCGGGTCGCCCCAGGTGGACAGGTACGGCCTGCCGGTGTTGTCGGCCGCGGCCGGCGTGTCGTTTAGGTCGCCGGTCAGGACTGTCGTGCTCCTGCCGTGCGAGCCAGCGGCGTAAGCCGAGGCCTGGACCTGGTGCGGCTGGTTGCCGGCGCCGTAGGCGTTGCTGGCGACGATGACCGCCATGCCGTCGTGGTGGCAGGAACCGCAGAGTTTACCGATGTCAGACGTCGCCCATGTTGCGCCGTCGCCGAAGACTATGGCGCCGCCGCCCTGTTGCTCCTGGGCCCACAGGCGCTTGGAGCCTTTCGCGGCGTGCGGGATGTGGCACGGGTTGCACAGGGTGTACGTGGACACGCCCGTGAAGTCGTGCGGAGACCCGGAAACCGCCGCCATGGCCGACGAGCCGATGCCCGCTATGGCCAGTGCAAGTACGATCGTAAGTAGTCTTTTCATTCTTTCCGCTCCTGATTGTTAATGTTTTCTACCAAACATAACCCTGGTATACCTCACGCTTTTCTGTGCCTTGCCTGTCACCTCCTTCTTTTTTATAGAGAACGCGTTGTGTTTAGTTAGCCATTGCCTTTATAATGCGCGTACAGACCCGCCCCGCGGTCACCGCCGCCGGTTATTTGCCGGCCGGGGGTATGATGTCCACGAGGCCCTCGAGCATCTGGTACACGCTGACCTTGTGCGTGTAGCTCTCGGTGACATAGAGCCTGTCCTTGCCGTCCACGAATATACCCTTCATGTCGCCCGACGGGATGGGGCCGTCGCCCTTCTCGTTGGCGAGCGCATAAAGGAACTTGCCGCCGGCGTCGAACGCCTGGAGGTTTGAGTCCATGCCGTTGGCGACGTATATCACGTCCTTGCCGTCCACCGCGATGCCGGTCGGGTACCTGAACTCGCCCGGCGCCGTCCCCAGCCTTCCGAAGTTGCTCAGGTATTCGCCGTCGCTGTTGTAGACCATGACCCTCGCATAACCGGTGTCCACCAGGTAGTAGCGGTCCTTGCTGTCGAACGCCGTGAATATGGGGCCGTTGAACTTCGGGTTCTTCTCCTTCTCGTTGAAGCTGCCGAAGTCGAATACCTGCTTGCCGGAGGAGTTGAAGACGTGGACGCTGTTCGTCTTGGGGTCGGCGGCGAAGATGTCGCCCTCGCTGTTGACCGCGACGTCTATGATCCCCGCCCCCAGCGTCCTGCTCAGCGCCTTCTCAATCTTCTCGACGTTTGCCTTTACCGAACCCTTGAACCGTCCGTCAATCCCGTCATACATCCTTATCTCGCTGGAGTTGTAGTCGGAGACGATTATCAGGCCGTTCTGGCCGACCGTCACGGCGTGCGGCGACTCGAACTTCTCCTTGCCGCCCGCGCCGTCCTTCTTTATGCCGTACTGGAACCTGCCGGACAGGTCGTATACCAGGACGCCGTTATACTGCCCGGCGCTGACCACGTAGATATGGCCGACCGCCTCGTCCACCGCCACGTCCACGGGGTACTCCAGAGGCTTGACCTTGCCGTCTATGTCCTTGAACTTCTCTATCGTGAGGACGAGCTTCGCCTTCCTGAACTTCGTCGGCTCGTCCTTGGGGCCGGACGTGGCCTTTACCGGCCTGGCCACTTCGATGGAGACCTCGTTCGAGTACTTGGTCTCATTGAACTTGTCGTCAACAGCGGTCACGACGTAGTAGTACGTCTTGCCCCTCTCGACGTCCCTGTCCTCGAAGCTCGCGCCCGGCGCCGAGCCTATCATCGCGTAACCCTTGCCCTTGGTGACGCTCCTGTATACGTTGTAGCCGGCAAGGGAAGTCGCGCGCTCCACCTCCCAGCGGATGCCGACCTCGGCCTTTCCGCCCGGAAGCTCCTTGAGGCGGGGTTCGACGAGCGTGGGGGACTTGAGGGCGACGACCGCGGCCTTCGCCTTGATCGCTACCTCGGCCTCCTTTGAACTCGCCAGTTCATTCCCGTCCTTGACAGCGGTAACCTTGTAGTAATAGGTCTTGCCGGCGGCTGGCTTTGTGTCTATATAGCGGTTGACGGTGACGGTCGATAACAGGCTGGTGGCCTTCCCCTTCGCCTCTCCCCTGTACACCTTGTAGCTGTCGGCGTCCTTTACGGGCACCCACTGCAGCAGCACGTTCTCCTCGACCAGCTTCGGGAACCCGCCTGCCCATTCGAAATCAGACGCCGCACGCGCCCTCCCAGCCCCGCAAACAAGAAGCCCTACCAAAGCGAAGAGAAAAACGCCATACTTCATGTTCTTCAAGCCAAAACTCCTTTCTCCTTTAGCGTGCCGAATCCCCCGGGCCCTAAGCCCCACACCAAGGAGAATATGATATGGATATATGCATACAAAGTCAAGCTAAAACCCCTTGTTACCGCTCAGGCAATCTACCGTCCAGCGGTTACTGCCGGGCCATATCCGGGCCCCAGTCCGTTTACCGTCTGGCAGCGCACGGGGTTCCGCACGGTAAATTATATATGCAAGTTCCATGCCGGTTATGCGCCAGAGATAGAGAATATCTTCCAAACCCCGCCCTCCAGCGCAAGGTAAAACGCGAGTTTTTCCTCTGTTTTCTTACGGTTATGCACAAGAACGCGAGCCTGGTCGGCCTTGATTTCTTCCTTGTCCACCACCGGCTCGAAGCCTTTAAGGAAAGAAAGTTTGCCGCTGATTATGGAACCAACCATACGCTTGCGCATTTCCTCAATCCTGTTGGCCCTCTCCTCGGGCGGCAGACTCATGTACGCCTCACCCATCTGCTCCAGCAGGAGCCTGTCAAATGACAGACAGTCCGCAATCTTTTTCTCGTCACCCCTGTCTATAGCCTTGAAAAAACTCATTATTGCGCCCTTTGGCGTCTTCGTGTCCGCGCACCCGGCAACCAAAGATACCATCGCAACTGACATAACCGCGGCCAATATAAACCTTCTCATTTACCCGTCCTCCCTCGAAATACTTATTTACGTTGTAAACTTCATGCGTAATAACGCTTAACCCTTTGAGCGATACTGCGCATGCATGTTCAACTTCCCTGTCCAAGACCTTCAAGACGCATTTTTACCGTCGGGTTCCTGTAACCCATGTGCCATGCCTTGTTGTAGGCCACCCTCGCCTCGTCCCTCCTGCCCCTCCTGAGCGCCTCCTCGCCCCACAAGAATGCCTGATAACCGTATATTGAGAATATGTCCTCCGCGACCTGTGCCCTCGGGGTGTCCGCCCTAAGCCCTCCGCGCATCACCAGCCTATCCCAGACATGGCGAGGGTCCTGTCCGCGAGGCCCCGTATCGGCCATCGTGACAAGCCCCTGGGGCAGCAGCCCCTCCCAGGACAACTTCAGCCTGTGCGCCGCCGTGTACGTGTAGTACACACCCGCATGCCCGTAAAGCAGCGAGTTCAGCCTCAGGATGTTCTCCTGGAGCCTGCCCAGGTCTCCCGTGACCCCGTAGGATACCCCGTACCGCCGCGCAAGCTCAGGGACGGCCTGCCTGACGTACCAGCTGTCGGACATCAGCGGTGTGTCGATAAACATGACATCCTCGCGGTATCGCTCCACATGCATGAGATACCACGCCGGGAACACCTCGCTGTCACCCCAAGCGAATAACGCGCCTCTCTCCGAAACGGACTTGAGCGCATTCGCGCAGTAATCCCTGGCATAATAGTTCCTGGAGCTGTCCATGTCCCGGAAACCCGACACCCCAAGAAAACCGGCCAGCGCGATGAATGCGGCCGCAGCTGGCCATGCCGCCCTTGACATGCCTGGCGCCCGGACAAGCCGGCCCGGCAGCCAGGCCGCGAACGCCGCTGGCAGGAGCATCACGGCAGGTATGTGGAACTTGGCCGCGAAACCCATCGAGGCCGCGTTGACGTCTCCGGCCGCGAGCATCCGGACGCAGAGATAATACGTCAAAACCGCCGCGAAGAGAAATGAAAAAATCCGCCTGTCCCTGGCGGTATATACAAGGGCCGCCGCCGCGGCCGCCGCCGCGAGCCCGAGCGCGGCCCGGCCCGCGGTCAGCATGGACGGAAGCGCGCCGGCCTTCTGCGAGACGGCATTGTAGTACATGGGCCAGCGGCTCAGCCACAGGAGCCCTCCCAGGTCGTCCGCGCCTCCGATATTCAGGGCCGGCCCTGCATGGGCGCGAAGCGGTATGTACAGGTTCACGCTGAAACCAAAGGCGAGGAAGAACAGGAATACCATGACCCGTTTATAGTCTCTCCTCGCCGTTGCGTCCGCGGCAAGGAAGACGAGTATGCCAGGCAACAGGAAGAAGGCGCTGTGGTGGCATCCGAACGCGAGGCCTGTCAGGAGGCCTGTGATGTACAGGTACGGCACGCCGCCGCCCGTGTGGTACCGGACGGCCGAGTAGGCCAGCGAGGCGACGACGAGGGCGTTCATGGCATAGACCTCGGTCACCACCGCCTGGGCCCAGAACACCGGGTAGGCTGCAAACGCCAGCGCGGCCGCGGCGGATACGAGGCCTGCCCGGCCTCCGAGGAACCCGGACATGAGCAGGTTGAGCCTGTAAAGCACATAGACGGCCGACGAGGCCGACGTCGCGGACAGGAGGTTCGTCCGGGCAGCTACCTCTCCGAGCGGGAGAAGGCTGAACGCCTTCCCCAGCATGCAGAACACCGGGTAGCCGGGGTGGTGCGGCACGCCAAGCGTGAATGCGCCGAGCGCAAGCTCACCGCTGTCCCAGAACGTAACCGTGGGGGCGAGCGTGGACAGGTACAGAGTGAACGCCGCGAAGAAGACTGCGTAACCTATTTCACTCCCTCCTTCCGCAGGTCCTCTATTTTACCCTTGCCCGAGCATCGGCTCGTGTACATCCCTGGCGCGAGCGCCTCGCACAGCGCGAAGGCCTTGTCCGAGTCCTCCAGCAGGCCGGAGTAGCAGGCATCGGCCCCCCATCGGTAGCACTGGAAGCCGTAGATGTCCATAACGCCCTCGACCGCGAACGCACGGTTCGCGCCCGTGTCGCGCGCGGCGCGAGCCGATATCCTGTCCCAGATTTCCGACTGGGGCTCGTCAACCGGGCCGGGCCTGGTATAGACCATGCCCTGCGGCAAGACCTCCTCCCACGGGACCTTGAGCTGACACACGGCGGAGAAGTCGAGGTAAGTCGGGGTCTTTGCCCTGAGCGTCTCCCAGAGGGCGGGGACGTTTTTCTCGAGCAGCGTGACCCTGTGCCGGGGAGTGTAGTCCGCGCCGTACTTCTCCCTGATCCCGGCGCGCACGCCGTCCATGTACCAGCCGTAGGTCAGAAGCTCGGAGTGCATGTAGAACACGTCGTCCCTGTAGCGCTCAGCCCCCTGAAGGTACCACACGGGGAAGACGCCGTTGTCGCCCCAGCCGAAGAGCGCTGCGTCCTGCGGCACAGACTTCAGGGTGTCGGACGCGAAGTCGTAAGCGAAGTAGTTGCGCGAGTTGTCCGCGCCGTGATAGCCGCGCGCAAGCAGGACGGCGGGCGCCAGCATGAGCAGGGCGCCGGCAACTGTCGTCAGGCCGCCTCCGCGCCGTCCTTGAGCCGGGCTGGTGACGCGGAACACCGCCCATGCGGCGGCCGGGACCATGAACAGGAAGGCCGGTATGTAGAACTTCTCGTGCAGGCCCCACTTCTTTACCGCGTCCGCGCCCCAGGATAGCGCGGTTATCCCTGAAAAATATAGCAGCGAGGAGGCGATGCAAAGGGCGATGAAACGGTCCTTTCTCGATACCAGGTAAAGCGCGGCCAGGCATGCCAGGGCGGCAAGCACGGCCAGTGGGAGCATTCCGCCGTCGAGCAGGCGTGAGGCCCCCGCGAACACGCCCCTGGCCGCCTTCATGTTGTCCTGCCACTTGACCATCCAGACGAAGTTGCCGAGCGTATCCGGGTCCCCAATGTTGATGGCAGGGCCCGCCGCCGCCCTCAAGGGCAGGTAGAGCACCGACGAGTAACCAAGGGCGAAGAAGAACGCCGACTGGAGGATAAGCCCCGGCCTGGCGAAGATTCGGCCGGAGGACAGATAATAGGCGGCGTACGCTGGTAGGAACAGGACGACGCTCTGGTGGTTTACCAGCGCGAGGCCGACGGTGAACGCGGATGAATGTAGGTACGCCTCGTCCCCGCCGCGTGCGTGCCGCATCAGGAGGTACATCGAGGCGGCAAGCAGGAACGCGTTTATGGTATAGACCTCGGTGACGACCGAGACGCCCCAGAAGGACGGCATGAGGCCGAACGCGAGCGACAGCGCCCCGGCTGTAAGCACAGGGCCCGCGCCGGGCCCGCCCATCTCCCGGACAAGGCGGAAGAGCAGCCATGCCGTGCCCGCCCCGAAGACGGCCGACAGCAGGTTTACCCTGTAGGCCAGGCTCCCGAACGGGAGGAGGGAGGACACCTTCCCGAGCATGCAGAATATCGGGTAGGCGGGCGGGTGCGGGTTGCCGAGAGAGACCGCGCCCATGACCAGCTCGCCGCTGTCCCAGAAGGTTATGGTCGGGGCAAGGGTAACGAGGTATACCGCGAAGCCCAAAAGGAAGACCAGCGCGCCGGCCAGGTCAAAGGAGGCCGCGGGCTGCGCCGTGGACGCGCAGCCCGCGGACGGAACCGTCCCGGACTTCATTACCAGGCCGCGCCCCCGAGTTCCTCGGCGGCCTTCCTGTAATTCTCCGAGGCCTTGTCGGCCGCTCCCTTCTTCTCGTATGCCTTCCCAAGCTCGAAGTGTGCGCGGGCGGGCTTGGTGTTCAGCTTGAGCGCGTCCTCAAGGGTAGCGATGCCCTTGTCCAGCTCGCCAGCGGCGACCTCGGCCGCGCCGAGGCCGGTCTTGCCGTCGTCCACCTTGGGGTCCTGCTCGACCGCCTTCGCGAAGTGCTCCTTAGCCTTGGCGGGGTCGCCCATCTTCAGGAGGACAAAGCCGTACGCCACGCGCGCCGCGGCAAGGCTGGGGTCGGCCTCGACCGCCTGCTCGTACTCGTGCGCCGCCCTGTCCAGGAGCTTCCTCTCGACCATCCTCTGGCCAAGCATCATGTGCCTCTCGGCCTTCTTCTGCTCGGGCGAGAGCCTCTCGATCTCCTTGGGGTTGAGCAGTTCGTTCAGCTGTCCTTCGTTTATCTCGCCGAGCGCAAGCCGGACGTTGCCCTCGACCGTGTCCGCGTACTTTCTGTTGTGGCTCGGTATGTGCCTGAACAGCCTGCCGTCCTTTCCGAGTATCCCCGTGGTGGGGTAGAGGAAGACGCCCCAGCCGCCGTAAGCTGCCTTGCCGTCGTCCAGGAGGACGGTATAGGTTACCTTCTCGTGCTCCATCTCCTCGGCGAGCTTGGCCTTCTGCCCCGGCTCCGGCATTATGCCGAGCACCACCACGCCCTTGGACGCGTACTTCGCGTGCACCTTCTGGAGGTCCGCCATGGCGTCGTGAGACTTCTCCTGGTCCGGCCTGAAAAAGAGCGCAACGACGACCTTGCCGGTATAACCGGAAAGGGTCACGTCGTTACCCTGCGTGTCCTTGAGCGTGAAGTCCGGGGCCTGCCCGCCCTCCTCAAGGTTCCGGAAAGCGTTGGCCGAGCACAGCGGGACCGCGACAGCGGATACCATGTAAAGCAAAACCAGAGCCTTCAGCACGACAGAGAAACGCATAGCACCCTCCTCAAGGAATGGTTGACATGACCGCACTAAATTTATCACCGCGCGGCTGGTTTGTCCACAAAAAAGCGCCTGCGGGCGCATCCTGATGCCGTCTTCAGCGGTTGCCGGAGCAACCAGCCGCATATCTGTTGTATAATAGTCGGTAATAACCAAGAGGACACGCCCTGCCATGACCGCAACCTTCATATACTCAGACCGCTTCCAGGCCTACGACTACGGCGGCGGGCACCCGCTCAGGATGATACGCCTGAAGCTCACGTACGAGCTGCTGCGGGCATACGGCATCTTCGACGCGCCCGGCGTCTCGCTCGTCGAGGCGGAGCCGTGCACGCGGGCAGAGGCCGAGACCGTTCACGACACGGAATACCTCGACGTCCTGAAGGGCATCGACGAGGACCGCCTCCCCATCAGCCCGGCGCGTTACGGACTCGGGTACGGGGACAACCCCGGCTTCAAGGGCGTGTACGCGGGCTCGATGTTCTCGACCGGGGCGTCCGTGCAAGCGGCGCGTCTGGTTCAGTCCGGCAAGGCCACATCCGCGTTCAATATCGCAGGCGGCCTCCACCATGCGATGCCGGGCCGGGCCTCCGGCTTCTGCTACATAAACGACCCGGCCGTGGCGATAAAGCTACTTGCCGACGACGGGTTGAAGGTCGCGTACATCGACATAGACGCGCACCACGGGGACGGCGTCCAGCACGTATTTTACGACACAGACCGCGTCCTGACCATATCCATACACGAAAGCGGCGACTACCTCTTCCCCGGCACGGGTTTCCCGAACGACATGGGCGAGGGCGGGGGGCGCGGCTACTCGGTAAACCTGCCGCTCCTCCCCGGCACCGGCGACGAGGTTTTCACCTGGGGATTCTTTGAGCTGGTGCCGCCTTTAATCGACGCTTTCAGGCCGGACATAATCGTCACGCAGCTCGGATGCGACACTTTCCTGTCCGACCCGCTGACGCACCTGCGGTTGACGACTCACGGATTCGTGAAGATGGTAGAGGGTATGAAGGCGCTGGGACTGCCGTGGGTCGCGCTCGGCGGCGGCGGGTACGACGTCGGTAACGTCGCACGGGCGTGGGCGCTTGCGTTCGGCGTCATGGCCGGGGTGGAGCTGCCAGACAATCTGCCGGAATCGTATAAGAAGCTGTTGAAGCAAAATGGAATAGAGGGCGCCGCCCTCTCCCTCCGGGACCCGGGGCCGACACCCGAGACACAGCAGGAGTTCAGACGCGCGCGGCAGGTTGCCGAGGCGATGATGTTACGGATTAAGTGGGATATTTTTCCGGTGCATGGGGTGAGGGGGTGACGGTCATGACTACGCCAAAGGAACACGTTAAGAGGCTTCTTGAGATACTGCCGGACGACTGTACGCTTGAGGATTTTCGGTATCATCTGTATGTGATACAGAAGATTGAGAACGGCACGAATGACAGGGAAGCGGGCAGGGTTTATTCTCAGGACGATATGGAGATGAGGATGGAGAGGTGGCTTGGGAAGTAGCTTGTCATTCCGAGCGAAGTCGAGGAATCTGCTTTTTGCCTTAATCAGATAAGGCAGGGCCGACACGACGGTCGGCCCCTACAAATTTGTAGGGGAGGACCGTCGTGTCCTCCCTTCTTGATTTATGATGACGGTCAAAGTCGCTGGATTCCCGCTTTCGCGGGAATGACGGAGGTTGTGAGCGGTGGCCGACCCTACAAGTTTGACAGGCGTTTATATGCAATAGTGCCGCGTATGGCATGGACAGATACTAATATCATAACTGCTATTTGTATAATGTGAACTTCAAGATTCGCCAATACAATACCGCAAGCAGAAACAACGAATGCCGCCATGGCAGCCTCCTGCCTCATCTTATGCAGACCCCATGCTATCAGAAGCCAGATAGTCGCATTCAGGACACCCCAATGCCCGTATTTGCTCGGTGTAAATAGACCGGCGACAGCAACTGTACTCCAAATGAACGCGCTAAACCCTGATAGTAAAAGACACGGCAAAACAGCCCGTTTCGCAAGCCTCGCAGTGTCAACCGGGAACCATACTATATCCAACCGTCGATATTTTCTCTCTTCCTCATGCATCATATCACTCATAGAGTAGGCAAGCCGCAGATATTCACTCCCCCGCCATCTCCATCCCCCGCCTCTTCGTCCCGATAATCCCCTGCGGCCGGAACACCATCATCACGACCATCGCGGCCCCGAATATCAGCATCCGGTACTGCTGGAACTCCCGCAACCCCTCCGGCAGAAGATAGAGGATTACCGCGCCCAAGACCACGCCGGGTATGCTCCCCATCCCCCCGAGCACGACCATGCACAGTATTATCACCGACTCGAAGAAGTTGAACGACTCCGGGCTCACGAACCCCATCTTGGCGACGTAGAACACGCCCGCGAGGCCCGCCAGTACCGCCCCCAAAGCGAACGCGAGGAGCTTCAGCTTGACGGTGTTGACGCCCATCGCCTCGGCGGCTATCTCGTCCTCGCGTATGGCGATCCACGCGCGCCCTATGCGCGA
Source organism: Nitrospirota bacterium (assembly GCA_016212105.1). Lineage (GTDB taxonomy): Bacteria > Nitrospirota > JACRHJ01 > JACRHJ01 > JACRHJ01 > JACRHJ01. The sequence continues at coordinate 41,448 of JACRHJ010000050.1, forward strand.
GTCGTTCAGCCGCATCACGACGAATATCGTGACGATCGCCATGCCGAGTACAAGGAAGTAGTAATGCGTGAGGCTCGTGAAGACGAACGGCCCGACTGACGGGCGCGGCACGCCGGAGACGCCGTTCGGCCCGCCGGTCAGGCCGTCCCAGTTGTTCAGGACTATGCGCGTAATCTCGCCGAAGCCGAGCGTGACGACGGCCAGGTAGTCTCCCCGGAGCCTCAGCGTCGGCGCGCCGAGCATCAGCCCGAATATCCCGGCCATTATCGCCGCGATGGGCAGCGCGGCCCAGAAGCCGACGCCCAGGCCGGTAGACAGGAGCGCGTATGTATACGCCCCGACGCCGTAGAACGCGACGTACCCGAGGACGAGGAGGCCTGTCTGGCCGACGACGATGTTTAACCCGAGCGCGAGGACGATGTAAATGCCGGTCTGGGTAGCGATGTCGAGCGTATACCGGGACGAGACGAAGGGCAGGACGACGAGGAATGCGAGGAGCAGGGCGAGTGCGATATTCCGCCTCGTCCCGCGCGCGAAGGTATCGAGGCAGGCCTGGCCGCGGCACCCCGCGGCGCGCACCTGCACGAACGTACCGGCGGCGTCCAGCACGCGCCCGGCGACGATAACGATGCTGCCGATAGCAACCGCGCCCGCGACGTACAGGGCCTTCGTGACGCCCGCGAAAGGCAGCGCGAGCAGGCCCAGCCACGCGGATGCGAGGAGGGCCTTTATGTAGGGGTTGCGTAAGACGTCGGGCATGTGACCCAATCCATGTTTATTCGGGTTTATGCAGGGGGGGCCCCCTGTGGGTGCCCTGGCTGTCACCCCCGTGAAAACGGGGGTCCATTCTGAATTAGTTCACAATGGATTCCCGCTTTCGCGGGAATGACATACGGTGGGCAGTACCCACCCTACCATTAATTTGTGTGTTGCATTCTGTAGGGGCCGGTCTCCGAACGGCCCGTCTGGAAGCCGGGCCCTACAACTGCGGATTCTTCGCTCCGCTCAGGATGACAACCATTCGGTGGGCGTAGCCCACCCTACAATTTCTTCCCCCTCCCCACCTGCGGGGGAGGGGGGCAGGGGGGCTGGGGGTGTCTCTTCCTTATTCCCCCTCCCCTCAGTCCCCTCCCGCGAGGGGAGGGGAAGTTTTTCTGGAGAGGGGCAGGGGGTGAGGGCGTCCTACACCTTATCCGGCACCCGCTCGCCGAGCAGTCCCTGCGGCCTGACGATGAGTATCAGCACGAGCACGAGGAAGGCGAACGCGTCCTTGTACTCCGGCCAGAGGTACCCGGCCCCGAGCGACTCCAGGACGCCGAGGAGCACTCCTCCGAGCATCGCGCCGGGCACGTTGCCTATCCCGCCGAGCACCGCCGCCGTGAATGCCTTCATCCCCGCGAGGTAGCCGATGGAGAAGTTCACGAGTCCGTAGTACATGGCGACCATAACCCCAGCGACCGCCGCGAGGAAGGAGCCGACGATGAACGTGACGGAAATTACCGAGTCGGTGTTCACGCCGACCAGCCCGGCCATCTTCATGTCGAGCGCGGTCGCCCGCATCGCTCGCCCCATCCGCGTCTTCATGATGAACAGGTGCAGCCCGGCCATCAGGACGACCGACGCGGCCATGATGAATATCTGGAGAAAGGTTATCTCGACGCCGTGGACGGTGACGCCTGCCGCGGGAATGACGGCCGGGAAGACCTTGTCCGTCGCGCCCTGCGTCAGCATGACGTAGTTCTGGAGGAATATCGAGACGCCCATCGCGGATATAAGCGGGGCGAGCCTCGGCGCGTCACGTAGCGGCTTGTACGCGACCTTCTCTATCGTCGCGCCGTATGCGGCGCATATCGCCCCGGCGGCGATGATCGTAAGCAGTATCGCAAGCGGAAGGCTGACGGCGGTCAGGCCGGCAGCAGTGAGGAATGCGAGGATGATTATGCCGAGGTACGCGCCGAGCATGTATATCTCGCCGTGCGCAAAGTTGATGAGCTGGAGTATGCCGTAGACCATCGTATAGCCCAGTGCTATAAGCGCGTAGACCGCGCCGACGGTAAGACCGTTGACTATCTGTTGGAGGAAAAGTTCCATAGGCGTACCAAGTTATACCCCGTTTGACGCTCCATGTCAATACTTGTACCTCTGATGATATTAGATACCAATACTTTTCTTGCTTATTTATAAAATTCTGATATACTCATATATTAATAGATATTAATAATTGGTGCGTCGGTATTGTTATTGACGTCGTTTTAAAGCACAAAAACCGCTCATAATTCAGAGAGGTCTATACATGCTGCACATCGGCTGCTGCGGTTACACGGTCGCCAAGACCAAGTACCACGAGGCCTTCGACATCATCGAACTGCCCCAGGTGTTCATTCAGCCGCCGAGCCCGCGCGTCCTCGCATCATGGCGGTCCGGGGCGCCGGACGGCTTCCAGTTCGTCGTCAAGGCCTGGCAGCTCATAACGCACGACCCGATGAGCGCGACTTACGCAAAGATGACAACACCCATCCCGGACTACAAGCGCAACAACTACGGCTTCTTCCGGCCGACGCACGAGGTCTGGAAGGCGTGGGAGGCGACCGAGAACGCGGCGGAGATACTGGGCGCGAAGATCATCGTGTTCCAGTGCCCTCCGAACTTCAAGCCGACCGAGGAGAACGTTGCAAACGTCAAGGCATTCTTCGGGAAGGTCAGGCGAAACGACTACACCCTCGTGTTCGAGACGCGGGGCGGCTGGAGCGAGGCCGAGGTAACCCAGCTCTGTAGCGAACTCGGACTCGCGCACTGCTCTGACCCGTTCAGAAACGCCCCGTACCACGGCGACATCAAGTACCTTCGGCTCCAGGGCAAAGGCGGGTACAACTACCGCTACACCGACGACGACATGCGCACGATTATCGAGAAGTACAGGGACGACGAGGCGTACGTCATGTTCAACAACTCGAACATGTTCCACGACGCGCTCCGGATGAAGGAGCTTTGCGACGGCTCCGCAGGCTGACATGCGGGTACAGAGCATGCGCGACACGACGCCCGGGAGACCGGGCGTTTTTTTTTGCACGGAGCCGCCGCGTGGTGTATACTTTTTAAATGTTCACGCACGTCTTGACATCCCGGGGCAAACCATCATGGACAAGAAGGGCTCGAAACCCGGACTTATAGGCTGGCTGTCGGACGCACTCCTGAGTCCGGCATCTCCGGAAGACAGCGCATACGACTTCGCCGGTATCGCGCGCGCCGTGTTCGAGGCGAGCCGGGAAGGCATCGTCATCACGGACGCGCAGTCCAACATACTGGACGTGAACGCCGCGTTTTCCGGGATTACCGGATATGCAAAGGAAGAGGTGATCGGCAACAGGCCTTCGATGATGAAGTCCGGTCGCCACGACGGGCGGTTCTACAGCAAAATGTGGGCCGCATTGAAGTCGGAGGGCTCGTGGGAGGGCGAGATATGGGACCGGCGAAAAGACGGCGAGGTCTACCCTAAATGGCTGACGATAAAATCCGTCAAAGAAGACGACGGCGCCCCCCGCTATTTCATAGGCGTCTTCTCCGACCTGCGGGACATAAAGCGTTTCGAGGACAGGGTCTACCGCCTTGCAAACTACGACGCGCTCACCGGCCTGCCGAACAGGGCGCTGTTCATCGACCGGCTCGACCAGGTGGTAGCGCGGGTGTCGCGCGGCGACTATTCCGCGGGCGTCCTGGTCGTCAACATTGACCGGTTCAAGGGCATCAACGAGTCGTTCGGCAACGTGGCCGGCGACAGGGTGCTCGTGGACGTATCGAAAAGGCTCGCCGGATGCGTTGCCGGCGAGGACACCGTCGCCCGCATCGGAGGCGACCTGTTCGCGCTTATCGTGGACGGGCTCAGGTCGCCGATGGACGCGGCGGCGGCGGCCGGGCGGGTGCTCGACGGGTTCAAGGACCCGTTCACGGTCAAGGGCCGCGAGGTCTTCGTATCGCTCAGCATCGGCATATCGATGTACCCGCACGACTCCAGCGACCCGGACGTCCTGATGCAGAACGCGGAGAAGGCGATGGCCCACGCGAAGAAGCAGGTCAAGGAGAAGTACCAGTTCTTCGTCAACACAATGAACGTGGACGTGATCAGGCGCCTGTCCATAGAGACGAACATCCGGAAGGCGCTGGAGGACGGCGGGCTCGTCATGTACTACCAGCCGCTGGTGGACATGAGGGACGGCCGCGTTGTCGGCATGGAGGCGCTCGTCAGGCGCGACCAGGACGGCTGGGCCGCGCCGCCGGCCAGCTTCATACAGATGGCGGAGGATACCGGCCTTATAGTCAAGATATGCGAGCACACCCTGTATACCGCCTGCCGGCAGACCAGGGAGTGGCAGGACGAGGGGCTGCCCCCGATGAGGGTCGCGGTCAACATCTGCGCGCAGCAGTTCCAGGGAAACAGGCTGGTGGGGCACGTACGGGATACGCTCGCGGCCACCGGGCTGGACCCGAACTTCCTGGAGCTGGAGCTAACCGAGCGGGACGCGATGAACAACGCCGAGGCCACCATCCACATGCTGAACGAGCTGAAGGTGATGGGCATCAAGATTTCCATAGACGATTTCGGGACCGGGTTCTCCTCGCTCTCATACCTGAGGCGCTTTCCCGTGGACACTCTAAAGGTGGACTACACGTTCGTCAAGGACATACTCTCAGGCGAAGGTGGCGGGATGATCGCCCGGTCAATCATTGACCTGGCCCACAACCTGGGGCTGAAGGCGCTTGCCGAGGGCATAGAGACGGAGGAGCAGCTCGACTTCCTCATACAGTACGGCTGCGACATCGGGCAGGGCTATTACCTGAGCCGCCCGCTGCCGCCCGAAGGGTTCAAGACGCTTGTCAAGGGCAACGGGTCGCTTCTGCCGCGCGCGAAGAAGGGCGGGTAGGCCGGCCACTGATAATTGCAACACAAAAACCAGGGCGGGCACGGGGACCCGCCCCAACATTAACAGCGGAAGGACGCACATGGAAATCGAATACTGGAAGCTGGCCGAGCTTGGCCCCGGCGACAAGCCGTACAAGGCGTACCGCATAGACCTCGAACGCGGGTACATACGCGTCATGTCGAGCAGGCTGACGAAGTCCGGCACGGTCGTATCCGTCAACTACTTCGGCAAGCCGGACGAGAACGGCGAGGTCACGGAACTCACACGCGTGGACGACAAGCGGCAGCCCGTCGCTGAATTCGAGGCGGAGCTTGCCTCCTTCGCGGAGAAGATTGCAGCATCCGGGCTGAAGATGGTTATCGAGGAGATATAGGCATGCCCAAACGCCAAATCTACATCGAACCCACCCCCCTCCCAGATGCCCTGAAGCTCTGGCGCGACAGGCTTTCCGCGCCCGGCATCTGGGCCCCGCTCCCCGGCGAGGTCGTGAACGTCGACGACTCGCTCGGCCGCGTGACGGCGGATGCGGTCGCGGCGAAGCTCTCGTCTCCGTTCTACCACTCGGCCGCGATGGACGGCATAGCGGTATCCTTCGCGGACACCATAGGAGCGTCCGATACCGCACCCAGGCGGCTGAAAGTCGGAGACCAGGCCGTATACGTGGACACCGGAGACCCGATGCCGGACGGCATGGACGCGGTAATCATGATAGAGGAGATAGACGAGCTTGACGGCGGGGACATAGAGATTATCGAGCCCGCGACCCCGTGGCAGCACGTCCGCATCATAGGTGAGGACATCGTGGCGACCGAGCTGATAGTCCCGGAGAACCACGTCCTCGCGCCGGTGGACGTCGCCGCGCTCCTCGCAGGGGGCGTTACGGAGGTCAAGGTCAGACGCAGGCCAAAGGTGACGCTCATCCCGACGGGGAACGAGCTGGTCCAGCCGGGCGCGCTGCTCAAGAAGGGTGACATCCTGGAGTACAACTCGCGGATGCTCGCGGGCATGGCGGACGAGTGGGGCGCGCGCACGGAGCGCTACGGCATCGTGCCGGACAACATGGAGATGCTGAAGAAATACATAAAGGACGCGCTTTCCGACTCCGACCTCGTCGTGGTAAACGCGGGCTCGTCGGCCGGATCGGAGGACTTCACGTTCCACGCCATCGGCGAGTTGGGCGAGGCGGTGCTCCACGGCGTGAACATAAAGCCGGGCAAGCCGGTCATCCTCGGCATTGTGGACGGCAAACCGGTCATCGGCGTGCCGGGCTATCCGGTCTCGGCCTTCCTGACATTCCGGCTCTTCGCAAGGGAGCTTATACACGCATGGCAGGGCCGCGAGGCCCCGGAGCCGGAGCATATAACGGCGAAGCTCTCCCGCCAGCTCGCCTCCCCGCTCGGGCAGGAGGAGTTCGTCCGTGTCAAGCTCGCCAAGGTCGGAGAGAACACGATAGCCACGCCGGTCTCGCGCGGCGCGGGTGTGCTCATGTCGCTCGTGCGCGCGGACGGCATAGTCAGGATACCCGCGAACTCCGAGGGCATGGCGGCAGGTAGCGAGGTCTCGGCTGAGCTGCTCCGGCCCGCGGCGGGCATCGCGCATACCATCGCATGCATAGGCAGCCACGACAACGCGCTCGACCTCCTGGGCAACTTCCTCAAGAAGAAGCACCCGGAGTACAACCTCTCCTCCGCGCATGTCGGGAGCCTGGGCGGCATCATGGCGCTCAGGAAAGGCGAGGCGCACATCGCCGGGAGCCACCTCCTCGACGAGGTTACGGGCGAGTACAACGTGGCATACCTCAAGAAGTACCTCGCCGACAAACACCCCGTGCTTGTAAACCTCGTCTACCGGGAGCAGGGTTTCCTCGTCCCCAGGGGCAACCCAAAGGGCATAATAGGCTTCGCGGATTTAAAACGCCCCGACGTCGTGTTCGTCAACCGTCAGGCGGGCGCGGGCACGAGGCTATTGACAGACCTGCACCTGAAGCGTCTCGGCATAGACCCGTCGGAGGTAAAAGGCTACACGCACGAGGAGTACACGCACATGTCGGTCGCATCCGCGGTGCTATCAGGCGCGGCGGACACCGGCCTCGCCATCCTCGCCTCGGCCACCGCGCTCGGGCTGGACTTCGTCCTAGTCGCCCACGAACGCTACGACCTGGTCATCCCGCGCGAGCATTACGACAACCCGATGGTCCAGGCGCTCCTTGAGATTATCCGCAAGGACAAGGGATTTAAAGACTCCGTGGACGCGCTCGGCGGTTACGACACCCGCGATATGGGGAAGATAATGTGGGAAGGGTAAGCATGCCCGTCTATACTCTCGTCAATAAAGCAATGGGGAAGGCCTTGCGGCCTTCCCCATTGCTTTATTACTAACGTAACCTGGGACTCATAACCCTCGTCCCAGCCGGCCGGCACCCTGCAAAGCCAACTTACGCGACCTTCAAATCCCTGCCCGTGTGCTTCGCGAAGACCATCGCGGTCGTCCTGTAGAACAGGTGCGCGAGCTTGGAGTACGGCGCGAAGATGAAGAGCTGGGCGATGAATATCAGGTGCAGGACGTACATCACCTGCGCGCCGGGGACTATGCCCGCCATCCTGATGACCTGCGCGAGGAAGCCCGTCACGCCGATGAGCAGGATGAGGTAGAGCAGGTTCCAGTCGAACGCGGAGGAGGACTGCGTCGCCTCCTTTGCCTTCCTGTTCCTGATGAGCAGGAAAGCGCCGGCGAGGAGCATTATCGCGCCTATGTTGCCGACCCACTTGAGCGGGTTGTGGAGCGAGGAGTAGGAGCCCGGCTCCCAGCCGAGGACGTACAGGTAGACGACCGCCCAGTTGGTCGTGATGAACAGCAGGATGAAGGAGACCAGCGCGAGCAGGTGCGGGATTTTCCTGTCCTTGTTCACGCCGCAGGCGGAGAACACGTTGTGCTGCATTATCTGGAGGAGCGTCGGCAATATGGACGGCAGGGCGTTACGGCCGGTGTACTTGCCGAGGCCCGCGCCGTCGCATATGTCGTTCCAGAACTTCATCACGCCGTAGCCCGCGGTCAGGACCGCGAGCATGAACAGCGGCATGAACACTGCGTCCACGTAGTGCGTGTTCAGGAAGTTGTTGAAGATGATGTTCACGTGGCCGTCTTCGCCTACCTCGTGGTAGTTGGCGAGGACGTTCAGGTGGCCGATCGCCGCGAGCAGGCCGATGATGACGATGGCCGCGACCACGAACGAACCCGCGAAGCTGCTTGCGATACCGGCGAGCGGCTTGATCATCGCGTACTTCTCTATCGTCGCCTTACGGAGCGCACCGAGGACTTCCGCCGGCTTCGCGCCGCGCGGGCAGTGCTTGGTGCAGTCGCCGCAGTTGTGGCAGAGCCACACGTCCGGGTCCGCCGCGAGCTTGTCCTTCAGGCCCCACTGCGCCCAGACCATCTCCTTGCGCGGGAACGGCCCGCCCTCCGGGGCTATGTTGCAGACGACGGAGCAGGTGGCGCACTGGTAGCACTTCTTCACAGTGTCCGCGCCGGAGGCCGTCAAGCCCTTAATAAAGTTAAGATCAGGCTCAACCATTATGTCGCTCATATCGATAACCTCCTAAAATCCCTTGAAGGGGTTGGGGCCCATTGCCTTAAGGTCCTTGACGAACTTGTCCAGCATCGCCGGGAGCTTGTCGTACTCGGCGACGCTGACCTGTATCTGCTGGACCCTCTCCTTTTCGAGGCTGAGCCTCTGGAGGGTCTCCTGGACGTTGTCCATCCTCTTGTTGCACTGCTCGGAGCCCTTGATGAAGTGGCACTGGTAGTCCTCGCCGAACTTGCAGCCGGCCATGAGGATACCGTCCACGCCGCGCGACAGGGCGTCCGCTATCCAGACGACGTTGACCGAGCCCAGGCACCTGACCGGGAGTATCCTCAGGTTGTTGTTGTACTGGAGGCGGTTGATGCCCATCATGTCGAGCGCCGGGTATGCGTCGTTCTCGCACATCAGGCAGATGAACCTCATCTGGTCGTCGTCGTCCGAGGGCACGTCCACGGCCTTGATCATCGAGCCGATGATGTCTACCGAGTAGTTCTTGAACGAGACTATCCTCTGCGGGCATGCGCCCATGCAGACGCCGCAGCGGCGGCAGCGGGTCGGGTTCGGCTTGGGCGTGCCCTTCTCGTCTTCGTCGAGGGTCGAGAACGGACACTCCTCAGTGCAGCGCTTGCACTGCGTGCAGGACTCCAGCCTGAACTCGGGGTAGGTCATGTCCAGCGCACGCGGGTGGACGGCCGAGCCGCGCGACGCGAGCTCTATGCACTGGACCGCCTTGAGGGCGGCGCCGTCCGCGTCGTTCATCGCCTGTGCTACGCCCATCGGGGAGCGCACCGCGCCAGCGGCATATATGCCGGTCCTCTGCGTCTCGTACGGGAAGCAGATGTAGTGCGAGTCGGGGAAGCCGTACTCGAGCGTCGGTACTTCCGGGCCCTGCCTGTACTGGAGGTTCAGGGTCGGCGCGGCCATCGGAATCTTCCTGCCCGCGGCCTGGTCGGCGTAGTCCATCGAGAGAGTCCTGACCGGAAGGTCCTTCGAGTCCACGTCCACCGGCTTGGTGTTCGGAACCATGCCCGTCGCGAGGACGACCATGTCCGCCTTTATCTTGATGTTCTCGCCGATGAGGGTGTTGGCAATCTCGACGACCAGGTCGCCGTTACCGGCCTCGGTGATGGAGGTTATCTCGCCCTTGGTCAGGAATACGCCGGGGTCGTTCTGCGCGGCCTTGTAGTAGTTCTCGTACAGGCCGGGCGTCCTCATGTCCTTGTAGATTATGTACGCCTTGGAGTCGCCGTCCTGGGCGCGGACGTAGCTCGCCTGCTTGAGCGAAGCGAGGCAGCAGACCGACGAGCAGTAGGGCAGGTGGTCGGCGTCGCGGGAGCCCGCGCACTGGACGAACAGGACGTTCTTGGCGGCCTTGCCGTCAGACGGCCTCTTTATGGAACCGGCCTTTGCCATCTCCTCGACCTGCATGTTGGTGACGACGTTAGCGAGGTTGCCGTAGCCGTACTTGTCCGCGAGCTTGGTCGCGTCGTAAGGCGTCCAGCCCACCGCCATGACGATAGTGCCGACCTTCTCCTCGTTGGCGGCGCCGTTCGAGGTGATGGTGACGTCGTACATGCCGGGCGCGCCGTAGGTGTTGGAGACCTCGGCGTTCAGGTACACCTTTATGTTGGCGTCCGCCTCGACCTGCTTCGCAAGCTCGGGGGCGATAGGCGCCTCGAGCGCCGCGAACGGGGCCTTGGTCGGGAGCTGCTTGTGCATCTTCGCCGACCAGCCGCCGAGCGCGCCCGTCTTCTCGACGAGTATCGCGCGGTAGCCTATGGAGGAGGCCGAAAGGGCGGCCTTCATGCCGGTTACGCCGCCGCCGACGACCATGACAGTCTTGGTCAGGTCCTGCACCAGCGGCTCGGCGGGCATCATCTTCTGTGCCTTGGCTATGCCCATCCTGAGGTAGTCCTCGCCCATCATCTGGGTGGCCTTGTGGAAGACCGCGGCGGGCGCCTCGGCGGGCGCTTCCGCGCCCTCGGCCGGGGCCGGGACTTCGGCGTTCGGCTGTGACCAGGCGACGTGCTCCCTGATGTTTACCCTTTCGAGGACGACGTCGTTACCGTAGTTGAACACGTCGTACATGACGCGCGGCGAGCACGCGGCGACGACGACGGTGTTGACGCCCTCGTCCTTCATGTCATTGGTTATGAGGGCCGAGCCCTCCTTGCCGCACAGGAACGGGTGGGTCTTGCAGACGTTGTTGCCCGCGACCTTCACCATCTTTTCGAGGTCGACCGCGTCGGATATGCCGCAGCCTCCGCAGATATATACTCCGAGTTTCTTGTCCATGGGCTTTAGCTCCTCACTATCGACTGGATTGCCTTCAGGGCCGTGCCGGTCGAGTCCTGGATTGAGGTCATGACATCCACGGGGGCCTTCGCGACGCCGGCCGAGAATATGCCGGGCTTCTGAAGGTCGCCGACCGCGAACCCGCCTTCCGCGAGCGTGGCGGCGGTGCCGCCGACGGACGCGAGTTCCGGCTCCATGCCGGTGGCGAGGACGACCATGTCGAACGTGGCCTGCCTCTTTACCCCGGCGAAGACGTCCTCTATCGTGACGGTCACGTCGCCCGTCTCGGCGTTCTCGGAGACGGCGGCAACCTTGCCCTTGGTCAGGGTGATGTTCTCGTCGGCCTGGGCGCGGTTGAGGAACTTCTCGTAGCGGCCCGGGGTCCTGAGGTCAATGTAGAACACCTCGGCCTTTGCGTCCTCGTACTGCTCGCGGACGTAGAAGGCCTGCTTGAGCGAGGCCATGCAGCATATCGAGGAGCAGTGGGAGAGGTGGTTCTCGTCACGGGAGCCGGCGCACTGCACGAAGGCTACGCTTTTGACCTCCTTGCCGTCCGACGGGCGGAGTATCTTTCCGGCGGTCGGGCCCGACGCGGACGCAAGGCGCTCCATCATGACGTTCGAGATGACGTTCTTCATCTCGCCCTTGCCGAGTATCTCGAGCTTCGCCATGTCGTACGGCTTCCAGCCGGTCGCGTAGACGATGGATCCGACCTTCAGCTCTGTCGTCGCCGCCTGCTGGTCGAGTTCGACCGCGTCGTACTTGCAGGCCGCCTTGCAGGCCTGGCCGCAGTCGCCGCCGCAGGCCGACTTGTCTATGACGTAGCGCATCGGGAAGGACATCGGGTGCGGCAGGTACGCCGCCTTCGACTTGTCCATCCCGTAGTTGAACCCGTTGACCCGCTCGTTCGGGCAGGCCTCGGCGCACTTGTTGCAGCCGGTGCAGTTCTCGTTGACGTAGCGCGGGTTGGTCTTGACGGTGACGGTAAAGTTGCCGGGCCCGCCCTCGACCTTGACCACCTCGGACGTCGTCATCCAGCTGATGTCCGTGTTGGGCCTGATGCGCCTGAAGTTAATCTCCAGTCCGCAGTAGGGGGGACACATCTTGGGGAAGTACTTGTTCAGCTGGGCGACCCTTCCGCCCAGGAACGGGTTCCGCTCCACGAGGTGGACCTTGTAGCCGACCTCCGCCGCTTCGACGGCCACGGTCATGCCGCTTATCCCGCCTCCCACGACTAAAACGCTTTTGTTCTCAGCCATACTACCTCTCCATTTCTATGGGTTTACCAAGATAGCGTCCCATGCTCATCCAATCCTGTCGCGCCTCCCCGACATGATGAAAGCGCCGCGGGATGCGGACGAGCGCATGCCTTGCCGATGTGACGCCACACGACAAAGCGCTTCATAATAGATAAACGCAGCGAATTTGTCAACGATAAATAATTTATATTCGTATTAGTTTTTTCAATAGCCGCGCACGGATAGCCGAAGGATGGCCAGCGGTAGTCTAAGGTCAACAGAGATGCCGGCAAAAAAAGTACCGGGCGCCCCTTGCGGGGCGCCCAGTATCTTATGGCACGGTAATGCGGTACTACTTGGAGACCAGGTCCTTGTGCGCGACCTTGAAGCAGGTCCACTCGCCGGTCTTCGGGTTGATCTTGGAGTTGACGAAGCACTTCCAGTTCGCTTCGTCGAGCTTCGGGAAGTCGGCCCTGTAGAAGAAGCCCGGGTAGCGGGTCTCTTCCCTGAACAGGATGTGCCTGAGGTGTGCCTCGGCGGTGAATATCCTGTGGTAGTTCTCCCAGCACCTCATCAGCTCGTGAAGGTCCTTGGCGGCCATCTTCTCGGCGTCTTCCTTGAGCCAGGTCAGGAGCTCGAGGGCCCTGTTCATGAGCTTCGCGGAGGTGTTGTAGTAGGTCGAGGTGCCGGCCACGTACTCGTCCATGATCTTGTTCAGGCGGTACATGAGCATCTTCGGCCTGATGTAGTTCGGGTTGACGTAGTCGTCGGTCGTGAGGTTCTTGTTCTCCTCGAAGGTCTTGAACGGCTTCTGTATCTCGGCGGCCAGTTCCTGGGCCGACTTGGTCACGGTAGCCTTGAAGTCCTTGTTGTCGAGGCAGAACTTGACCATCGCCTTCGCCGCCATCCTGCCCTCGGCGTGGGAGCCGGAGGAGAACTTGTGGCCGGAGGCGCCGACGCCGTCGCCGGCGGTGAACAGGCCCTGGACGGTCGTCATCCTGTTGTAGCCCCAGTGCCACTCGGCCGGGGCGATGTCCGCCGGGCCGGAGACCCAGATGCCGCAGCAGCCGGAGTGCGAGCCGAGCATGTACGGCTCGGTCGGCATGAGCTCGGAGCCGACCTTCTCAGGCTCGATGTTCATGCCAGCCCAGAGGCCGGCCTGGCCGACGCACATGTCGAGGAAGTCTTCCCAGGCCTCGGCCTCGAGGTGCTTGATCTGCTTCTCGTCCATGGTCTTCGCGAGGTCGTTGAGGGCGGTGGCGGTGTCCATGAATATCGGGCCGTTGCCGTCCTTCATCTCCTTCAGCATCAGGTGGTTCCTGAGGCAGGTGGCCGGTACTGCCGCGAGGCCGTACGGCGGGTAGTCCTTCAGCATCTCGGCGTTCTTTATCATGTAGTTCTCGCCCATGGCGTTGGTGGCCTTCGCCTTGAAGAGCAGGAACCACGCGCCGACCGGGCCGTAACCGTCCTTGAAGCGCGCGGGCACAAACCGGTTTTCCATCAGGGTGAGCTCGGCGCCGGCCTGCATCCCGAAGGCATAACCCGAACCGGCGCTGAACACCGGGTACCAGGTCCTTCCCATACCCTCGCCGACCGACCTCGGCCT
>JACRHJ010000003.1 GCA_016212105.1 Nitrospirota bacterium
GTTCACGCGCGGCCTCGGCAAGTTCCACGCCGTCGGCTTCCGGCCGCCGGTGGAGCTGCCCGACGACGAGTACCCGTTCCTGCTGACCACGGGCCGCATACTCCAGCACTACCACACCGGCACGATGACGCGCCGCGCCCCGGGGCTCAACCACATCGTCCCTGAGGCGCTCATGGAGCTGAACCCGAAAGACGCGATGCGGCACGGCATAGAGCACGGAGAGATGGTCAAGGTCGCGTCCCGCAGGGGCGAGATAAACATCAAGGCCAGCATGACCGTCCGGGTCGCCGAGGGCGAGGTATTCATCCCGTTCCATTTCGCGGAGGCCTCGGCGAACGTCCTTACCGCCGCGAACGTCGACCCGATAGCGAAGATCCCGGAGTTCAAGGTCAGCGCGGTTAAGATTACGAAGTTGTAGCTGCCCGATTCATCGGGCGCACTTAAAAGGGAGGGCGGAGACACCCTCCCTTTTCTTCATAAGTAATACATCAGTCGCCAGGTTCACGTACAGCAGTGCTACCTGTTTTTAAGCTGGCCCGTTAGTGCGAACCGTCCTGACGGATCCTCCACAGCTGGCTGGAGCAACGACTCCAGCCAGCAATTAACGCCTTCCGGATCTTCTTCACTTGTCAGGAGCTGATACCCTTCTGTCATCAATCCATACTCTATCCGGTATATACCGGTTGGGTCATTCGGTTTTGATAAATATGTGATTGGCAATACCGCAGATTCTCCAGGGGCGAGTTTTACAGGGACATGAATCCAATACTTCGACTCCTTGCCACCCGGGGCATAAAGTTCTATCTCGGCCGCAGTAGCAGATTCGGAATCGTCGTAATTCTTTATTAACAGGTTGATGCTTATATTTCTTCCCGGTCGAGCCGAAGGCATTGAACCCGGCGATACGGCCCACGACACGATGTCTCTAACCAGCCTTCTCTCATCTCCGGACAACCTGCTTTGACAGTATGAGTTGTCGGGGCAAAGTGTCGTCGCTATTACATGGCCCTTTCCGTAAGGGTAATAAAGAAGAACCGGTTTATCGTTTGATGTTTTCCGCAATAGCACTTTGGCGTTCTTTGGGTATTTCGTGAAATACCCTTCCGGGTCTAGTTTAAGCACAACACTTTTCTGTCCCGCGAAAACCGGACTCCACGTATCGATATAGCAGGTGTCGTCAATATCCAAAACATGCTTAAACCAGGAGCACCCATCCAGTTCCCCCGGCACATCCATATACCCCTTGCCTAACCATTGCCCCATGACAAGGACGTTTCCACCATTACTTACAAAGGCGGCAAGCGCCTCATTGAAACCAGACGAAATGTCTATACCGAGCAGCCCACGACTCGGTATAACCAGCAATGGCGCGCCATCTATCTGATATTTTATAAAGTTATCAACCCTGATACTGGTAGAGTCCCGACCAACAAGCTCCAGAACCTTATCCATGCTGCACAACATACCGGATTCAAGTATATAAACATATTTAACTGATGACGTGCCTGATGCAGACTGCGGCTGACCAATTAGCAGGGCTTCGGTCGCACCAGGCGATGATTCGGGTATTTCCTCACTCAGCGCCGGGCTTGACAATATTAGCAGAAACAACGGAATTATTATAACAAGCGATACACCTTTAAGATTACACACTATGTATCCTTTTCGGGCATACCCGACAGCAGATAATTGCCTGTTTAACTTCACATAAAGAAACATTGGCCAACGAGCTTGCGTAATATCTTTAACCTGAATAATACCTGATGTATTTCCCATGTCAACCAGAATCTTCTTTGCCTTCCCCCCTCCCCTGTTATAAAATATTCGCATGGACAAACTTGAGACCCGCATCCGTCACGCGATGGACGCGGACAGAGACGGCATACGCCAGTACCTTCACGACCCGTCCGACAAGGTCGTGTTCGCGCTGCTCGCAAACCGGCAAATAACCGAGGACGAGCTGTTGGTGCTCGCCAAGAGGCGCGACCTGCCGGCAGAGGCGCTGGGCTGCATCGCCGCGCGCAGGTTCACGGTAGAGGGCTACAAGGTAAAGCTCGCCTTGGTGAATAACCCGCGCACCCCGCGCCGCGTCGCGCTCGGCTTCCTGCGCGAGATGCGGCTCCGGGACATGGCCTACGTCACGACCAACAAGGTGCTGCCGACGGAACTCAGGCAGGCGGCCGAAGGAATAATGAAGGAGAAGCTGCCGTCCATACCGCTCGGTGTGAAGATAGGCCTCGCGCGGCAGGTGTCCGAGGACGTGATAAAGACACTGCTCCTGGACGGAAACCCACACCTGATAAAGGCCTGCTTCGAGAACCCGCGGTTAAAGGAGGCGGTCGTGCTATGGGCGGTGAACCACGCGACGGTACCCGCGAGGGTCGTCGGGTTCATCGCAGCGAGCCAACGCTGGTCGGTGAACCAGAACATCCGGTATGCGCTGGTCAGGAACCGGAACACGCCGGTCGAGAGCGCGATGGAGTTTGTGCGGGGGATGAACTCGAACGACCAGAGGAGCCTCTACAACGACCCGAGCGTCCCGGTCAGCGTGAAGGTCCAGCTTGAGATAGAGCTTGAGAGGAAGGGCGAGCCGCTGTCGCCGCCGTCCGAGAGCGGCCGGGTAATCGGGATACCGCACGAAATAGACGAGGGCGAGGATTTTATGTAGGGGCCTGACCCACACCTGTCCAAGACAGGTTACGAAATAAACATCCCCGCCGCAAGCAGCGGGGTATTTGCGGAATAATTCCAATCATGCGCCTCAAGAGGCGGGGAATTGTACCCGCAAGGGATTAAATCATTACCCCTCTCCTCGCGGGATAGGGGGTTGGGGGTGAGGTGTCTCCACTGCGGTTTACCCCCTCTCCCCTCGCGGGAGAGGGCCGGGGTGAGGGGGATTTTTACCTCTTCCACTGCGAGCCCGGCTCGACCCTGAACGTGGCCTCGCGGACGTCGCCCGCGTTGTCCGTCTCGATGATGGTCGTCACGACGTACGTGCCGTACTCGGCGTCGGGCTGCAGCCTGAGCGGCATCGAACTGGTCCATGTGCCGCCGTCCCTGCGGGTCGTCACCTCCGGCCGGCCTATAAGCCTGCCTTCCTTCCTGACCTCGCGCACCTCCCGCACCAGCCGGGTCCCGCCGGACGGCGTCAGCACGGTGAACGTCGCGGACAGCGTCACATCCTCGCCGGGGTACACGACCCTGGGGCTCGCAGAGGCGTCCTCGATCCTGACCAGGTCCCTGACCTCCTCCTGCCGCCGGTAGTCGTACTCCCTGACCGCCGCCTCCTCGGAACGCTGGAGGTGGTACTCGTTGCTGCCGACGGACGCGCCGGTCAGGCCGCCGAGTATGCCGCCGATCACCACGCCTTCGCCCGCGCGTCCGGACATGCTGCCTATGACGCCGCCGAGTATCGCGCCGGTGACCGCGCCTATGCCCGCGCCGGTGGACGTGTACTCCGCATGCCTCTGGGACGCGCAGCCGGTAAACAGCCCGCCGGCAAGCACGATAACAGCCAGTACCGCCAGTGCCTTCCTTGTCATATCGCACCTCATTAGGGGTTGCCTGCAATTTCTTAATATAATTGTACTATAGCGCGGCACGCCTGGTCAAGCGCGTAACGGCGGGGCGGGAATGACGTGTGCTTGTTCGTCGCCCCGTGCTTGACACGGGGTCCAGGAAGTTTGCCATTTTGTTGCCGGATTAATAATTGCCAAAACAAATAGTCCCCCACTTTAGTCAAGGGGTGACTACGGGGGTGCTCTTTA
The DNA here is from genome assembly GCA_016212105.1 of Nitrospirota bacterium. Lineage (GTDB taxonomy): Bacteria > Nitrospirota > JACRHJ01 > JACRHJ01 > JACRHJ01 > JACRHJ01. Next base: position 3,768 of record JACRHJ010000003.1, read on the forward strand.
AATCCCGGGAATAATCGCCGATACTTCATAACGCCTGTGGCCCCCTCTTATCTTAAGAGGGGGAGGAAGAGGATGGGGCCGGTTAGAACATATAAACACCGGAGTCATATTGACTCTCGCGGCATATCTGGTATTATATCGCGGATGACGGGATCGCTCACCTGTAACCTTACGCATCTTACTATATGAAACCCAGCAAAGACGTATCCGTCCCGTCGGCACATGTCCGGTATTATCATGCATGGGCGGCGGCGTCATTCCTCGTCCCGCTCGCCCTGTTCCTCTACTACGGCGGGCACCCGCTCTGGGACGAGGAGGCGATGTTCATAGAGGTCCCGCGCGAGATGCTCGCATCCGGAGACTTCCTGTACCCGACGCTCAACTACGCGCCCTTCCTGTTCAAGCCTCCGCTGTTTCTGTGGGCGAACGCGACATCGCTCGCGCTGTTCGGATACTCCGAGCTTGCCGCGCGGCTCCCGAACGCGCTGTTCGCGGCCGGTACGGTGCTGACCACATTCTTCATCGGGTCAAGGAGCGGGCTACGTACCGGCATATTCTCCGCCGCCGTACTCGCGACCTCGTTCGGGCTCGTCTTCCACACCTCGTCAATGCTCGCGGACATTCCCCTGATGTTCTTCACCGCGACGTCTGTGTGCTTCTTCCTTGAGTCTCTCAACGAAAAACGGGGCGCGGTCGTCGGTCTGTACGCCTCCCTCGCGCTGGCCGTGATGACCAAGGGTTTTCTGGGGCTCGTCTTCCCCGGAGTGGCCTTCGTCGGTCTTATAATACTCGACAGGCTAACAGTAAACCCGTCGTTCCCGCGAAAGCGGGAATCCAGCGACTTTCTCCTGAAGCGGTTCATAAGCCTCCCCGGGGCCATAGTCTTCCTCATTATAACCTTGCCCTGGCACGTCGCGATGGAGCTCCGCAACCCCGGCTTCCTGTACAACTTCATCGTCAACGAACAGGTGATGCGGTTCTTCAACGAGCGGTTCCCGCCGGACTACGACAACGTGACATCACCGGTCTTCATCGCGGTTACACTCGCGTGGATGATGCCCTGGGCGGTGTTCTTCTTTCAGGGCGTGGCGGCCGGTTTCAGGCGCGGCACGGATACGACAACAAGGGCCGCGCTCGTCTGGGGTCTCGGCGGGATGTTCTTCCTGTCGCTCGCGTCTTCCAAGATGGAATATTACTCCCTGCCGCTCTTCCCCGCGTTCGCTTTGATTATAGGTGGCTGGTGGGCGCGGCTTGTGGAGGACGACAGGCTGGACTTGGCGTCGAGCGCGGTTATCGGCGCGGGGGTACTGGCGCTGGCGTCGCTTGCCGGGATAATATTCGGCGACAGGATTGTCGCGGAGCTGACTGACGGGATGTGGCTGTCACGCTCCGGCCCGGCGGACACCTCCGCCACGGCGTCGCTGGTCTTCGGCATCCTCCTCGCAGGCTCGGCCGCCACGCTCGCCCTGCTGCTCCGCAGGAGCTGCGACGCGGCGTTCGGCGTATTCTTCGCCGGAGCGCTTCTCATGTCCGCCGCGGCGCACGGCTCGCTCGGCATAGCGGAGCCGTTCTACTCCAGCGCAAAGGAAGCGAAGGCCCTTGCCGGGTTGATGAAACCGGACGACGTCCTTGTCCTGGACGGCGACATGGAGTACGAGTACTGCGCGACGTTCAACTACTATACAGGGAAGCGCGCTTACATCCTGCCAAACGATGGACACCCGATACTGCCGGTGAAGTTCGAGGAAAGTGACCGCTTTGTCCTGACCGGGCCGGAGATGACAAGGCTATGGGCGTCCGGCGGACGCGTCTATTTTGTCACGATGCGCGACCCGGAGGTTATCCGGGAAATTTCCGACCTGCCAAGAAAGCGTTTGTCCGGCGGCGTCAAGATGGTATACTTAAACAGTGACTGACAGGGTACCCGTGTTATCGCGCGCATCAGGAGGCAATGTGCAGCTCAGCAGCCTTTCGTTCGTACTTCCGATGTACAACGAGAAAGACAACATCGAGAAGATGGTCGCAGCCACGCTCTGCCTCGGCCACAAGGTCGCCCGCGAGGTCGAGGTGGTCATAGTGGACGACGCGAGCACCGACGGCAGCGGCGACATCGCCGACCGGCTCGCGGAACTGCACCCGGAGGTGCGGGTCGTCCACCACCCGGTCAACAGGAAGCTCGGCGGGGCGATAAGGACCGGCTTCGCCAGCGCGTCCAAGGACTACGTCCTGTACATGGACTCAGACCTCCCCATAGACATGGCGGAGGTGCCGCCCGCGGTCGAGCTGTTGAATAGCGCGGACATGGTTATCGGATACAGGCTCAACCGCGCGGAAGGGCCGCGCCGGGCGTTCATATCGTGGGTGTACAACCGGATGATACGCGCGCTCTTCGGGCTGAACGTCCGTGACGTCAACTTTTCGTTCAAGCTTTTCAGGAGGAGGATTCTGGACTCTGTGAGGCTCCGCTCGGAGGGCTCGTTCATAGACGCGGAGTTCCTGATAGAGACGACGCGCGCGGGGTACAGGATAAACCAGCACGGCTTCAACTACTACCCGAGGGTGGCCGGGGTCTCGACGCTTTCGGGCACGGGCGTGATTGTGAAGATACTCCGGGAGATGGCGGTTTACATGCTGGGGCGCGGTTCGGGGAACCCCGCAGGCATACGCATGGAGCCGGCAAAGGCCGAGTTGAAGGTGCCGGCCGGCCAGGAGGCCGGGCGGGCCGAGAGGTAGGGTTTGCCGGGGTATTATTCTACGGGTTCTCGACGACCTTGTGCGGGCCGATGACCCTGAGGCGGATGCCGCCCTCTATCGGCTCGAATGTGAACCGGTAGTTCATGTCTATCGAGCCTTCCCAGATGTTGCCTGAGCCTTTTACTTTCTTTATTCGCAGGGACGGGTGTCTGAGGTTGGATGCAATCAGCAGCCGCATCTTCTCTTCGAACCGCGCCTGGACTTCCGGCGTGAGCTTTCGGTAGGCCCTTTCAAACCGGGGGGTGAACTCGACTGTCACTTCCTGTTCAGTTCCTTGAACAGCTCGTCTGCGTTATCGACCCGTTTGACCCTGCCCTTCTTTATGTCCTCCTGGACCTTCTTCTCCTCGGCCTGCCACTGCTCGCTCCAGAACCACGCCTGGCTCCGGTCTATGGTCTCCTGCGGCTTTATCAGGATGCCGTCCTCCGTGACCTCGAAGTCCACAAGGTCGCCGACGTTCAGGCGCGCCTTCTTCCGCACGTCCGCCGGGATGGTTATCTGGAAGCTCCGCTGTATCTTGTGAAGCGTGGACATGTCAATCTCCGTATTTACGTAAATTACTAATATACGTAATAGTATAATATGTGATTAAAGAAAAATCAACACCGAAAAATATCGTTGACTTTTACTTGCAAAATGAGTATTATAAAAAGTTATCATGAGGTTCGATTCGCATGGGGCGATCGAGCTACTAGTATGGACGCATTAAGGAGGGCGATGGAAACTTACGGTTGGTATTTCTTGGTGTTCAATGCATTAAGCCTGGTTTCAGATAAGATTAAGAAAACCAGAAGAATCAAGACAGAGAAAATTGAGATTGAATTTTTCGAGTAATATTATGTAGTGATAAGAAGGCCCGGACAGTTGTCCGGGCCTTCTTCGTTCCTCATGAGGTTATAGTACACTTGACAAGGCTCATGTCCTGTCCTCGCGGAGCCTGTCTACATACTCCTGAGCGTCCTCATCCCACAGGCCTTTGCCCATGCCGTAAAGTGTATCCCGTTTCCGGGATGAACGTCCAGCGGTTTCAGGGCTGCCCAGATTCCGGCTGAGCCTGTCCAACAGTTTCAAACGGTCGGCGCGGGTCAGGCCTTCTATCTCTTTTTCAATTTCTTCCACGGTCGCCTTGTGCGGCATGTAAACCTCCAGCTCACTGTGCATACTACTAATTATTAACCCGGTGGATATTTAGTGCAATCCATCTCTATTTGTGATATAGTGTCGGTCATGGAAAAGACCGACGCACGCAAGTTAAACAAAGCATCAAAGTACGAGCTTCGCAAGCAGGTAATCCGCCTTCGCAATAA
>JACRHJ010000051.1 GCA_016212105.1 Nitrospirota bacterium
CATGATGGTGCCAGCCTGGAATACACTGGCAGACGGAACCCAGGCCCTGAACTGCGACCACCTGGTCCCTACCTGCCAGTCGGACAATGGGTACCTACGTTCCCACTGCTGTCCAAGACACCGGCCGGATCTGACTGACGCTTCCTCATGCTCGACGTAGATGCCACCTCCGAGACTGTGCCGAGTGGGGGTTCGTGGTCGAGGTTACCCCCCGTTCTGCTGCATTGGCTGTCCAAGTCCCGGCATCGGGAGTTCCAGCTGCTCCCCGGTGGGCAGTCCGGGCGGCGTGTCGTAGGGGTCGTTCAGCCAGTCCTGCAACTCGCGATAGGTGAAGGTTCTACATAATCGCGTATGGGTCCGATCCCGGGCGCTGGTCGGAGGGCAGCGGGATGTCGATGCCGGAGCAGCAGAGCATCACCAGGGCGATGAGGGCCTCGGCTGAATGGAAGCCATAGGCGCGATGGCTGATGAGGCGGATCTTGTTGTTGAGCCCCTCCAGACGGCCGTTCGAGAGGCCGTGCTCGATGGCGGCGAGGATGCCTGCCTTGTGCTGTCGGATTGTCCGGCCCAGGGTCACGAAGGACGGCAGGCGGGAACGGGATGCCCAGGCGAGCCACGCGTCGAGGCGCTTCTCGGCCTTCGCAGGCGGCTCGCGGAAGACAGCGCGAAGCGCTTCCTTCAGCAGGTACGCCCGGTACAGGGGACGGTTGACCTTGGCGAGGACACTGAGCTTCTCGACCTCCCACGGCTGGAGGTCCTCGGGGGTCTTCAGCAAGACCCAGCGGGTCTTCTTCAGCGCCGTCGCCTCGGCCTTGTCCTTGAGGGCGCGGACCTGCTGGCGGCGGACCTTGTCCACGGCGTCGTTGGCGAGTTTCACGACGTGGAATGGGTCGAAGACGATGATGGCGAGGGGGAGGCGCTCGCGGACCTTGGAGATGTAGGCCTGCGACATGTCCATGGAGACGAGCCGGATCGCGCGGCGCCCCTCCTCGCCGAGGGAGTCGAGGAAGGGGTCGAGCGAGTCGCCGGACTTGCCCTTTCCGGCCCAGACGACGTGGCCGGTGTCGTGGTCGGCGACGATGCTGAGGTACTTGTGGTGCTTGCGGTAGCTGATCTCGTCTACGCCGATGCGGTAGAGCTTGGCGGCGCGCAGGGGGAGGCCGCATCGGTTGACCGTGCGCCGGACGATGTTGCCGACGGTGGGCCAGGCGACCTTCATGGTGCGGCCGACGACTGTCTGGTTCGCCTGCTGGGCGAGGAAGCTGGTGACGTCCTCGAAGTCGCGCGTGAACGTAGAGGCGAACTCCGCCCAGGGGACGGCCTCGGTGACGACGGTCTTGCAGTGCGGGCAGAGGAAGCGGCGGATCCGGTAGCGGAGGTACAGCTCCCAGGGGCCGAGATCCACGTGACGCCAGAGGCGGCTGTCGGAGTCGTAGCTCCCGACGGAGTAGCGCCGGCCGCATCGCGAGCAGGTCGGGTTGCGGCGCCTGGGCGCGACGTCGACGCAGATCATCATGGCGGCGACGAAGAACTCGACGCCGAGTACACGGGTCTCTTGCAGTGCGAGCAGGCGACGGAATACGCTGTTGATGCTCATGGGGGAGTCCTCCGTGGGAAGGCTGGCAAGTCAGCCTGCGAAGGTTCCTCCATGGGCCTGTCATCTGTCCAGGGCCCCAGAGCGCAGGTCCAAGGCGGAGCGCGGAGGGCTGTGGATACTGCCGGTCGTGTGGACAAGCTCGGAAGCTTGCCCACACGACCTTGGACAACCTCGGAAGGTTGTCCACAGTCTCCACAGCCCCTGCTGCTGCCGGACTTCTTATTCAATCAGAGAGAGACAGAGCAGTGGTCATCTGGACGGGATGGGCGCGCTCCTGGCCCCGGTCTGGGCCTCGCGGGGCGCTCGCCGGACCGCCGACGGGGACCCATACGCGATTATGGAGAGGCAAGGAGAAGGGCAAGACGCGGCCGATTGGCATCTCGACCACCGAGGACAAGGTGGTCCAGAACGCGTTGCGCGAGGTGCTGGAGGCGGTTTACGAGCAGGACTTTCTTCCTTGCTCGTACGGCTTCCGGCCTGGACGGAG
>JACRHJ010000052.1 GCA_016212105.1 Nitrospirota bacterium
GCAACGGCGTGGGCGACGCATGCGACCAGGTGACCGACACCGACTCGGACGGCATTGCTGACCTCTCGGACAACTGCCTGACCACACCAAACCCGGACCAGTCTGACGTTGACTCCGACGGCAACGGCGATGCGTGCGACGACGACATGGACGCCGACGGTTACGCGAACGGAAGCGACAACTGCCCGAACGTGTACAACACGGACCAGGCGGACGCGGACGGCGACGGCATAGGCAATGCCTGTGACCCGGTATGCAACAACAACCCGGTCACAATTACCAGCGTAACGCCTGACCTCTCGTCGCCGAGGACCGCCGGTACGACGGTGGTGATGACAGCCAACCTGACCAACCCGGACAAGTGCGGGACGTATCTGTATTCGTTCGCGCTCAAGGGGCCGGGCACCGGCAACGTGTATGTGAGCAAGCAGGTTTACGGCCCGTCCAGCCAGTGGAACTGGATTACAGCGACAGCGGACAGGGGCACTAACTACGTGAAGGTGTCTATCAAGGACGGGGTGACCGGTACGGTAGTCACGAAGGTATCTAACGCATATGTCGTGCAGTAGGAGTGCTGGTCTTCAGGACAGCAGGCTGAGATGAAAGCAACGGGCCCCAACCGATAAGGGTGGGGCCCGTTTTATTTTCGCCAAGTCAGCATGTTTGTTGTGTAACAGGACTTATTGAGGCGGTATCAGTTTTCCCGGAATCAATGTCCGGGCATGCGGTCGGGAGGCTGTATACAACAAAAAGAGGCCGCGATATTCTCGCAACCTCTTGATTTAATTGGCGTCCCCTGGGGGATTTGAACCCCCGTCGCCGCCGTGAAAGGGCGGTGTCCTGGGCCAGGCTAGACGAAGGGGACGTCCGAAAAATGTACTGCACAATATACAGAAACACCCCCCCAGATGTCAAGCTGTATTTTGCATGTTTATATTGACTTCCGCTGGCATTCGTGTTATTTTCGAAAACCATTTGAGTAGTTCCAGGGAAGACGGTGCGAGACCGTCACTGCCCCGCAACTGTAAACGGGCCCGCCCGTGAGTCAGGATACCTGGGAAAATAGCTCCATAGCCTTCCGAGGGGGAGGGTGAGCGTTGACCTTGCGCCAACCCGCCTTTTTTTCTCTGGGCGGGTTTGTTTGTTTCCGGGGGAATGATGGGCATCGACAGGGGCTTGACCCATATATATACCGGTTTCGGCAAGGGCAAGACCTCCGCCGCCTTCGGGCTTGCGCTGCGCGCGCTCGGACGGGGGAACCGGGTGCTCGTCTTCCAGTTCCTTAAAGGGGGAGGAGAACTGTCCGGCGAGGCGGCGATGCTTAAGGCCATGCCCGGCGCGGAACTTGTAGCGTTCACCGACCAGCGACACCCGATATTCTGCAAGGGCTGCGACACCGGCAGACTCAAGGAGTCTATAGGCGAGGGGTTCCGGCTCGCGTCGGACAAGGCGCGCTCAGGGGAGTACGACCTGGTCGTCATGGATGAGATAAACAACTGCATGAAGGAGGGCTGGCTCGACCCGGCGCTTGTCGTGGAACTGATAAGGAACAGGCCGGACGGCGTGGAACTGGTGCTCACAGGACGCGGCTGCCCGGACGAGGTAATCGACGCGGCGGACTACGTGACGGATATGAACCTCATAAAACACCCGGCGGAGAAGGGTATCATGGCGAGACGGGGGGTGGAATATTGAAGAGGCTTGTGTTCGTGACCGGAGGCGCGCGCTCCGGCAAGAGCGACTTCGCAATGAGGCTCGCGGAGGACAGCGGGCTTGCCCCGGTATACATAGCGACCGCGACGGCCGGAGACCCGGAGATGGCGGAGCGCATAGGCAGGCACAGGGACGCGCGGGGCGGCGCCTGGACGACTCTGGAGGAGCCGCTCGACCTGGTGGGAGCGACCGGCGGCCTTTCCGGCAAGGGTCATGCGGCCGTCGTGGACTGCCTGACCCTCTGGCTTACCAACATGATGACGTTTTCCGCAGACGGCTTCGAGGATACGGCGCGCGTGGAGGCCGGAAGGCTTGCGGCCGCGCTCCGGGAGTACGACGGCGTATCCATAGTGGTATCGAACGAGGTCGGGCTGGGGATAGTCCCCGACAACGCGCTCGCGCGGCGGTTCCGTGACGCGGCCGGCACGGCCAACAGGGTTATCGCGGAGGCCGCCGACGAGGTATATCTGGTGGTGTCCGGGATACCGGTGAAGATAAAATAACCTCCACCACAGAGGCACAGAGAAAGAACAGGCGTGTAGGGCGGGCACGGCCCACCATATGTATTTGTAGGGGCCGTACCAATCGAAGCGCGTGTCGGCCCTTTCTGTCACCCCCGTGAAAACGGGGGTCCATTTTGACGTTGGATATTACAATGGATTCCCGCTTTCGCGGGAATGACAACAAAAGGTTAGGCGCAATACATCGCACCTATAATATAATGGATACAAGCGGATTCTTCCCCTTCGACTACGCTCAGGGCTTCTTCGCTTCGCTCAGAATGACAATATAGGAGAACGTTATGGGCCTTCTTCAGGACACCCTCGACATAATCGCCCCCGTGGACGAAAGCCGGGAGGCGGAGATACAGCGCAGGCTGGACAACAAGACCAAGCCGCCGGGGAGTCTGGGCCGGCTCGAGGAACTTGCGAGGCGCGTCTGCCTGATGACCGGCCAGCACGACCCGAACGTGGACAGGAAGGCGGTGTTCGTCTTCGCTGGCGACCACGGGGTCGCGGAGGAGGGCGTGAGCGCGTACCCCAAGGTCGTCACAGCTCAGATGGTCTACAACTTCCTCCGGGGAGGCGCGGGCGTGAACGTCCTCGCGCGTCACGTCGGCGCGGAGGTGATAGTCCTCGATATTGGCGTCGAGCACGACTTCGAGCCGACGGACGGGCTGCGTATCGTGAAGGTCGCGCACGGGACGAAGAACATGGCCGTCGGCCCCGCGATGAGCCGTACAGAGGCTGTCCGCGCGGTCGAGGTCGGCATAGGCCTTGTCAACGAGTTCGTCCAGAAGGGCTACGGCATGGTCGCTACCGGCGACATGGGTATTGCGAACACCACGCCGTCTTCGGCGATCGCGGCCGTGTTCACCGGACTCCCTGTAGAGATGGTCACGGGTTACGGCACCGGCATAACAGAGAAGAGTTTCGATACCAAGGTATCCGTCATAAAGAGGGCGATCGAGGTAAACAGGCCAGACCCCGCGGACCCGCTGGACGTCCTGGCCAAGGTCGGCGGGCTGGAGATAGCCGGGATCGCGGGTGTCGTCCTCGGGGCGGCCGCGGCGCGCATCCCGGTCGTCGTGGACGGGTTCATATCCTCAGCCGGAGCGCTCGTCGCGTGCGAGCTTATGCCCGAGGCCAAGGGCTATGTCATAGCTGCGCACCGCTCGGTCGAGGCCGGGCACCTGGCCGTACTTGGCAGGATAGGACACAGGCCGCTCCTCGACCTCGACATGAGGCTGGGCGAGGGCACGGGCGCGGCGCTTGCCATGAACCTCGTCGAGGCTGGACTCAAGGTGCTGAAGGAGATGGCGACGTTCGAGCAGGCCGGGGTCGAGGGGGAAAAGGTAAATTGAACCCCGGCGGGCTCATGACCGCGCTCCGGTTTCTGACTATCCTGCCGCTCGGACGGGGCGGTGAACTGGACGGCAAGGGAATGGCGCGCGCGATGGCCTGGTTCCCGGTCGCGGGTGCCCTGATGGGCGGAGCGCTGGTCGGGCTCGACGGACTCCTGCCCGGAAGGCTGCCGGGTCCGGTCGTATCCGTCCTGCTGGTCGCGCTGCTCGCGCTCGTTACCGGCGGGCTGCACCTCGACGGCTTCGCGGACACGCTCGACGGGATGTACGGCGGGCGCGGCGACAGGGAGCGGACGCTCGCCATAATGAAGGACAGCCGGACCGGCGCGATGGGCGTCATAGGCCTCGTCCTGCTGCTCCTGCTCAAGTACGAGTCGGTCGAGAACCTTCGGGGTACGCTGCGCGTGCCGGCCCTCCTGCTCATGCCGGTTATGGCCCGTTTCTCGCAGGTCTTGATGTCTTACAGGGCAGAGTACGCCCGCAGGGTGGGGAGCCTCGCCCAGCCGTTCGTGGAGCATATCGGGGCCGGACACGTCGCCTTCGCGGCGACATTTACTGCCGGTTTGTCGTTCTGGGCCGCGGGCGTGAAAGGGTTTGTTGTCCTGTGCGCCGTTGTTGTCCTGACGTACCTTGCGCGAGAATATTTCCACGCCAGGATAGGCGGCATCACGGGCGACACTATAGGCGCGGTAAGCGAGTTCAACGAAGTCCTTGTCTTGCTGGTCATGTTTCTGGTAGAATAGCACCGGTTATCCGGTGTGCCTTGTGATGCAGGTACCGGTTAAACGGTATGTTGCAGGGAGATGGTGAAATGAGAGTGGCTCGTTCGTTATTAGTGTTTTTTGTGTCGTTCGTGATATCCGGCTGTGCCGCCACGCTCCCCGACGGCGGCAGGATGGTGGATTACATGGACGCCCCGGCCAAGGGGCCTGTCGAGGTCGTCGAAGCTGATTTCGACGTTGCGACGACAGTGGGGGCAATGGCGTTGTCCGAGTATGTATGGGGGTTCGGTATCATACGTTCCGGCGACTTAGCGAAGCTGAGGACAAATGGTGTCGGCGGCAGACTGAAGTTGGACGACGTCGTCACGCTCGAACCCGTCCTCCTGAAGGACCTGGACAGGCCGGACAATTATGGGTACGCATTCAAAATGGATGCGGAAGGGGATGATGGCAGGGCCTCCGAGCGCGTTACGTCGTTCAGGAAGTCTTACTTCAGGACGTTGACCAGGTATATCGCGGAGAACAAGATACCGGTCAAAAGGTTTTACAGTTATGAGGAACTGCCTTACAAGAACATTGTCGAAAAGGCCCCGGCGTACATACCATCCACCTATGACGGCTTCAAGACTTACCTTGACGCGATAGAGGAAATGGACAAGTATGAGGGCATATGGGCCACGCCCGACAGGAGTTATGTTGTCGGGCTGATACGGTTCCCGGATGACCCGTCGTTCAAGTACAAGGGGTACGTAATCGAGACGAGCAGGCCAGGATGGCTACCCGGCGAGCTAAAGCTCATGGTCGCCGGGATGACCGAAGGTCAGTGCACATCAGGTATATACTATCTTGACAACAAGGCCTTGTTCAATACTGTATACGAGATAGGCAGGGACTATATATTTGGCAGCAGCGCGCCCGACTACGTGAATTACTTCGTTCTGGTTAAAGAGTATCCACCAGTGGTATTTGGCAAACAGGGGGAGTAGCCCGAGCATTTCCCCAGCGCATTAGAGCTGTCTGCTATCTATTGTACCGCCCGGCGGTGACATTTGCCTGGGAAGGGCCGGCATCAGGAAGCGACAGGGCTCCCCGTTTCGTTCATCTGAAAGAAAACAAGGTTTTTGAGGCATATTTTGAGGCACACAAGGCTGTATCTCTGCCGTCACGGAGAGGTGAACGGCGACGGCAAGCGCCGCTACAACGGCCACCGTGACGTCGACATAACTCCGGCAGGCGTCCGCCAGATGGAACGGCTCAGGGAGCGCCTGAAGGAGGCGAGCCTCACCACTATCTACTCGTCCGACCTCATCCGGACGGTCAAGGGCGCGGAGATTATCGGCGAGCACCACGAGGTCCCGCATATAAAGAAGCCGGAGTTCAAGGAGCGCGGCGTCGGGCTCTGGGAGGGCATGTCGTTCGAGGACATCGAGCGCACATTCCCGGAGGACTGGAGCGCCTGGCTTAACGACGTGGTGCATTTCGTCCCGCCCGGCGGCGAGTCTGTCGAGGAGGTCGCGGGCAGGGTGCTGCCCGCCCTGTACGAAGAGCTTGAGAAGAACATAGGCGGAGAGATAGTCCTGCTCGGCCACGGCGGTGTGAACCGCGTCATACTCTCGGACGCGATGAAGCTCGACATGAAGAACATCTTCCGCATAGAGCAGGCCTATGGCGCGCTCAACATCATAGACTACTACGACGACGGTATGTCGGTCGTCAAGCTTCTGAACGGCTGACCGCTGGTATGCCTTTTATAATGTAGGGTGGGCTTCGCCCACCATCGGCGGTGGGCGAAGCCCACCCTGCATCTTTTAACTGTTATTATCGAATGAGGAGGAAAGGTTATGAAGTTATTCAGGGTTGCGGGCGCGGTTGTACTCAGTCTTTCTATGGCGGTCACGGCGTATGCGGGTGACGCCGCGACGAAGCTCATGGACGGAAACAAGAGGTTCGCCTCCGGCGAGCTATGCAAGAAGGACCTGTGCAAGGAGAAAAGGGACGAACTCACCAAGGGCCAGCACCCGTTCGCGACGATACTGACCTGCTCGGATTCAAGGGTCTCGCCGGAGATACTCTTCGACCAGGGCCTGGGCGACGTCTTCATCGTCAGGGTCGCGGGCAACGTCGTCGACGAGATAGCCCTCGGCAGCATCGAGTACGGCGTCGAGCACCTGCACACGCCGCTGCTCGTCATCCTCGGCCACCAGTCGTGCGGAGCGGTCAAGGCGACGCTTGAGCTTACAGGCGAGCCCGAAGGCAACATAGGCGCGATACTGAAGAAGATACAGCCCGCCGTCGCCACGGCAAAGGCGTCCGGCAAGACGGACAGCGGCGAACTGTTAAACGACGCGATCCAGCAGAACGTCAGGAACGTGTACGACGACATCATGAAGAACAGCGAGATTGTCAAGGAGCTTGTGCACGAGGGCAAACTCGAGGTCGTGACCGCGGAGTATTACCTGGGTACAGGCGAGGTAAAGCTCCTGGATGCCGCGAAGGCGGAGCATGCGGGGCATGGACACGAGGCGTCGCACTGATAATGTTTAGTGGCGCGTTCATAGTCGCGGGCACGAACAGCGGCGTCGGCAAGACGACTGTCAGCATCGGCCTGATGGCCGCGCTGAAGTCACGCGGGCTTGCAGTACAGCCTTTCAAGGTCGGGCCGGACTTCATAGACCCTGCGTACCACGAGTACGTCAGCGGGCGCGCCTCCCGTAACCTCGACGGCTGGATGATGGGCAGTACAGCTGTGCGTGGTGTATACGCGCGGGCGTCGGCCACGGCCGATGTATCCGTCATTGAGGGCGTGATGGGGTTGTTCGACGGGATAGGCAAAGACGGCCTGTCCGGCAGCACCGCCCAGGTGGCGAAGCTTACCGGTGCTCCGGTCGTCCTCGTCGTGGACGCGCGCAGCATGGCGGGGAGCGCGGCGGCGGTAGTCAGGGGTTTCGAGTCGCTCGACCCGGACGTGATTGTCGCGGGCGTTATACTGAACCGTGTAGGCTCCGAACGGCACGAGCGGCTCCTGAAAGACGCCGTAAAGCGGCACTGCAAGGCGAAGGTAATCGGCGCGATACCGAGGGAGGACGGGCTCGACATCCCGTCCCGCCACCTTGGCCTCACTACCGACGTCGGGAGCATACTCACGAAGAAGTTCGTGAAGAAGCTGCGCGAGACGGTAGAAAAGAACGTAGATATCGACGCGCTAATGAGGATTGCGGGTAAGGCCGCGCGTATAGCACCAGCGCCGATGCCGTCCCGCACAAAGCCCGCGAGTGCCGCGCGCCTTGCGGTCGCCATGGACGAGGCGTTCTGCTTCTACTACAGGGACAACCTTGAGATGCTCGAATCTCACGGAATAGAGATAGTCCCGTTTTCCCCGCTGAAGGACGACGGCCTTCCGCCGGACATCAGGGGCATATACATCGGCGGCGGCTACCCGGAGATGTACGCGCGGGGGCTCGGCTTCAACGACTTTGTAAAGCACGACATACGCGCGGCGGCGGAAGCGGGCATTCCAATATACGCCGAGTGCGGCGGGCTTATGTACCTGACAGAGGGCATAACCGACCTCGAAGGCGTGTTCCACCCGATGGTCGGTGTGTTCCCCGTCAAGACGAAGATGCTCGACAAAAGGAAGGCGCTCGGGTACCGGGAGGTCGTCGTCGAGGCGTCGGGGGCGCTGTTCCCGGAAGGGAAAAAGGCGCGTGGCCACGAGTTCCATTACTCGGAAATCGAGCCGATGCCCAGGGGCGTCAAGAGGGGATATAAAGTAACGAAGGCTGGCGAGATGGAGGGTAAAGCAGAAGGCTATATGAAAGGCAACGTCCTGGCGAGCTACGTGCACCTGCACTTCGCGTCCAACCGCGCGTTCGCAATACGTTTTGCCGATAATATAAAGATGATACAGGCGCCCTATAAGAGGGCTTAAAAGGGAACCCCGTGCGAAACGGGGGCGGGCCCGCCGCTGTGACCGGGTACGAAAGTCGCGATATGCCACTGCGCCGTCAAACGGTGCGGGAAGGCGCGGCCGTAGATTGATCCGGAAGCCAGAAGACCTGCCTGTTGACCGAAATGCGAGCATGCTGGCCGCATGCGAGTTATGGCCTTGCGAGGAACGGGGCCTGAGATGGGATTACTACGCCCATGTCCCCGGCCTCGAAAGAGGCCGGGGATTTTTTGTCGAATGCCATCACCCCCGGCCCCCTCTCGCAAGCAGACAGAGAAGGAAATAAGGTAAGCCCTCACCACCAACCCCCTCTCCCACAAGGGGAGAGGGGGAGTATAGATGTACCCTCTCCCTTCAATGGGTGAGGGTGGCCCGAAGGGCCGGGTGAGGGATGGTTTGCGACACGGTGCGGGCGCAGATGAACTGCGCCTTTGCAAGTAACAAGGAGGCAATGCAATGGCGTCACAGGTGGAGCTTGCGTTACAGGGTGTTATAACAAACGAGATGATTGCGGCGGCGAAGGCGGACTTTGTCACGCCGGAGTACGTCCGGGACATGGTGGCCGAGGGCAAGGTAGTCATACCGAACAACCTGGGCCGCGCGTCGAGAAGTGTCGGCATCGGCAAGGGGCTTCGCACAAAGGTCAACGCGAGCATCGGGACGTCCACGGACATCGCCGACATCGCTATGGAAATAGAGAAGGCTAAGGTCGCCCAGGCCTGCGGCGCGGACTCGCTGATGGAGCTGTCCGTCGGCGGCGACATACCGCGCATCAGGCGGGAGATACTCGGTGCGGTCGAACTCCCGGTCGGGACGGTGCCTCTGTACCAAGCCTTCGCCGAGTCCATAAAGA
Source organism: Nitrospirota bacterium (assembly GCA_016212105.1). Classification (GTDB taxonomy): domain Bacteria; phylum Nitrospirota; class JACRHJ01; order JACRHJ01; family JACRHJ01; genus JACRHJ01. The sequence goes on from JACRHJ010000052.1 coordinate 9,099, forward strand.
AGTACGGCAGCCCAGTGGACATGCCGGTCGAGATGCTGTTCGACGTTATCGAGGAGCAGTGCGCGGACGGCATATCCTTCATGGCGATACACTGCGGGATAAACCGGATGACGGTCGAGCGGCTAAGGAAGCAGGGATACCGCTACGGCGGCCTGGTCTCGAAGGGTGGGGCGTACATGGTCGCGTGGATGCTTCACAACGACCGGGAGAACCCGCTGTTCGAGCAGTTCGACCGGGTCGCGGACATCCTCAAAAAGTACGACTGCGTCCTCTCGCTGGGCAATGGCTTCCGCGCGGGAGCTATTCACGACTCGTCCGACCGCTGCCAGATACAGGAACTGGTCATCAACTGCGAGCTGGCGGAAGAGGGCAGGCGTATGGGCTGCCAGATGATGGTCGAGGGGCCTGGCCACATACCCATAGACGAGATAGAGGCGAACATCATCATCCAGAAGCGCATGTCGAACGAGGCGCCGTTTTACGTACTCGGGCCGATAACCACGGACGTCGCGCCCGGATACGACCACATCACCTCGGCCATCGGGGCGTCCCTGTCGTCCGCTTACGGCGCGGACTTCATCTGCTACGTCACGCCGTCCGAGCACCTCGCGCTCCCGGACGTGAACGACGTCAAAGAGGGCGTGATGGCCGCGCGCATCGCGGCGCACGTCGGCGACATGATAAAGCTCAAGGACAGGGGCCTGGACCGTGAGATGTCACTCGCGCGCCGAGGGCTCGACTGGAAGCGTCAGTTCGAGCTTGCCATCACAGGCGACAGGCCCGCCGAGATAAGGCGGTCCCGCATGCCCGAGAACGACGACTCCTGCACGATGTGCGGTGAGTTCTGCGCGACCCGCATCGTAACGAAGTACTTCGAAGCGGACATAGAGCGGGGGGAGAAGAAGCTGGGCGCGGAGGCCAGATAGCCTCCACCCGTCATTCCCGCGAAGGCGGGAATCCAGGAATCGGCTTTTATGGGGCCGGCCCGTGTGTCGGCCCTTGCCTTCGCATTTAAATGTAGGGGCGGGTCCCCGTGCCCGCCCTTGCCTTTGACAACGCTCAATCCATTGACGCCACGGTGGAGAACTCTCACACCCAACCCCCCTTCGGCGGAGTTTACCCCGGTATGCATTAAGCCGGGGCTCAGGGCAGGCTCTCTCCCGCAAGGAGGGGGGGATTGATGGAGCTTGATAAAACATATTCGCTTGAATTCATGGGGCTTAACAGTATAATAAATATTTAGGCAGGTGCTTAGCTTCCCCCGTTTACTCCTCCCCCAATCCATGCTATTATTAAATACAGGAGTTATTTTGTCCTCGGCAAGCTGAAAGACTCACGCGGGTGGTACGCCCACGCAATACAGAAAGGCCATGACATGCCCCCCGAAAACCAGACGGCCTGGCCCGGCCGGCACCGCTTCATATACCTCGGCATTGCGGCCGCGCTCGCATACTGGATACTGGAGGCGGCGGTGCATTCGTACGTCATGAACGGACGCGGCCTCATAGACTCTCTTACTTCCCGGGAGCCGCACGAGCTATGGATGAGGTTTTGCATGGCCGCGCTTGTCTTCGCATTCGGCCTATACGCGCACTTCCACGAGAAAAGGCATATCGAAGAAAAGGAACAGCTCCGTGAGAGCGAGGAGGTCAACCGCGCCATCCTGAACACGGTCCTTGACGGCATCATCACGATAAACGACCACGGGATAATCCTCAAGGTCAACCCGGAGGCCGAGAAGGTATTCGGTTACACCGCCGGCGAGATGATAGGCAACAACGTCAGCATGCTTATGCCCGAGCCCTACGCGTCCCACCACGACGAGTATATAAAAAGATACCTCGACACGAGGCAGCCGAGGGTTGTCGGCATAGGCCGCGAGGTCGCGGGCCTGAGGAAGGACGGGACGACATTCCCGCTGGAGCTTGGCATGAACGAGGTCAGGCTGGACGGGAAGGTGATGTTCACGGGCGTCGTCCGCGACCTCACGGGACGTAAGAAGATGGAGAAGCAGAAGCAGGACTTCTACGCGATGGTCACGCACGATATCAAGTCCCCGCTTACCGTCATTCTCGCCTATGCCGAGATAATGGCGGACGAGGCGGGCGGCCTGGACAAGGAGAGCAGGGGGATGGCGGAGAGCATCATCAAGAGCAGCGACAAGGTGCTCGAACTGCTCGACGACTTCCTTGCGATTTCAAAAGTCGAGGCGGGCAACTTCAGGCTCGACCTGAAGGAGACCGGGCTGGGAGAGGTCCTGGAAGACCTGTACGGGCAGTTCAGGCCGCTGGCCGAAAAGGACGGGCATGCGTTCAGCCTGGAGCTGGCGGACGGCCTGCCTGTGGTGGAGGTTGACAGGTCTTACTTGGGCAGGGCGGTCACGAACCTCCTGAGCAACGCGTTCAAGTTCACGCCGGCGGGCGGCGCGGTCGGACTCAAGGCTGCCATCGAGGAAAGCGCGGGCGAACGGCTTGTCAGAGTGTCCGTCAGCGACACCGGCGCCGGTATAGCACCCGAGGACAGGCCGAAGGTCTTCGAGAAGTATTACAGGACGAAGGGCGCGACGAACGTGAAGGGCACCGGCCTCGGCCTTGCGATAGTCAAGGCGGTCGCCGAGGCGCACAAGGGCCGGGTCGAGCTCGAAAGCGAGCCGGGGAAGGGGAGCCGGTTCAGCATAGTCCTGCCGGTGAAGGCGGGCGCCAGGGCCGGACGCAGGGCGGATGACAGGGCCGCGCGCGCTGCGTGAACCGTCCCAATGGATTACATCCCGTCCTATTTCTGTTGAAATACCGCGCTCTTGGCGTTATAATCCCATATACTTTGTACGCCCATTACACCCAACCAGTCACCCACATGGACAGGGTGCCCGAGAAGGTATCCAGACCTTGTTTGTAAACCACCAGTACGCGAAGCTCGTGCTCGACGACCCGGCGATGTCCGTACTGCCGGTGTACGTCCTGTTGTTCCTCGCGGCCGTGCTTTCGATTAAGAAGTCGGCCGGCCAGGTCTTTCTTGACGCAGGCCAGACCGGCCAGCTCAAGGGGCTCGCCATACTCATGATAGTCGCGGGGCATATCAACCTCATCCTCGCTGGCGGGATACGGGTGCCGAACTTCTCGGGCTTCGGCGTATCGGCGTTTCTTTTCTGTTCCGGTTACGGCCTTGCTGTGTCCACATCGGAGAAAATTTACACGCTCAAGAGCTTCTTCACGAGGCGCGCGTCGAGGATTTATCTTCCGTACTGGCTGGTCACCGCCGCGATAATCGCCGCCGACTATTTCGTGCTGTCGAGTCGTTACCCGGCTTCCGGCCTGGCACTGACCATGCTCGGCGTCAACTTTACCGGGTTCACAGACCAGTTTGACCCATCCCGCTGGTTCGTAACGTATATTATCGTCTTGTATGTTTTCTTTTTCATTTCCGTAAGCGTGGCTGGAGGCTGGAAAGGGAGGACGTCCATACTGTTTGCCCTTGTCGCCGTCATGGACGCCTTGCTTGTTGTCGTGAACGGTTATTATCCGCATCTGGTATCTGTCGGGACTGTCAGGCATTACATCATGTACAGCCTGTTGTTCCCTGCGGGCTGCATGGCCGCGGCATACTCAGATGAGGTCAGGGCGTCCGTAGGACGCGTGATGAACGGACCCGCGCTCCGGGCGGCGGCGGTGCTCGCCGTGGTAGTTTTCTTCGTCCTCAAGACGCTCATCGCGGACCCGCTCAGGGGACAGTTCGACAGGTCGGACATGGGCTCGATACTTGTCGAGTCCGCGCTCTGGCAGCCTGCGTTCGCGGCCTTCCTGCTGGTTTCGCTCGCCGCGCTCGCCGCGCTGAACCAGGCGGGGCTCCGGTCCGGTTTCCTCCTGTTCGTCGGAGGCATATCGTACGAGGTCTACCTCGTACATTTCGTATTCATGCAGCGCTACGACCCACTGCTGTATCGGCGGCCGTTCGCACTCTGGTTTCTTATATTCCTTGCCGTGGTACTATTTATGGCATTCCTGCTCAACCGCTCGGTGGGACGGGTCAGGAGGCTCCTTCGTCTTGACGCCGCCTCCGGGACAGAAAGGGTAGTATGAAAATAGTCCGCATTATGACCGTCGTACTGGCCGCGCTTCTTCTGTCCGCGTGCGCGCCCAGGCAGATTGTAAAGCCGATACCCGCGGACACGCCGCCGGAAAAAGTGCTCGATATGGCTATGGCCAGGGACCAGGGGCTGCAAGGCATCAGGGCTATGGTGAAGGTGGTCGTGCGCGTGGACGGCGCGGGCTCCCAAAGCTTCGACGCGGTGCTTTATGCAAAGCGGCCTGACAGGGTGCGGCTGACCGGGCTCGCCCTGATGGGCTACACCGTGTTCGACATCGTCATCCGGGGCGAGAAGTTCTATTTCTACGACCCGTCCGAGGGGTTCCTCTATACCGGGCCGAGGGGCGCGCTTCCGGGCTTCCTCGCGGAGCGCGGAGTAAAGGCGGACCCGAACGTCATCTTCGGCTCCCTGTTCTTCGAAACGCCGGGCGCGGGCGACAGATACTTCGTGGACCCTGTAGAGGACGGTTACGACCTGTTTATCGCGCACGAAAACGACGGAGTGCTCGTGCCGCTGGTCAAGACCGAGTATGACCCCGGCCTGAACGAGAAGAGGCGCATATTTTATGACCGGCTCGCGAGGCCGTACCTGTACGTCGAGACACCCGGATACACGGTCGTAGACGGCTACAGCCTGCCGTCCGCGATCAAGGTAGTGGACAGCGCGAACGGCTATACCGTGGACGTCACCTTCGAGAAGTACCTGGTCAACCCCGATGGCCTGGACGGGGACTTCACGATAGAAGGCGGCGAGTTCAAGGGGCTCAGGGAGGTCGAATGAGTAATACAGGCCCAAATCTGTCCATGTTTATACTTGAAAAAATCGTTCAAGTTATATAATATGAGCCATCCGATAACTCTGGAGTGACGCTCATGCCCGAAAAAATTCTTGTGGTGGACGACGACGAGGAGTTTGCCAACCTCCTTGGCCTTCTGCTGACGAAGCGCGGGTTCAAGCCCGAGGTCGCCTACGGCGGCGTTCAGGCGCTCGAGATGGCGAAGAAATTGTCCCCGTCCATAATACTCCAGGACTACATGCTCCCGGACTTCAAGGGCATGGACCTCCTGAAGGCCCTGCGCAGGGACTGTCCCGCATCATCGGTCATCATCATCACCGCGCGCGGGAGCGAGGAGGTGGCGGTAGAGCTGATGAAGGCCGGGGCCGCCGACTACCTCAAGAAGCCGTTCGAGGTGGACAGCCTCCTCCTGACGATAGAGAACGTCAGGAAGATGCGGGGTTATGAGGCGGAGCGCGACAGGCTGAACGAGGACCTGCGCCAGCAGAACCGCGAGCTTATGGCACTTAACGCTTTTTCCACGGCTCTCACGTCCGGCATGCTCTCCGCGGAGAAGTGCGAGTCCGCACTCGGCATCGTCGTGAAGAACATGCGGGTGGACCTGGTCAACATCTTCGTCTCGGCGAACGGCCGGGGGCTCAGGATGCTCGGCTCCGCCGGCCCGGACAGGGAGAAGTTCAGCGAGTGCGTAATCGCCCGCGACGAGGGGCTCGCGTCCTACGTCACGGAGATAAGGAAGGTAGCCGTCGTGACCGACTTCCGCAAGGAGACGCGGTTCAAGGTCCCGACGCTGGTCTTCGAGCACGGCATAACGTCCGCGCTCGCCGCGCCGTTGATGTACAAGGACCGGGCGCTCGGCGCGCTCGTGGCGTACAGCATAGAGCCGCGCACGTTCCATTCGTCCGACATGAAGCTGATGGGGAGCTTCGCCGGCCAGATCGCGATGTCGCTCGAAAGCGAGCTGATTTCCGAGAGGCTTGAAAAGATGAGGAGGCGGTGGCAGGTGACCTTCGACGCGGTCCCGGACGCGGTCATCGTGCAGGACGCGAACCATGTAATACTCAAGGCCAACAGGGCTGCGTCGGTCATGGCCGGCATGGAAGTGAAGGACATAATCGGCCAAAAGTGCAGCTGGGTCTTCCACAACAGCAAGGAGCCGGTCCCGGGCTGCCCGGTAAATGACGCGATAGCGACGAAGAAGGAAATATTCAGGGAGCTTTCAACGGGAGACGGCTCGACGAAGCTGGCGATATGGGCGTACCCGATACTCGACGATGCCGGAGAGCTGGAGGCGGTCGTCGAGTACATAAGGAAGGCCGGGGCTTAGACCTCGACCATGCCGCAGACCGCGTCCTGGCCGGCGACGTAGAGCTTTATGTGTCCGCAGGAGTTCTTCCGGAGCGTCTCGTGTGACGCGGAATGCGCAAGCTCCGGCATGTTGTTGACCTGGCTGATGTGCGCGAGTACGACGTGCGACAGGCCGTCGTGCAGGAGCTGCTCAAGCAGCCGCCCCGCGTCCGAGTTGGACAGGTGTCCCTGTTTCCCGCTTACCCTCTGCTTCAGGTGCCACGGGTACGGCCCGTCCTTCAGCATCCTCGGGTCGTGGTTGGACTCCAGCACCAGCGCGTTACAGCCCTTCAGACGCTCGATTACAAGAGTCGTCGCGTAGCCCAGGTCGGTTGCAAGCCCCGCCTTCTTTGCACCAGCGTAGAACGTGAACCCGACCGGGTTTGCCGCGTCGTGCGGGATGTCGAACGGCTCGATGCGTATGCCCTTGATGTCGAAGCCGGTGCCCGCCTCGAACTCGCATACCACAACCTTCTTGCCAATCCAGTCGCGGGCCGCCGTGTACGTCTGGCCGGTTATGTATACCGGTATCCCGTGCGCCCGGCAGAGCGGGCCGACCCCTTTTATGTGGTCGGTGTGCTCGTGCGTGATTATTACCGCGTCGATGTCCTCGGCCCTGACGTCTATCAGCGACAGCCGGAGCTTCGTTTCTCTCATCGTGAGGCCCGCGTCGACGAGTATCCTCGTGCCGCCGCCCTCTATGTAGACGCAGTTACCCTTGCTCCCGGATGCGAGCGTGCATATCCTGAAATTGATGGTCGTGCCTCCTTGCGAATTATTCTTGATATGTAGCATATCGTGGGGGTGAAGTCAAGAGGAAACACAAGATGTGGGGGGGGATAGCCATGTAATTACATAGTGGAAACAGGCTAATAATTTGCCAAGCTGTCTTTATAGAGAATATTACCATTCTTGGCGTCTATAAAGTAGCGCCATTCACCAATTATTACCTGATAGGCCAATTTATCCTCGTATATATTAAGTTCAGCGCTGGTTGGCCAGACCTTCGCAGCTGGCGGAATCTTTAATTCTGCCTTCGCAAAGTCAATTGCCTCCTCCGCCGTTATCAGAGGCGTTGTATCGATGTCGGGGGTGGGGACGGTATTGGCTATAACTTCCCTGACATCATGATCTTTATCTAAATATACACTCATCGAATGTAGCCATATTGGTACGCCATTATATTCTTGCTGGTAATGGGCACCATATTCTGCCTTTGTCCCACTCTGCTTCAGCTCCCTCTTCGGGTCCTTCAGCCCAAACGCATTCCTATGCCTATCAATAAAATCAAGCGCAGCCTCCTCGACCGGCTTGTTCTTGTCAATCCTGAACTTGCCCTTGAGCTCTTTTACCTTACCTCTTCCGATCTTGACCTCGGCATCCCCCACCGACTCATCCAGCAGCGCCTCCACCGCCCGCCGGTCGACCGGGTTGCCGTGTATGACACGCATGGGCTTCGCAGTAGCTTCGTCCGCACGCGCAAGAGCGGCGGACATGATAACCGGCGCGAAGACAAGCAACAGGGCAAAGGTGAGCAGGGCGGGCTTGCGGTAAGAGAGTCGCATGTGAAGCATCCAGTGTGAAAACCAACCCCCACCCCAGCCCTCCCCCTGTGCAGGGGGCGGGAGATTGGTCGAGGCCAGATATATATAATCCCCCTCTCCTCCCGGGAGAGGGGGTTGGGGGTGAGGGAGTGCCTTCAACAAATCTTCCCCTCCCTTCACAGGGAGGGGATAAGAGGGAAGGGTAGGTTCCAATCATATCCCGCGCCCGCCCCCAAGTCAAACGGTAATTTAGCATTTGTATTAAGTTACCGCCCGTGTTATCATGTCAGACTGCGCCGTATGCGCGGAGTTTGATTGGTTTGTTAATGTAGGGGCCGACCCGCGTGTCGGCCCATCTCATCCCCCTCACCCCAGCCCTCTCCCGCGAGGGGAGAGGGGGAAAATCCGCTGGAGAAGAAATTTTGCCGATACCGACGATTGCTATAGTGGGACGCCCGAACGTGGGCAAGTCCACGCTGTTCAACAGGATACTGCACAAGAAGCTCGCGGTGGTCGAGGACACGCCCGGCGTCACGCGCGACAGGAACTACGCCGTCGCGGAGTTCGACGGCCGCAGGTTCAACCTCGTGGACACCGGCGGGTTCGAGCCCGTCACGGTTGACACGCTGCTCACTCAGATGAGGGAGCAGACCGCGCTCGCCATAGAGGAGGCGGACGTCATCGTCATGATGATGGACGCGCGCGAGGGTCTGAACGTCTCCGACATGAAGGTCTCGGAACTTCTCAGGCGCTCCGGCAAGCCGGTAATATACTGCGTCAACAAGGTGGACGGGCCGAAGCAGGAGGAGGAGGTCTACGACTTCTTCCGGCTCGGCGCGGACGAGGTCGTGTCCGTGTCCGCTCTGCACGGGCCCGGCTTCTACGAGCTGATGGAGAAGATAATGGCGGCCCTGCCGGAGGAATCCGGCGAGGACGCCGCCGAGGACGTTTTCGCGAACGTCGCGATAATCGGACGTCCGAACGTGGGCAAGTCGAGCCTCTTGAACGCGCTGACCAGCTCGAACAGGGTCGTCGTACACGACATGCCGGGCACGACAACGGACACCATAGACACCGAGGTCAAGTACTACGGCAAGACGTACAACCTGATTGACACGGCCGGCATCAGGAGCCGGGGCAAGATAGCGCGCGGCGTCGAGAAGTACAGCGTCGTCCGGGCGCTGAAGGCCATAGACCGCTGTGACCTCGCGCTCCTGATGATTGACGCGCACGAGGGGCTGACCGAGCAGGACAAGAAGATCGGCGGCCTCGCCCACGAAGAGGGCAAGGGCGTCATCATAGTCCTCAACAAGTGGGACCTCGTGGACAAGGAGACGGGCGTCACCGAGGAATACGTCAAGAAGATAAGGCTCGGGCTCAAGTTCCTCGACTACGCGCCGGTCGTGACGATCTCCGCGCTGACCCGCCAGAGGATAGGGAAGCTGTACGAGCTTATCGACACGGTCGTCGAGGAGGGGGCGAAGCGCATCCCGACCCCCAAGGTGAACGACGTCCTCGAGTCCGCGGTCCGGGTACACCCGCCGGGCCTGCACCACAACAGGCGCATCAAGTTCTACTTCGGCGTGCAGGGCGGGATAAAGCCGCCCACGTTCATACTGTTCGTCAACCGGCCGGAGGGCGTTCATTTCTCGTACCTCCGCTACCTCGAAAACCGGTTCAGGGAGGTCTACGGTTTCATCGGCAACCCGGTCAGGATATTCCTCAAGAAACGGAGCAGGGTGGATCTCGATGAGACTGGCGAGGCTCGGCGGGGCGAATAACCCCTACATCAGGGCGGCAGGGAAGTTCTTCGGCGACGGCGGGCCCTACATGGCCGCCGCCATATCCTATTACGCCCTGATGTCCCTCATCCCGCTCCTGTTCATCATCATAAACATCTTCGCGTACTTCCTCGGTAATTCTCCGGACCTGCACAGGACCGTGATGGAATACGTCCGCACGCTCTATCCGATGGCCGGCGATTCGCTCAGCCGCGAGATAACCCGCGTCATAGACCACAGCGAACTCGGCTGGATAAGCCTGGTCATCTTCTTCTGGCTCGCCAGCATGGTATTCAACTCGCTCGAATACTATGTCAACACGATATTCAAGTCTGAGAAGCGCAGGCGGTTCCTGGTATCAACACTGATGTCGTTTGCCATGGTGGTCCTCGCGGGCGTGCTCCTCATGGTATCGTTCTGGGTGGCGTACATCCCGTCCTTTATCGAGCGGCACGAAACCGTCATTGTAGGCTCCGGCATGGTGGCGTTCGTCACGAGCAGCGTAGTCCTGCAGCTCATGCCGCTCCTGTTCACGTTCGTCGCGTTCACGCTTCTGTACAAGCTGCTGCCCAAGGGCGGCCTGCCATGGCGGCTTGCCGCTTTCGGGGGCCTCATCACCGCGGTCATGTGGGAGGCGGCGAAGTACGGGTTCGCATGGTACGTGGCCAGCGTGGGCAGCATTGGAAGCATTTACGGCTCGTTCTCGGCGGTCATAATGTTCCTGCTCTGGGTTTATTATTCCTCGGTGATACTGCTTTATGTATCCGAACTCCTGTATCTGATGGGCGCGGGAAAATAAGCTTGAAAGAATGGGTATTTACTGTTATAAATAGAGTAGGATGAACCAAGGACGAGGGCTTGATGAGGAAAGTTCTGGTATTCGGATGCGTAGCCGGGTTCGCGGGGGTCTATGGAGACTTCTTCACGCGGCACGGCTTCGAGCTCGATATATATTCAGGAGTCGGCGGCGCCGGGCATAAGCGAACCGATGCCCCGATACTGCTCGTCTTCAGCGACGGGTTTGGCCCGGCCGAGGAGAAAGGGTTCGCGGAAGCGCTTACGCTCGACCGCAGGCTGCCGGTAATATACGTGGCCGGCGGCGAAAGGTTAAAGGGCAAGGGCCTGAAGTCGGCGGAGCGCAAGGCGCGGTACGTATTGCCTTCCGATTTCATGAAGAAGGACATGCTGAACGCCCTCAAGGGCTGCTCGGAGGTTCTTCTGCTGCGCGAGGAGGTGGACAGGCTGGCGGGCGACGTCCGGTCCAAGTCAGACGAGCTGTCGGTGGTCCTCGAGATAGGCCGCGTGCTGACCTCTTCGCTCGAACTGTCCAAGGTGCTCGCCAAGATAATGGAGCGCATCCGGGGCATGGTGAAGGCCGAGACCTGGTCCGTCCTGCTGATGGACGAGCGTAACTCCGACCTGGTGCTCGAGGTCGTCAAGGGCGGCCTGGGCGACCTCCGGAAGAAGCGCATCAAGCTGGGCGAGGGCATAGCAGGCTGGGCGGCCGAGGAGATGCAGGCCAGGCTCGTGCCGGACGTGACTGCCGAGGGGCATTTCAGGAAGAACGTGGACTCGGTACGGGGCACCGCGACCCGTTCGGTCATGGCGGTCCCCATCATGAGCAAGGACAGGCTCCTGGGCGTGATGGAGATGATAAACAAGGACGGGGGCGCGGCGGGTTTCAGCCAGGCCGACCTCCAGCTCGTCAGCCGGCTCGTGGACCAGACCGCGATAGCCATCGAGCGCGGTGAGATGTACAAGAGGATGGCCGACCTCGTCATCACCGACGACCTGACGAAGCTCTTCAACATGCGCTACCTCGACAGGACGCTCGAGGTCGAGATAGAGCGGGCGATGCGCTACAACCTCTCCTGCTCGCTCATCTTCATGGACATAGACTTCTTCAAGAAGGTAAACGACTCCTACGGGCACCTTGTGGGCAGCAAGCTCCTGGTCGAGGTCTCGCAGCTGCTCCTCCGGGGCCTCCGGCGCGTGGACATAGTCGCGCGTTACGGAGGTGACGAGTTCGTCCTCGTCCTCCCGCAGACCGACGTCGATGCGGCAAAGGCGATAGCCGAGCGGCTGAGGAGGAGCATGGAGAAGCACATATTCATGAAGTCCGAGAACCTGTCCCTCAAGCTTACCGCGAGCTTCGGCATAGCGAGCTACCCGGACCACGCGGACACCAAGGAAGACCTGATGCGCCTCGCGGACGAGGCCATGTACCAGGTCAAGTACCACACCAGGAACGCCGTTTACGTCGTCGGCTCTAAGTAACCAGTCCTACCCGGAGGGATGCCGATGGTCCTCGTGAATTTCGCCACCAAGGAGATAGTGGCCAAGCTGGTGTACTACGGCCCCGCCCTCTGCGGCAAGACCACCAACCTTCAGTATATATTCACGCGCCTGAACCCCAAGAAGCGCGGCAAGATGATCTCGCTCGCCACCGAGTCCGACCGTACACTCTTCTTCGACTTCCTGCCGCTCGAGTTCGGGACGGTGCAGGGTTTCAAGATACGCTTCCAGCTCTATACCGTGCCCGGCCAGGTCTTCTATGGCGCTACCAGGAAGCTCGTCCTCAAGGGCGCGGACGCCATCATCTTCGTCGCCGACTCGCAGGCGGACGTGATGGACCGGAACATCGAGAGCATCGAGGACATGAAGGCGAACCTCATAGAGAACGGCCTCGACCCGGATACCATCCCGCTCATCATCCAGTACAACAAACGCGACCTGCAGAACCTGAGCCCGCTCGATGAACTCGAGGAGAAGGTCAACTACAGGGGCGTCCCGTCCTTCGAGGCCTCCGCGGTCGAGGGTTTCGGAGTTATGGAGGCGTTCAAGGAGTCAACAAAGCTCCTGCTCCAGGAACTGAAGAGGAAGCACTCGTTTATAAATATAGACAGCGTGAAGGACCTTCCGGACGAGGTGTTCGAACAGAAGGTCGAAGTACCGGAGGAGGAGGTCCTGGACGCGGAGGTCGAGTACGAGCTGGAACTCGGGTCGTCATACTCGGCGGGCGGCGAGGGAGAGGACGTCGTCGCGGGCGAGCTGCTCGACCAGATAGAGACCATATCGCTTACCGACTCCTGCCAGGCCGAGGCGTTTCTCGACGACTACAGGAAGGGCGTACCGACCGAGGAGGCCAAGCAGAAGGCCGAGAAGGTGAGCGTATGCCAGACGGTTGCCGGCGATGCCCCGGAGATGGAGAAGGAACTGTTCGCGGCCGCATGGGAGCTGCAGCACGAGGCCGGGGCACAGAACGCGGCCGGCGGCTCACAGGCCTACGGCGACATCACGATAGACATCTCGCCTGTGGAGCCGGACCAGGCAGGGCCGTCCGAAATAGAACTGACCACGAGGGATGAAGAATTCGTGATAGACCGTGGAGGAATAAAGGCGGTAGACATTCCACCCGCGCCAGTTCCGGAAACGTATACGGAGCCGGGACCGGAGCAGGCCGGCGGCGAGACGTACCTCGGGATGGACATGACCTCCCCGGAGATGATGGAGCCGGACGGGGTAATTTACGAAGGCGGCGAGGCTGTCCCTGCCCACGCGCAGGAGGCTGCGGCGCCCGGGCATACATCGGCGGACTTCAAGGACTTCTTCGACCTGGCGAGGCCCGGGCATGCGACCGGGACCGCGCCAGCGGCTCCGGGACCGATGCCAGGACCGGAGCCGGCTCCTGTGTCTGCGAAGGCTCCCGCCGCCGAGCCTGCAAGGCCCGTTCCAGGGCCTGCGCCCGTAGCCGCCCCGGAGACGAGGCCGGCCGCGGCCCATCCGGTCGTGGACCTGTCCGGCCTGGACGCCGGGCTTGCCGGTGTGATGTCCGCCATCGACAGGCTCGACCACAGGGTATCAGACATCGGACGCGAGGTGGCGGGGCTGAAGGCCTCGCTCGCAAGGCACGGCCATGCCGCGGACGCGCCGCAAACAGCGCCAGCTCAGCCGCAGTCCGGGGACATGTCCGCGCGCATTGACGAACTCGCCACCGCGCTAAGGGAAGTGGCCGAGGGCCAGGACAGGCTTCTGCTGTCGATACTAGAAGCGGTCAGGGACTCTAAGAGAAGCAACGCGGACTCCCACGAGAAGCTCGAGGACGCGTTGAAGTACCTGATAGGCAAAGCGGTGGGCGAGGACAAGGGCCCCGGCAAGAAGAAGTGGTTTTAAACCTTTAGGAGAGCCTGACTTATGATGGAACCTCTGATGTGCCCCTACTGCGGCGGGGCGGAGCTGATAGAAGAAGAGGAGTCCGTCCTCGAGACCGAGGACGAGTACTGGGTGATATACCACTGGCGCTGCACCGACTGCGGCGAGGGTTTCGACAAGGTCACGGCACAGCCGCTCGACCAGGCTTTCGAGGACTCCGATGACGAAGGCCCGTTGTGGAGCTGAGCCCTATTAGCGTAATTTATAGCACCTCCGAAAAACGAACGCCGTTTGTAACTGGAACATACCTGCCCTTGCATCAATAAATCAATGCCAATATCCGGCATTGAGGCTTCATTATAATGTCTACGGCGTACTTTAGGGCTTCGTAAGTTTAGGTTTTACCGGTAATCGTAACCGTTTATCACTAAAACCAGATTATAACCTAAAGCCACAGCTTTAGAAAAATTCTGCTTGACAAGACAGACCTCTTTAGAATATCATTACGCCCGATGTTGGAGCAGAAGGATGCAGCGATAAATTTTCCTTATTAGGAGGTTGTCGTGCTGGAAACCCCGGGTGCAGTCCTCCCCCTTAATTATTGGCCCGTCATGGTGTACGGGCTGATAGCTATCGCATTCGGCATCGTCACCATCACCATCGGCTATTTCTTCCGTCCAAGCAAGCCCAGCCAGTCCAAGCTTTCCCCTTACGAATGCGGCTGTCCCCCCGTCGGCGACGCCCGCGAACGTTTCTCCGTCAAGTTCTATATTATCGCCATGCTCTTCGTGCTGTTCGACCTCGAGACGGTCTTCATGTTTCCCTGGGCGATAGACTTCAAGGCCCTCGGCGCGTTCGGCTTCTACGAGATGCTGGTGTTCATCTTCATCCTGATGGTCGGCTACGTCTACGCCTGGAAAAAGGGGGCACTGGATTGGGACTGATTGAAGGACAGTTCGAGGACAGCTACATCACCACCAAGATAGACCTCCTGATTAACTCGGCGAGGGCCTGTTCCATATGGCCGATGACGTTCGGCCTCGCATGCTGCGCCATCGAGATGATACACGCCTACGGCGCGCCGCAGATGGACTTCGACCGCTACGGCGTCATCCCGCGCGCGACGCCCCGCCAGTCCGACCTGATGATCGTCGCCGGCACCCTCACCAAGAAAATGGCGCCCGTCCTCCGCAAGGTCTACGACCAGATGCCAGAGCCCAAGTGGGTCGTCGCGATGGGCTCCTGCGCATGCACCGGCAACATATACCAGACCTACAGCGTCGTCCGGGGCGTCGAGCAAATTGTCCCCGTCGATGTATTCATACCTGGCTGCCCGCCGCGTCCCGAGGCGCTCTTCCACGGTATAATCAAGCTCCAGGAGAAGATCAAAGAGGGCCGCTACATCAGGAAGCCTATATTCCAGGAGGAGACGCTTTAAGTGGAGCCCCCGATAATCATAGAGCTGCTCGGCGAGAAGTTCCCCGGAGAGGTCCTTGCATCCGGCGAGTCGCTCGGCCAGAGCTGGGTCTCGCTCAAAAGGGACAGGCTTGCGGACATCTGCAAGTATCTCAAGACCACACCCGAGATAAAGATGGACTACCTCATAGACGTCACCGCGGTCGACTGGCTGCCCAGGACGCCCCGGTTCGAGGTCGTCTACCACATGCGTTCTATAAAGCACGGCAGCTCGCTCAGGCTTAAAGTCCCGGTCGAGGAGGACGACCCCAAGGTCCCTACCGTGACCGGCGTCTGGCTCACGGCCAACTGGCACGAGCGCGAGACGTTCGACCTCATGGGCATAATATTCGAAGGCCACCCCGACCCGCGCAGGATACTGATGCCGGACGACTGGGAGGGCCACCCGCTCCGTAAGGACTACCCGCTCGGCGGGTACGACTGGGAGTTCAAACCCTGGTAGCAGAAAGACCGTCATTCCCGCCCCGGCTTTAGGCATACCGGGGTAAACTCCGGCGGGAATCAAGGAAGTACAAATTCCTGGACCCCGTGTCAAGCACGGGGAGACAATCATAATGCAGGGGCCGTACCAAGCGAAGCGCGTGTCGGCCCTGATTTGGAATTCAAGGTGTCATTCTGAGCGAAGCGAAGAATCCGCCTTTTGACCTTATCGTTACATTAAAACGGGAACACACACCACATTACATGGCGACGACGAGCAAAGAGATAACGGTAAACATGGGGCCCCAGCACCCCAGCACGCACGGCGTGCTGAGGCTCATCCTCGAGCTGGACGGCGAGACCGTCGTCTCCTGCGCCCCGCACCTCGGGTACCTGCACAGGGGCTCGGAGAAGCTCGCGGAGAACCGCACATACCAGCAGATAGTCCCGCTCACCGACCGCTTCGACTATTTATCCTGCGGCAACAACAACCTCGCGTACGCCATCGCGGTGGAAAAGCTGATGGGCATCGAGGTCCCGGAGCGCGCGGATTACCTGCGCACGATTGTCGCCGAGCTGTCGAGGATCTCTTCGCACCTGCTCTGGCTTGCGACGCACGCGGCCGACATCGGCGCGGTAACGGTCCTCCTGTACACGCTGCGCGAGAGGGAGGAGATACTCGAACTCTTCGAGCTGCTCACAGGCGCCCGGCTCACCGTAAGCTATGTCAACATAGGCGGCGTCAGGCGCGACGCGACGCCGGAGTTCATCGCGCGCTGCAAGGACTTCATGTCCCGCTTCCCCGCGAAGATAGACGACTACGACACCCTCATCATGGAGAACAGGATATTCGTCGGCCGCACCAAGGGCATCGGCATAATCTCCTACGACGAGGCGATAGACTGGGGCTTGACCGGCGGCTCGCTCAGGGGCTCCGGCGTGGACTACGACCTGAGGAAGGCCGCGCCTTACGCGGCCTACGACAGGGTAGAGTTCGACGTGCCGCTCGGCAAGACGGGCGACGTGTACGACAGGTACATCATCCGTGTCGAGGAGATGAGGCAGTCCGTCAGGATAATCAACCAGTGCTTCAGGGACATGCCGGACGGGCCGGTCAAGGCCGACATCCCGACGGTTTCCCTGCCTCCCAAGGACCGCGTCATGGCGGACATCGAGACTCTCGCGCACCACTTCGTCCTGGTCTCCAAAGGGTTCACGGTCGCCCCGGGCGAGGTGTACGTCGGCTGCGAGGTGCCCAAGGGCGAGCTTGGCTTCTACATAGTCTCGGACGGTTCGTCGAGCCCGCTCAGGATGAAGGTGCGCTCCCCGTCGTTCGTTAACCTCCAGTGCCTGCCCCGCATGGTGAAGGGGCACATGATAGCGGACATAGTCTCCTGCATAGGCAGCATAGACATCGTCCTTGGCGAGGTGGACAGGTAATTAAGTTCGTCATTCCCGCGAAGGCGGGAATCCATCTTGAAGTTAATGCATAAAATGGACCCCCGTTTTCACGGGGGAGACAAGGATAGGTTGTAGTTGCCAGATTCATCGGGCGGTTTTGTAGGGCGCGACGCCCTCGGCGCGCCGGAATGAGAAGGGCCGACACACGGGTCGGCCCCTACATAAAAGCAGGACATCGGGACGGCGGACGCCGTCCCAAATGCGAGAATAACACGAATGATAAAGCTCAGCGACAAGACGATAGCCGCGATTGAAGAGAACGCGACGCGTTACCCGGACAGGAACTCCGTCCTGATGTTCGGCCTCTGGAAGGCGCAGGAGGAACTCGGGCACCTCTCACCGGAGGCGATAGAGGCGGTGGCCGAGGCGGTCCGCGTCCCCAGGGCCAAGGCCCAGGGGGTGGCGACATACCACTCGCTATACTGGAAGAAGCCGGTCGGCGAAAACGTCATAATGCTCTGCACGAACGTCGCATGCACACTTATGGGCGCGGAGACGATACTCGAGCACATCGAGAACAGGCTCGGCATAAAGGAAGGCCACACCACCCCGGACGGGAAGTTCACGCTCCAGGAGGTCGAGTGCATCGGCTCCTGCGGCTACGGCCCGGCGATGGTTATCAACGAGACGTTCTACTTCGACCTCACCATAAACAAGATCGACGACATACTGGCGAAGTTATAAATGACGTGATACGTGTTCGTGGTTCGTGTTCGTGAATGACAACGAACACGAAAACAAGAACTGGGGTACGAGTGAGGCAAGCCGCTCCTCCACTTTATTACCCAGGTTTTTCACGAACACGAAACACGAACACGAAACACGGACCTTAAATGGACAGAATCCTCCTAAAGAACGTAGACGTCCCTAATATACACGACATCGACGTGTACATGGCGCACGGCGGGTACATCTCACTCGACAAGGCCTTCGCGATGGACCCGAAGGACGTGCTGGAGGAGGTCAAACGCTCAGGCCTCAGGGGCCGGGGCGGCGCATGGTTCCCCGCCGGCATGAAGTGGCAGTTCTGCGTCGAGGTTCCCAAGTTCCCCAAGTACCTCATAGCGAACGCGGACGAGGGCGAGCCGGGTACGTTCAAGGACAGGCCGTTCCTGGAGACCGACCCGCACCAGCTCATCGAGGGCATGATCGTCTCGGCCTATGCGATCGGGGCGTCAGGCGGCTACATATACCTGCGCGGCGAGTATCCGGACGGCTACAGGACGCTTAACACGGCCATCAAGCAGGCGTACGACAGGAACCTGCTCGGAAAGAACATAAAGGGCACGGACTTCTCGTTCGACCTGACGGTGCACCGTGGCGCGGGCGCGTACATCTGCGGCGAGGCCTCGGCGCTCATCGAGTCGCTCGAAGGAAAGCGCGGCCAGTTCCGCGTCCGCCCGCCGTACATGGCTACGCACGGCGCGTTCGCCATGCCGACCGTCGTCAACAACGTCGAGACGCTCGTCAACGTTTCACATATAATAAACCACGGCGCGGACTGGTGGGGCTCCATAGGCACGAAGGAGTCGCCCGGCCCCAAGGTCTTTGGCATAAGCGGCCACCTGAACAGGCCCGGCCTTTACGAAGAGGCGATGGGCGTGACATTGCGCGAACTCATATACGAGCGCGGCGGCGGCATAAGGGGCGGCAAGAAGCTTAAAGGCGTAATACCCGGCGGCGTCTCGACGTCCATGCTCACGCCCGACTTCCTCGACATGAAGATGGACGTCAAGTCCCTCCAGGACGCGGGCTCTGCGATAGGTTCCGGCGCGCTGATGGTGATGGACGAGGACACATGCATCGTGCACATAGTCTGGCGCGCGATGGCCTTCTTCCAGCACGAGTCCTGCGGCCGTTGCACGCCGTGCCGCGAGGGTACGGACTGGATGCTCCAGATACTCGCGCGCATGGAGAACGGCGGGGGCCGGATGGAGGACCTCGACATACTCGCGGACGTCTGCCACACGATACACCACAACTGCTTCTGCCCGCTCGGCGAGGGCGCGGTCATGCCGGTGCTCTCGTCGCTCAAGTACTTCAGACACGAGTACGAGGAGCACATCAAGGCCGGGAAATGCCCCAAGGGGCTCCGGGCGAGGGTGAGACATTGATGAAGACGATAAACGTCGTAATAAACGGCATACCCGTACAGCTCGAACGTCCGATGAACATCGTCGAGGCGGCGAAGAGGGTGGGTATACACGTCCCGCACTTCTGCTACCACAAGGAGCTGACGATATACGCCGGCTGCCGCATATGCATGGTCGAGGTCAAGGGCAAGCCCAGGCCGGTCGCGGGATGCTCGACGATAATGTCCGACGGCATGGAGGTCTTCACCGAATCCGAGAAGGTGATAGCCGCGAGGAAGGGTGTGCTCGAACTCCAGCTCCTGCACCACCCGCTCGACTGCCCGGTCTGCGACAAGGGCGGCGAGTGCGCGCTCCAGGACTACGCCTTCAAGTACGGCGCGGCCCAGACCCGCTTCATAGAGAACAAGCGGCTCATCCCGGTCAACTACAACAACCCGCTGCTTGAGCGCAACATGGAACGCTGCGTCTCCTGCAAGCGGTGCGTCAGGATATGCGCCGAGATTCAGGGCGACTGGGTGCTCTCCGACATGAACCGCGGCTCCCGCGTCACGATGGAGTCCTTCTGCGGAGACGAGTCCGAGTGCGTCCACTGCGGCCACTGCCTCTCTAACTGCCCGGTCGGCGCGATACAGTCCAGGCTTTACAAGCACGTAGGACGCCCGTGGTACGTCGACACGGAGGCGGAGACCATCTGCCCGTACTGCGCGGACGGCTGCACCATGACGCTCCAGACCCGCGAGGACAAAGTCCTGCGCGTAGTCTCGGACGAGACGTACTCCAAGGGCGCGAACCGCGGGAGCCTGTGCGTACGCGGCCGTTTCGGGTACGACTTCCCGAACAGCAACGAAAGGCTTACGACCCCGCTCGTCAAGAAGGACGGCTACTTCGTCGAGTCCAACTGGGACGAGGCGGTCGCGCACGTAGCGAAGCGGCTCTCCGAGATAAAGTCGGCGGCCGGGCCGGACGCCATCGGCGCGGTAATCGGCGGCAGGAACACCAACGAAGAGGCGTACCTCCTCCAGAAGTTCATGCGCACCGCGGTCGGCACGAACAACATAGACAACATGGCGCGTATGGGCCACATAAACGCCCTGAACGCGCTTGAAGCCGCGTTCGGCGTCGCCGGCTCCACAAATCAGATAAAGGACATCGCGCAGGCCAAGGCGGTGCTGCTGATAGGCAACGACGCCGCGACCGAGAACCCGATAACGGGACTTGCAATAAAGAAGGCGGTCCTGAAGGGCGGGGCGAAGCTGATAGTTGCGGACGCGGGCAGGAACATGATGACGAAGCATTCATCTCAGCGGCTCACCTACAGGGCCGGGAGCGAGGGCGAGCTTGTCATGGGCCTCATCAACGCCGTATTCGCGACGAATATGCACGACGCTGACCTGGAAGCCAAAAACACGTCAGTGTTCGACAAGGTCAGGGCGAAGGCCGGGAAGTACACCCCGGCATACGTCTCCGAAAAGACCGGCATCCCAGCCGAAGACATAAAGCGCGCCGCAACGGTATTCGCGAACGCGAAGCCCGCGACGATAGTATTTGGCAAGGGTATTACCGCGACTGCGGACGGCTTCGGCAAGTCGCTTGCGCTGGCCGACCTCGCGTTCATCACCGGCAACGTCGGCAAGCCCGGCGGCGGCATAAACCCGATGGCGTCGAAGGCCGGCGAGCAGGGGGCGTGCGACGTAGGCGCGCTTCCGGACAGGCTCCCCGGCTACAGGAAGGTCTCATCCGCCGAGGACAGGAAGAGGCTCGGCGGGCTCTGGAAGTCCGAACTCCCGGAGAACCCCGGCATGACCGTCGGCGAGATGGTCGAGGCGGCTGGCGCGGGCAAGCTCCAGGCTATGTACGTAGTCGGCGCGAACCTTGCGTACGAGCTGCCGGACACGAAGAATACGGTCGAGTACCTCAAGAAGCTGAAGTTCCTGGTCGTACATGACATATTCATGAGCGAGACGGCTCAGCTCGCGGACGTGGTCTTCCCGGCCGCTACATTCGCGGAGAAGTCGGGCACGTTCACGAACTCCGAGAGGCGCGTCCAGAGGATTGCCCCGGCGATGAAGCTGCAGGGCGGGGCCAGGCCGGACGGCGAGATAATCGCCGCCGTGTCAGCCAAGATGGGCCGCCCGATGGACTGGGAGCCGGCTGTCGTGATGGAGAAGATAAGCGTCTCGACACCGATATACGCGGGCATAACATACGACACGCTCGCGGGCGGCGGCGTCCAGTGGCCGTACTACGAGGAGATGAAGTCCGGCACAGCCGTGCTGCACGCAGAAGGCGTGACAGGCCGTGCGGATAACACAGACGCGGGAGTAGGCGAGGGCGCGGCGCTCGCCGGCAAGGTGTTCCCGTTTGTTGCGGACATAACCGTCAGCCTGTACCACTCCGGCACGACGACCCGCAGGACGCGCGGCCCGAACATGGTAGTGGGCAAGGCATTAGCGGGCATGAACCCGTCGGACGCATCCGGACTCGGTATCGCCGACGGCGACACGGTGGTGGTGCGTTCCAGTACCGGCGAGCTGAGGCTTCCGGCGAGCATCGACAAGGCCGTGCCGTCGGGCGTTGTGCACATACCGGCGCACTTCGCAGACGTCTGCGCGGGCACTATTACCGGACTCGTCCTCGACCCGGCGGGCAAGACGCCGGTCGCGCGTTACTGGCCCGTGGCGGTGACAAAGGCATAGTGTAAGAATAAAACAGAAAGGGCCGACACGCAGGTCGGCCCCTACAATAGGTAGAAGGACGAAAACATATTAATGTCTGGCCTCGACATACCGTAGGGGCCGACCTATGTGTCGGCCCTCATGCAGAGATACTGCACGAGGCATTCGTGTTCTTGGCATTGTGGTAAACAGGAGAGACCTGTGGGCATAATCGACCTCTTGGTACTTACAATATATATCGTGGCCGGCGGGGCGCTGATCATGGTGTTCACCCTGCTGAACACCGCGTACCTGACCTACTACGAGCGCAAGGTCATGGCCCATATGCAGCAGAGGCTCGGGCCGATGCACACGGGGTACCACGGCCTGCTCCAGCCGCTCGCGGACGGCCTCAAGCTGTTCTTCAAGGAGGACATCATCCCGTCCCAGGCGGACAAGGCGGTCTTCATCCTCGCCCCGCTGATGGGACTGATACCCGCGTTCATATCCTTCGCTGTCGTGCCGTTCGGTCCCAAGTTCACTGTGATGGGGCATGAGGTTCCGCTGTACCTCGCCGACCTCAACATAAGCCTGCTGTACGTACTCGCGCTGTCGTCCATGGGCGCTTACGGCATAATCATGGCGGGCTGGTCGTCCAACTCCAAGTACGCGCTGATGGGGGGCTTACGCTCCTCGTCCCAGGTCATCAGCTACGAGATAGCGATGGGACTTTCGCTCATATCCGTCCTTATGATGAGCGGGTCGCTCTCGCTGGTCGAGATTACCAAGGCCCAGGCGGGCGCAGGTCTACTGGGAATCCTACCCAACTGGAACGTGTTCTGCCAGCCTGTCGCGTTCATCATCTACCTGATCGCGTCCATCGCAGAGACGAACCGCGCGCCGTTCGACCTCCCCGAGGCCGAGAACGAGCTGGTCGCGGGCTTCCATGTTGAGTACTCCGGCATGCGGTTCGCGTACTTCTTCATGGCCGAGTACGCAAACATGCTGATGGTCTCCTGTCTGGCCGTGGTGCTGTTCCTCGGCGGCTGGAACCCGATAATACCGCGCTCGGTGTTCGAGATGGTGCCGGGGCTGGGCGGATATATCGGCTTCATCGGGGACCCGGCGGTCTGGTGGTTCATCATCAAGCTGTACGCTTACTTCTTCCTGTTCCTGTGGTTCCGGGCTACGCTGCCGAGGCTCCGGTACGACCAGCTCATGAAGCTCGGATGGAAGATCATGCTACCGGTCGCCCTGGCGAACATACTGGTCACAGGCATCGTAATGACGTTCCTTAATTAGGAGGACATGACTTGTCCGGCCTTGAGAAGTTCATAAAAACCATATTCTTCTGGGAAATCTTGAAGGGCATGAAGCTCACCTTCAAGACCATGTTCGACAAGCCGGTGACGAGGCTCTATCCCAAGGAGAAGCCCGTCGTGCCGCCCGTGTCGCGCGGCCTCCATGCGCTCCGCCGCCACCCGAACGGCAAAGAGATGTGCATCGCGTGCGGCCTGTGCGCGGCATACTGCCCGACCCGCTGCATTAACATCAGGACGTCCGAGAACCCAGACCACTCGAAGGCTATCGACGTCTACGAGATAGAAATATTGAAATGCCTGTTCTGCGGGTACTGCGTCGAGGCATGCCCGGTGCGGGCGCTCACGATGACCCAGGAGTACGAGCTGGCGAGCTATACGCGCGAGAGCCTGCTGTATACGAAGGCGATGCTCCTCGCGAACGGCGACAGGTACGTTGGAAAGGAGACCCACTTCGACTGATGCTACTCCAGACCGGCTTCATATATTTCGCGACTGTAATCGTCGTATGCGCGCTGATGGTAATCACCAGGAAGAACCCGGTGCACTCGGTGCTGTTCATGCTGCCGCTGTTCTTCCACGTCGCGGGCATTTTCATCATGCTGAACGCGGAGTTCGTCGCGGCGGTGCAGGTGCTCGTATACGCGGGCGCCATCATGGTCCTGTTCCTGTTCGTGGTCATGCTGCTGAACATACAGAAGGAACGCGTCCGGCCGAGGGTCGGGCTCAAGTGGACCTTCACCGCGCCTCTCGGGCTGACGCTGTTCGGGTTCCTGGTGGCCATACTCGTAAGGTCGCAGTATAACGGGACGCAGGGCAGCTTCACGATAGAGGCCGTGAAGCAGATAGGCAACTCGCAGGCGATCGGCCAGGTGCTGTACACGGACTTCCTTTTCCCGTTCGAGGTCGCGTCCGTCATCCTTCTGGTAGCGATGGTCGGCGCGATAGTCCTGGCCAAGAAGCGGCTGGATTAACCGGGGCAACCTAAAAAGCTGGGCCGACACGTGGCCCGAAAGACGGGCCTTGGTACGGCCCCTACGAAGCTCCGTCATTCCCGCCCCGGCTTTAGGCATGCCGGGGCAGGCTCCAGCGGGAATCCAGGTAGTTCATAATTCCTGGACCCCGTGTCAAGCACGGGGCGACAATCATGCAAGCCGGAGATGAAAATGGTCCCACTGAACTGGTACATAGCGCTCAGCGCGGCGGTCTTCTGCATAGGCGTCGCGGGCGTGCTCTCGCGCAGGAACATCATCATCATATTCCTGTCGATCGAGCTTATACTGAACTCGGTAAACATACTTCTCGTCGCATACTCGCACTTCCTGAACTCGATGCGCGGGCAGGTGTTCGTCTTCTTCATCATGGCGGTCGCGGCCGCCGAGGCCGCCATAGGCCTCGCTATCATCATCGCCTTGTACAGGAACAAGGAGACGGTGCTTACCGACGAGATAAACCTGATGAAGTGGTGAAAGGGGCAACTTTGCCCGTCATTCCCGCGCCCCGGCTTTAGACATACCGGGGTAAACTCCGGCGGGAATCCAGGAAGTTGATAAATTCCTGGACCCCGTGTCAAGCACGGGGCGACAAGCAATATATGTCATTCTGAGCGAAGCGAAGAATCTGCTTTTCATAATATGGTATGGGCGCAATTTTGCGCCCGAACATTGCGAGGCTCTTCTGAATGCTTAAATACGCACTGATACCGTTCCTGCCGCTCGCGGCCTTCGTCTTCAACGGCCTGCTCGGCCGCTGGCTGAAGGACAAGGCCCACTGGCCGCCGCTGTTCGCGGTGCTGTTCTCGTTCGTCCTTGCGGTCTCCACCCTTTTCGAGGTCATGGGCGGAGGACACATCGAACACGTCCTCTATTCCTGGATAGTGTCCGGCGGGTTCGACGTCCACATCGGGTTCAAGATAGACCAGTTGACGGCGGTGATGCTCATCGTCGTGACGACGGTCAGCTCGCTCGTCCATATATACTCCGTAGGGTACATGCACGGAGACAAGGGCTACCCGCGCTTCTTTGCGTACCTCTCGCTCTTCACGTTCTCGATGCTGATGCTGGTCATGGCGGACAACTTCCTCCAGCTCTACGTATTCTGGGAGGCGGTGGGCCTGTGCTCGTACTTCCTCATCGGGTTCTGGTACGAGAAGAAGTCGGCGTCGGACGCGGGCAAGAAGGCCTTCGTCGTGAACAGGGTCGGCGACTTCGGGTTCGGCCTGGGCGTGATGCTCATATTCATAACCTTCGGGACGCTTAACTACGACGCGGTCTTCGCTACGGCGGGCTTCCATGCCGCGGAGACGGTGAACATCATGGGCGGGACGTACTCGCTGATGACCGTCATCGCGCTCCTGCTCTTCACAGGCGCGGTCGGCAAGTCCGCCCAGCTCCCGCTTCACGTCTGGCTGCCGGACGCGATGGAGGGCCCGACACCTGTCTCGGCGCTCATACACGCGGCGACGATGGTCACGGCCGGCGTCTTCATGGTCGCACGCTGCCACCCGATATTCAACCTGTCGCCGGTCGCCCTCGACGTCGTCACCTGGACGGGCGGCATCACGGCTCTCTTCGCCTCGACGATCGCGCTGACGCAGTACGACATCAAGCGTGTCGTGGCCTACTCCACGATCAGCCAGCTCGGTTACATGTTCGTCGCATGCGGGGTGGGGGCGTATACCGCCGGCATATTCCACCTTATGACGCATGCCTTCTTCAAGGGCCTGCTGTTCCTCGGCGCGGGCTCCGTGATACACGCGATGTCCGGCGAACAGGACATGCGCAACATGGGCGGCCTGAAGAAGGCGATACCCTGGACGTTCGGGACGTTCCTGCTCGCGTCCTTGTCCATCTCCGGCGTGCCGGGCCTTGCCGGGTTCTTCAGCAAGGACGAGATACTCTGGAAGGCGTTCACGTCGCACGGGGCCGGCCACACGGTGTACTACCTGCTCGCGTTCGCCGCGTTCCTGACCGCGTTCTATTCATTCAGGGTCATCTTCATGACGTTCTACGGCGACTGCCGGGCGAGCCACGAGGTCGCCCACCATGTCCACGAGTCGCCAAAGGTGATGCTCCTGCCGCTCGTCATCCTCGCTACGCTCGCGGTGGTCGCGGGTTATGTCGGCGTGCCTGAAGCGATTGGCGGGTCCAACCGGTTCCACGGCTTCATGGCGCACGTATTCGGAGGCGGGCACGGCGCGGTTGAAGGCGTCGTCGAGGGCGGCGCGTCGCATGCGCTTGAGGTGACCATGATGCTCGTCTCGATACTCATAGGCGTCGGCGGCATCGGGCTCGCGTGGTTCATGTACATCGTGAAGCCGGACCTGCCGGGCAAGGTCGCGGGCGCGTCAACCGCGGTGTACAACCTGCTTTACAACAAATACTACATAGACGAGATATACGACTTCGTCTTAGTGAACCCGGTAAAGTGGGCGTCCACCCACTTCTTCTGGAAGGTTGTGGACGTGAGCATCATAGACGCCTTCGTGAACGCTGTCGCGTCTCTCGTGGACGCGATGAGCAGGGTATTGAGGCGTCTCCAGAGCGGGTATTTCCACCACTACGCGATGGGCATGGCGCTGGGCGTTTTCGTGATTGTCGGCGTGTTCCTATTTATCAGGTAAGGGCCAAGATGACCGAATACATAATGAACACACTGAGCTACCCCGTGCTGAGCTGGACCGCGTTCATGCCGGTGCTCGGCTCGGTGGCGATACTCCTCTTCGCGCGGGAAAACGACAACCTGGCCCGGTACCTCGCGCTCGCGACGGCTGCCGCGACGTTTGTTTTGTCGCTCCCGCTCGTCATGCAGTTCGACACGACGACCCACAACATGCAGTTCGTCGAGTCGAAGCCCTGGATACCGGGCTGGAACGTCAACTACATCATGGGCGTGGACGGCATAAGCGTCCTGCTCGTCCTGCTCACGACGCTCCTCACGCTAATCTGCGTCGTCTCCTCGTGGAAGGCCATACAGAAGCACGTCAAGGAGTACATGATCGCGCTCCTGCTGCTCGAAACCGGCATGGTCGGAGTCTTCTGCGCGCTCGACCTCTTCCTGTTCTATATCTTCTGGGAGGCGATGCTCATCCCGATGTACCTGCTGATCGGCATCTGGGGCGGGCCGAGGAAGCTATACGCGGCGGTCAAGTTCTTCCTGTACACGTTCGCGGGCAGTGCCCTGATGCTTATCGGAATAATCGCGCTTTACTACCAGGGCGGGCACACCTTCGAGATCGTGAAGCTTATGGGCCAGGAATACCCGATGCAGCTCCAGTTCTGGCTGTTCCTCGCGTTCTTCCTCGCGTTCGCCATCAAGGTCCCGATGTTCCCGTTCCACACCTGGCTGCCTGACGCGCACGTCGAGGCACCGACCGCCGGGTCGGTCATACTGGCGGGCGTCCTCCTGAAGATGGGCACATACGGCTTCCTGCGGTTCAACCTGCCGATGTTCCCGGATGCGACGCTCTACTTCACTCCGATGATAATGGTCATCTCGGTCGTGGGGATAATATACGGCGCGCTGGTCGCCATGATACAGGCAGACCTCAAGAAGCTGATCGCGTACTCGTCGGTCAGCCACATGGGCTTCGTCACGCTCGGCATCTTCGCTCTCAACACGCAGGGGCTCGAGGGTGGGATACTCCAGATGCTGAACCACGGCGTCACAACCGGCGCGCTCTTCCTTTGCGTCGGCATAATATACGAGCGCACGCACACGAGGATGATTGCGGACTTCGGCGGGCTGACGAAGAAGCTGCCGATATACGCGACGTTTTTCATGATATTCACGCTGTCGTCGCTCGGCCTGCCGGGCATGAACGGGTTCGTCGGCGAGTTCCTGATACTCCTTGGCGCGTTCACCTCGCAGAGGATATACGCGGTAATCGGCACGACCGGCATAATCCTCGGCGCGGCCTACATGCTCTGGATGTTCCAGAGGGTCATGTTCATGGAGCTTAAACCCAGGAACGAGTCGCTTCTCGACATGGACTGGCGCGAGGCCGCGACGCTCATCCCGCTCGCAGTTCTGGTATTCTGGATAGGGCTGTTCCCGAACCCGTTCCTGAACATACTGCACGTCACCGTGCAGCACCTGCTGGAGCAGGTGAACGGCACCGCGCAGATGACCGCCGCCGCGATGCTTGTGAAGTAGAGGAGACCCCTCACCCCAACCCCTCTCCCGCGAGGAGCGAGAGATTAA
Source organism: Nitrospirota bacterium (assembly GCA_016212105.1). Lineage (GTDB taxonomy): Bacteria > Nitrospirota > JACRHJ01 > JACRHJ01 > JACRHJ01 > JACRHJ01. The sequence goes on from JACRHJ010000052.1 coordinate 37,428, forward strand.
TTAATTCCTGGATTCCCGCCTTCGCGGGAATGACGATATAATGCTAATATCCCGACGGCAGGCCGCAGGCCGCGTCCGTCGGGCAGCATAAAAGTTTCTGGGCCGCCTCTTTACAAAGAGGCGGGACGTTGGATTTTGATTTTCGACTTTGACTTTTCGCTTTTTCCGGAGGGTTTTGATGCCGTCCTTTTCCATGGACAACATGGTCTCCATCCTGCCCGAGATGATCGTGCTCTCGCTGGCGCTCGCGGTGCTTATGTTCGACCTGGCCCTGCCCAAGGACGAGAAGCGCTACCTCGCATACTTCTCCGTCGCCGGCCTGGCCATTGCCGGGTACCAGACGATGAACCTGGCCGGGCTCCAGCTCGATACGTTTTACGGTATGTTCGTCCTGGACGGGTACGCGATATTCTTCAAGGTGCTGTTCTATATCGCTGCTGCCATCGCCATACTCATATCCATAGGCTACGTCAAGGGCCAGGAAATGGACAAGGGCGAGTACTACGCCCTTATCCTCTTCGCGACGGCCGGCATGATGGTCATGGCGTCGGGAGCGGACCTCATCAGCATATACCTCGGCCTTGAGCTGATGGCGCTGTCTGTCTACATCCTCGCAGGGTTCATGCGCGGCTCGATGAAATCGAACGAGGCTGCTCTCAAGTACTTCCTGCTGGGCGCGTTCTCGTCCGGCATACTGCTCTACGGCATTGCCATCATATACGGCGTGACAGGCACGACTAACCTCGCAGGTATTGCCGCGTTCATACAGTCCGGGCAGTACAGCGGTCCCGCGCTGACACTCGCCATGATACTCCTTGTGGCAGGCTTCGGGTTCAAGGTGGCCGCCGTGCCGTTCCATATGTGGGTGCCGGACGTGTACGAGGGCGCGCCGACTTCGGTAACCGCGTTCATGTCGGTCGGGCCGAAGGCGGCGGGTTTCGCAGCGTTCCTCAGGGTATTCACTACCGCCCTTCCCGGAATACAGCCCGACTGGACGGTGATAATCGCGTCGCTCGCGATAATGTCCATGCTTATCGGCAACGTGGTCGCCATATCCCAGACCAACATCAAGAGGATGCTCGCGTACTCGTCCATAGCGCACGCGGGCTACGCCATGGTCGGTTTCGTCTCAGGCGGGATGCAGGGCGTGTCGTCTGTGATGATGTACCTGTTCATCTACATGTTCATGAACCTGGGCGCGTTCGGCATGGTTGTAATGCTCAGGAAGGACGGCGTGGCGGGCGAAGAACTCAAGGACTTCGCGGGCCTCGCCAAGAAGAACAGGACGGCGGCGCTCCTTATGATGGTCTTCATGTTCTCGCTCGCGGGGATACCGCCGACCGCGGGGTTCATGGGCAAGTTCTACGTCTTCATGGCAGCGATTGACGCAGGGTTCACATGGCTTGCCATAATCGGCGTGATGATGAGCGCGGTCTCGGCGTACTTCTACCTCAGGGTGATAATGTACATGTACATGAAGGAGCCGGAGGGCGAGTTCGAGCTTGCCGCGCCGCTGTCGCTCAAGCTTGCCATGGCTGTCGCTGTACTTGGAGTGCTCTATATAGGCATGGCCCCGGCCGGGCTTATCGACTTTGCCCGTATCTCGATAGCGGGGATGATGTAGGCGGCACGTTAATATTTACTGACAAAGCCGGACAATTAGTGTATAGTTCTGGGGCGTGGCCCTGTTTGACCTGAGCACGGTATCTTTAACGGATAAGAGTGGGGTTACGGGGAAACCGTAGCCCTTTTTTTGTTGTGGAAGAGACGCCAGGCATGCTGGCTGGTCATGACTCACCCTATACCCATCTCTTATAGTAGGAGAGGGGAGAAGGACATAGTGGAGACCCCTCACCCCCAACCCCCTCTCCCGCGAGGAGAGGGGGATTAATAGGAGAAGTGGTTGTTCAAGCGTATCGGCATTATACTGGAGATGATAAAGTTCCCGCACACGGTGTTCGCGCTGCCTTTCGCGTTTACCGGGGCGATACTCGCGGCCGACGGGCTGCCGGGCTGGGACAAAATCCTGTGGATCACGCTTGCGATGGTCGGTGCGCGTTCCGGAGCGATGGGCATGAACCGGCTCCTCGACGCGGAGATAGACGCGCGGAACCCGCGCACGAAGGACAGGGCGATCCCTGCTGGGCTCCTGACGAAGGCCCAGGTGGGCATATTCAGCGCGATATCGTTTGCCCTCCTCGTGTACGCGTCGTACAGGCTGAACCCGCTATGCCTGAAGCTCTCGCCGGTAGCTATATTCGTGGTCACGTTCTACTCGCTGACCAAGCGTTTCACGTGCGCGGCGCACCTTGTCCTTGGGCTCGCGCTTGCAATCGCGCCCATAGGGGCGTGGATAGCCATACGGGGCACGCTCGACATGCCAGCGCTCGTCCTCGGCGGCGCGGTGCTTGCCTGGGTCGCCGGGTTCGACATATTTTATGCCTTACAGGACATGGAGTTCGACAGGCGCGAGGGGCTGCATTCCATACCGAGCTACCTCGGAGTCGGCGGCTCACTCTGGGCCGCGCGATTCCTGCACGTCCTGACTGTCTCAGGCCTGCTTTACATAGCACGGCCTCTCGGGTTAAACTTGGTATATATGGCCGGTGTCGCGGTAGTCTGCGGGATGCTCCTGTACGAACACATGCTGCTCCGGAACGGCGACCTGACGAAGCTCGACGCGGCGTTCTTCAACATGAACGGGTACATCAGCCTGACGGTGCTTGTGTTCACGGCCGCGGCGGTGATGATATAACCTGAGGTTGTTATGATAGTGTCATTACTACTATATGCTATATCTATATCTCTGGTGAACTACGACAGTGAAAGTGTACCGTTGTTCTATAATGGTACAACGGTAAATATCACAGAATACGAGACCGAGTTGGCTGCCGATAATTCAAAATTGTCAGGTATAGCTATTGGAAATAGCACGCTGAACGATGTTCAGAAAAAATTTGGGGTATCGCAGGTATATAAAGACAATACCTATGAAGAGTCACCAGATGCATTGTATTATATTTCATCAATAAATGATGATAACACGGTTGTCATTTTTGCGTCTGGCCCAATGGGTGGATGGGAAACTGTAGACAATATCACTATCACAACCAAAGACATGCTGGAAGAAAGCAATATCAAGTGCACCCCGACTAAATTAATATCGAGAAATATGAGAACTGACAGCGGCCTCGTGCTCGGACTTAATAAGCAACAAGTTGAAAATATTATCGGTGTTAAACCAACTATGGTTGTTAATGACACGTATGTTTTCAGTACATCCGTGCAGAAGAAAATGACGGATGCGGAGTTTGACAAAGCACGAAGCGGATTCACTTCTTTATCAGATAATTATTACACATTATGGTGGTACATAGAAGCCAGGTTTAAAAATGATAGACTGGTTTATATAAATATAACAACAGCCGAAGAACTTTAAGTTCAAGTATTGAGAAGGTACTGGTTGTCTCTATGACTCTGTGGTTCAAAACATGAAAGGGTTTTTCCCATGTCCAGATATATCGTAGCAATCAGCGGCGCTTCGGGGAGCGCTTACGGGCTCGCCATTATTAAAGGCCTTGCGTATGCCGGGCACGAGGTCGCAGTCACGGCGTCCCGCGAGGGTATCTCTATCCTGCGCGACGAGACCGGGCTGGACATATCCGGCATGGACGGCGAGGCAGCCGCGCGTGAGGTCGAGTCGCACCTGGGCACAGGCCCGCTGACGGTGAGCTTCCACGCCGAGGACAACCTGTACGCGCCGATTTCGAGCGGGTCGTTCCGGACCGCAGGCATGTTCGTCGCGCCCTGCTCGATGAAGACGCTCGCGGGGATAGCGAACGGGTACGCGAACAACCTGCTGGAGCGCGCGGCGGACGTAGTAATAAAGGAGAGAAGGCCCCTGCTGATAGTCCCGCGCGAGACTCCGCTATCCGCGATTCACTTGGAGAATATGTTGAAGCTCGCAAGGCTCGGCGTGCACATACTCCCGGCCATGCCCGGTTTCTACAACCGCCCTCAGACGATAGAGGACATGGTGAACTCCATCGCCGGGCGCGCGCTCGACCTGATGGGCGTGGACAATGACATGTACAAACGCTGGAGTTAAGGAGCATAATTGACCAATAAAACAGTTTTCAAGTCCGGGTTCGTGACGATAATCGGCAGGCCGAACGTCGGCAAGTCCACGCTGATGAACGCGCTTCTCGGGGAGAAGGTAGCGATCGTTTCGGACAAACCCCAGACGACGCGCAACAAGGTCACGGGCATCCTGACCACGAAGGACTCGCAGGTCGTCTTCTGGGACACGCCCGGCATCCACAAGCACAAGGGCCTGCTGAACGACTTCATGGTAAAGGCCGCCAAGACCGCGTGCGAGGAGGTGGACCTCGTCGTCTTCATGGTCGAGGCGAACAAGCCGATGGCCCCGGGCGAGAACGAGATAATGGAGTTCATCAAGGGCCTCAAGACCAGGATATTCCTCGTCATCAACAAGGTGGACCTTGTAAAGAAGGAGGACCTCCTGCCGGTGATGGACCGGTACGCGAAGACCGGCCTCTTCGCCGAGGTAATACCGGTGTCGTCCCTCAAGGGCGACAACCTTGAGGCCCTGCAGAAGACCATTACCGACTTCCTTCCGGAGGGTCCGCAGTACTTCCCGGAGGACGATCTGTCCGACCAGCCGGAGCGTTTCATCGCGGCCGAGATAATACGCGAGAAGATATTCAGGAACACCACGGACGAGATACCGTACTCGACCGCCGTGATGGTAGAGGAGATGAAGGACAAGGGCGATACGGTCTACATACGCGCCGACATTTACGTCGAAAAGGACTCGCAGAAGGGCATCATCATAGGCGCGAAGGGCGCGATGCTGAAGAGGGTAGGGGAGTCGGCGAGGAAGGACATCGAACGGCTACTCGGCGTAAAGGTATTCCTGGAGCTGTGGGTCAAGGTGAAGAAGGAGTGGCGCGAGAAGCCGGGCGCGCTGGGGGAGTTCGGGTATAAATGAGGGCGCGGGAGCATATGAGAAATGCTAGCTTTAATATCTGCATGAGGCACATAAGGGTACTCTCCCTCGTCGTCATGGGCACTCTGCTCCTCACCGCGTGCGCCGCATACGGGAAGGCAGTGGACACGAAGCAGCTAAACGACGCGGTCATCGCCAGGATGATTGCCGCGTACGGCGGCAAGGACGTAATCAACCGCACGAAGTCCGTATACGCCGAGGGCGAGATAGTCGCCCATATGAAGAAGGACATGGGGACGTACAAACGATGGTCCGAGCGGGACAGGAAGCTCCGCGTCGAGACGGCGTACTCCAGGTCGTCCGAGACCCGCATACTGAGCGGCGTCAGGGGCTGGCGCTCCGACGGCGGGCCGCTGGAGGAGGTCACCGGCCACCAGTTCCTCGCGATGGTATACCAGTACAAGCAGCTCGACCTGCCGTACGGGATGCTGAACGGGAAGTACCGTATCTCGGACTCCTGGAAGGACAGGATGGACGGCAGGGACGTGAAGGTGTTTATCATAGAGGACAGCGAAGGCCCTCCGATGCGGTTCTGCGTGGACCTCAAGACGTACCTTATCATACGCGTTGAGGGCGCGTTCGATATGAACGGCAGGACCGCGATTCTCGGCGTGACGTTCTCCGACTTCCGCAAGGTTGACGGATACCCCTTTCCGTACAGGGTCCAGAACTTCGGGAGCGGTATGGCCATCGGCGAGACGCAGATCAGGAAGTACGTCGTGAACCCGGAGATGAAGGGGAGCCTGTTCAGGCCGTAACGGTAGAGACACCCCCAGCCCCCCTGCCCCCCTCCCCCGCAGGTAGTGTGGGGGAAGAAAAGACATGCCCATTGTCTTCCCTCACCCCCGGCCTTATGATTATCCCCCTACCTTTATCCCTCCCCACTTTAGGGGGAGGGTGGCCCTATAAATACCCTCTCCCTTCAATGGGAGAGAGGCCCGAAGGGCCGGGTGAGGGTTGGTTTACTTGCACAACATCTTGTGCTTGGTGTATGTCCGCCCCACATGTTGTGGTATTTTCCGCTTTACAAACCCGCCCGTTTGTGGTATAAATCCCGTCTAATCAAACTTCTCTCTATCTCCATGAGGTCAAAAAGTGCGTTTCCACAAGCTTGAGATGGTCGGTTTCAAATCCTTCGTGGACAAGACCACCGTCACCTTCGAGGCCGGCATGACCGCCGTCGTCGGCCCGAACGGCTGCGGCAAGAGCAATATCTCCGACGCCATACGCTGGGTGCTCGGGGAAAAGTCCGCGAAGAACATGCGCGGCGACAAGATGGAAGACGTCATATTCAACGGGAGCGAGCAGAGGAAGCCCTTGGGCATGGCCGAGGTCAACCTGACGTTCCAGGACGTGGACGGCGGCCCGCTTGGCTTCTCGGAGTTCCGGGAGCTTACCATCACCAGGAGGCTCTACAGAAACGGCGAGAGCGAGTACCTCATCAACAAGATACAGTGCCGCCAGAAGGACATCCGCGACCTGCTCATGGACACCGGCGTCGGCTCCCGCGCGTACTCGATCATCGAGCAGGGGAAGATCGGCCAGATAGTGGCAAGCAAGCCGGAGGAGCGGCGGTTCATCATAGAAGAGGTCGCGGGTATCACGAAGTACAAGTCGCGGAAGGGCGAGGCGCTGACCAAGCTCAAGGAGACAGAGGACAACCTCGCCCGCGTGAGCGACATAATACACGAGGTCAAGCGCCAGATAGGCTCGCTCGACCGGCAGGCGAAGAAGGCCGAGAAGTACAACAAGCTCTCGACGGAGCTGCGCGGGCTGGAGTTGAAGTTCGCGTGGGACGACTACAACGCGCTTATGGAGAAGTCGCGGCATGCCGAGGCCGACCACGGCGTCATTGCCGGGGAGCAGTCCGCTGCCGAGAATGCGGTATCGGCGAGGGAGGCCGACCTATCCGAGGCCCGGCTGACCCACACGGAACGCGAACGCGAGCTTATGGAGCTCCAGAGGGAGATCCACAGGCTGGAGTCGGACGTGAGCCGCCTTGAGGCGAAGTCCGAGGTCGCGGCGACCCAGCTCAAGGGGCTGGACGAGCGCGAGGCCCGGATGGCCACCGAACGGGAGGGGCTGGCGAAGGAAGAGGCTGAGATAGCCGCGCAGGCGTCCACGCTGAAGGAGGAGCAGCTCGCCCTCAAGGCCGAGCTGGACGCGCTCCGGGCCGAGCTTCAGGGCCTCGAGTCCGCGTACCAGGAGAAGGTGGACCTTGCGCGGAGCATAGAGTCCGGGATAGAGGACGGCAGGGGCAGGCTGTTCAAGATACAGGCCGAGACCTCGCAGGGCAGGAACCGGCTGACCCGTCTCGACGAGCGGAAGGCTAACCTCGAAATACGGGCCCAGCGCGCCGCCGAGGAAGGCCGCGAGACCACGGCGAGGCATGCCGAGGTAGGTGTCGCCCGCGACGGGCGCAGGATGGAGCTTGAGGAGGCGCGGGCCGGGTTGTCCGGGCTCGAAGCGGAGCGTTCTACACTGTCAGAGAACCTCAACGTCAGCCGCGCGACGCAGAAGCACCTCGCCGAGGAGCTTGCGCGCGGACGCGACGAGTACGCGAGGAAGTCTTCGAGGCTTCACTCGCTCAAGGAACTCGAAGAAGGCCTTGAGGGCTACGGCGAGGGCGTCAAGACCGTCGTATCCGGCGGGAAGTCCGGGCAGTTGTCCGGGATTCGCGGCCTCGTCGCGGACATGCTCCAGGCCGAGCCTGAGCACGAGAAGGCCATTGAGGCAGCGCTTGGCGAGAGGCTCCAGCAGGTCGTCGTGGACGGCCATGCGGACGCGCGTTCCGCCATAGATTACCTCAAGTCGCACGGCTCCGGACGCGGCTGGTTCATGCCGTCGTCGCCGCGCGGTCCAGTCGCTTCTCACGGTTCCGGTGCGGGACACGAAGGCGTTGTCGGCATCGCGGCCGGGCTGGTAAAGGTGACCAACGGCTATAATGCCGTAGTTGCGGCACTGCTCGGCAGGACGCTTGTAGTGCGTGACATGGACGCCGCGCTCCGCATCTGGGAGTCCGGCTACGAAGGCGTACTCGTGACGCTCGACGGCGAGGTGGTCGAGCCGCACGGTTCGCTCTCCGGCGGCGGAACGTCCACCGGCGGCGGTCTTCTTTCCAAAAAGCGCGAGATACGCGAGCTTACGACGGAGGTCGAGCGGCTTGCCGCGAGGAACCAGGCGGACGAGGACGGCCTTGCCGAGCACAGGAGCGAGACCGAACGGCTGGAGCTTCGCCTGAAGGAAATCAACGACGAGGTAAACGACAAGCGCGTCGTCGTGATGGGAATAGAGAAGGACCTGCACGCCATAGAGGCCGAGTACGACCGTGTAAGCAGGAAGCTTGAGGTGCTATCGGTCGAGTCGGCCCAGCGCGAGCAGGAGGAGGCGGAGGTCGAGTCCGAGACGGTCTCGGTCAAGGCCACGCTCGATACGCTCGACGCGGACAGGCTCCGTATGGAGGAGAGGCTCGGCCAGCTCCAGGAAGAGCTGAAGGCGGTCCGGGCCACGCTCGAGATGGACCGCGAGGTCCTTACTGCAAAGAAGATGGAGCTGTCCGCGCTCATCCAGAGGGACGAGTCATCCGCGCGCGACATCAGACGCGCCGACCTGCACCGTGAAGAGCTTGCGAGGAAGGCCGCGCGCCTTAACGCCGAGACCGAGGAAGTCGCCCAGAGGCGGGTCGAGTTCACGGCCGGCAAGGCCGAGGCCGAAGGCGCGATAACGGACCTGATGAAGCAGGTGCTCGCCAAAAAGGAAGAGGTCCCGGCGGTGCAGTCCGCGTACTCGTCGGCGGGCGAGGCTATTGACGGGCTGGAGGAGGCTGTAAAGGCCGCGCGCCGCGAGTACGACGCGGCAATGCGCGCGCTGACGGATCTGGAACTGCGGCGCACGGAGCTGAAGCTCAAGACCGAGCACATCGTCGAGTCCGTCCTGCACAACTACCACATATCCGTAACCGAAATCGACGAAGAGATACGCGGCATGGAGCTCGACCGCGAAGAGGCGGAGATGAACCTCGCCGAGCTGAGGATAAAGCTTGAGAGGCTCGGGCCTGTGAACGTCGGGGCGATAGAGGAGTACAACGAGCTGATGGAGCGGTTTACCTTCCTCGGCACGCAGAAGGAGGACCTGGAGTCGTCCGTCAGGCGTCTCAAGGAGGCAATAGGGAAGATAAACAAGACCTCCGAGGAGCTGTTCATGGACGCGTTCAATTCCATCAACGAGACGTTCAAGACGGTATTCGTGTCGCTCTTTGGCGGCGGCCAGGCGGAGCTTCGGCTCGTCGCGCCGGAGGACGGGGACCTGCTCGACTCCGGCCTCGACATCGTCGCACAGCCGCCGGGCAAGAGGCTCCAGTCCCTTACGCTCTTCTCCGGCGGAGAGAAGGCTCTTATCGCAGGCGCGCTCGTCTTCGCATGCTTCCTCGTGAAGCCTTCGCCCTTCTGCGTACTCGACGAGGTGGACGCGCCGCTCGACGAGTCGAACGTCCAGCGCTTCGGCAACATGCTGAAGGAGTTCGCGGACAGGACTCAGTTCATCGTCATCACGCACTCGCGCCCGACGATGGAGCTGGCCGACGCGCTGTACGGCGTGACGATGGACGAGCCGGGCGTGTCGCGGCTCGTGTCGGTTCGCCTGAAGGAAGCTACGGAGCTGGCGGGGGTGTAAGGCAAAGGCTCTCCCTCACCCCCGGCCCCTCTCCCGGGAGGAGAGGGGAGTATAAGGTAGAGACGCCCCCAGCCCCCCTGCCCCCCTCCCCCGGAACGAGGGAGGGGGAAGAAATTGTAGGGTGGGCTACGCCCACCAATTGTCATTGCGAGGAGCGAAGCGACGCGGCAATCTCAGTTCTTCCGGTGTCATTCTGAGGCGGAGCCGAAGAATCCGCCTGTATATAATCTTGTAGGGGCGCGGATTCCGCGCCCGCACCTTTTGTCGTCATTCCCGCCCATTCGGCTTCGCTCAGGGCAGGCTCCGGCGGGAATCCAGGAATTTGTAGTTGCCCGATTCATCGGGCAACTACGACCTAAAGGCAGATTCTTCGCTTCGCTCAGAATGACATCGTAAATAAACGGCAGGGCCGGCACACTGGTACGGCCCCTACACAAAATCCTTCACGAACAGGCACAACGAGGCCCCTCTTGTCCGCCGAAACACCGCTCATGCGGCAGTACAACGACATAAAGAAGAAGTACCCAGGCGCGATACTCTTCTTCCGCATGGGCGACTTCTACGAGATGTTCGGCGACGACGCCATAGTCGCGTCCAAGGCGCTCGAGATCACGCTCACGTCCCGCAGCAAGAACGCGGACGAAAAGATACCGCTCTGCGGCGTCCCGTACCACGCCGCGGACGTGTACATAGCGAAGTTCATAGCAAAGGGGTTCAAGGTCGCGGTCTGCGAGCAGGTCGAGGACCCGCGCTCCGCGAAAGGGATAGTGAAGCGCGAGGTCATACGCGTCATCACGCCCGGCACGCTCCTCGAAGACAACCTGCTCACCGCCTCCGATAACAACTTCCTTATGGCCATGACCGTGCTCAGGCGCAGGGTCGGGCTTGCCTTTACCGACATCTCGACAGGCGAGTTCTTCGTCTCGGAGATACCCGAGGACGACGTCGAGAGGCTCATCAGCGAGCTGTACCGCATAGACCCCAAGGAGCTGCTCCTCCCCAAGGCCGCGTCCGCCAAGGGCGCGCTCGCCGAGGCAGCGCGTGTATTCAGGGAGCGCGTGAACCTGATGGACGACTGGTCGTTCGACGAGGACGGCGGACGGACGAGGCTCCTGGAGCATTTCGGCACGGAGTCGCTGGACGGCTTCGGGATCGAGGGCATGGACGCGGGCGTCGCGGCGGCGGGCGCGGCATTCGGCTATCTTGCCGAGACGCAGGCCCAGTCGGTCACCAACATCACCCGCATCAGGGCGTACAACACCGAGACATACATGGTGCTGGACGAGGCCGCGAGGCGAAACCTTGAGCTTACCGAGAGCATTTCAGGAATAACGGGCACGCTCATCGGGCGGCTGGACTGCACAGTGACCTCGATGGGTTCGAGGCGGCTGAAGTCATGGCTTCTGCACCCGCTCCTCGACCTCAGGGAGATACGCGCGCGCCACGAGGCGGTAGAGGACCTTGTCGAGAACTACGCAATGCGGACAAGCCTTAGGGAGAACCTGAAGGGCGTATACGACCTCGAACGGCTGATGGCGCGCATATCGTCCGGGGTCGCCGGGCCGAGGGACCTGTCCGCGCTCAGGGCGTCGCTTTCCTTTGTGCCGGTCGTCAAGGACACTGCGGCGGGGACTGTATCCGCCCGTCTCAAGGCGCTTCACGAGTCCCTGTCAGACCACCGTGAGCTGCGCGACCTCATTGAGACGGCCGTCGTGGACGAGCCGCCCGCGACCCTCAAGGACGGCGGCGTGATACGGCCCGGCTTTTCGTCCGAACTGGACGAGATACGCGGCTACTGCAACGAGGGCAAGGGGCTCATAGCGCGCATCGAGGCCGAGGAACGGTCGAAGACCGGCATAGACACCCTTAAAGTACGGTTCAACAAGGTTTTCGGGTACTACATAGAGATTACGAGGACGCACCTCGCCAAGGTGCCTGAGTACTTCATCCGGAAGCAGACGCTGGTGAACGCCGAGCGCTACATCACGCCGGAGCTGAAGGAGTACGAGGAGAAGGTGCTGGGCGCGGAGGAGCGCATACTGGAGCTTGAAGGCACGCTCTTCGCCGAGGTCCGTACGGAGGCGGCGCGCTACGCCGCCGAGGTGCAGACTACGGCCGAGGCGCTATCCGAGATGGACGCGCTCGCCGCATTCGCGGAGGACGCGGTCAGCCGTGGCTACGTCCGGCCGACGATGGACGACGCCGGGGTGATGGAGATAACGGACGGGCGGCACCCTGTCGTCGAGGAGATAACCGGGCGCGAGCGGTTCATACCGAACGACACGTACCTCGACACCGACGGGAACCGGCTCCTGATTATCACAGGCCCGAACATGGCTGGCAAGTCGACGTACATGAGGCAGGTCGCGCTCATAGTATTAATGGCGCAGACCGGCTCGTTCGTGCCGGCAAAGGCCGCGCGTCTCGGCATAGTGGACAGGATTTTTACGCGCGTCGGCGCGTCCGACAACATCGCGCGCGGCCAGAGCACTTTCATGGTCGAGATGAACGAGACCGCGAACATACTTAATAACGCCACGTCGAGGAGCCTGATAATCCTCGACGAGATAGGTCGCGGCACGTCCACCTTCGACGGTCTGTCGATAGCCTGGGCGGTCGCCGAGTACATTCACGACAAGGCGAAGGTCGGGGCGAGGACTCTCTTCGCGACGCATTACCACGAACTTACCGAGCTTGCCAACTCCTACCCCGGGATAAAAAACTACAACATCGCCGTCCGTGAGTGGAGGGACGAGATTGTATTTCTCAGGAAGATAGTAGAGGGCGGCTCGGACAAATCCTACGGCATACAGGTCGCGCGGCTTGCGGGCCTTCCTGCCGAGGTGCTTGCAAGGGCGAAGGAGATACTCACCGCGCTTGAGCGCTCCGAGTTCGGGCATGCCGGAAGCCCGGCCAGCACGGTGGACACGGGCGCGGGCGCGTCTCCGCAGCTCGACCTCTTCGCGGTAAAGCCGGACGCCGGCCTCGCCGACGAGATCTCGGAAATAGACGTCCTTAACATGACCCCGCTCCAGGCGCTCGCGAAGCTCGGCGAGCTGAAGGAACGTGCGGAGATGCAACGTAAATGAAAAGGCCGCCTCGTCGGCGGCCTTTTGGAAACCTTCTACCCTTTCACGGGTAATTTATGGAAGCTCAATAGCCTTGAAGGCTATGTATGCGGTCAGCCCTACCGCGCCCAGCACTACTACCACCAAGCCTAACGCGAATACCGGGAAGAGTTCCATTTGTTGCCTCCTTTCAGGAGTAGCCATTACATCTTCCTTTAGAACTATTATAACATAAAAGACTGGATATGTCATGTTGCACTGGCCGGGACGTTGGTTCTGGTGCGAGGGGCAGGGCCGGAATTTGTGCAATTCCGGAACATAGTGTATAATTTGGCGTATGAGACCAATAACCAAAATTTTAAGATTATCCGCGCTGGCGCTTTTTCTGGTCCTGCCGGCCCAGGCATGGCCGATGGGGGGGTTCGAGTACTACGACCAGACTCCGGAGCGGGCGTGGAAGAAGACCATGCAGGCCCTGACATCCGCCGCGGGACCTGTTTACGGGCTGTCCGATCCGGGCCGTGGGGCCGGGGCCGAGGAGCATTCCAAGCGCTACGTCACAAGGTGGTATACGATGGTCCTGCCTCCGGGCTGGGCCGCGCAGCCGCGGAAGCCAGACTACACGAGCGTGACCTTTTATCCCAAGGACAAGCGGCTCGACATCCTGTTCGAGGTGAACTGCCTCGATACCGGCATGGACATGGACTCCTTCACGGCGCGTTTCGTCAAATGGTCGAAGGCAACAGGCGGATCTGGGTATGCGACGTTTGTATGCCGTGAGAATACCTTGCAGCACAACCTGCCATGTTCCATAGTCACGACATATGTTGACATCGCTAACAAACGGCTCTTCCAGGTTATGAAGGTCATGGTGCGCGGTAACAGGACATATACCGTCAAATGCATAACCGACTCCGCTACCTGGGTCGCCAACTTCGACGACTTCCGGAAGACGCTGGACAGCTTCACGCCGGAGGACTGCTCGGTCAAGCCGTGCGTCCGGCCTGTCGCGGCGAGATAGGTTCTTGTAGGGGCAGTACCAAGCGAAGCGCGTGTTGGCCCTTGTTGTCATTGCGAGGAGCGAAGCGACGCGGCAATCTCGCCCTTTTGACCGTCATTCCCGCGAAAGCGGGAATCCAGGAAGTATCAAGGGCATAGCGGTAACTCCCTCACCCCCAACCCCCTCTCCCGGTAGGAGAGGGGGATTTATTAAAGCAGGGCCGGCACACTGGCCGACCCCCACGGAAGTCCCGCTCAATACCTCCCCACGTTTTTTCGTCAATGCCCCCAAATCTCTGGCATTTCAAATCCCGTTTGTGGTATCTTAATAAGACGGTTTTGCACCGGATACTTATAGAGATACCAGCGGATGGACGATAACATAATCAAGGCGCTGAAAGGCATCGCCGGGGCGGATAACGTCTCCACCGACGACGCATCGCGCGCCGCATACGCCTACGACGCTACCCGGTTAAAGGCGCTGCCGGACGTGGTCGTCAGGCCCGGCTCCGAGGCCGAGGTCGCGGCTGTGCTGAGGCTCGCGTCCGCGCGCAGGTTGCCAGTAGTCCCGAGGGGCGCGGGCTCAGGGCTTTCCGGCGGCTCGGTGCCGACCAGGGGCGGTATAACCCTGTCGTTCGAGCGGATGGCGGATATAATAAACATAGACACCGCGAACCGCATCGTCGTCGTCCAGCCGGGCGTCGTGACCGGCGTCCTTCAAAAGGCGGTCGAGGATAAGGGGCTTTTCTACCCGCCCGACCCCGGCAGCCTCGCCTTCTGCACCATAGGCGGGAACGTAGCCGAGAACGCCGGCGGGATGCGCGCGCTCAAGTACGGCGTGACGCGCGACTATGTCATCGGACTCAGGGCGGTCCTGCCTTCGGGCGAGGTCATCAAGACAGGTGTACGCACCGCCAAGGGCGTGGTCGGGTACGACCTGACCAGGCTTATCGTCGGCTCCGAGGGCACGCTCGCGGTCGTGACCGAGATAACACTCAGGCTCGTCCCGAAGCCGCTGTCCGTCGTCACGATGACGGCGTACTTCGCCGACCAGGAGGGCGCGGGCAGGGCGGTCGCGTCCATCATGGCCTCGCCCGTCACGCCCAGGTGCCTGGAGTTCCTCGACACCGAGGCGCTGAAGGCTGGCGCGGCCCATTCCGGGATGACGCTTCCGGGCGACGCGGGCGGATTCCTGCTCATCGAGACCGACGGCAGCCCGGAGGAGGCGAGACGTCAGGCCGACGTCATACGGGGAATTATTGAGCCCGACGCGATAGAGGTCCGCGTGGCGGCTGATGCCCCCGAGGCGGCCGCACTCTGGAAGCTCCGGCGCAGCACGTCGCAGGCGCTCTTTTCCATCGCCCCGGACAAGATAAACGAGGACACCGTCGTGCCAGTCTCTCGCGTGCACGAGGCGCTGTCCGGCTTCGCGGAGATAGGCCGGAGGCACGGGCTGAAAGTAGTCTGCTTCGGACACGCAGGCGACGGCAACATTCACGTTAACGTCATGACCGACCGGAAGGACAATGTCAGGTTCTCCGAGGCCGAGAAGGCCGTGGAGGAGGTATTCCAGCTTGTGCTGGGGCTTGGCGGGACAATCTCCGGCGAGCACGGCATAGGCCTCACCAAGGCCCCGTACCTCCGTATGGAGCTGTCGGACGTCGAGGTAGACCTGCTCAAGCGGGTAAAGCACGCATTCGACCCGGACGGGATACTGAACCCGGGGAAAATATTTTAGAATAGCCCGTCATTCCCGCGCAGGCGGGAATCCAGGAACTTAAATTCCTGGACCCCGTGTCGAGCACGGGGCGACACACATAACAAGGAGCTGCCGATGGCCTTCGTCGACGAGACCTACAAGCGCGCGGAATCAGAACGCATAATCAACCACCACTTCGACCTCGCGGCGAAGAAGATTAACCTCGACCACGAGATGTGGGAGTTGTTGAAGGTCCCGTTCAGGGAGATAAAGGTACAGATACCGCTCAGGATGGACGACGGCCGTCTTGAGATATTCGTCGGGTACCGCATCCAGCACAGCCAGGCGAGGGGGCCGATGAAGGGCGGGATGAGGTACCACCCGGAGGTGAACCTGGGTGAGATAAGGGCGCTCGCTGCCGTGATGACCTGGAAGACCGCAATCGCGGGCATCCCGTTCGGCGGGGCCAAGGGCGGCGTCTCATGCAACCCCAAGGAGCTTTCCCCGGCGGAGCTGGAGAGGCTCACGCGCGCCTTCATGTCACGTATCGGCGACAACCTGGGCCCCAACCAGGACATACCTGCCCCGGACGTCAACACAAACCCGCAGGTCATGGCCTGGATGATGGACGAGTACTCGAGAAGGCACGGCTACACCCCCGCGATTGTCACCGGCAAACCGGTCGAACTCGGCGGCTCGCTGGGCCGTGTCGAGGCGACCGGCCGGGGCGTGATGTTCGTCACACGCGAGGCGCTGAAGGACAAGGGCGTGCCGATGGACGGCGCGACGGTGGTCATACAAGGAATGGGCAACGTCGGAGGAAACGCGGCGAGTTTCCTGCACGACGCCGGGTGCAAGGTCGCCGGCATCTCGGACAGCAAGGGCGGACTGCACAACCCGAAAGGCCTGAACCCGAGGAAGGTCGAGGTCTACAAGGAGGAGAACGGGACGCTTGAAGGTTTTCCAGAGGCGGACTACATATCCAACAAGGAACTGCTGGAACTCCCCTGCGACATACTGATACCTGCCGCGCTCGAAGGCGTCATCACCGGCGGCAACGCCGCCGGAGTCAAGGCTAAGTTCCTGATAGAAGCGGCGAACATACCGACATCTCCGGAGGCGGACGAGGTCCTCCTCGACAAGGGCGTGTATATTGTCCCGGACATACTCGCGAACGCAGGCGGCGTAATCGTCTCGTACTTCGAATGGACGCAGAACCTCCAGGCGAGCTACTGGGAGGAGGACGCAGTCAACAGGAAACTCGAAAAGACGATGCTGGACGCCTACGGCCACCTGAAGGCGGTGGCCCAGACCAACTCCGTCCCGCTCAGGACCGCGGCGTACGCCATAGCCATAGAGAAGGTCGCGCGCGCCATAAGGCTGAGAGGTTTCCTGCATGCCTGAGGTTATCATCGAGGCCAGTGCCCTGCACAAGGAGTACTCCGGGTTCCCGGCGGTCAAGGGGATAGACTTCGCGGTTGCCAAAGGGGAGTGCTTCGGCTTCCTCGGGCCGAACGGCGCGGGCAAGACCACGACCATGAACATGGTCCAGGGGTACAGTCCGATTACCTCGGGCACGCTGACCGTATTCGGCATGGACAGGAGGAAGGACCACAGGAACATCAACGCCCGGCTCGGCGTGGTGCCGCAGGAGAACAACCTCGACCCGGACATCACGGTGCTGGAGAACCTGCTCATATACGCACGGTACTTCGACATCCCGAAGTCTGTCGCGCGGGAGCGGGCCGCGTCCCTGCTCGACTTCATGTCCCTGACCGACAAGAAGGACGAGCGCATCCCCAAGCTCTCCGGCGGTATGAAGAGGCGGCTCATGGTCGCGCGCGCGCTCATCAACGAGCCGGAACTTATCATACTCGACGAGCCGACCACGGGCTTGGACCCGCAGGCCCGCCACATGATATGGCAGAGGCTGGGCGAGCTGAAGAGCAGCGGCAGGACGCTGGTCCTCACGACGCATTACATGGAGGAGGCGGAGCACCTCTGCGACCGGCTCGTCATAATGGATGGCGGCAAGATACTGACCGAGGGCACTCCGAGGAAGCTCATAAAGAAATATGTCAAGGGCAGCGTCGTGGAGCTGGCGATGCCCGAGTCAGGGCCGGCCAGGGTCCTCGAATGCCTCAAAGGCATCGAGTTCGAGCACGAGGTATCCGGCAGCGTGCTGTACATATACACCGAGGACGCGGCGACCGCGCTCGACAAGGCGGCGTGCTTTGCCGCATCCGGTTTCCGGCACAGGCAGGCGACGCTCGAGGACGTATTCCTCAAGCTCACCGGAAGGGAGCTGCGCGAATGAACGACTTCCTTACACCTCCCAGGGTCGGGCGCAGGGCGTTCAAGGTCTGGCAGAGGGACCGGGACGCCTGGTACAAGTTCTACAAACCGAGCCTGATAGGCAACATCGCCGAGCCGGTGCTGTTCCTGCTCGCATTCGGGTTCGGCCTGTCCAAGTACATAACGGACGTGGGCGGCATGCCGTACATAAACTTCATCGCGCCCGGAATCGTCATATCCTCCGCGATGAACGCGGCATCGTTCGAGTGCGCGTTCGGCTCGTTCACGCGGATGTCCGCGCAGAAGACGTACGACGCGATAATCGTGACGCCGGTGAACATCGAGGAGGTCGCGGCCGGCGACATCATGTGGGGCGCGACGAAGGGCTTCATATCGGCGATGATAATACTGCCGATACTGGTGCTCTTCGGGCTTATCGAGTCGCCCTGGCTTGTGCTTTCGCCGCTGTTGTTCGCGCTCGCGGGCCTTATGTTCGCGTCGATGGCGCTCATCGTCACTGCGTTCGCGCCGTCTTACGACTTCTATGCGTACTACTTCAGCCTGGTGGTGTCGCCGATGTTCTTCTTCTCTGGGATATTCTTCCCGCTCGACACGATGCCCGAATGGGTGTCTATGGCCGCTTGGTTCATGCCGCTGACGCACGCGGTGAGCGTGTCGCGCGCGCTTGCCACCGGGGACGTGTCGTTTACGCTTTTGGGTGACGTCCTCTGGATGCTCGTGTTTACGCTCGCCACGTCCTGGGTTGCTATAAAGTTTATAAGGAGAAGATTGGTAAAATAGGGTATTGGATGCTAACCCGTCATTCCCGCGAAGGCGGGAATCCAGGAATTTCGTACTTCCTGGACCCCGTGTCAAGCACGGGGCGACAGACTAAAGGCAAATCCCCCTCGTTCCCCCTTTTTCAAAGGGGGAGGCGAAGGAACAACACAGGGCCGACACGCGCTACGCTTGGTGCGGCCCCTACCAGAATCAAGGAGGGATGATGAAATCCAAAGACCTGCTGTTTATCGCCGGGATACTCGCCGTGCTCGGCTTCCTTTACTACCTGAGCATTTCGGGCAAGGGAGTGCCGCCCATCCCGTCGGACGCCACGCACGCGTCCGTGACCACGGAGGCCGACTGCCTCGTCTGCCACGGCGAGGGCATGCGCCATCCGAGGAAGGTCCAGCACCCGCCTAAAGACCAGTGCTTCGAGTGCCACGCGCGGGGCGAGGCGGAGAAATAGGGGCATGACTCGCGCGGATAAGATACTCCTGCTGGTTATGGCTGTGATTGTCGGCGCGTTCCTTGTGCATGGCATGTTTTTCAAGAGGCCGCCGTCCATACCGTGTGATGACCTCCATTGCGAAGTCACAATGACTGAGGAGGACTGTCTGGGATGTCATGGTCAGTATAAAGTGAATCAGTTGAAGTTGGCTCACACTATAGAAGAGCTATGCTTTAAATGCCATTCCACGGAGCGGCCTGACTGAGGATGGTTGTTTTGAACTAAATAGCGACATGGAGGTGTCCGGATGAGGAAGTGGGCAGTATCGTTGCTTGTTGCTGTATTTGTGTCTGTTGTCGGGACGTCGGTGGTACGTGCGGAGGACTGGGAGAAGCACAGCGAGCCGGTGCCGACCAAGGTATTGGTCAGGGTACTATCGCACGGGGCAAAGGCGATGAGCCAGAAGACCGGCGCGCTTGTCGTCTTCCGCGACGCGCGTACCGGCAAGGAGCTGGACAAGGGAGCGGTGCAGGGCTCGACCGGCGACACGAAGGCGCTCATGGAGGCCGGGTACCAGAGGATGGAGCCCGCGACCGGGCTCATAAAGGGCGACAAAGGGTTCATGCCCGACGGCACGCCTTACGAGTCCACGGACGAGGCGGCCAAGTACATCGCCACGCTGTACCTCGACAGGCCCACGCAGCTCCTGATAGAGGTATACGGCCCGCTGATGCCGCAGCACTCGATGGGCTCCACGATAACCAATACATGGGTATTCCCCGGCGAGGACGTGCTCGGGCAGGGCATAGTAGTAGACCTGCGCGGCCTGATAATAGACGCGCGCGACTCGCTGCGCGGCGCGGATATCAAGGCGGACGACGTCAAGTCAGGCATACAGGTGCCGTTCTTCATGCGGATGATGTGCGGCTGTCCCATAGCGCCTAAGTCCATGGGGTTGCAGTGGAGGGCGGAGGACTTCAAGATTACCGTGCAGGCGTATTACAAGGGCAAGCTGTACCACGAGGAGGTAACGACGTCAGACAAGCTGTTCGTAGACGTCAGCTCGTTCAAGGCCAACGTGCCGCTCCCGGCCAACCTCCCGGCTGGATCGGTGTCGAAGGAACGCGTAAAGATTCGCATTATGGCGGCCCAGCCCTCCCAGGCGAACTACGGCATCGACGAGTTCGACGTCTACCTTAACAGGTAGGCGAGACGGCGTTGACACACGCAACCTCCAGTGTTAAATTAACAACAGGGGGTAAGCTTATGAATATCAGACCGACAGCCTGGCAGGCAAGACTGTTTACCCTTGCATTTATGCTTGCCGTGATAACGCTATATGCAGCCGTGCCCGCAAGAGCGGGCGAGGGCATTTCGAAGGAGGTGCGTGCCGTGCTCGACAGGATGGAATGGCTCGGCCATGACGCGTTCAAGGTGGAGTCGGGCGGCGTTGTTATTTACACCGACCCGTTCAAGCTCGGGGCCGGCCTCCCAACGGCAGGCCTTATATTGGTAACGCACGAGCATTACGACCACTGCTCTCCGGAAGACATAGCGAAGGTTGCCGGAAAGGACACCGTCATAGTATCGCCCGGCGACTGCGACGGCGGCCTGAAGGGCGACGTCCGGCGCGTGAAGCCCGGCGACAGGCTCTCGGTCAAGGGTATCGACATCGAGGTCGTCCCCGCATACAACACAAACAAGAAGTTCCACCCAAAAGGGAACGGCTGGGTCGGTTACATCTTCACGGTCGATGGCCAGAGGATATACATAGCGGGCGACACAGACCGCATCCCGGAGATGAAGGGATACAGGTGCGACATAGCGCTCCTGCCTGTCTCCGGGACGTACGTCATGACTGCCGAGGAGGCGGCGCAGGCCGCAGAGGACATTGGCCCGAGGGTGGCCGTACCGATGCATTACGCGTCCATCGTCGGCACGGAGAAGGACGCCGAGACATTCAAGAGGCTGTACAAGGGCGAGACGTACATATTCAAGCAGAGACACTGATGAAGCTGTATTACACGGCCATCGACCTCCCGACGGGAGTCGCCTTCGCGGCGGCTACGGAGAAGGGCCTGGTCCGCCTGACCCTGCGTATGCCGCCGTTGGCTGAATTCCTCGACGAGATCGAGGTGCAGTTCGGCGCGCCGGTCGTCGAGGACGACAAACCGTTCCGCCTTCTGCGCAGGGAGTTGAAGGACTACTTCGCGGGCAGGCCGGTTGCCTTCACCACGCCTCTCGACCTGCGCGGCACGGAGTTCCAGATGGCTGTCTGGCGCGCGCTCCTGACCGTGCCATACGGGGAAGTCCGCTCGTACAGATGGCTCGCGGATGCAGTCGGCAGGTCTCATGCCGCGCGCGCCGTCGGCGGAGCCGTGGGCAGGAACAGGGTCGGTATAATCGTCCCTTGCCACAGGATAATAGAGTCGTCCGGCGGGCTTGGAGGCTATGGCTGGGGTTTGGATGTCAAGAGGAGGCTGCTGGAGATAGAAGGCGCGCTTCAGTAGCCGCGCACCTGCCTGAGCGCCTCGTACAGGGCAATGCCTGCCGCGGTCGAGAGGTTCAGGCTCCGGACGGGGCCGTCCATCGGGATGGCTATCGAGGTGTCGGGGTTCGCCGCGAGCAGGTCTTCCGGCAGGCCTTTTGTCTCCCGGCCGAAGACGAGGAAGTCGTCGTCCCTGTACTCGACCTTAGTGAACCAGCGCGTCGCCTTCGTGCTGAAGTAGAAGAAGCGGCCGCCGGGATACCTGACGTAGAGATCCTGAAGGCTGTCGTATGTCTGGAGCCGCACGTGCGGCCAGTAGTCGAGCCCCGCGCGCTTGAGGTATCTGTCCGAGAGCGAGAAGCCGAGCGGGCCGACAAGGTGCAGGAGCGTACCCGTCGCGGCGCACAGACGCGCGATGTTGCCGGTATTGCCGGGTATCTCCGGCTGGTGCAGGACGATGTTCATCGTGTTCCTTTAGGATGCGCCAGGGAGCCGACAAAATATACAGGCGGATTCTTCGCTTTGCTCAGAATGACACCTTTAACTCCCAAGGCAAAACCAGGCCCGACACGACGGTCGGCCCCTACAATTTAGTTGGGGCGCAATAAAGCGCCCCTGTATTTAAGTTCGACTTCACGAACACGAAGCACGAACACGAACCACGTTATTCTATAATTTCCCCGAAAGGTTGTCACCACCTAAATGAAGATAGCGCGAAAAGGCACGTTCAAGCTGTTCGGCAGGTTTCTCCTCGACAGGGGCGTCGTCACCGACGAGCAGGTATACTTCGCGCGCGCCCTGCAGAGGAAAAAGAACAAGATGGTCGGCGAGATTGCAATAGACCTGGGGCTGATGAACGCCGAGGAGGTCGAGATGGTCCTCATCCAGCAGGAGGACTCGGGCGGCCTGTTCGGCGAGATAGCCGTCAGCATGGGGATACTCACCGGCCAGGAACTCAATAGGGTGCTGAGGGAGCAGGAAGAGACCCACATGTTCTTCGGCGAGGCTCTTGTCGAGACCAGTGCGCTGACGAGCCAGCAGCTTATAGAGGAGCTGAAGGCCTACAACCTCGAGAAGATAAACCACATCAAGAAATCCGCGCTGGCGGAGGAGTAATGAAGGGCGCGAGGCTCCACCTTGCCCTCTTCCTGCTGACCGTCGTCACGACCCTCTACGCCGGGGCATACTACATCCAGGACTACGATATCTTTGTGGATTTCCCGCACCGGCTCCTGACCGGGCTCTGGAAGGGCGTCCCGTTTTCGCTGCCGCTCCTCGCCATACTCGGCTCCCACGAGTTCGCACACTACTTCAACTCAAAACGGCACCACGTGGACGCGACGCTCCCGTACTTCATCCCTTTCCCTAACATCTTCGGCACGCTCGGCGCGGTAATCAAGATGCGCTCCCGGATAATGGACAGGCGAGCGCTGATAGACATCGGCGCCTCCGGGCCGCTGGCCGGGTTTGTTCTGGCGGTACTCGCCTGCGCGGCGGGTATAACGCTTTCCACCGTGGGGCAGGAGGTGCCGCTGAAGGAGGGCGACATAACCCTTGGCGGCTCGCTGCTCTTCGACCTCATGCTGAAGGTATTTCTGGACGCGGACATCGCGGACAAGTCGGTCAACCTGCACCCCATAGCGGTCGCGGGCTGGGTGGGCCTGTTCGTGACGTCCATCAACCTCATGCCGGTGGGTCAATTAGACGGCGGGCATATATCCTATGCGTTCCTCGGGACGCGGCACAGGTACGTGTCGTGGGCGTTCATCGTCCTGCTTGTGCTGATGGGCGCCTTTTTCTTCGAGGGATGGCTGATATGGGCCGCGCTCCTGATAGTCCTCGGGACGAAGCACCCGCCGGTCGCTGACCCGTACTCTCCGCTCGACACGAAGCGGAAGCTCATAGGGCTCGCATCCCTCGCCGTATTCATCCTGACGTTCTCGCCATCGCCGATAGACGTGTATATACCGTGAAGTGTTATTGTTATTAATCCGGCGGATAAATATCCGGACATCCTCAAAGGTATCGCGCGCTTTCAAGGGGGCTCGCCCCCCTTGGACCCCCGGACAAGGGGGAAACGTTCCCCCTTGCATCCCCTCGATTCTATAAGGATGGAAGCCAAATTATGGCGAGCTTCGCCCGCCGGATTTATAACAACCTTGCCCCCACTTCACCGGCCGCGCGCGCGTTCCAGCAGTTTCCTGAACTCCGGGTCGTCCGGCCCGAACTCCGCCGCCTTCATGAACGCATTGGCTGCCTCGGCGTGCTCGCCTTTGTCCGTGAGGTCCATGCCGAGGTTGTACCAGGCCTTGTAGTGTGTCGGGTCCAGTGCGAGCGCGGCCCTGCCCTCGCGTATCGCGTCGTCGAGCATGCCTGACATGGCATATGCGGCGGCGAGGTTTGTATGCGCCTCGACGTAGTCCGGCCTGGCCGCGACCGCCGCCTTCAGGTGTTCGACCGCCTTGTCGTGCCGCCCCTCTTCTGTGTAGATGAGGCCGAGGTTGTAATGCGGGATGGCCGCGTCCGGGGCCTTTGCCACGGCGTCCGTCCAGAGCGTCTTGTTGTCCACCCAGACGCGGTTTCTGTCCACCGACATCACGGTATAAACGGCCGCGACCGCGCAGAGCAAGGCGAGCGCCGCGCGGAACTGCGCCGGCCTGTCAATTAACCTGTCCAGAGCGGCGGCGAGGATTAGCACGGCCCCGAATACCGGCAGGTAGAGGTACCTTTCCGCGAACACACTCACACCGATTCCGTAAATGTAGAACGCGGGGAGGAGGGGCAAGACGAAGAAGGCCAGGCCGAGGAGCATCGGCCGGTCCCGCCTGTGCATGACTGCGAAGGCGACGAGGGCGGAAAGTATGGCAATGGATACGAGGACGACCGGCTCGGTAATGGAGTGCACGGGATGGAACACGTAGTACGCGTTCAGGTTAACCGGGAGCAGGAGTTTCGTGACATACCATCCGAAGAGTTCTATGACGTTCAGCATATAACCGTAGGCGCCAAGCCCCTCGTAATACCTTACGGGCGTTACGCCGCCAAGCGCGTTAAACCTGAGCGCGAAATAGATAGCCACGGCGGCGGCGAACGGTATGTAAGTGTATAATGTGCGCCTTGTAATTGGATTTAGCCCCCGGGGAGACATGACGTCGTACGCCAATATTATCAAGGGCAGGGTCAGCGCGGTCTCCTTGCAGAGCGCCGCGGCGAAGAACGAGAGCGCGGACGCCGCGAGCAGGCCCGCGCCCTGCCTGTCGCGTCCGGTGTACGATACGTACAGGTAGAACGCTGTCAGATAGAAGAGCGAATACGACAGGTCGGTGATGTCGCCTATCCAGGCGACGGACTCGGTGTGTATGGGATGGACGGCGAACAGGACCGCAGCGGCGAGCGCGGGGAGTGTGTGCGCCCTGCCCGGCCGGTGCACGTCCAGAAGCCGCGCCGTGACGAGGAACACGAGCACAGAGACGCCCGCGTGGAAGAGCAGGTTAACGAGGTGGAATCCCCAGGGGGCGAGCCCGAATACCTGAAACGTCAGCAGGTAGAAGACGTGCATAAGCGGGCGGTAGAAGTTTAGGAGCTTGCCCTCCATCGCCCACGCGTTCGTCGTGAATATTTCCCGCAGGTGGCCGAAGTCCCGGAGCCACGGGTTCTTGACCACCTGCTCGTAGTCGTCCGACACGAACCCGCACCATAGCGTGTTGCCGAACGCTGCCGCGCAGACGAGCAGTATCACACCCGCTGGGACGAGGCGGGGATGTCTTTGAAGAAGGCTCCGGTGCATGAAGTTCAGGATACTTCAGCCCCGCTTATTTTGCAAGCGAGTTCATGTACATCGCAAGAGAACGCGCCTCGACCGAGTCCTCCGGCAGGGCCTTGCCCGCGAGCGGGCCGGTGATGCAGATGTTGTTCGCCTGCACGAGCGTCTTCGCCCTCCCGCCGAACCAGGTCCCGCGCGTGGCAAGCTCGCCGACCTTCTTCTCCGACGGGTGGCAGGTCGCGCAGGACTTGCCGTTGGTCCCGAGCGCCGGGTCGTTGAACAGCTTCTTGCCGAGTTCGGCCGACGGGGCATCCTCGGCGTATGCCGGCAGGGATAATGCTAGTACCGCGAGACACGATAAGACACAGGTTAAACGCTTCATGTCGGCCTCCATGACTGGTTGTTTGGACTGCCTGCCGGAGGTTCTTGATACCGGCCCTCATTTTACGTATATATTAAGGTTAAGCCTTTATGAGAATCAGATACGTGCCGCCAAATTATCATGGTATTCCAGCGGGATGTCCAGTTATCTGAAACATCTATAATATATCAGAAATTTATCGTGATGTCATGAATAGTATGTGGTAAGATGGAAAAATCAGCCCTTTCCTCTTATCCCCTCCCTGAGAAGAGGAGGGGAAAATTGGTTGAAGGCACGCCCTCACCCCCAACCACCCTTCGACTTCGCTCTGGGCTCTCTCCCGGGAGGCGAGGGGGATTATAATAAAGCCTGGCCCCGACGAATCTCCCGTCCCCTGCACAGGGGGAGGGCCGGGGTGGGGGTTGGTCCACCGCATTATTTTATTAAAACGCCCCTCGTTTTCCCCTTGACTGGTTACGCGAATTTTGGTACAGTACGGGCTTCACGGGGCAGTAGCTCAGCTGGGAGAGCGCATCCCTCGCACGGATGAGGCCGTCGGTTCGATCCCGATCTGCTCCACCAAGTTCCAAAAGGGGGTTACGGTGACTGTCCGTAACCCTTTTTTATCGCTTTTTGATATTCGGGGGCAGGCAGTACGGCGGCCCGCATGGTTTAAATTAGCTTGACATCATGCGGCCCGGTCTGTATAATCCTTCTGTTTTTTAGGCCTTTTTCCGCCGTGTCCGGCTGGCTGTCAACTTGGGTGGCAGACCGGCGGGATGAGAGGTGGATTTTGCGCCCTTTTGGGGTTTCGATGGAAATCAAGGTCTCCGAAATAATGCCGGAAGGCAAGTCCGTCGAGCTTGAGGTCGGGCTTGAGGACGTTGGGGGAGAGGCCGCCGGAGAACCCGGCGTCGACGACGTCCGCATCCTGGAGCCGATACTCGGGAAGTTCCGGATAAAGAAGACCGGCAGCACCGTCACGCTCTTTGGAGAGGCGAAGTCGGCCTTGGGTCTCGTATGTGCCCGGTGCGGCGGGGAGTTCCGGTACGAGACGGAAAGCTCCTTCGAGATGGACCTTGTCCCGTTCACGACCATAGAGCGGGCCGACGAGAAGGAACTCCAGACCGACGAGATGGACGTCGATTATTACAAGGACGACACAATCGACCTGGACGAGATACTCAGGGAGCAGGTGCTCCTCCAGGCCCCGATGAAGCCGCTTTGCAGCGAAGACTGCAAGGGCCTCTGCCAGTATTGCAGGCAGGACCTTAACATAAAGGATTGCGGGTGCGTCGCGCCCACCGGCCACCCCGGCCTCGCGGCGCTCAAGGACCTCTTGAAGGACAACAAATAGAAAGGAGCAGTAAAGGATATGGCTAACCCAACTAATAAAACCTCCAAGGCCCGTACAGGCAAGCGGAGGACGCACAAGATACTGACGGCGCCGAACGTGAGCCTCTGCCCGCAGTGCCACGAGCCCAAGCTGGCCCACAAGGTCTGCCCGAGCTGCGGCACCTACAAGGGCCGCGACGTCATCG
Source organism: Nitrospirota bacterium (assembly GCA_016212105.1). Classification (GTDB taxonomy): domain Bacteria; phylum Nitrospirota; class JACRHJ01; order JACRHJ01; family JACRHJ01; genus JACRHJ01. The sequence goes on from JACRHJ010000052.1 coordinate 64,570, forward strand.
CAGTCGAAGAGATCTAATCCATACCGATGGTACGGATAGCACTGGACGCAATGGGGGGCGACCATGCCCCGGAGGTGCCTGTTTCGGGCGCGGTAGAAGCCGCGCGTGAACTTGGCGTCGGCATCGTCCTCGTGGGCAATACCGGCGTGGTTGAGCGCGAGCTTGCGAAGCACGACGCAAGCGGCCTCGACATCACCATCCGGCACGCCTCCCAGGTCGTCGAGATGGAGGAAAGCGCCTCCGTTGTACTCCGCAAGAAGAAGGACTCCTCCATACGGGTGGCGACCACGATGGTCAAGTCCGGCGAGGCCGTGGCCGTTGTCAGCGCGGGTCATTCCGGCGCGACGATGGCGACCGCGTTCTTCGTGCTCGGCACTGTTAAGGGTGTCGAGCGGCCCGCGATAGGCGCGTTCATGCCTACCGTGAACGGCGTCTCGCTCATCGTGGACGCCGGCGCTAACGTGGACTGCAAGCCGATGCACCTGATGCAGTTCGCCATCATGGGCGACGTCTTCGCAAGGCAGGTGTGGGGCCTCGGGAAACCGAACATAGGCCTTCTTTCCATCGGCGAGGAAGACACGAAGGGCAACGAGCTGACCCGCGAGGCGTTCAAGCTCCTCAAGGAGAGCCGCCTGAACTTCATCGGCAACATCGAGGGCAGGGACGTGTTCAACGGCAGGGCCGACATCATCGTCTGCGACGGCTTTATCGGCAACGTCGCGATCAAGATAAGCGAGGGACTCGTCGAGGCCATGAACTCGCTCCTCAAAAAAGAGATAGAGGAGGCCATCGGCGGCCAGCTCGGTTATCTCCTGCTCCGCCCCGCCTTCAAGAAGTTCAAGAAGAAGCTCGACTACGCCGAGTTCGGCGGAGCGCCGCTCCTTGGTATAAACGGCATAAGCATGATCTGTCACGGCCATTCCACGCCCAAGGCGATAAAGAACGGCATAAAGCTCGCCCGCGACTTCCACTCCAAGCATGTCAACAGGCATATCCAGGCAGACATCGAACGCATGCTTGCTGACTCGTCACCCGCGATGGACCTCGTGAACAGCGGTGAGGGCGTCCTCCAATGACGAGGGCCCAATGACGAGAACAATGGTACTCGGAGTCGGCTCGTTCGTACCGGAGAATGTGCTCACCAACCAGCAGCTCGAAAAGATGGTGGACACGTCCGACGAGTGGATACGCGAGCGGACGGGCATAGTCGAAAGACGTATCGCGGGCGCGAATACCGCGACCTCGGACCTCGCTTACGAGGCCGGGAAGCGGGCGCTCGAAGCGGCCGGCGTTGGCGCGGACGAACTCGACCTTATAATAGTAGCTACGGCAACGCCGGACATGTTCTTCCCCGCGACCGCCTGTCTCGTGCAGGATAGGCTTGGCGCGAGACGCGCGGCCGCGTTCGACATGTCGGCGGCATGCTCGGGTTTCATATTCGGGCTCGCCACGGCAGACGCCTACATCAAGGCCGGGCTTTATAAAAAGATTATGGTAATCGGGGCCGAGACGGTCTCGAAGATAACGGACTGGACGGACAGGAACACCTGCGTCCTGTTCGGGGACGGGGCCGGCGCGGTGGTGCTCGGTCCCGGCGAGGACGGCAGGGGGATACTCTCGACACACCTGCACACGGACGGCTCCATGTCCGACCTCTTGTATGTGCCCGGCGGGGGTTCTAGGAACCCGGCCACGCACGAGAGCATAGACCAGAGGCTCCATTATATAAAGATGCGCGGCAACGAGACGTTCAAGGTCGCGGTCAGGGCTCTCGAAGAGGTCGTGGTAGAGGCCATCGAGGCGAACGGACTGAAGCCCGCGGACATAGACGTCCTTGTCCCGCACCAGGCCAATTTAAGGATAATTCAGGCCACCGCGAAGCGGCTCGACATGCCGATGTCGAAGGTCGTTGTGACCCTGCACAAATACGGGAACACATCCGCCGCGTCCGTGCCGATGGCTCTGGACGAGGCGGTGAAGGACGGCAGGATTACCCCCGGCAAGCTCGTGCTTCTTGAGGCGTTCGGCGGCGGCCTGACCTGGGCGTCGGCGCTTATCAGGTGGTAAGGTGTCTTTTGCCTGTCATTCTGAACGAAGTGAAGAATCTACCTTTGATTATTAGAAATGCAAAAGTCAAAGGTGGTTCCTTCGGCTTCGCTCAGGACGACAGCCAAAAACGATACAAGGCGCACATCCGCCATATTCTATAGTTATTTGTATTCTCAGCTACTATAGTGGTTAATCTTACGAGGTGATAATAAATGGACTACTTCTTGACTGATGAGCAGCAGGAGATAAGGGCCCTCGCCAGGCAGATAGCCGAGGAGAAGGTCAAACCCGTCCGGGCGGAGCTTGACGAGAAGGAAGAGTTTCCCTGGGAGATAATGAAGACTCTCGCCCAGGCCGACCTCTTCGGCCTGTATATACCCGAGGAGTACGGCGGGTTCGGCGGCGGCTCGTTCGACAACTGCCTCGCCATCGAGGAACTCTCGAAGGCCTGCATAGGCGTGTCGGTCAGCTTTGCGGCGAGCGGCCTCGGTGCGTATCCCATACTGCTCTACGGAAACGACGAGCAGAAGAAGAAGTACCTGCCGAGGATAGCGTCAGGGCAGAGCCTCGCGGCCTTCGGCCTGACCGAGGCGAACGCGGGCTCCGACGCGGGCGGCACCGCAACCACCGCTGTGCTGGACGGCAACGAATATATCCTCAACGGCACGAAGCAGTGGATAACCAACGGCGGCGAGGCCGAGATATACTCCGTGATAGCCATGACCAACCCGTCGAGGGGCGGGCGCGGCGCGTCCGCGTTCGTCGTCGAGAAGGGAACACCCGGCTTCTCCTTCGGCAAGAAGGAGAAGAAGATGGGCATACGCTCCTCGGCCACCACCGAGCTGGTCTTCGAGAACTGCCGCATCCCCAAGGAGAACCTGCTGGGCAGGGAGGGCGTGGGCTTCATGGTCGCCATGAGGACGCTCGACAAGTCCCGTCCCGGCATCGGTGCGCAGGCCGTCGGCCTCGCGGCCGGCGCTCTCGAAGAATCTGTCAACTACGCCCGCGAGAGGCGGCAGTTCGGCTCGCCCATAATATCCTTCCAGGCCGTCCAGCACATGCTGGCCGACATGGCTACGCAGACCGAGGCCGCGCGGGCACTAGTCTACGCCGTGGCAAGGTACCTCGACTCCGACCCCAAGGAGATCTCCAAGGCATCGGCCATGTCCAAGCTGTTCTCATCCGACGTCGCCATGAAGGTCACGGTGGACGCGGTCCAGATACTCGGCGGCTACGGCTACATGCGCGAGTACCCGGTCGAGAAGATGATGCGCGACGCGAAGATACTCCAGATATACGAGGGCACGAACCAGATACAGAGGAACGTCATCGGTGCCGCGCTTATTAAAGAGGCGGCCGGGAAGAAGGCGTAATATGAACATAGCCGTTTGCGTAAAACAGGTACCGGACGCCTCCGACGTAAAGATAGACAAGGCCACCGGCACGATGGTCAGGGACGGCGTGCCGTCCATACTGAACCCGTTCGACGCCTACGCCGTCGAGGAGGCGATCGCCCTCAAGGAGAAGCACGGCGGAAACGTCACCGCGCTCACGATGGGCCCGCCCCAGGCGGCCGAGGTGCTCCGGCACGTCGTGGCGATGGGCGTGGACGACGTCATGCTGCTGTCCGACCGCGCATTCGCGGGCGCGGACACCTGGGCGACGTCTTATACCCTCGGCCTCGGCCTGAAGCGCTTGGACAACCTCGACCTCGTAATCTGCGGCAAGCAGGCGATAGACGGCGACACGGCGCAGGTCGGGCCGGGCGTCGCGGTCAACTTGGGCCTGCCGTTTGTTGCATATGTCCGCAAGGTCATCGAGGTAGGCGGCGGAAAGATGAAGGTCGAACGTCTCATAGAGGACGGGTACGAGGTGGTCGAGGTCGAACTGCCCGCGGTCATCACCGTCGTCAAGGAGATAAACTCCCCGCGCATGCCGTCCCTCAAGGGCAAGATGAAGGCCAAGAAGCTCGAAGTCGCGCCGCTGTCCGCCGCGGACCTCGGGGCAATACTCGAGAACATAGGCCTGCCCGGCTCTCCGACCAAGGTTGTGAAAGTCTTCTCGCCGCCGCCCAAGGGCAAGCGCGAGACGCTTGTGGGCACGCCGGACGAGCAGGTATCCGCGCTCGTCGACAGGCTTGCCGGGATAAAGGTGATATAGGGGGATTCCGTCATTCCCGCCCCGGTTCAAGCATGCCGGGATAAACTCAGGCGGGAATCCAGGAAGTTGACTTTATGTAGGGGCCGTACCAAGCGAAGCGCGTGTCGGCCCTTTCGTGAACTTCCTGGACCCCGTGTCAAGCACGGGGCGACAATTATATTTTTCACGAACACGAAACACGAACACGAGACACGGTCCATATATCATGGGAATAATCGTAAAAGTAGACCTCTGCACCGGCTGCGAGTCCTGCGTCAACGAATGCCCGTTCGGGGCTATAGAGATTAAGGACGACGTCGCGGTAATCGGGGACAAGTGCAACCTCTGCGGCGCGTGCGTGGAAGCATGCCCGGTGTACGCGATAGAGATGACCGAGGAACAGGCGGGCGCGCCTGCGGCAGACCTCTCGGCTTACCAGGGCCTCTGGATCTTTGCGGAGCAGAGGGTCGGCAAGGTAGCGCCGGTCGCGTATGAGCTTCTTGGCGAGGGCAGGCGTCTTGCCGACGCGCTCGGCACCGAGCTTTCCGCTGTCCTGATGGGCGCGGGCCTCGACGCAGAGGCGAAGGCGCTAATCGAGGGCGGCGCGGACAGGGTCTACCTCGTGGACGACGCATCGCTGAATGAGTTCCATGAGGACACGTACGCGAGCGTCCTGTCCGACCTTATAGAAGAATACAAGCCTGAGATCGTCCTTGCCGGGGCGACGTCCATAGGCCGCGCGTACATACCTATGGTAGCGACGAAGGTGCGCACAGGCCTGACCGCCGACTGCACGATGCTCGGCGTGGACCTTGAGAAGCGGATGCTCCTCCAGACGAGGCCCGCGTTCGGCGGTAACATCATGGCGACCATCGTATGCCCCGGCCACAGGCCGCAGATGGCGACGATAAGGCCGGGCGTCCTGAAGCGCGCCGCCGCCGACCCTGCCCGCAAGGGTGAGGTGGTGAAGTCCGTACCCAGGGCCAGGCTGGTATCCAAATCGAAACTGTTAGAGGTCATCGAGGAGGCGGGCCACTCGATAAACATATCCGAGGCCGAGGTCATTGTGGCCGGCGGACGCGGCATGGGCGGGGAAAAAGGGTTTGCCCTGCTGAAAGACCTCGCCGACGCGCTCGGCGGCGTCGTAGGCGCGACCCGCGCGGCTGTAGACTCCGGCTGGATGCCGTACCCGCACCAGATAGGCCAGACCGGCCGTACGGTCTCACCCAAGCTCTACATCGCATGCGGTATATCCGGCGCGATACAGCACCTCGCGGGCATGCAGTCGTCGGACGTCATCGTGGCCATCAACAAGGACCCGAACGCGACGATATTCAACGTCGCGGACTACGGCATCGTTGGCGACGTATTCGAGGTCGTGCCCGCGCTGATAAAGAAGCTCAGGGAGTCGAGAGGCTGACACTTTTCTTGTCGTCCCGTGCTTGACACGGGGTCCAGGAATTTAACTTCCTGGATTCCCGCCTTCGCGGGAATGACGATATTAATCAGGAATCTGACATGAGCCACATAGCATTCATATTCCCCGGCCAGGGCTCGCAGTCCCTCGGCATGGGCAAGGATTTATACGAGAAATTTTCGGAGGCGAAGGCGGTCTTCGACGAGGCATCCGAGGCCACCGGAGTAGACCTTGCGAAGCTATGCTTCGATGGCCCGGAAGAGGAACTGAACAAGACCGAGAACACCCAGCCGGCGATACTCACTGTAAGCCTCGCGGCGCTTGCCGTCCTCGACGCGATGCACGTTACGCCCGGCGCGGTCGCAGGCCATAGCCTGGGCGAGCTTACGGCGGTCTCCGCAGCGGGCGGCCTGACGGTAGGGCAGGCGGCATCGCTCGCCAAGAGGCGCGGCAGGTACATGCAGGAGGCGGTCCCGGCTGGGGCAGGCCTCATGGCCGCTGTCCTCGGGCTGGAGCCGGAGAAAATACAGGAGGCCTGCGCGCAGGCCGCGTCCATCGGCGTGGTCGGCCCGGCGAACTACAACTCGCCCGGCCAGGTGGTCATAGCCGGAGACAAGGCCGCGGTCGAAAAGGCGGCGGAGATATGCACTGCGATGGGGGCAAAGAAGGTCGTCCCGCTCGCGGTAAGCGTGCCGTCCCACTGCCCGCTGATGCAGCCCGCCGCGGACAGGCTGAGGGCGGACTTGGACGCGCTTGAAATACGCGACCTCGACGTCCCTCTTGCGTCCAACGCGACGGGTAAGTTCGTCATGAAGGCCGCCGACGTCAGGGAGTCGCTCGTAAAGCAGCTCACGATGCCGCTCCTGTGGGAGGACTGCGTGAAGGCGCTGGTAGGCGATGGCATGAACGTCGTCTGCGAGGTCGGGCCGGGCAAGGTGCTCTCCGGCCTGGTCAAGCGGATTACCAAGGACGCCGAGATCCGTAACGTCGAGACGGAGACCACGCTCAACAACATGCTCGACTACCTGAGCATGGGCTGCAAGATAGACCGCAAGCGGATTTAACTTGACTTTTGGGCTTGAGTTTCTATAATCCATAGACGTTAAAAACGGGGGATATAGATGACCGGACTTAAGGGAAAGACGGCGCTCGTTACCGGAGGCGCGCAGGGCATCGGCAGGGCTATCGCCATGATGCTCGCGGCCGAAGGCGCGGACGTGGCGGTATCCGACATCAACCTCGCGAAGGCCGAGGAGACGGCCGCCGAGGTCGCCGCGCTCGGCGTGAGGTCGGTAGCGATAGAGGGCAACGTCGCCGACTCCGCTTCCGCACAGGCGATGGTGGACAAGGCGGTCGAGGCGCTCGGGAAGCTCGACATACTGGTGAACAACGCGGGCATCACACGTGACAACCTCATCATGCGGATGAAGGAAGACGACTGGGACCTGGTGCTCGACATAAACCTCAAGGGTTCCTTCAACTGCGCGAAGGCGGCGCTCAAGCATATGTCGAAGGCGCGCACCGGCAGGATAATCAACATCGCATCCATCGTGGGCGCGATGGGTAACGCGGGTCAGGCCAACTACGTCGCGTCAAAGGCGGGGCTCATAGGCCTGACGAAGACGATAGCCCGCGAGTACTCGTCGAGGAACATCACGGCGAACGCGGTCGCCCCGGGCTTTATAGACACCGCGATGACCCAGGCGCTCCCGGACAAGGTACGCGAGGAGCTTATGAAGCAGATACCGATGGGCAGGCTGGGCAGCTCCGAGGACGTCGCGGGCGCGGTCGCCTTCCTCGCGTCCGACGCCGCATCGTACGTCACCGGCCAGGTGATACACGTAAACGGCGGGATGTATATGTAGTCAGATTGGCAGCATTGTCGAAACGTAAAACGCAGCAATAACCAACTCAAAATATCCGGAGGTGTGAAATGGCAGTCGACGAGAAAGTTAAGAAGATAATTGCCGAGCAGCTTGGCGTGGAAGAGGACGAAGTGACCGGCGGCGCGTCCTTCATAGAGGACCTCGGCGCGGACTCCCTCGACACGGTCGAGCTGATAATGGCGTTCGAGGAGGAGTTTGGCATCGAGATACCCGAGGAAGACGCCGAGAAGATCGCCACCGTCCAGAACGCGATAGACTACATATCCGGGCAGGTCTAAACGCCGCCCGTCGGCTTAACGCATTAAAATGGTCAAGGCCCCTATATCATGGGGCCTTGTCTATCAAATGACCGGAGGGTTCTGGACATGAGAAGGGTGGTCATCACCGGCATCGGGGCGGTAACGCCCCTTGGCATCGGGGTCGAGGAGACCTGGAAGGGGCTTGTCGCCGGGAAGAGCGGCGTCAGGCTCCTCACGCAGTTCGACGCGTCCGAGTTCACGACGAAGATCGCCGCCGAGGTCGAGGGCTTCGACGCCGCGAACTACATCGAGGCCAAGGAAATAAAGAAGATGGACCGCTTCATCCACTTCGGCGTCGCCGCTGCGACCATGGCTATGGAGCATTCCGGGCTGAAGATAACCGAGGAGAACGCGACCCGTGTCGGCGTGATGGTCGGCTCCGGCATGGGCGGCCTGCCCACGCTCGAAAAATACGCTCAGGTCATCGCGGAGCGCGGGCCGAAAAAGATAACCCCGTTCTTCATACCGATGCTCATCATAAACCTCGCGTCCGGCCAGATTTCCATAATGTTCGGGGCCAAGGGCCCGAACTCCGCCGCGGTCACGGCCTGCGCGACCGGCACCCACAACATCGGCGACGCGTTCAAGCTCATACAGCGCGGCGCGGCCGACGCGATGATAGCGGGCGGCACCGAGTCCTGCATCACCCCGCTCGGCATTGGCGGGTTCAACGCGATGAAGGCGCTCTCGACGCGAAACGACGAGCCGGAGAGGGCGTCCCGCCCCTTCGACGCGGGGCGTGACGGCTTCATCATGGGCGAGGGCGCGGGCGTGCTGATACTTGAGGAGCTGGAGTCCGCGAAGAAGCGGGGCGCGAACATCCTTGCGGAGGTTGTCGGATACGGCCTGACCGGGGACGCGTACCACCTGACCTCACCCGCCCCGAACGGCGAGGGCGCTGCCAGGTGCATCAGGATGGCGATGGACGACGCGGGCATGAACCCGGAGGACATCAGCTACGTAAACGCGCACGGGACCTCGACCAAGTTCAACGACGAGTTCGAGACGATGGCGATCAAGACCACGCTCGGCGCGCACGCCTACAAGGTGCCGGTAAGCTCGACCAAGTCGATGACCGGCCACCTGCTCGGCGCGGCCGGCGGCGTCGAGGCGGTAATCTGCGTGAAGGCTATCGAGACCGGCACTGTACCCCCGACGATAAACTACGAGAATCCGGACCCCGAGTGCGACCTCGACTACGTGCCGAACACCGCGCGCGACGTCAAGGTCGAGGCTACACTGTCAAACTCGTTCGGCTTCGGCGGGACGAACGGCTGCCTGATATTCAAGAGGTTCAACGGCTGATAGCCCAACAATGGCAGACGAAAGACTCAAAGGGCTCGAAGACAGGCTCGGCTATCGGTTCAAGGAGGCCGCTTACCTGTCCCAGGCGCTGACGCACAAGTCCTACGCGAACGAGAACCGCTCGGTAGCCATTGGTCACAACGAGCGGCTCGAGTTCCTGGGCGACACCGTCCTCGACTTCATCGTCAGCGACATGCTCATGGCGCTCTGTCCGGAGAGCCAGGAGGGCGACCTCTCCAAGCTCCGGTCGGTAATCGTCAGCGAGCCGAGCCTCGCTTCCGTCGCCCGTTCGCTCGAATTCGGGGACTTCCTCTACCTCGGCAAGGGCGAGGAGCATACCGGTGGCCGGGACAAGAACTCGCTCCTGGCCAACGCGCTTGAGGCGGTAATAGCCGCGATGTACCTAGACGGCGGCCTCGACGCGTCCTACCGGTTTGTCCGAGAAAACTTCGAGCCTGACATCAAGTCCATGCTTACCAACGGGCTGGTATACGACTTCAAGACCGACCTGCAGGAGAAGTGCCAGAGCCGGTTCGGGACGCTGCCCAGGTACAGGGTCGTGAACGAGTCCGGGCCCGACCACCAGAAGGTGTTCGAGGTCGAGATAGAGGCCGACGGCAAGACGCTCGGGCGCGGCTCCGGAAGCAGCAAGAAGGAGGCCGAGCAGATGGCCGCGCGCGAGGCCCTCGAAATGCTCCGGGGCGAGTAGGGGGCTCCCCCTATGTCCACCAAACCCAACCTCATAGTACCAGTCTTCATCCCGCACCACGGATGCCCGCACCGTTGCGTCTTCTGCAACCAGAGCGGGATTACCGGCCAGCAGTCCGCCCCTACGCCGGACGAAGTTCGCGAGTACCTCTCCAGACATCTATCAAAGAACACCCCGCATGCGGTCGTCGCGTTCTACGGCGGGAGCTTCACCGGCCTGCCGTTGTCCGAGCAGGAGGGCTACCTCTCCGCCGCTCGTGAGTTCATCCGCAAGGGCCATGCAAACGGAATCAGGCTGTCGACGAGGCCGGACTATATCCATGACGACACTCCCGGTTTCCTGAAGTCATTCGGTGTCGAGGTCGTCGAGCTTGGCGTCCAGTCGATGGACGACACGGTGCTTGCGAAGTCCGCGAGAGGGCACACGGCGGCGGACACGGTGCGCGCGTCCGGGCTCATAAAGGACGCTGGGCTGGAACTGGGTATCCAGGTGATGCCCGGCATGCCAGGCGATACGCCGGAGGGTTTCATCGAGACTGTCCGGCGTGTAATTGATATAAAACCCCACATTGCGCGCATTTATCCGGTTCTGGTGATAGCAGGCTCCCCACTTGAACTGGTCTGGAGGCGCGGAGAGTATGTACCGCTCGGGATAGATGACGCAGTCGAGCTTTCCGCGAAGGCAGTGACCATGTTCAGGGAGGCCGGTATAAAGGTCGTCCGTGTCGGGCTCCAGCCGGGGCGCGAGCTTGAGGACTCGCTCCTCGCCGGGCCGTACCACCCCGCGTTCGGGCACATGGTCGAGTCGGCCATAGCGCTCTCTCGTATGCAGGATGCGCTTCTGGGGTATACTGGCATGCATGACAACGAAGCCGTGGAGTTCCTCGTGAACCCGGCCGAGCTTTCGGTATACAAGGGCATCCGGCGGGCTAACGAGGCGGCCCTTGCGCGGGCGCGGGGCGGCCTCGGCGTCCGCGTCAAGGCCGACGCCGGTGTCGCAAAGGGCGAATTCCGGCTGGTTGCCTCTCGCGGGTGTTGACAACCGGGCCGGGGTTGTTTATTATGGCGTGATAATGTGCTTTGCAGGGCGCGACGCCCTCGGCGCGCCGAGGGTTGTCATTCCCGCGAAAGCGGGAATCCAGGAAGTTCATAATTCATCGAATACAGGCGGATTCTTCGCTTCGCTCAGAATGACACCGTAAAGACAAGAGGGCAGGCACGGAGGCCTGCCCCTACATAAAAACCAACGAGACCGACATGGAAAACAAACTCACATACAAGGCCGCAGGCGTGGACATAGACGCGGGCAACCGTTTCGTCGACATGATAAAGCCCGCCGTGAAGTCCACGTTCCGTCCTGAGGTCATGACCGACATCGGCGGCTTTGGCGGGCTGTTCGGCCTGAACGCCGGCAAGTACAAGGAGCCTGTCCTCGTATCCGGCACGGACGGCGTCGGTACGAAGCTCAAGGTCGCCTTCATGGCCGACAGGCACGACACCGTCGGCATAGACCTTGTCGCCATGTGCGTGAACGACGTCATAGTAACCGGCGCCGAGCCGCTCTTCTTCCTCGACTATTTCGCTACCGGCAGGCTCGACCCGGAGCGGCACGCGAAGGTCGTCGAGGGTATAGCCGAGGGCTGCCGTCAGGCGGGCTGCGCGCTCATCGGGGGCGAGACCGCCGAGATGCCCGGCTTCTACACCGCGGACGAGTACGACCTCGCCGGGTTCGTCGTAGGCGTCGTGGACAAGGGAAGCATCATCGACGGAAAGACTATCAAGCCGGGCGACGCGGTCGTCGGCATGATGTCCACCGGGCTCCACTCGAACGGCTACTCGCTCGCCCGCAAGGTCTTCTTCGACCGCATGGGCCTGACCCCCGGAGACAACGTCCCGGAACTCGGCGGCACGGTCGCGGAGGTCCTGCTCACGCCCACCAGGATATACGTCAAGACGATACTTGGCATACTGGAATCCGTGAAGGTCAAGGGCCTCGCGCACATCACCGGCGGCGGCATCACAGAGAACCTGCCGCGTGTCCTTCCGGAGGGCTGCACGGCGGTCATCGATAAAAAGGCGTGGACGCCCCTGCCCGTTTTCAGGTTCATCATGGAGAAGGGCAACATCGACGAGGCCGAGATGTTCCGCGACTTCAACATGGGCCTCGGCATGATGGCCGTCGTTGACAGGGCCGACGCGGAGAAGTTCATAGAGCTGGCGGAGAAGTCCGGCGAGAAGGCGTTCGTCGTGGGCGAGATAGTGTCCGGCGAAAGGGGGGTGGAGTACATTGGCTAAGACTACACGTATTGGCGTGCTGGCCTCCGGCGGCGGCTCGAACCTCCAGGCCATCATAGACTCGGTCGAGGCGGGTAAGATAATGGCCGAGATGGCGGTAGTCATCTCCGACAAGGAGGACGCGTTCGCGCTCGAACGCGCGAGGAAGCACGGCATAACCGCCGAGTACCTCGACCCGAAGAAGGGGAGACGGCGCGAGGACTACGACATGACAGTCCTCGCCAGCCTCCGCAGGCACAAGGTGGACCTGGTGCTCCTCGCGGGGTACATGCGTCTGGTCACCCCGGTCCTCATCGAGGCGTATCCATGGAAGATGATGAACATTCACCCGGCGCTCCTGCCCGCGTTTCCCGGCCTGCACGTCCAGAAGAAGGCCGCCGACTACGGCGTTCGCTTCTCGGGCTGCACGGTGCATTTCGTGGACGGCGGCATGGACACCGGGCCGGTAATCATACAGGCGGTCGTCCCGGTCCTGCCGGACGACGACGGCGACACGCTCGGCGCGAGGATACTCAAGCAGGAGCACAGGATATACCCTGAGGCGGTGCGTCTCTTCACCGAGGGCAAACTGAAGGTAGCCGGGCGCAAGGTTATCGTCAAGGGCAGCTTCGCAAAGGACGACGCCTGCATGATTAACCCGCCTATAAAGGGCTGACGATGTCCGACTGCATGCTCTGTGTCACGAGCCTCGCCAAGGTGTTCGGGGGCCTCCGGGCGCTGGAGGACATACACCTCTCCGTCGGCGCGGGCGAGATAGTCGGGCTCATCGGCCCGAACGGCGCGGGCAAGACCACCCTCTTCAACTGCGTCACCGGAGTCGCGCCTCCGACCTCCGGCAAGGTACACTTCGACGGCACGGACATAACCGGCCTACCCCCGCACGACATCACATCCCTCGGCATGGCCCGGACATTCCAGAATATTAGACTTTTCTCCGCAATGACCGCGCTCGAAAACGTGCTGGTCGGCCAGCACTGCCGCGCGGACGCGGGCGTGCTCGGCGCGATATTCCGTCCGGCGAAGGTGCGTGCCGAGGAGCGCGAGCTGTACGAGAAGGCCGAGACAATCCTCGACTTCGTCGGCCTGTCGGACGTCAGGGACGAGTGGGCGGGGAGCCTGTCATACGGCGACCAGAGGCGTCTCGAAATCGCCCGCGCGCTGGGCGCGAAGCCCAAGCTCCTGCTCCTCGACGAGCCGGCCGCGGGCATGAACCCGAACGAGTCCGCTGGCCTCATCGGCCTCATAGGCCGGATACGCGGGAAGGGTATCGCCGTACTCCTTATAGAGCACGACATGAAGGTCGTGATGGGCATATCCGACCGTGTGGTGGTCCTCGACCACGGTGTGAAGATAGCCGAGGGAATACCTGAGGAGATACAGAAGGACCCGCTGGTAATCGAGGCGTACCTCGGCAAGGAGGCGGCGCATGCTTGAACTGAACGGCGTGCATGCGTTCTATGGCCCGATAGAGGCGCTCAAGGGCGTTTCGCTGCGCGTCGAGAAGGGTGAGATAGTGTCGCTCCTCGGCGGGAACGGCGCGGGCAAGTCCACGACGCTTATGACCATAAGCGGCGTGATGAAGGCGAGGTCGGGCGAGGTCAGCTACAACGGCAGGCCCATATCCGGCATGCGGCCGGACGAGGTCGTCGGGCTGGGCGTATGCCAGGTGCCGGAGGGGAGGCGCATCTTCTCGCGCCTTACAGTACGCGAGAACCTCGACATGGGCGCGTACACAGTGCGTGACAAGTCGCTCATACAGAAGAACCTCGACGAGGTGTTCGGGCTGTTCCCGGTATTGAAGGAGCGGTGCGGTCAGCCGGGCGGGACTCTCTCCGGCGGCGAGCAGCAGATGCTCGCAATCGGCCGCGCGCTGATGTCCAGCCCGGAGCTGCTTCTTCTCGACGAGCCGTCCCTCGGCCTCGCGCCGATCGTCGTCTCGAAGATTTTCAAGATCATAAAAGACATCAACGAGCGGGGCGTGACCGTCCTGCTTGTCGAGCAGAACGCGAACGCGGCCCTTAGGCTCGCGCACCGCGCTTATGTTATCGAGACCGGGCGGATAACGCTTGAGGGGAAAGCCAGTGAGTTGCTTGCCAACGAGCAGGTGAGGAAGGCTTATCTGGGGGAATAGGGTGCGCCCTCACCACCGGCCCCACCCCCGGAAGGAGGGGGGAGTAATATAGAAGCGGATGGTGGGCCGTGCCCACCCTACGGACTCATTCATGCTGAAATAGAATTATGACGAATACAAAACCGAACTTTGATAAAGCTCTGCAGGATCATCTCGACGCGATCAGAAATCGCGATATTGAAGCCTTCAAAGCTCATATGACGCGTGGAGATACGTTGTACACGATCGTTCAGAATGGACACGTGTTCACGACTCCTGCCGAAATAATCGCTATACACGAGGAGTGGTTCAAAGACCCGAATTGGATATGGGATGGTTCTGTCGTTAATAAAGTCGTTGGTGAAGACATGGCAATGGCATTAGTAAAATACGAGTATCGCTCCAAAGCCGAAGACAAACCTGTGAGCACCTGGCTTATTTATGTATTCCAACTGCAAGAAGGCGAATGGCGCATTGTGCACGACCAAAATACATCGCTTGATTATCCCGCTTTTGCACGCGCCGCTGGACTTGCAGGTTAAGAAAAGATGGGACGAAGAACTATTTTGTCATTATCCCAATGGCAGCTATGTTCGTTCAGTATGTCATATTGAAAGTTAATTCGCATCGGAACAAGGCAGCCGGGTAGGGTGTGCACCGCCCACCGGGCTTTATCTATACATGACATAAGAAGGGCCGACACGCAGGTCGGCCCTGACATACCCCATCACCTGTGCGCCGTCATAACGTCCGAGTCCTTCACGTACTCCTTTATCCCGTCGAATATCGCCTCCGCGACCTCCTGCCGGTATGACGCCGAGCCGAGGAGCCTCTCCTCCTCCGGGTTGCTGATGAAACCTACCTCGGTCAGTATGCTCGGCATGTCCGCGCCGTACAGGACTAGGAACGGCCCCTGCTTCACGCCCTTGTCGTTTACAGTGCGCGCGGTCTTGGACAGGTCGCCCACCAGGTTGGCCTGAACCGCGTGCGCGAGCTTCAGCGACTCCTCACGCTTGGGTATCAGCGCGAGGTCCGTGATGATCATCTCGAGCGCGCCCATCTTGTCCATGGTCATCGCGTTCTCCATCGCTGCGACCTCCATGATGTACCTGTCCTTCGTGGTGTTCAGCAGGTAGGTCTCTATGCCGCGCGCGCTCCTGTTCCTGCTCGCGTTCGCGTGTATGGATATGAAGAGAGACGCCTCCTTCTGTGAGGCCAGCCTCGGCCTGTCGTTAAGCTCCACGAAGACGTCCGTGTCTCTCGTCATGACCACCTTGCAGCCGAGACTGTCCTCGATGAGGTCGCGCAGCCGCTTGCCGATGTCGAGGACCACGTCCTTCTCCTTAAGCCCGTACTTGCCGACCGCGCCGGAGTCGTGTCCGCCGTGACCGGGGTCGAGGACTATGATGCCCAGGTCCGCCCTCGTCTCATGGACGCGCTGCTCCGGGATGGAAGTCCTGGCCGGCTTCGTGGACTGTGGCTTTGCCGGGGAGGCCGTCGTCGCCTTGGCGGGGACAGCCTTGGACTCCGGTTTGGGCTCAGGGGGAACTGCCTTGGCCGGTACCGCAGTTGGTTCGGGTTTGGGAGCGGCAGGTATCGTCGCCGGTTCCGGTTTCGGCGTTGGCGTATGGGCAACCGCCGGCACCGCGGGTTCGGGCTTCGATACGGCGGGCGGCGGAGGCGCGGGTGACGTGCTGTCCACCGTTATGTGACGCCCGCTCCCGGACGGACTGCCCGAAGGTTGGCCCGCGTCAACCGATGCCGCCGGGTGCGCGGGCGCCTGCGAGGGGCTGGAGGAGGAGGCGTCCGGGTTGCCGTGCACGTCCACGACAAGCCTGGTAGGCCCGGTCAGAAGGAAAGACTTCTGGCCCGTCGCCCTGTCGAGGTCCAGCACCACGCGCACCGTCTCGTCGTCGTACTGGCTCGCACGCACCGACTTTATTATACCGTCGTTGATGTTCACCGGGGCCTGGATGAGCGGGGCGGCGAGCGCGGCCTTCCTGATGTCGAAGAACACCCGGTCGGGTCCGGTCAACTGGCTGGACTCGTATGTCACTTCGCCGTCAACGTCGAGGACGAGCCGTGTCGTGCCCCTGTCGCTCCGGAACCGTACGCTCCTTACGACTGCGAGGCCGGGCCTCGGCGTCGCGGCGGAAGATACAGGAGGCGCTGCCTCCTTGACTGTCGATGGCGCCGCTACTGTCCCGGCAGCACCGGCTGTGGCGGCTGTGGCGGCTGGCCCTGACGGGCTTGTCTCCGGAGCGGTGGAGGTGGAGGCTGGCGCGGGCTGTTCCGTGACCCTGGACAGGGGTTCCGGTGCGGGCTCCTTGGCTTGTCTTGCGGCTGACGTGGCAGGCGCCGGGAGCGTCTTCAGCTTCGCAAGCGCGCCCTTGGCGAGCGGGCTCTTAGGGTAATTGTCGGCGAGCAGCCGGTAATACCCGGCAGCCGTCCTCTTGTCGCCCCTGTCGAGGTATATGGCGCCCATCCTGTCGAGCGCGTCAGGGATACGGCCGTTCTCCGGGTATGACTCCATCATGTACTGGTATGCGACGAGGGCGGCGTCCTGGTCCGCGCGCACGCGGGTGACTTTGTAGATTCCCTCGTATGCCACACCCTTCAGGAATGCAGCGTCACCGGAGTACGGCGAGGACGGGTACTTCCTGATAACCCTGTCGAACTCGGATATGCAGCGGTCCCAGTTCGACCGGAACTTGCGCTTCTTCCTGTCATGGGACACCCGGTCGAGCATGCTGGACGCTTTTTCGAGGGCGGCTTTTTCTGGCGGCCGGGCCGCGTATGAAGTGCATGGGAAGATAAAAGGCAGGACTGCCAGCAGAAAAACCAACGTGGAGAGGGTAATGCGTCCCTTCATCATGCTTAAACTCCGTAAATGCTTGATAATCCCTTTTATATTAATAGTAAACGCGTCCCAAGTCAACCTTATAAATGCAGACCTGCCCGATTTGGTCAGGATTTCCGAGCTTTCGCTTGACAGGCCCTCCGGGGATTGGTATCATGCTCGCGTCGACCCGGTTTCTCTGGTGCAGGGCATGCGGCAGGCAGTCGGGAAGCCGCCCGCCTTTCGCCCGCCGGACCAGGCCTATCTGTACGACTAACTTTCGCATAATATCCATCCGGGGAAGGGCGGGGCATGATAGTACACCACTCTATCAGGGTCAGGGCGTCCGCGAAAGAAATCTATCCCATGCTCCTCGAATGGGGTATGGGCGACTGGTGGCCGGAGGGCTCCAGGCTCAGATGTGTCGGCTTCTCGCAGGCACGGGAAGTTGTCGGGACACGCTACCGATGCGGCATCTCCGGGCTTCTCGGCTTCTCATGGGATGCGGAGGTGGTGTCTTCGTCCGCCGGCAGGGAAATATCCAGGAAGCTCTCGGGCGCCCTCGAAGGCGTCGAGCGTCTGTATCTCATACCCGGCAGGGACACATGCGAGGTGCATGTCCTGTCCGACTTCAGGCTTGGCTCCGGAGTTAAAGGGTTTATATGGAACCTCGCACTTGCCAGGGCGCACGAATCCGCCGTCAGGGACGCGCTGGCCGCGCTTAGGTGGCGGATAGAAGGTACGGAAGACGGAGACGGTACTGACATGCAACAGTCCGATCCGATGGACTCCGACAGGAGGAGGTTCTTGAAAAGCCTT
Organism: Nitrospirota bacterium; assembly: GCA_016212105.1. Classification (GTDB taxonomy): domain Bacteria; phylum Nitrospirota; class JACRHJ01; order JACRHJ01; family JACRHJ01; genus JACRHJ01. The sequence goes on from JACRHJ010000052.1 coordinate 82,436, forward strand.
ATAAGACGGTAGGCGCGAATACATAGCAGTACGAACGGAAGGCGCAACAAAAGGCAGTCCAAAAGGGGGTTCGTCATGTCCATAGAAGAACGCGTAAGCAGGGTCTTGGTGGACGGTCTGGGGCTGGAGGCGAGGAAGATATCCGCCGACGCAAGCCTGAAGGAAAACCTCGGGGTAGACTCCATGGAGCTTGAGGAGATGCTCGCCGCGCTTGAGAAGGAGTTCGGTGTCAAGGTCCCGGAAGGTGTGATACACTGCAACTGCACCGTAAGGGAGCTTGTCAATTATTTCGGCAGGACGCTGAAGAGGACATCATAAAACATTCGCATGAAGTATGACGCAATCATGATAGGGGCGGGCCTCGGCGGGCTGACTGCGGCCGCGTTCCTCGCGCAGGCCGGCAGACGGGTCCTCGTCCTCGAAAAGACGTCCGAGCTGGGGGGGCGGTGCCGTTCCGCCCAGCTCATGGGCGTCCGGTTCGACCCCGGCGTGGAGCGGTTCTCAGGCTACACGCTCGGGTCGCTCGCTCTGCTCGGCAAGGCAAAAGACGTCGAGCCGGTCAGGCACAGGGTTTCCGTGCACATGGACGGGAAGGCCGTTACGCTCCCTTTTGGCATGCACACGCCCGGCGAGCTGTCGAGGCTCGGACTGTCCTTCGGGCAGTCGGCGGGGTTCGGGCTCAGGTTCGCGCGCCGGACGTACATGAAGGGGTTCAAGGAGATTACCAACACGCCAGACCTCGCGGAGCGTCTGACCGACGACAAGCGGCTCCGGGACATCCTTGCCGTAAGCGCGTTCTTTGCCGGGAACAACCCGGACAACATGCCGGCCGGCTGTCTGGACGCGCTCTTCGGCAGGAGCTTCGGGTACGGCAAGGCTTTCTTCCCCAAGGCCGGCGCGGGCCGCATACCTGAGCTTCTCGCCGACGTCGTGCGCGGCTCCGGCGGCGGGATAGTCTACCAGTCGGACGTATCGAAGGTCCTGGTGGACGGCGGCTCAGTTAAGGGCGTTGTCGTGGACGGGCGGGAACTACTTGCGGACGTCGTCGTCAGCAATGCGGAAATCAGGGCCACCGTCCTGGACCTCGTCGGCAAGGATCGGTTCGACGCCGGTTACCTCGACACACTGTCGTACTACCGTGAGGGGCTTTCGATGGCGGTCGTCCTCGTCGTTTTCAAGGGCGCGGGCCTGAAGAAGGGCGTTGCCGGGTACGTGGCCCTTCCGGAAAGCCTCGGGGCGGCCTTCCGCGCGCTATGGGACGGGAAGTTCCCGGATATGCCTATGTGCTATCTCTCCTGCCCGGACGCGGCTGACGGCGTGCCTCATGAGCGGTTCGCAGGTACGGTGCGGTTCCTGCTGCCCAAGGGCGGGGCGGAGAAGTCCGCCGTCATTGCCCAGGCGGACAAGGCTTTGCGTGCAATTGACCAGATTGTGCCGGGCTTCCACAAGGGTATAATCGAGAGCCGTGTGCTCTCGCCGCAGGACTACGTCCTTGAGTTCGGCGTGCCGCCGGTTGCGTCTCTCGTGGCGGACAGCGTGCATTACCAGAAGATGCCGGTCGAGACTCCGGTGCGCGGGCTTTACTGCGTCGGCGAGACTGTGCAGCCCGGGTGCGGGGGCGCGGCGTCGGCGGTCGAGTCGGGGAGGGTTTGCGCGGAGAGGGTTTTGAAGGGGAGGTAGTTTGTCTGTAATATGCGGTTGACAAACACAGACCAATAGTACATACTCATACATATGATATATATGTACGGGAGGGCAAAATGAAGACAACGCTCAACATAGAAGATGAACTGCTCGATAAGGCCGCGAAACTGACGGGCATCAAGGAAAAGACCTCGCTTGTCAGACTCGGGCTCGAAGCCCTCATTTCTCGGGAAAGCGCCAGGCGGCTCGCAAGGCTTGGCGGGACGGAAAAGGGGCTGGAGGATGTACCGCGCAGAAGGTCTGCAACCTAAATGGTGATTGTCGATTCTTCCGTATGGATCGCGCACCTGCGTACCGGCGATGTCGGGCTCGATGAGCTGCTCGACGAAGACCGTGTCACGTGTCATCCGTTTATCGTCGGAGAACTCGCCTGCGGTAACCTTGCGAACAGGGCTGAAATCCTGTCGCTGCTACGTTCGCTTCCCACGGCGGCCTCTGTGGAGCATGAAGAACTCATGTGGTTTATAGAGAACTACGGGCTGATGGGAATAGGGCTCGGTTTCGTGGACATGCACATCCTGGCATCGGCGATGCTTGCCATGACGCCGGTATGGTCGCTCGACAGGAGGATGGGAGAGGTTGCGGGAGAGCTTGGATTAGGATATAGAAATGACGAATAAAGGCTACCTTTCAGATGAGACGGTGAGGAGTTTAGCTGTGTTCGAGGAACAGCTCTTCACTGTCGACTCTATAATGAAAGAGTTAGCGAAGTCGCGTGGCTTTAAACTCGTAGGAAATTTTCATGGTGAGTGGCCTGCACGGGGGATTCGAAAAAGGCATTGGGTAACGTATTACGATATATCGATATGCTTAAATCCAGATTACTTAGATGAAGGCAAGGCGTATTATCTTCTGGTTCTCTCCCACTTTGTGTGGGTAGAAGTTAGCGTTTAGTATTATACTCTTCTCCTGAGATAGACTACAGGAGGAGATTCATGAACGAGAAAGACCTGTTTGGTTTGGCCCTTGGCCTTTCGTCGCCCTGGTACATCGA